>NZ_CAAKOQ010000038.1:25-63719 GCF_901212675.1 Olsenella uli
CGAAGGAGAATATACGGGAACGTCAGGGCTTCGTCAAGTAGTTTTTCTCCGCGTTCGCAAATGACGCCCACAAGCCCCTCAGGCTTCCAATCTCAGGCGACACGCGTCCCGCGCCTCTCAACGAGTACTACCATAGTGAGAGCCTCGGGCGGGCATTCTCCGGAGAGCCGGCCCGGGCACAGCGAAGGGAGCCCGACGCATGGCATTCAGTCCCTTTCGAGACGAGCACGGCTCGCCCAAGGACCTCGTTGACGTGACCTGGGACGACCTCTCTCAGCTCGCCGACCTCGATGAGGGCTACGCGCTCGAGTTCAAGCAGACGTTTGGCATCACCGTGCGCCGCAAGGTCCCCAAGATCATCGCGTCATTCTCAAACTCCTCCGGTGGATGGCTCATCATCGGCATCGCCGACGCGGACCGCTCTATCTGCCCCATCAAGCGCGACACCTTCGACTTCTCGCAGGCCATCGGCGAGCTCTGCCGCCGCCACGTGACGCCCATGCCCAGGCTCGACATGCGCTTCGTCATCAAGCCCGGCACCACAGACGAAGGCGTGCTCGTGGTGAAGGTCGAGGAGGGGGACTTCCCGCCCTATGTGGCCGACGGCGTCGTGGAGGTACGCGAGGGTTCCACGTCGGGGCCGGCGGTGGGCTCTGCCCTGGTTGAGCTCTACGGTAAGGCGACGAGGCGTCGCGCAGAGGTCTCCGAGTTCTGCCGCCGCACGATGTACTACCCCGAGGGCCTCGCCCTTTTCGACCTTTACCTTTTCCGCATGGGCAACTCCTCGCCCGACAAGGCCGGCCGGGCCGTGGCGAACTCCCACGCCGCCGCGATGCGCGCCGCCTTTGCCCGCCAGTCGATGGAGTGCCACACCCAGCACGCGCACGACTCGCTCATCTTCCGCACGTCGGTGCCGCTCGGCTCGGCCGACCCTCACTCGGCCATCGAGCTCTTTAGCGACGAGTCGATGAAGCTCACTGTGCCGGCGGTGCTTCTCGAGGACGAGGAGCGCGAGCGCGCCCTGGGCTGCCTCGAGCGCATCGCGGGCGGCCGCGAGCTTCCGGGCTCGGACGACGTCACGCTCATGAGCGCGCCCGAGACGCTCGCCCGCGTGACGCGGATGGCGTCGGTCCTCGACCGCTACGTGCGCCTGCGCGCGAGCTCGTGGCAGGACTTTGCCGTGGCCTACGAGCTCGAGGGCATGGCGGGCGCGATGCTCTGGAGCGACGACGCCACCTACCTCGACTACGTCCGCCGGCGTGGCATCCTGTTCTGCGGCACCACCGACTGCAGGAGCACGGTGCGCTACCTCGACGACGGCGAGCATGACTCGTTCCGCGCGCGGCAGTTCGCGGGCAGCCACTTCTTCGAGGCGTGCGGCCTGCCGCTCGGCTCGCCCGACCCCGACGACAACGCCCTCGTCGACGCCCTACTCAAGACTAGTGGGTAGAATGACTGGGATTACGGGGGCGGACGGCCCCGCCGCGGCTGCGCTCGCGGGACACCCGCGGCAGGGGAGGCAGGCCATGGACACACAGGAAATCGACGGGCGAGAGCGGGGCCTCGGGGTGCTCGCCATCTCCTGCCTCGTCTGGCACCTTTTCTCCACGGCGGTCGGGGTGGCGCTCCTGGCCTTCACCACGGTGGCCTATGCTGGCGTCATCGAGGTGGCGACGCCCCTTCCGGGTTCCGTCGACATCGCGGGCGCGAGCGTCTCGGCGCTGGTCGTCATCGCCTGCGTATGGGTGGTCGCCGCGCT
This sequence comes from Olsenella uli, assembly GCF_901212675.1. GTDB lineage: Bacteria > Actinomycetota > Coriobacteriia > Coriobacteriales > Atopobiaceae > Parolsenella > Parolsenella uli_B. The sequence goes on from NZ_CAAKOQ010000038.1 coordinate 1,785, forward strand.
CGACGCGCTCTTCGGCGTCGCCTTTGGCGTCTGCTCGCTGCTTGCGCGCACGCGCCACGCGCTGCTTGGCCGCGCCATCCTGCTCGGGCGCGTGATGTTTGCCTTCTGCCTGGCCTACCTCCTGGTGGCCTTTGCCACGTCCAACGCGACCTCGCTGCTCTCGACCGCGATATCGCTCGTGCTCGTGGGAACGCTCTCGCTTGCCCTTCGCCGCTTCGAGGACCTCTGCGGCGAGCAGGGGGAGTGCCAGAGGACGCCGTCGCGCACCTTCATGGTGGACGCGGCCGACGACGTGCCCGCGCACGAGGCGGACGTCGACGAGGCCTCGCGCCCTACCTTCAGGCTCGTGAGCGGCTATGCGTCGATCATGCTCGCGTGGGGGGCGCTCCGCATCCTCATGGGCCTCTCGGCGCTCTTCTCCGCACCGCATGCCTCGCGCGCGCCGGCCGCCATCTCGATCCTCGTGCTGGGGGCGCTCATCGTGGCCGCCGGCGCGTACCTCGTCTTCGTGGGCAGGCTCGGCAAGCGGGCGCTCGTGGGAGGGTCGTCGCTGCGCGCGCTCGTGTGGGGCTCTGCGGCAGGCATCGCCGTGAGCGCCTCGACGCTCGTGCTCTTCGTGGTGTGGGCGGTGCTGGGGCTCACCCCTGACGGCCTGCTCGTGTTCTCGGCGGCGGTCGACCTTCTACTCTACGCTGCGGGTCTCTTTTACGCCGGGCGGCTTCGCAAGGTTGTCGAAAAAAAGTCCTAGACATCCGCGAAGCCGTCATGCTATTATCTACCTCGCTGCGTACGACGGCAGTCGAGAAGTGGGCGATTGGCTCAGGGGTAGAGCACATCCTTCACACGGATGGGGTCGCTGGTTCGAATCCAGCATCGCCCACCACTTCGGGGATATAGCTCAGTTGGGAGAGCGCATGACTGGCAGTCATGAGGTCAGGGGTTCGAACCCCCTTATCTCCACCATCTAAGGCAGGGCGGCGGATTACTCCGTCGCCCTTTTTCATACCGCGAGGTAGGGAGCGCATCATGGCAGACGCCATCACCAACCCGGTCGAGGCCTTTGGCCTGCACGTCGCCCATGTCGGTATCAACGCCGCAAGCCCCGAGGATGCGCGCGAGGTGGCCGAGCTCTTCCAGGCCCTCATGGGCCTGGAGCCCCACGAGACGCCCGTCTCCTGGTTTGCCGACTCCCTCGTCGAGGTCATGAGCGGCTGCGGCCGCGGCACCAACGGCCACATCGGCTTTGGCGTGAACGACCTGCCGGCCGCCGAGCGCTGGTTTGCCGGGCGCGGCTTCGAGATCAACGAAGACTCGCGCGCCCTCAACCCTGACGGCTCCACCAAGCTCGTCTACTTCAAGCGCGAGGTTGCCGGCTTTGCCATCCACCTCTGCCAGGACTAGCGGCGCCCGCGCGTGACGGGCGGGGGGGGCGGCCCGTGCCCGCCCCGTCCGACACGCCACACCCGCCGCATACAACCCAAGCTGCCAAGGAGCGCACGCGTGATTCTGCTCGCCGACAAGATAACCAAGTCCTTTGGCGCCCGCACCCTCTACGAGCAGGCGTCCCTGCAGGTCAACGCCGGCGAGCGCTGGGCGCTCGTGGGTCCCAACGGTGCCGGCAAGACCACCTTACTCAAGATCATCATGGGGCAGGAGACGGCCGACTCCGGCACGGTGAGCTTCGCCAAGGACGCCACCGTGGGCTACCTCGAGCAGGAGACCAAGCTCGCCGGCCACGACACGGCGCTCGAGGAGGTCATGGCCTCCGCCACCGAGATCCAGCGCCTGGGCGACAAGACCCACGAGCTCGAGGCCAAGATCGCCGACACGCCCGAGGGAGCGGAGCTCGACGCCCTGCTCGACGAGTACGCCCGCGCGCAGGACCGCTTCGAGCACCTGGGCGGCTACGAGCTCGAGAGCCGGGCGCGCGCCATCCTCTGCGGCCTCGGCTTTCCCGTGGCCGACCTCGACAAGCCTGCCGAGGAGTTCTCCGGCGGCTGGCAGATGCGCATCGCCCTCTCCAAGCTCCTGCTCAAGCACCCTGACCTTCTGCTTCTCGACGAGCCCACCAACCACCTTGACCTTGAGAGCGTCCAGTGGCTCGAGCAGTTCATCTCCGGCTACTCGGGCGCCGTGCTGCTCGTCTCCCACGACCGAGCCTTCATGGACAAGTGCGTGAGCCACGTGGCCGCCGTCGAGAACCGCCGCATTACCACCTACACGGGCAATTACTCGAGCTACCTCAAGCAGCGCGAGGACAACCTGGAGCAGATGCGGGCCAAGCGTGCCGCCCAGGAGCGCGAGATCGCCCACATGCAGGTCTTTGTCGACAAGTTTCGCTACAAGCCCACGAAGGCCGCGCAGGCCCAGGAGCGCATGCGAAGGATCGAGCAGATCAAGAGTGAGCTCGTCATCCTGCCCGAGGGCCACAGGCACGTGCACTTCACCTTTCCCGAGCCGCCGCGCTCGGGAGACATGGTGGCAAAGCTCGCCGACGTCTCCAAGTCCTTCGAGGACAAGACCGTCTACACGGGCGTGAACCTCACGCTCTATCGCGGCGACCGCGTGGCGCTCGTGGGCCCCAACGGCGCGGGCAAGTCCACGCTGCTCAAGATCCTGCTCGGCAAGGAGAGGCCCACGACGGGCGCCATAGAGCTGGGCCTGCACGTGGGCGTGGCCTACTACGCCCAGCACCAGCTGGAGGGCATGCGCGAGTCCAACACGGTGCTGCAGGAGGTCGACTCGGTGGCCCCGCAGTGGACCGTGCCCGAGCAGCGCCGCCTCCTGGGTGCCTTCCTCTTCAACGGCGACGACGTCGACAAGCACGTGCGCGTGCTCTCCGGCGGCGAGCGTGCACGCCTTGCGCTGGCCAAGATGCTCGTGGCGCCCGAGGCGCTGCTCTGCCTCGACGAGCCCACCAACCACCTCGACATCGACTCGGTCGACATGCTCGAGGACGCGCTCAAGGAGTTCCCGGGCACCATCGTGCTCATCTCCCACGACGAGCACCTCGTGCGTGCCGTGGCTACCCGCGTGGTCGACATCCGCGACGGCCGCGTCACGGTCTACGACGGCGACTACGACTACTACCTCTGGAAGCGCGACGAGCTTGCCCGGCGCGCGGCCGCCGAGGCCGAGGGCGCCCCGTCCGGTGCCGCCAAGTCCGTCCCCGCCGCTACGCCAAAGGCAGCCTCCCAGGCAAAGTCCGAGGCGGACGCCACGCCCGCCGGCCGCAACGTGAAGACCAAGGAGCAGCGCCGCGCCGAGGCCGAGGCCCGAAAGCAGCGCAACGCCGCGCTTCGCTCCACCAAGAAGCGCCTCAAGGAGGTCGAGGCCGCGCTTGAGCCCGCCCACAAGCGCTACGACGAGCTCATGCAGCTCATGGCCTCCGAGGAGCTCTACGCCGACGCCAAGAGGTTCGACGAGGCGATGGCCGAGTACAACGCACTCAAGAAGAAGATCCCCGCACTCGAGGAGGAGTGGCTTGACCTCTCCGCCAAGCTCGAGGAGGGCCCGGATGCCTAGCGGCGCGTCCTCGGCCGGTCGCATGGCCCTGGGCGCCCTCGTGGCGGCCCTTGCCGTGGCTGCGGGACTGCTCGTGGTCTGCGTCGTGGTGCTCGCGCTCCCGGCCGGTGGCCTGCGCGAGTTCCAGCTCGAGCTTGGCATGGCAGTCCAGGCAGCGGTGCCCGGGCCGGTGCGGGGCCTGCTCGTCGTGTCGATTCCGGGCGGGGGCTCCCTTCGTGGCGACTTTTTGCTCTGCGCGCTCGTGCTCGTTCTCCTAGACTGGGGACTGTCCGCGCTTTCCGAGCGGCTTCGCTAGCGAGGGCGGCGGCGCGCCCGTGCCCCACCGCGCCGCCGTGGCCGACCGCGGGAGCCCCACGATAAGGCCCGCAACGAACGAGACCGGGGAGGTGCCCCATGCGCTCGAACATCGACATCGTCCAGCTCGTCCTCACGATAGGGCTTCTGCTCATGGCTGCCGTCATCCACGAGGTGGCGCACGGCTGGGTGGCGCTCCTCTGCGGCGACGACACCGCCAAGCGCGCCGGGCGCCTCACGCTCAACCCGGCCAAGCACGTCGACCCGGTGGGCTCCATCGTCTTGCCGCTCGTCATGTACCTCACGGTGGGGGCGGTTTTCGCCTACGCCAAGCCCGTGCCCTACAACTCCTACAGGCTCAAGGACAGGAAGCGCGACGAGCCGCTCGTAGCGCTCGCCGGCCCCGCCTCCAACGTCGTGCAGGCCCTCGCGGGCGCCGCCGTCTTCCGCCTGGCCTACGCTGCGCTCGACGCCAACCCCGCCCTCTACCTCCAGGCCCAGCTGCCACTCATCGGCTACACGCCCATGGAGCTTGTGCTCACCGCGGCGGCCACCTACATATGGGTGAACCTCATGCTCTGCTTCTTCAACCTCATCCCGCTGCCACCGCTCGACGGCTCCAAGGTCATCTGCCACTTCCTCGAGGGCGAGGCGCTCGAGCGCTACTACGAGGTGCAGCGCTATGCCATGCCCATCCTCATCATCGTGCTCTACCTGCTGCCCCGCATCGGCCTCGACCCGTTGGGGGCCTACCTCGACGTCACGGCCGGCAACCTCTACCAGCTCCTGATTGGCGCCTAGATGAGCTACCGCGTCCAGACGCAGGCCTACTCGGGCCCCTTCGACCTCCTGCTCCAGCTCGTGAGCCGCCAACGCGTGGACATCGGCTCCATCTCCATCTCGGAGGTGGCCGACCAGTACCTCGCCGAGGTGGAGCGCATGGGCGAGCTCGACCTCGACGTCGCGAGCGACTTCGTGCTCGTGGCGGCGACCCTGCTCGACATCAAGGCCGCCTCGCTCGTGCCGCAGGACTTTAAGCCCACCCGCCATGACGACGACGCGGACAGGACGACGACCTCGACGGGCTCACGGCCGACGAGGCGCGCGAGGTGCTCGTGGCCCGCCTCATCGCCTACAAGCAGTTCAGGAACGCCGCCGCGGCGCTTGGCAGCCGCATGGAGGCCGAGGCGCGCATGCACCCTCGCACAGCCGGCCCCGACCCGGAGTTCCTCCACACCATGCCCGACTACCTCGAGGGCATCACGCTGCGCGGCCTCGCCGTCATCTGCGCCGACCTCGACAGCCGCCGCGAGGGCTTCTTGCTCGAGGCCGAACACATCGCGCCCAAGCGCCTGCCCGTGGCGCTCACGGTTGCGTCGGTCGACCGCGTCACGCGCTCGCGGTCGCACGTCACCTTCTCCGAGCTGCTCGACGGCGACGCCACGCCCGAGCAGGTGGTGGTCACCTTCCTGGCGATGCTCCAGCTCTACAAGCTGGGGAGCATCGAGGTCACGCAGCTCGAGAACTTTGGCGAGATAGACATCGATCGCGTGGAGGGTGCGCCGGACTACGAGCCCGACGCCGCCGCCCTCGCGGAGCTTGAGGGGGAGTACTGATGGAGGACCTGGAGACGCTTTCGCCCGGAGACCTCAAGGGGGCGCTCGAGGCTATGCTGCTCTCGTCGAGCGACCCCGTGGCCGCCACGGACCTGGCCCGCGTGCTGGGCGTGGCCCCGGGAGAGGCCGCGGGCGCCCTCGCGGAGCTCGCGGCCGAGTACGCCGACGCCAATCGTGGCTTTCAGCTGCGCGAGGTGGCCGGCGGCTGGCGGCTCTACACGCACCCCGCCTACCACGACGAGGTGGAGGCCCTCGTCATGAGCTGGGACACGCGACGGCTCTCCCAGGCGGCGCTCGAGGCGCTCGCCGTCATCGCCTACCACCAGCCGGTCACGCGCGAGGGCGTGAAGGCCATCCGCGGCGTCAACTCAGACGGCGTAGTGGCCTCGCTCGTGGACAAGGGGCTCGTGCGTGAGGCCGGGCGCGACCCAGACCGTCCACAGGCCATCCGCTATGCCACCACCCAGGCCTTCCTCGAGCGCTTTGGCCTCAAGAGCCTGCGCGAGCTGCCCGACCTCGAGCAGTTCGCCCCCGACGATGGGTCGCGCCGCTTCATCCGCGAGCGCCTGAGCGGCCGGAGCATCGAGAGCACCCTCGAGGAGGGCGACGATGACCTACTCGACGCCGGCACTGACGTCGACGAGCGTGCCGGTGACTACCGGCTTGGGCCCGACGTCGACGGCGCGGGCGAGGAGACCCCGGCCAGGGACGCACCCGGCGCCGGCGGACCCTCGGAACACGGGGAGCTGTCGAATGAGGAGTGAGCGCGTCGTGCCCATGCGGCTGCAGAAGTTCCTCGCGCGTGCGGGCGTGGCGAGCCGCCGCGGGTCCGAGAACCTCATGACGGCCGGGCGCGTCCGTGTGAACGGCGAGGTCACGTGCGAGCTCGGAAGCAAGGTCGACCCGGCCGTGGACGTGGTGTGCGTGGACGGGCGCGAGGTGCAGCTTTCTGACGGTGCCGTCTACCTCGTGCTCAACAAGCCCGCGGGCTACGTCACCACCATGCGCGACCCGGGAGGGCGGCCCTGCGTGGCCTCGCTCGTCCCCACGGCCAACTACCCCGGGCTCTTCCCGGTGGGCCGGCTCGACCGCGACACGACCGGGCTTCTGCTCTTCACCACCGACGGCGAGGCTGCCCAGCGCCTGCTCCACCCCTCCTTCGAGAAGGACAAGCACTACGTGGCGCTCGTGGAGGGCACGCTCACCCAGTCCGAGCGTGCCCGGCTCGAGGCCGGCATCACACTCGACGACGGCCCGTGCGCGCCCGCGCGCGTGGAGTGCGTCTCGCCGGGCTCGCCCGCCTATCGCGCGGTTGCGCCCGAGGGGGCGCCCAGGGGACGGAGCGTATGGGCGCTCACCATCCACGAGGGCAGGAAGCACCAGGTCAAGCGCATGCTCGCGGCCGTGGGCCACGAGGTGGTGGCGCTTCACCGCGACACGTTCGGCCCGCTCGCCCTCGGCTCGCTCGAGTCCGGCTCATGGCGTAGGCTAGGGGAAGACGAGGTCTCCCGGCTGCTCGCGTCCGTGGGCGCGGATGGCCCGCGGCGCCCGGCCGCGCGGAAGGCCGACAGGGGGAGCGACGCGCACGTGGGCTCGCGCGGACGCCGAGGCGGCTCGGCCTCGCTGCACGCGGCGAGAGAGGGGAGAGGGGCCTGATGACGGAGCTTGGCAGGATCCTGTTCATGCGTCACCCGGAGACCGTGGGCAATGTGGAACACTTCTACTCCGGCAGGCGCGACGTGGCGCTCAGCCCCGAGGGGGAGCGCCAGCGCGACCGCGCCATCGAGGCCCTCGTCGCCTGGGCGCCCGACCGCATCCTCACCTCGCCGCTCTCGCGCTGCCGCTGCATTGCCGAGGGCGTGGCCGCCCGTCTCGGCATCCCCGCCACGGTCGACGACCGCCTCGTCGAGGTCGAGTTCGGCGCACTCGAGGGCGTCTCGCTCGTGGAGGCGCACGAGCGCGGCGTCGCGTTTCCCTGGCCGCTCGACGCGGAGGGCCGCTCCGTGCCCATGGAGGGCGGCGAGTCGCTCGAGGACCTCGTCGCCCGAGCGGGCTCGTTCATCTCGTGGGCCAAGACGCAGCACGGAAAGACCGCCTGCGTCACCCACGGCGGGCTCACGCGCGCCATCTACGGCGCGATCTATTGCGAGCCGCTCGATGCGTTCTGGAACCACATCGTCCCCAACGTCTCCTCGCAGGTCTTCGTGAGCGACGGCACGCGCGTGCAGCTGCAGAGCGCGGGCCTCACGCCCGAGGAGCTGCGCGCCCGCGCCGAGCGCGGCTTCGTGCCGGGAGACTCCGTCAACGTCACGGGAAGGAACTGACATGATCGTCGCCATCGACGGGCCGGCCGGCTCCGGCAAGTCCACCGTCGCGCGAGCCCTGGCCGCGCGCGAGCACCTCACCTACCTCGACACCGGGGCGATGTATCGCGCCGTGACCTGCGCCGCGCTCGAGCGCGGCGTCGACGTCTCCGACGCGGACGCCGTGGCCGCGCTCGCCCGCGGGCTCGACATCTCGCTCACGGCCGGCGCGGGCGGCGAGCGCCTCACCATCGACGACGAGGACCGCACGGCCCAGATCCGCACCCCCGAGGTCGACGCCAACGTGAGCGCCGTGGCCGCCGTGCCCGCGGTCCGCGAGTCGATGGTCGCCCTCCAGCGCAAGGCCGCCGAGGCCGGCGACGTCGTGGCCGAGGGCCGAGACATCGGCACCGTGGTCTTTCCCGCAGCCGAGGTGAAGGTCTACCTCTTCGCCGACCCCTCTGCCCGCGCCCGCCGCCGCGCCGTACAGCGCCAGGGCGGTGACACTGCCAAGGACGCCAGCGCCCAGGCCGACGCCGCCGAGACGGCCGCCATCGAGGCCGAGCTCGTGGCCCGCGACAAGGCCGACTCCACGCGCGAGGCCTCGCCGCTCAAGCCTGCCGCCGACGCCGTCCACATCGACTCTACCGACCTCACGGTCGACGAGGTGTGCGACCGCATCGCGGCCCTCATGCGGGAGGCCCGCTGATGGCAGGCGAGGCCAAGGGCTCGAGGGCGCGCTCCGAGAAGGTCAAGGGCTTCGACTACGTGAGGAGCGGCATTGCCGACTACCCGGCGCCCACGCGCGCGCTCCTTGCCTTCTGCTACTTCGTCGTCTACGTGGTGGGGCGTATCCTGTGGCCCACCACCATCGAGAACGAGGGGGCGCTCCTCGCCGAGACGCGCGGCCACGGGCGCATGATCGTCATGAACCACACCTCGATGGTGGAGCCCGTCGTCTTCATCACGCGCATGTGGCGCAGGGGCGTCTTCGTGCGTCCCATCTACAAGCTCGACTTCGAGAAGGTCGCCATCCTGCGCTGGTTCTTCCGGCGCATGGGCGGCATCCCCGTCGACCGCGGCTCGGCCGACCTCGGCGCCATTCGCGCCGCCAAGGACGCCCTCCAGCGCGGCGAGTGCGTCCTCGTCTACCCCGAGGGCACGCGCATCAAGAACGACGACCAGAAGATCAAGGTGCACGGCGGCTTTGCCATGATTGCCCAGATGGCCAAGACCGACGTCATCCCCACGGCCGTCGTGGGCGCCGCCGACCCCTACCACACGCGCCGCACGAGGAGGCGCACGCCCGTGATCGCGCACGGCTCGCCCATCTCGTTTGCCTCGCTCGACGCCAAGGGCAGGAAGGCCCAGACGAGCGCCATGGAGCAGACGGCCATGAGCCGGGTGTACGCCCTGCGCGACGACCTGCGCGCACGCCATCCCGACCTCTGGTAGCCACGAAGGAGTCTCATCCACATGCCAACCATCACCGTCGCCGGGCACGCGGGCGCCTGCTACGGCGTCCAGCGCGCCCTCGACCTCGTCCACAAGGTGGCCGCCGAGGCCACGGGGCCCGTCCACACGCTGGGCCCGCTCATCCACAACCCGCAGGTCGTGGCCGGCCTCGAGCGGGCCGGCGTCACCGTGGTAGAGGACGTGCCCGACCAGGCGGGATCCACGCTCGTGCTGCGCACCCACGGCGTGGTCCCCGAGGTGGAGGAGGTCGTCCACGAGCGGGGCCTTGCCGTGGTCGACGCCACCTGCCCCTACGTGAAGCGCGTCCACCACGCCGCCGAGCGCCTCCAGCGAGACGACTACCAGGTGCTCGTCGTGGGCGAGGCGGGCCATCCCGAGGTCGAGGCCATCCTCGGCCATGCGCCGGGTGCCGTGGCCGTGGCCAACGTGGCCGCGCTCGACGGCGTGACCCTCTCGAAGCGCGTGGGCGTGGTCGTGCAGACCACCCAGGCCAAGGCCACCCTCGACGCCGTGGTGAGCGAGCTCATGGCCCGCGTGCCCGAGGTCTGCGTCGTGAACACCATCTGCGAGGCCACGAGCGAGCGCCAGCAGGCCGCGCGCGAGCTCGCGGGGCGCTCCGACGTCATGGTCGTCATCGGCGGGCGCAACTCCGCCAACACGACGCGCCTTGCCGAGATCTGCTCGGCCGCCTGCCCGCGCACGCACCACATCGAGGTGCCCGCCGAGCTCGAGGCCGCTTGGTTCGCGGGCGCACGCGACGTGGGCGTCACCGCGGGCGCCAGCACGCCCACCGCGCAGATCGACGAGGTCGTCTCGCGCATCCGGGAGCTCTCGGCTTAGGTGCGCGGCTCCGCCTTTTGGGTCTGGGTGCCGTGACCTGACGTAAGTCCTTCTCGCATGGGCACCCTAGCCACCTTGCGCATTCGTGGCCTCTGTGGTGGTTGGGGGCGCGGTGGGGATGCATGGTAAACTATCTGGCTTGGAACACACGAGCAAGGAGTATGCATGCCCAAGCCCATCGTCGCCGTCGTCGGTCGCCCCAACGTCGGCAAGTCCACACTGGTGAACCGCATAGCCCAGTCCCGGGAGGCCATCGTCCACGAGAGCCGCGGCGTCACGCGCGACCGCAGCTACCACGACGCCGACTGGAACGGCCGCGACTTCACGCTGGTCGACACCGGCGGCATCGAGACCGGCAAGTCCGACGACGCCTTCGCCGGCAGCATCCGCGAGCAGGCCGAGGCCGCCTGCGCGGAGGCCGACGCCATCATCTTCGTGGTGGACGCGAGCATCGGCATCACCGAGGAGGACGAGACGGTCGCGCGCATCCTGCGCCGCACCAAGAAGCCGATCTTCCTCGTGGCCAACAAGCTCGACAACCCCGACGACGAGAAGACCATCTGGGAGTTCTACTCCCTCGGCCTCGGCGAGCCGCGCCCCATCTCGGCCACGCACGGCCACGGCACGGGCGACCTCCTCGACGAGGTCGTCGCGGCCCTTCCCAAGGAGGCCCCCGAGGGCGCCTACCCGGCAGACGCCCTGCGCGTCGCCATCATCGGCAGGCCCAACGTGGGCAAGAGCTCCATCACCAACCGCTTCGCCGGACGCAGGCGCTCCATCGTCTCCGACGTGGCCGGCACCACGCGCGACGCCCTCGACGTCGTGGTCGAGCACGACGGGCGCCGCTACCGCCTCGTCGACACGGCCGGCATGCGCAAGCGCAACCTCGTGCACGAGGACGTCGAGTACTACAGCATGGTGCGCGGCCTTCGCGCCATCGACGAGGCCGACGTCTGCGTGCTCGTGGTGGACGCCTCCGAGGGCGTGACCGAGCAGGACCAGAAGGTGGCTGGCCTCGCCATCGAGCGCGGCTGCGGCCTTGTGGTGCTGCTCAACAAGTGGGACCTCGTCACCACCGAGGAGGCGCGCGAGGACGTCATGCAGTCCGTGGCACGCCGCCTCGCCTTCGCCCCGTGGGCGCCGGTCCTGCGCACGAGCGCCCTCACGGGCCGCGCGCTCGACAAGGTGTGGGGCGTCGTCGACCGCGCGGGCGCCGCGCACAACGGCAAGATCCCCACGGGCCAGCTCAACGACCTGCTCGCCCGGCTTCGCGAGAGCGGCCACACCAAGGTGGACGGCCCCAAGCGCCTGCGCATCCAATACGCGAACCAGACGGGCAACCGCCCGCCAGCCGTCACGTTCTTCTGCAACTATCCCGAGCTCGTCGACGACAACTTCAGGCGCTTCCTCGAGAACCGCCTGCGCGAAGTCTTCGACCTCGAGGGCACGCCCGTGCGGCTGAGGTTCCGCAAGAAGCAGCAGACGGCGTAGGGCTGGGCCCCGGGCAAGCCCCGGGGCCCTTCACGAGACACGCGGAGGCGCACATGAACCCGGCAGCGATGCCAACCATGCTCTTCGACAACTCCATCAACTGGGGGCCGCTCGTGGCCTATCTCCTGGCCACGTTCTTCGTCTGCGGCATCCCCTTCGGCAAGTTCATCGCCCGTGCCAAGGGCGTCGACATACAGAAGGTGGGCTCGGGGAACATCGGGACAACCAACGTGGCGCGCGAGATCGGCAAGGGCGCCGCGGCGCTCACGCTGCTGCTCGACGCGGGTAAGGGCGCGCTTGCCACGGGCCTCGCGAGCTGGCTCTTCCAGCAGCCGGACTTCGTGCTCACGAACGCGACGGGCATCTCGGTGGCCCCGACGGGCGCGGGCGCCTGGCTCGTGGGCCTCGTCATGGTGGCCGCCGTGTGGGGCCACATCTTCTCGCCTTTCCTGCACTTCCGTGGCGGCAAGGGCATCGCCGTGGGCGTGGGGTCGCTTCTCGGCTTCCTTCTGCCCGTGGCCCTCATCGAGCTCTCCGTGTTCATCGTGCTCGTGGCCGCCACCAAGCGCGTCTCCATCGGTTCGATCACCGTGGCGGCGGCGCTGCCCGTCGTGGCGGGCCTGGTCTACGGCTGGAACTGGCCGCTCGTGGTGACGCTTGCCGTGGCCGGCTGGACCGTCGTGTGGGCGCACCGGTCCAACATGAGGAAGCTCGCCGAGGGCAAGGAGGGTGCCTTCGCCTTCCACAAGGCCGGCACCGGGACCGATCCCGTCGTCGGCAGCGACGGCGCGGCCGTCGATGCCAAGGGCGGCCCCTCCGAGCCCGGCTCCGGCGAGGCCGGGCGATGAGCCGCGTCGCCGTCATCGGCGCTGGCTCGTGGGGCACGGCCTTCTCGGGCCTCGTTGCCGCGAACGCCGACGAGGTGAGCCTCTGGTGCCACTCCGAGGCCACGGCAAACGCCATCAACGAGACGCGCCACAATGCGCGCTACCTGCCCGACTACCCGCTCGCGCCCAACGTGCGGGCCACGGCGTCTCTGGGCGAGGCCCTCGAGGGCGCGGACGCCTGCGTGCTTGCGCTGCCCTCCAACCACCTGCGCGACGTCTGTTCGAGCCTCGCGCCCAGCCTCGTGCCCGAGGTGCCCGCCCTCGTGCTCACGAAGGGCATCGAGCCGGACTCGGGCCTGCTCATGAGCGAGGTCGCCGCCTCCGAGCTGGGGCGTCCCGAGCGCATCGCGGCGCTCTCGGGCCCCAACCACGCCGAGGAGGTCTGCACGGGCGCCCTCGCGGCCTCCGTGCTCGCCGCCGAGGACCTCGAACTCGCCGAGCGCCTGCGCTCGCTCGTCTCCACGCCCGCGTTTCGCGTCTACGTCTCGCGCGACGTGCGCGGGGTCGAGACCTGCGGCGCGGTCAAGAACGTCATGGCCATCGCCTGCGGCATCTGCGCCGGCCTGGGCCTGGGCGACAACACCCTCGCCCTCATCATGACCCGCGGTATCGCAGAGATTGGCCGCATGGTTGCGGCCCTCGGCGGCGAGCCCATGACCTGTATGGGGCTTGCCGGCATGGGAGACCTCGTGGCCACCTGCACCTCCGAGCACTCGCGCAACCGCCGCTTCGGCGAGGCCTTCGTGGCCGGTCGCACGCTCGACGAGTTCGAGGCCAGCACCCACATGGTCGTCGAGGGCGCCCGAGCCGTCGTCTCCGTGCGCGAGCTCGCACAGAAGAAGGGCGTCGAGGTCCCCATCTCAGACGCCGTCTGGAACGTCATCTACGGCGGCATGTCCGTCGAGACCGCCACCGCCATGCTCATCGGGCGCACCCCCACGAGGGAGTTCTACGGTATGGGCACGACCACGACAGAAGGGGAGTAACCCATGATCGAAGACGTCAAGATCGCCCCGTCCATCCTCTCCGCCGACATCGCCAACCTCGCGCGCGACCTCGACGCCATCTCGAGCGCCGACTTCGTGCACGTCGACGTCATGGACGGCCACTTCGTGCCCAACCTCACGTTCGGCCCCAACGTGGTCAAGGCGGCGAAGGCCAACTCCGACCTGCCGGCCGACGTGCACCTCATGATCACCAACCCCGACGAGACGGCAGAGGAGTACGCCCGCGCCGGCGCCGACATCGTGACCTTCCACTGGGAGGCCGCCACGCACGCGCACCGCGTTGTCATGGGCATCCACGAGGCGGGCGCCAAGGCGGGCATCTCGCTCAACCCCGCCACGCCGGCGAGCGTGCTCGAGGACATCATCTCCGACCTCGACCTCGTGCTCGTCATGTCGGTGAACCCCGGCTTCGGCGGCCAGAAGTTCATCCCCAACACGCTGCGCAAGCTTCGCCAGGTCCGCGCCCTCGCGGCAGAGCGGGGCGTCTCGCCGCTCGTGGAGGTCGACGGCGGCGTGGGCGCGGCCAACGCCGCCCAGATAGTCGAGGCCGGCGCCAGCGTGCTCGTGGCCGGCAGCGCCGTCTACGGTTCCGAGGACCGAGCCGCGGCCATCTCCCAGATCCGCGACGCCGGCCGCCAGGGCCTCACGAGGAGGGCATAGCCAGGATGGGTGTCGATCGCTACGTCTACCTCGACTACGCCGCATCCGCCCCGCTTCGCCCCGAGGCGCGTGACGCCTGGCTCGCCTATCACGACGAGCCCTTCGGCATGGCCAACCCCAACTCGCTCCACACACGCGGGCGCGAGGCCGCCCGCGTGCTTGACGGGGCCAGGCGCGACCTCGCCCGTGCCATCGGCTGCGGTTTCCGCCCGGGCGAGGTCGTCATGACCTCGGGCGGCACCGAGTCGAACAACCTCGCCGTGCTCGGCATGGCCGAGGGCGCGCGCAGGAGGAGCCGGAACAGGAGGAACCGGGTCGTACTCTCCGCCATCGAGCACGACTCGGTGTTGGACGTGGCGAGCCTGCTTCGCGGCCGGGGCTTCGAGGTGGAGCTTGCCCGGCCCGGGCGCGACGGCGTGGTCTCGGCCGAGGAGGTGCGTCGCGCGATGGGCGACTCGTGCGCCCTCGTGAGCGTCATGGCCGCCAACAACGAGACGGGCGTCGTGCAGCCCACGGCCCAGATCGTCGCGGCCGCTCACGCGGCCGGCGCGCTCGCTCACGTGGACGCCGTGCAGGCCTTCGGGCGCATCCCGCTCGACGCGCCCGGCGCCGAAGCCGTCTCCGTAGCGGCCCACAAGATCGGCGGCCCTATCGGCGTGGGCGCGCTCGCGATCCGCATGCGCTGCCCCTTCGAGGCTCAGAGCCTGGGCGGCGGCCAGGAGGGTGGTCACCGTCCCGGCACGCAGGACGTCGCGGGCGCCGTGGCCTTCGCCTGTGCCGCTCGCCTCGTCACCGACGACATGGCCGAGGTGAGGCCACGGGTGGCCACCCTCGCCAACCACGTCTACGAGCGCCTCTGCGCACCCGGTACCGGCATCGAGCCCACGACCGTGGCCCATGTGGACGACACGCGCCTGCCGGGCATGGTGAGCGTGATGGTGCCCTCCATGGACTCAGAGTCGCTCGTGCTCCAGCTCGACGAGCGCGGTTTCGAGGTCTCGGCGGGCTCTGCCTGCTCCTCTGGCTCGCTCGACGCCAGCCACGTCCTCACCGCAATGGGGATAGCCCGAGACGAGGCCCTGGGGGCGCTGCGCGTCAGCTTTGACGAGCGCGTCACCGCCGCAGACCTCGACGCCTTCTGCGACGCGCTGCTCGACATCGTCGCCGAGGGGTAGGGCGCTGCGGGAAGGGGACCGATGCGTCGACTCTGCGCTCAGACAGTCCTCGCCTCGCTTTGCTCGGCTGCGGAACTCGCGCCGAGCCGACGCATCGGTCCCCACGCGCCCGGACGCCTTGGCTCGAGACGAGTTCCGCAGGCGCGCTCTGTGCGCCGAGGACTGTCTGAGTCGCGAGCCAAGGCGTCCGGGCGCGCCCCCGGGCCTGTCTGCTCGGAGCTATGAGCTTCTTATCTCTCTTCTTGGTAGGAGGTTGTATGAGGGTCGATGAGGTCGTGGGGATGCTCGCCGATGCGTTCCCGCTGGAGAGGGCTGAGGGCTGGGACAGGCCTGGGCTTTCGGTGGGAGACCCCCTGGCGGAGGTCAGCGGCGTCGCGTGCGCACTCGATGCGATGCCGTCCACGGTGGAACAGGCCCATGAGCTGGGGTGCAACGTTCTCGTGACGCACCACCCGGCGTTTCTCGACGCGCCGTTTCCCATGACGCCCGAGGTCCGCACGTCCTCGGTGGGGGGAGCCACGGCGTTTGTGGCGGCGAGGCTCGGCGTATCGCTCGTGGCCATGCACACCAACCTCGACCGCTCCGACGCGGCCCTCGACCTCGCGGCCGACCTGCTGGGTCTTCCGCGAATGGGCAGGCTCCAGGAGCCGGACGGCTACGGGGCTTTGCTCGATTCCGGCGCGCTCGCGCTTGACGAGCTCGCGGCGCGTGCGGCCTCCGCGTTTCGCTGTGTGCCCACCGTGTGGGGCGCGGGCGGCCACGCGCCGGGCACGGTCGCGTTCTGCTCGGGCTCGCTCGGCGGCTTCGGGGCGGACGCCATACGGCGGGGCGTCGGCCTCGTCATCACAGGGGAGGCCGGATACCATCGCCTCTCCGAGCTCGCCTGCGCGGGCGTGGACGCTATACTCTTAGGACACGACGCCTCGGAGCGCCCCTATGCGGGGCTGCTTGCGCGGACCCTCCGCGACGCGGCGCCTGACATGCGCATACAGGTCTTGGACGAGCCCCTTCGCTGGCACGCGTGGGGCATTGGGGAGTGATTCACGTGTCAGAGGCAACCTCGCTGCTTAGGCTCCAGGAGATCGACCTCTCCCTCATGAGGCTCAGGAAGGCGGCAGACCAGCTCCCCCAGAGGGCCAAGGTTGCCGCCGCCCGCGCCGCGTCGAAGAAGGTCGCCTCCGAGCTCACCAAGATCGTGGGCCAGCGCAAGGACGTCGAGATTGACCTTGCCGACCTCGACGAGCGTAAGGCCATGCTCACGGACAAGGTGAGCGAGGTGCAGGCAGACGTGTCGGCCGGGGCCGACCACCGTGCCGCCCAGGACCTCGAGCTGTCGCTCTCCTCGCTTGCCAAGAAGCTCGAGAAGGTCGACTTCGACACCGAGCGCCTGCTTGAGAAGCTCGAGACCGTCGAGCGTGCCGAGCGCAACGCCCGGAGCCTCGCCGAGCGTCTCGCTGCCGAGGAGAAGGCGCAGACCGACGCCTGGCGCGAGGCCGCGGCCGACATCACGAGCCAGGTCAAGGAGCTCACCTCCGAGCGCGAGCGCGTCGTCGCCACCATATCGCCCGAGTTCATGGGGCGCTATGACGAGGCCCGCAAGCGCTTTGGCGGCCTTGCCGTCGAGTCGCTCGAGGGCAACCGCCCCTCCGCCTGCCGCGTGGCCCTGCAGCCCAGCTCCTTCTCCGACATCCGAAGAAGCGACTCCGACATCACCACCTGTCCCTACTGCCGCCGCATCCTCGTCGTCTCCCGGGAGGCCTAGGTTCCCATGCCGCTCACCCAAGCCGCCACCCGCGCCAAGCACGTGGCCCTCTTCGTCACCGGCGGCATCGCCGCCTACAAGGCCTGCGAGGTCCTGCGTGGCCTTCAGAAGCAGGGTGTGGACGTGCGCGTCTGCATGAGCGAGTCCGCCACCAGGCTCGTGGGCCCGCGCACCTTCGAAGCCCTCTCGGGCCACCGCGTCACGCTCGACCTCTTCGAGGACGAGACCTCGCCCATCCCGCACATCGAGCTCGCCGAGTGGGCCGACCTCGCCCTCGTGTGCCCGGCCACGGCCAACGTCATGGCCAAGATGGCCAACGGCCTCGCCGACGACGTGGTGAGCACCACGCTGCTCGCGTGCCCCGCGCCCAAGCTCGTGGCGCCCGCCATGAACGTGCACATGTGGGAGAACCTCGCCACGCAGGCCAACGTGGAGACGCTGCGCCAGCAGGGCGTGCTCTTTGCCGGTCCCGTGGTGGGCCGCCTTGCCTGCGGCGAGGTGGGCACGGGCAAGCTCGCCGAGGTGGAGCAGATCGTGGCCGCGGCGATGTTTCGCCTCCGGGCCGCCGGCGACCTCACGGGCAAGCACGTCGTGGTCACGGCCGGCCCCACGCACGAGGCCATCGACCCGGTGCGCTACCTCTCCAATGCCTCCTCGGGCAAGATGGGCTACGCGATCGCCGAGGCCGCCGCTGCCCACGGCGCTCACGTGACGCTCGTCTCGGGGCCCGTGTCACTGCCGGTTCCCACGGGCGTGGGCATCATGCGCGTCACCACGGCCGCCGAGATGCTGAGCGCCACCAAGGACGCCTTCGAGCTGGCCGACGCCGCCATCCTGGCCGCGGCCGTCTCCGACTACCGCCCGGCCACCGAGGCCAATCACAAGCTCAAGAAGGCCACCGAGCCGCTCGGCGAGGTCAAGCTCGTGGAGAACGACGACATCCTCGCCACGCTCTCCAAGAACCGCGGCGAGCGCATCGTTATCGGCTTTGCTGCCGAGACCGGCAACGTCATCCAGCGTGCCCGCGAGAAGCTCGCCAAGAAGGGCTGCGACCTCATTGTGGCCAACGACGTCTCGCGCGCCGACTCGTCCTTCGGCTCGGACACCGACACCTGCGCGCTCGTCTCGCCGCACGGCGTGGAGCAGCTTGATACCATGCCCAAGAGCGAGGTTGCCGAGGTCATCGTCAGGAAGCTCGCCACGATGCTGGGCGTTAGCGAGCCCGCGGCCGCCCCCGGAGGGGCCGCGGCGCTCGGCGAGACCGTCCTCATGCCGGGCCTCACGGGCGACGACGTCCTCGACGAGACCACCCTCATGCCTAAGGTGGGCAAGGAGTGAGCGAGCCCGAAACCGCCGCGCCCGCCTCGGCAGCCCCGAGAGCGGACACCGCGCTGTCGGCCGGCTGCCACCTCTCGAGCTCGGGCGGGTTTCTCGCCATGGGCGAGCGGGCGCTCTCGATTGGCGCCACGACCTTCGCCTACTTCACGAGAAACCCGCGCGGCGGCAACGCCAAGGCGGCAGACCCCGCGGACGCCGCCGCCCTGCGCGAGCTCATGGCCGCGCACGCCTTTGGTCCGCTCGTGGCGCATGCGCCCTACACGATGAACCTGTGCTCGGCAAAGCCCGAGGTGAGGGACTTCGCGCGGCGTGCCATGGCGGCCGACCTCGAGACGCTCGAGCTCCTGCCGGGCACCTACTACAACTTCCACCCGGGCAGCCACACGGGCCAGGGCGCCGAGGCGGGCATCGGGGAGGTTGCCGAGGGGCTCAACGCCACGCTCGTGCCCGGTCAGGCCACCTGTGTCCTGCTCGAGACGATGGCCGGCAAGGGCTCAGAGGTGGGCCGCACCTTCGAGGAGCTCGCGACCATCCTTGAGCGCGTCAACCACGACGAGCTCATGGGCGTCTGCCTCGACACCTGCCACGTGAGCGACGCGGGCTACGACGTGGCGGCAAGCCTCGACGCGGTGCTCGACGAGTTCGACCGGGTGCTTGGGCTCGGGCGGCTCCGGGCACTTCACCTCAACGACTCCAAGAACCCGGTGGGCGCGCACAAGGACCGCCACGAGCGCCTGGGCCTCGGGCACCTGGGGCTTGCCTGCTTTGCCGCCATCGTGCGAGACGAGCGCACCCGGCACCTGCCGATGATCCTCGAGACGCCCAACGAGCTGCCCGGATATGCCGCCGAGATCCGTGCGCTCAGGTCCCTCGCGGACGGTGCGGACGTCGACGAGACGATGAGAGAGCTGCGCCGCGAGCGTGACGGCGCGCAGGAGGAGTGAGATGGGAATCCTAATCGGCTGCGAGCACCTCTCCCAGGAGTGGCCGGGCAAGCGCGTGCTCGCCGACGTCACAATCGGCGTGAACGAGGGCGACCGCATCGGCATCGTGGGCAATAACGGCGATGGCAAGTCGACGCTGTTGCAGCTCATCGACCACAGGCTCGAGCCCGACGACGGCACCGTCACCTGGCGCGGCGGCATCACCGTGGGCATGCTCGGCCAGTCCGACCAGCTCGACGACGACGAGACCGTGGCGCACGAGGTCGTGGGCGACGTGCCCGAGTACGAGTGGGCCTCCAACCCCGAGACGCGCCGCATCATCGCCGAGCTCATCGGCGACGTGGACTGGGACGCCAAGGTGGGCACGCTCTCGGGCGGCCAGCGCCGCCGCGTCGACCTCACGCGCCTGCTCATCGGCTCGTGGGACGTGCTCCTGCTCGACGAGCCCACCAACCACCTCGACATGGGAGCCATCACCTGGCTCGCGAGCCACCTGCGCCACCGCTGGGCCTCGGGCGAGGGGGCGCTCCTCTGCATCACGCACGACCGGTGGTTCCTCGACGAGGTGTGCGAGAGCATGTGGGAGGTCCACGACGGCACGATTGACCCGTTCGAGGGGGGCTACTCGGCCTACATCCAGCAGCGCGTCGAGCGCGACCGCCAGGCCGCCGTCATGGAGGACCGCCGCCAGAACATGCTGAGAAAGGAGCTCGCCTGGCTCTCGCGCGGGGCCCAGGCGCGCTCGAGCAAGCCGAAGTTCCGCATCGACGCGGCGCGGGCCATGATTGCCGACGTGCCGCCCCTCAGAAACCCGCTCGAGCTCAAGCGCCTTGCCGTGAGCCGCCTCGGCAAGCAGGTCTTCGAGCTCAAGCAGGCCACGGTTGCCTTCGGGGGCCGCACCGTCATCGACCACGTCGACTGGCTCGTGGGTCCGGGCGACCGCTTTGGCATCCTCGGCGAGAACGGCGCCGGCAAGACGACGTTCCTGCGCCTGCTCGACGGCAAGCAGGCCCCCACGAGCGGGCACGTCAAGATCGGCAAGTCGGTCAAGCTCGGCATCCTGTCGCAGCACATCGACCTGCTCGCCGACAAGCTCGACTGGCGCGTGCGCGAGCTCTTGGGCCGCTATAAGAGGAGCTATGTCATCGGCGACAAGGAGTACACGCCAGAGAAGCTCCTCGAGAGTCTGGGCTTCGACAAGCGCGAGCTCGACACGCCCATCCGCGACCTCTCCGGCGGCCAGTCGAGGCGACTCGCGCTCATGTGCGTGCTGCTCGACGAGCCCAACGTGCTCATCCTCGACGAGCCCGGCAACGACCTCGACACCGACATGCTCGCCGTGATGGAGGACCTGCTCGACGACTGGCCCGGCACGCTCCTGCTCGTGACGCACGACCGCTACCTCATGGAGCGCGTGACCGATGACCAGTTCGCCCTCATCGGCGGCAGTCTGCGCCACGTGCCCGGCGGCGTGGACGAGTATCTGCGACTCATTGGCGAGCGGCATGGCTCGGGCGACGTCTCCGGCAACGGCCCAGCGCCGAAGGCCCCCGTCTCGCAGGCGAAGGCCCGGGAGGCACCGGCCCAGGCCCCGGCGGGGGAGGGCGGCCTCTCGAGTGCCGAGGAGTGGCGTCTGAAGAAGCAGCTCGCGAGCCTCGAGCGCAAGTGCGACACCCAACGCGGGCGCGTGGAGGAGCTCGAGCGCGCGATGGGGGAGGTCGACCCCACCGACTACGAGGCACTCGAGGCGGCGCAGGCCAAGGTGGACGAGGCCAAGGCGGCCCTCGACGGCCTCGAGGGCGAGTGGCTCGAGGTCGGGGAGCGCCTCGAGGGCTGAGGCGC
Organism: Olsenella uli; assembly: GCF_901212675.1. Classification (GTDB taxonomy): domain Bacteria; phylum Actinomycetota; class Coriobacteriia; order Coriobacteriales; family Atopobiaceae; genus Parolsenella; species Parolsenella uli_B. Next base: position 22,945 of record NZ_CAAKOQ010000038.1, read on the forward strand.
GTGCCACTGGCCTCGCCCGCATCCGCTACCCTTTGTGAAACGACAGCGCTGGCGGCAGGGCCGCCCGCGAGCAAGGAGGAACCATGCCCGTCATCTGCCAGATCATGTGCGACTCCACGTGCGACCTCTCGGCCGAGCGCGCCCGCGAGCTTGGCGTGCGCGTCATTCCCTTCCACTACGTGGAGGCCGGAAAGCCCGACGGCGGCCTCTCCGGGGACGACGACCTCTTCCAGACGAGGAGCGCCCACGAATTCTACGACGCCATCCGCCGCGGCGCCTGCCCCATGACCTCGCAGCCCTCCCAGCTCGAGTACGACGAGGCCTTCCAGGCCGCATACGACACGGGCGTGCCTACGGTCATGCTCTGCATCTCGAGTGGCATCTCGGGTGGCTACCAGGGGGCCATGGCCTCTCTCGAGCGACTCAAGGAGGCCCACCCTGACGAGGAGGTGCGCATCTACGCCGTCGACTCGCTCGTGGCCTCCACGGCGCTCAACCTTTTGCTCGAGGGCGCGTGCAAGAGGCGCGACGAGGGCATGAACGCCGAGGACCTCGTGCGCTGGGTGGAGGATGCGCGCTACCACGTGCGCACGATCTTCATGGTGGACAACCTCGACGCGCTGCACCGCGGCGGCCGCCTACCCAAGGGCGTGGCCGTCATCGGCGACGCGCTCGACGTGAAGGCGCTCCTGCACTTCAACCTCGACGGCTCTCTCGGCATCCGCGGCGTTGCGCGCGGCCGGCGCAAGGGCATGCGCAAGATGTGCGACCACTTCGAGAGGAACCGCGAGCTCGAGCCTCATGGCCGCGTGGCCGCCGTGGGAGACGCCGACGCGCTCGAGGACGGCTACGAGCTGGCAGGCACGCTGCGCTCCTTCGACCCCGAGCTCGAGGTTCTCCGCTCCGCGATCGGCCCCACCATCGGCTCGCACGTGGGCCCCGGGATGGTCTCGGTGTGCTTCTGGGGTGCCGACCGCAGGGGCGAGAAGCAGCTCGGCAAGGTGAAGGGCGTCCGGGTCGCGAGGTAGCGGCCGGGCGCGGGGCCATCCCGACACCCGCCGCGTCCCGCCCGCCGTTCCGGGGAGACCACCGTGTACTCGCCGCAAGCCCGAGGGAACCCCCACGATGGCCGTGCCCGACATGGCCCGCACCCTCAAGCTCGGCATCGGCGCCATCGTCGGTGAGGGGCTTTACCGCTCGAACTGACTCCGGTAGAGGCCCGCGTAGAAGCCACCCCTGGCGAGCAGCTCGTCGTGGGTGCCGGTCTCCACGATGCGGCCGTCGCGCATGGCCACGATGAGGTCGGCGTCGCGAACGGTGGAGAGGCGGTGTGCCACCACGAAGCTCGTGCGGCCCTCCATGAGGCGCGAGAACGCCGCCTGCACCTTGACCTCGGTGCGCGTGTCGATGTTGCTCGTGGCCTCGTCGAGGATGAGCATGGGAGCGTCCGCGAGCATGGCGCGCGCGATGCAGAGGAGCTGACGCTGGCCGGCTGAGACGGCCGCCTCCTCTCCGCCGAGCACCGTGTCGTAGCCGTGTGGCATCCGTTCGATGAACTCGTCGGCAAAGGCCGCGCGCGCGGCGGCGCGAACCTCCTCGTCGGAGGCGTCGGGCCTGCCCAGCGCGATGTTATCCCTCACGCTCGCGCTCTTGACCCACGTCTCCTGCAGCACCATGCCCCAGGCCGCGCGAAGGCTCCGCCTCGTCACGGAGCGCACGTCGCGGCCGTCCACGGAGATGGAGCCCGCGTCCACGTCGTAGAAGCGCATGAGCAGGTTGATGAGCGTGGTCTTGCCGCAGCCCGTGGGACCCACGATGGCCACGCGCTCGCCCGGCCGCACGTGCAGCTCGAAGTCGCGGATGAGCGGGTGGCCCGGCACGTAGGAGAAGTCGACGTGCGAGATGTCAACCTGGCCGCGTACGTGCGCAAGCTCGAGGGCGTCGGACGCGTCCGGCTCCTCCTCACGCTCGTCGAGCAGCTCGAAGAGGCGCGCCGCGCAGGCAAGGGAGTTTTGGAGCTCCGTGACCACCTCGGAGATGTCGTTGAAGGGCTTCGTGTACTGGTTGGCATAGCTGAGAAATGCCGTGAGGCCGCCGACGGTAAGCGCCCCATCGATGGCCGCGAGCGCACCGAAGATGCCCACGCCTGCATAGACGAGCGCGTTCACGAAGCGCGTCGTGGGGTTGATGAGCGACGAGTAGAAGACGGCGCGAAAGCTCGCCTTTGCGAGGCGATCGTCGACCTGCTCGAAGCGGCCCTGGACAAGCTCTTGGGCGTCGAAGGCCTCCACCACGCCCTTGCCGCCCACGTACTCCTCGACGAGGGCCGTGAGCTCGCCCCTCCTCGCGCTCAGGTCATGGAAGTAGGTGTAGCCCCTGCCCGCGATGGCCTTGGCAGCCACGATCGAGAGCGGCGTCACGGCCGCCACGACGAGCGTCACGAGCGGGTTCAACGAGAACATGAACGCGAGCGTGAGCACGATGGTGAGCACGCCCGTGAAGAACTGCTGGAAGGTCATGACGAGGCCGTTGGAGAACTGGTCGACGTCGGTGACGATGCGGTTCACGACGTCGCCGTGGCGGTGCGAGTCGAGGTATGAGATGGGCAGGCGCTGCAGCTTAGAGAAGGCCGCGACGCGCATGTCGCGCACGACGTCGTAGGCCACGCGGTTGGTGAGCGCCGTGAGCAGCCATTGCGAGACGGCGGTCCCGGCAATGGACAGGGCCAGGAGGCGAAGCGCGTCGAGGAGCCTCGCCCCGTCGACCTCGCCCGGCCCCACGAGACAGTCGACGGCACGTCCCGAAAGCACGGGCACGAGCAGGGTCGTCACCGTGACGACCGCCGCGAGCAGCCCGGATGCCACGAGGGTCGCCGCATGGGAGGAGAGGAAGCCGAGCGCCCGCCGAAGGGTGCCCATGCTCGAGGCTCGTTTGGTGCCGGCCGTTGTGGGCTTTGCCTTGGCTGCGCTCATGCGGCCACCTCCCCGCGGTCGAGCTGCGAGTCGCAGATCTCGCGGTAGACCTCACAGGAGGCGAGGAGCTGCTCGTGCGTGCCCTTGCCCACGAGCCGGCCGCCGTCGAGCACGAGGATGAGGTCCGCGTGCCTGATGGCCGAGACGCGCTGCGAGATGACGACCTGCGTGGCGCCGGCCAGGTCCTCGCGGAGGGCGTGGCGCAGGCGCGCGTCGGTCGCAAGGTCGAGGGCGCTCGATGCGTCGTCAAGGATGAGAATGCGCGGGTGCCTCACGAGCGTGCGGGCTATGGAGAGGCGCTGGCGCTGGCCTCCGGAGAGGTTCCTTCCCAGCTGCTCCACCTCGCCGTCGAACCCTCCCTTGGCCTCCACCACGTCGGTTGCCTGGGCCGTGGCGACGGCACGTTCGAGCTGGCCTTCATTGGCACCCTCGGCACCCCATCGCAGGTTGGAGGCGATTGTGCCCGCAAAGAGGCGCGGACGCTGGTCGACGATGCCCTCGAGCTCGTGCAGGCTGGAGAGGCGCCAGTCGCGCACGTCCCTGCCGCCCACGAGCACCTCGCCCTCCGTCGCGTCATAGAAGCGCATGGCGAGCGCCGCCAGGGTCGACTTGCCCGACCCCGTGCCGCCGATGATGCCCACGACTTCGCCGGGCCTGGCGAGAAAGCTCACGTGCGAGAGCGCGGGAGCCGAGGCGCCCGGATAGGTGAGGCTCACGTCGCGGAACTCGAGCGAGGCCGGGGCGTCCGCGTCCACGGCAGTTCCATCCTGCATGGCCGGGTGTCGGGCAAAGACCTCGTTGACGCGGCGGGCGCAGGCCTCCGCCTTGGAGAGCACGACGACGAGGTTCGCGAGCTTGAGCAGCTCGACGAGCATCTGCGACATATAGTTCACGAGGGCCACCACATGGCCCTGCGTGAGCCCGCCCGCGTCCACGTGCACACCACCCACGGCAAGCACGGCGACGAGCCCGAGGTTGACGGCCACGTAGGTAAGCGGGTTCATGAGGGCCGAGACGTCGCCCACGCCCACCTGCTCGCCCCGGAGCTCCTCCGCGGCGGCATCGAACTCCCGGGACTCTGCCTGCTCCCGGCCAAAGGCGCGAAGGACGCGCACGCCCTCGAGCTGCTCGGAGACACGAAGCAGGATGCCGTCGAGGCGGTGCTGGACCTGGCGGTAGCGCATGACCGCGGCGCGCATGACGAGCCAGACGAGCAGGATTACGAGCGCTACGACGATCGCGAAGACCGCCCCCTCATATCCGTCGACGTAGACGGCCGCGGCAAGGGCGCCAAAGACGGCGATGGGGCAACGCAGCACGAGCCGGAAGAACAGGTTCACGCCGTCCTGGATCTGGTTGGAGTCGTTGGTGAGCCTCGTCACGAGGGTCGAGGTGCCCAGCTCGTCGACGTCGGCTCGAGAGAGCGCCATGACGTGGCGGAAGAGGTCGTCACGAAGGGCCGTGCCAAAGCCGGCGCCGAGCTTGGCGCTGAAGTACTGGGCCGTGGCGGCGCAGACCCAGCCGACCACGCCCATGACCACGAGAATGACGGCACAGGTCATGATGTGCGCGCGGTCGCCACGGGCGATGCCGTCGTCGACGACGCTTGCCATCACGAAGGGCACGAGGAGCTGGAAGGCGGCCTCGAGAAGCTTGAAGAGGGGAGCGAGGACGCACTCCCTGCCATAACCGGAAAGATATCTTATGAGCTTGAGCATGGCACCGCCAAGAATCGTGATGTTCGTCCGTTCGATGATAACGCGCGGTTGGCGTGCAGCGAACGGTGCCCGCCTTCGGCCGACAGGGGAGCCGTGCGCCCGCGCAGGGCGGCCCGTCTCCGCCCGCATCATGATTCGGGCCGCTGGCCGAATCGGTGATGCCCGTCAGATTCAGCGTTGGGAAAATGCCCCTGAGATCATGGGGGCAAAGGGGACTCCCGTCTTTTCACCTCTCGCCCCATCTCGTCCCGCCTTTGCCTTGTCGTTGACACGAAAGGGGTTGGTTGTGATGCTGGTTGGCATGGGTGTTCCCGAGCTTCTGGTCGTGGGGATAATCGTCCTGCTTCCCCTCAGCTCGTACTTCATCGTCGTGAGGCTGCTCGCGGACTATTGCAAGGACCACGGCTCGGACTGTCCCAAGGCCCTCCTCATCTTCATCGGCATCTTCATGACCCCCATCACGCTTGCGGTTTTCGCCCTCCTCCTTGTCCTCGACGAGAGAAACGAGCTGCTTCGCACATCGTGACCCCTCGTTGCAAGCGCGAGATGACAATTGCCCAAAAAAGTCCTTGCACTGGCTGGGGGCTGATGGTATCTTCTCTTCTGCTGCGAGTGAGAGCGGCAACATAACGGGTGGTGGCGCAGTTTGGTAGCGCACTTGACTGGGGGTCAAGGGGTCGCTGGTTCGAATCCAGTCCACCCGACCAAACATGCAGCTAGGGGCTTTGTTGCCCCTAGCTTTTTTTGAATTTGTACCATTTTTTCGGAGCGTTAAAAATCCATGTACTCAAATGGCTTCCGAGGCCTTGGATTTCATATCGCATAGAGCATATAAATATAAAAGCAGGCCGTTTTCCCATGAAAAGCTGATGAATATTGTTACATCTCTGTTAACTGTTATTCTGACCCCTCGGGCGGGTCAACCCCTCCCTATGGCCCTCTCGAGACGCGCGGTCTCCTGCCTGAGGTCGGCGACGAGGCCGCGCGAGATCGGAAGCCCCGCCTCGGCGACGTCAGCCGCCCTCCTGACCGACGCGACGGCCTGCTCGAGCGCCTTGATCCCATCCTTGTACGTGAGGGGCTGCGACCCCCGGACCCGGTCCCTGAGCCGCGTGGGGCTCATCGACTCCCTCTGGTAGTCGACGAATAGCTTCCTCTGGGCCCCCTTGGGGAGCTCGGATATGGAGCGGAGGGTCTCGGGGTCCACGCGAGTGACTGTGCGGCCCGCTCCTCATGGGCACCCCTCATCGAGGGTATCTCGCTGGCGGCGTAGAGGTGCGTGGGGCTCAGCGTAAGCGGGTCCGAATCGTCATAGATGTAGGAACAGCCTCTGTTGACCCAGAATAGCTCGGGATGCTCGCCCAGTACCTCCCTCAGGAGGTCGAATCTCACATCACTGTCACCTTCGTGTATGGACGGTGGCTCGGCCATGGCTTGGGGTATCATCCCAAGGACTGTGCGTAGGCGCAGTCTGCCATCTCAATTTCAGGGAGTGTAGATTAACCGTGAACCCATGGCTCGAGGAAAAGGTACGTCAGGGCATCGAGCCCAACGTGGATGCGCCGGTCGGTAGCTCCGAGAATCCCTCCTACAAGGTCCTCACGGTCGCAAACGCCATCACCGTTGCGCGTATGGCGCTCACCGTCGTCTTCCTCTGCATGTTCGTGCAGCACATCAACCGCCCGCTCTCCATCTTCATCTACGCGCTCGCCGCAAGCACGGACTGGATGGACGGCCAGATTGCGCGCCGTACGCAGACCGTGAGCTGGTTCGGCAAGATCTTGGACCCCATCTGTGACCGCGCCCTGCTGTTCACGGGCGTCCTCGGCCTCGTCGTCACCTCGGAGCTTCCCGCTTGGGTGGCCTTCCTCCTCATCGGTCGCGACGTGTACCTTGCCTGCGGTGGCCTCATCGTCCGGCACTATCGCGAGCGCCCCGTCGACGTGGTCTACGTAGGCAAGATCACGACGGCCCTGCTCATGTTTGGCTTCTGCGACCTTCTGCTTGGCGTTCCCGTCATCGAGGGGCTTGGGGTCACGACGCTCTCCTGGCTTCCGGGCCTCAATGCCCAGGGAGGCCCCGTCGGCCTCCTCTTTGTCTATGCCGGTTGCGTCTTCTCGGTGATAACCGCAATCGTCTACACGAGCGAGGGCATGGCCATCGTCAAGGCTGCCAAGGCCCTGGCGAGGAGGCATAAGTGAGTCTGACCGAGAGCCCTTGCTTCCAGGTCGCATCTAGCCAAGCTGCCAGACCGGGGTTCCGGCGGTCGCGGGGCTTCGTGGGGCTCCCTTGCCCGTCGTCCGCCAGACTTCGGGCGCTGGTCTCCGTGTCGCTTCTTCTCGTCCTTGCGCTCGCCTGGTCCCCCCGTGTCGCGCGCGCGGACACTGCAGAGCCCACGCTCTCCGAGGCGGAGGCTGCCATCGTCGTGGACTCGTCCGGCAACGTGCTCTTCGAGAAGAACCCTGACGAGGAAATCAACATGGCCTCGGTCACGAAGGTGATGACGGCCGTCGTCGCGCTCGAGAGCGGCGTTTCCCTCGGCACGCAGGTGACCATCCAGGCAGCAACGGACCTGCCCGAGAACGCCATGGTCGCCGGCTACCAGCCGGGACAGACCTCGTCGCTCGAGGACCTCATGCGCGTTATGCTCGTTCGCTCGGCAAACGACGCGGCGTACGAGGTTGCCGTTGCCTGTGCGGGCTCCGAGCAGGCGTTCGTTGACAAGATGAACGACAAGGCGGCAGAGCTGGGCATGACCCACACGCACTTCGTGAACCCCCACGGCCTCGATGCCGAGGGCCACCACTCGAGCGTATCCGACCTCGTGACGCTGGCTCGCTATGCCATGACGCGCTACCCGTTCATCTCGGACACGGTGAGAAGGACGAGCGTGACGGTTCCCATCGGCTCCGCGAGCATCACGTTCCCCACCGTGGACACCTTCCTCACGAGCTACCAGGGCGCCCTTGGCATCAAGACCGGTACGGGCGACACGGTCACGAGCTTCCTTGGTGCCGCCCGTCGCGGAGGCACCACCCTCTACACCTGCGTCCTCGGCTGCAAGACGGCACAGGGGCGCTTCTCGGACACGAGGGCGCTCATGGACTGGGCCTTCACGCGCTACCAGCGCTACCAGCTCTCGCGGGCGGGACAGATCGTCGCGGTCCAGCCGTATGCCTATCACTTTGGCCTCTCGGCCGTGGTCTCCGCCGACACCTCCACGAAAGGGCTCGTCTGGCCCGATGGCGGCGCCACCACATACGAGCGCACCCTGAGGACCTCGGGCGTCCTGAGCGTTCCCAACGAGGGCGTGGGAGTGTGCCAGTGGACGCAGGACGGCAGGGTCGTGGCTACGGTGTCATACTCGACTCGTCCGAAGCTCGTGCGTACGCCGGTGGGCATCGGGCTTTTCGGAAGGCTCGACCAGCTGCCGGCCAACGCGGGCCTCGCGAACGCCGCTGCCTAGGAGGGGAGTCACATGTACGCCATCACGACAAAGGATGCCCCCAAGCCCGAGGGAACCTATTCCCAGGGCACGAGTGCCGCGAGGTTCGTGTTCGTCTCCGGACAGCTTCCCATCGAGCCCACCTCCGGCGAGCTCGTGCCTGGCGGCATCGGGCAGCAGACGGCCCGCTGCATCAGGAACGTCGAGGCGGTCCTCAGGGAGCTCGAGCTCGGTCTCGCCGACGTCACCAAGACGACCATCTACCTCACCTCGCTTGCCGAGCTCGAGCAGGCAGACGAGGTCTATGCGGAGCGCTTTTCTCAGCCCGCTCCCGCCCGCTCGTGCGTCGAGGTGCGCGCCCTGCCTCACGGCGCGCGAGTCATGGTGGAGGCCATAGCCTGCCGCTAGGGGTACAATGTCATTCACACTTCGATGCACAGGGGGAAGTCATGCAGAACCAGAATCCAAACACCAACAGCGACGCAACGGCCATCTTCTGCATGCCCACGTCCGACGCGACCGTTCCTGACCTCATGGGCGTCTCCCGCCCCGAGTATCCCACGCTCACCATTCTCAAGGGCCCGCAGACCGGCTCTACCTTCGTGCTCGACTCTCCTGAGGTCACGATTGGCCGTGACCCCGGCAGCGCCGTCTTCCTCAACGACATGACCGTCTCGCGCCACCATGCGGTGCTGCGCGTCTCCGGCCTCTCCGCCACGATCGAGGACCTCGGCTCTCTCAATGGCACGTGGGTCGATGGCGCCATCGTCAATAACGCCACGCTGCAGGACGGCTCGACCATCCAGATCGGCACGTTCCGCATGGTGTTCCACACCACGCGCACCACGACGAAGATCGCAACCGGAGAGTAGCGGGTCCACCCATGGCCGATGCAGGCTACCTCACCATCGGAAAGGTCGTGCGGAGGCTGCAGCGGCAGTATCCTGACCTGTCGGTCTCCAAGGTCCGCTACCTTGAGGACGAGGGGCTGCTCAACCCGTCGCGTACGCCGGGTGGGTATCGCCTCTACTCCTCACGCGACATCCAGCGACTCGAGACCATCCTCTATCTCCAGAAGAGCAAGTTCCTGCCGCTCTCCGTCATAAAGGAGGAGCTTGACGGCAAGAAGGTCTCCGAGGAGCACGAGGCTGAGCAGGGGAGTGCATCCGATCCCTTCGAGCCTCTGCCCGACCCCATGAGCGCTGTCGACGCGGCAATGGCAGACCAGCTCTATCCCATCGAGCGCGTGCCGGAGGTGCTTGGCATCCCCATCGCGCTCGTGCGGCGTCTCTCCGATTGCGGCATCATCCGCCTGCGACGGTCTCCCGCCGGGCGCGACCTCGTCGACGGTCATGACATTCCGCTCATTCGCGCCTGCGCCGAACTGGGCCGCTTTGGCATCGAGCCCAAGAACTTGCGCCAGTACGTCACGGCTTCCAATCGAGAGTCACCCATGTTCGAGCAGGCGCTTGTCTCCATCTCGCGACACCAGGGCGAGAGCGAGAAGGACCGCAGGCACCGCCGCAACCTCGCGCTCGACCGCATGCTTGCGCTCACGAACTCGGTTCGCTCCGCGCTCATCCGTCGCTCTCTGGACGACGGCGACGAGAGGGCTGAGAGACGTGCGAGGTAATCGGGCGCGCTAAGGGGTATAACCAGTTGTGTCTTAAGGCATGGGCGAGCGCCCGTGCCGCTTGGGCAGGTCAAGAACCCAAAATCAAGGAGCTAGCCATGTCAGACACGCAGGATAGGCCGTTTGCCTACGAGCACCTCGTCATCGACATTCCCGACTATCCCGAGCCGGGCGTCATCTTCAAGGACATCACGCCGCTCATCTCCAACGAGCATGGCTTGTCCGCCTGCGTTGACACGATGGTCGACCACTTTCTCGGCATGGGCATCAACAAGGTCGTCGGCTCCGAGGCGAGGGGCTTTCTCATCGGCGCTCCCGTTGCCTATCGTCTTGGTGCCGGGTTCGTTCCCGCCCGCAAGCCGGGCAAGCTCCCTCGTGAGGTCTACTCGCAGCGCTATGCCCTCGAGTACGGTACGGACGAGCTCCAGATCCACAAGGACGCCCTGAAGCCGACCGACCGCGTGCTCGTCGTCGACGACCTCGTGGCCACGGGCGGCACGGCCCTGGCGACGGCCAAGCTCGTCGAGCAGTCCGGCGCCAAGATCATGGGCTTCTCCTTCATCCTCGAGCTTGACTACCTGCACCCGCGCGAGGTCATCTCCAAGGAGTTCCCGCAGGAAATCTACTCGCTCATCAAGGTTCACTAGGACGTCAAGGCCTTGTCAGTGCACACCGATCCCGTGGTGAGGAGGCTTTCCGGTAGGTTCCAGGTGAGCCTCGTCTGGGAGGGCTGCCTCGTAGGCCTAGCCGGAGGCCTCCTCGTCACGCTCTATCGTCTCTCGCTCACCTGGGCGGAGGGCACCATTCGCGCCTTCGTGTCCACCTTTGGCGAGCATCCCGAGCGCATCGCCATGCTCTTCTTGGGACTGGTCTTGGCGGCCGTCGCTGTTGCGGCGCTCGTTCGCTGGGAGCCTGCGACGTCGGGTTCGGGCATTCCCCAGGTCGACGCCGAGGTCATGGGGTCCATGGACATGCCATGGCACAGGGTGGTCGTGGCAAAGTTCGCCGAGGGAACCCTCGCGGCCCTGGGCGGCCTCTCCCTGGGACGCGAGGGCCCGTCCGTGCAGCTGGGAGGCATGGCGGGCAAGGCCGTCTCCAAGCTTCTTCGTCGTGGAAGGGGAGAGGAGCGCCTGCTTGTCACCTGCGGGGCCGGTGCCGGCATGGCGGCCGCCTTCCACGCCCCGTTGACGGGCGTCATGTTTGCCCTCGAGGAGATTCATAAGACCTTTAACGCGGCCCTCATCATCTCGGTCATGTGCGCGGCCGTCGTATCGGACTACGTTGCCTCGCAGATCCTTGGTCTCAAGCCGGTCATCGCCTTTGGCCTCTCCGGGTTTCTGCCGCACGAGAGCTATTGGGTTCTCGTCGTCTTTGGCCTGGCGATGGGCCTCGTTGGCGTCGCACACAACGCGGGGATGTTCGCCATCCAGGACATCCTCTCGAGGATTCGCTGGAAGTCTCCGTTCGGTCGCTTCCTCGTCCCGTTTGTCATAGCGGGTGGCGTCGCGCTGTCTGCCCCCATCCTCATGGACGGCGGCGATGCCATTCTCAAGCTTCTCGAGCAGCCCACCGGCATAACGGTTGCCCTGCTCGCGGCCCTCCTCATCGGCAAGTTCCTCTTCACGGGCGTCTGCTTTGGGGCCGGCGTCCCAGGTGGCACGCTCTTTCCGCTCGTGGTCATGGGGGCGCTTGCGGGTGCGCTTCTCGGTGAGGCGGGGGCGTCCCTCTTTGGCCTTGACCCGGCACTTGTGACCAACTTCATGGTGCTTGGCATCGCGGGCATGTTCGCCTCTGCCATCAGGGCGCCCGTCACGGCGGTGGTCCTTGCCTTCGAGTTGACGGGGAGCCTTGACGCGCTCCTGTCGCTCTCGGTGGTGAGCGTTGTTGCCTACGTAACGGCGAACGTCTTACATGTGGACCCGTATTACGAGCATTTGCTTGCCAAGCTCCTGGGCCTGAGCGCGGACGAGGCTCACGACCGCTGGGGCTCCCAGGGACGTCAGCTTCACTCCTATGTGGTGGAGAGCGGCTGTGACGCCGCAGGAAGGCTCATATCGGAGCTGGACTGGCCCAAGCAGGCGCTCATCGTCACCGTGACGCGCTGTGGCAAGCAGATTATGCCCAGAGGTTCCACGCGGCTCATGGAGGGCGACCGTCTCCTCGTGCTCCTCGAGGAACAGCGCGGGGATGACTCTGAGTTGCGCGTCAGAAGGCTTCTCCACGGCAGCTTTGCTCCACGCCAAGAGTAGAATGGCTTGAGGTATCGAAGGATGTCCAGCTGCAATGAGGTTGGGGGCTCTCCGTTCTTTTACTCTTCTCTACTTTACATAAGATATATTATCGATTATCTAGCTAGAACCTAAGAAGGGGAGTCGTGTACTCCCGAGAGGGCATTCTGTACCAAGTGGAACGATTCGATTGTCAAGTTTCAGCGAATGTATATGGCAAGGCCGGCCAAAGGCTCTGGATATGGGTCTTTGACCGGCCGGGCACATGACGCTAGTTGAAGGCCTCGTTATTGGGCGCGCCGCTTTTGAGCTTAGACTCAGGTGAGTTTCCGCTTAGGAGCCGTCACCTTTAATCCGAACGCACATTGCTAGATGACAAGCTCCCCAAGGAACAGGGCTGCGCTCGTCGCCGCGATGGCGCCGTCTGCCGCCGCGGTGATGACCTGACGCAGGGGCTTGGTGCGAACGTCGCCTGCGCAGAAGAGACCTAGCGTCTTGGTGGCCATTGAGTCGTCCGTTACGATGGAGCCATCCGGCGAGAGCTCGACGAGCTCCCTCACGAGTCCAGACTGGGGAACGTGGCCGACCGAGACGAAGATGCCGAACGAGCCCGGGTCGAACGTCTCGACATGCTCCTCGCCAGAGACGTTGTCCCTGAACGTTATGCTCGTGGGAAGGGTCTCCCCCTCGAGCTTTGTGATACTAGTTAGGTACCTAACCGAAATCTTCTCGTTCTGCTCGACCTGCCTGATGCCGCTGCTCATGGCGCGCAGATGGTCCTTGCGAACGATCATCGTGACGTCAGAGGCAAACCTCGAGAGGAAGACGGCCTCCTCGCAAGCGGAGTTACCGCCACCGATGATGAAGACGTGCTTACCGGTGTAGAACATGCCGTCACAGGTGGCGCAATACGAGACTCCCCTGCCGCGGAACAGGTCCTCGCCCTCGAATCCGGCCTTCCTCGGCGTGGCGCCGGCGGCATAGACGAGCGTCTTGGACTGATAGGAGCCCTCGTCGCCCACAAGGGAGAAACGAGACTCCTTCTCATCAAACGAGATGGAGCTGATGGCGTCAAAGGCGAACTTGGCGCCGAGGTTCTCGGCATGGTCTTGGAACTTGGTTCCGAGCTCCGCCCCGCTGACGCCCTCGATGCCTGGATAGTTGTCTACCTCGTCGGTGGTCGTGATCTGGCCGCCAAAGGCTCCCTGCTCGATCGTGAGCGCATCGATGCCGGCCCTCGTGGCGTAGATTGCAGCCGTAAGGCCAGCCGCGCCCCCTCCAAGGATGATGAGGTCATGTGTCGTTGGGTCTGTCATGAATACCTCTCAATCTGTTGAGATGGTTTTGCGTTAGTGAGCGCCCTTGGGAACCAGGGACTGCTAGTCTGTACCACTCGACCCAAATCCGCCCGTACCACGGTCGGTCTCGTCAAGCTCGTCGACCTCGGTCAGCGTGACGACCGGGACCTTCTGGATAACGAGCTGTGCGATGCGCTCGCCGCGCTCGATGACGATGTCGTTCTGGGAATCGAGGTTGACGGCACAGACCTTGAGTTCGCCACGGTAGTGGGCATCGATGAGCCCCGGAGTATTGGCCATGGAGAGCCCCTTGCGAAGCGCAAGCCCGCTTCGAGGCTGGACAAAGCCCGCATAGCCCTCGGGAATGGCAATCGCCAGCCCCGTCGAGACAAGCCTGCGCTCGAGGGGCTTGAGCACGACGCTCTCGCTGGCCCTGAGGTCGAGGCCGGCGTCACCGGCATACGCGTAGCTTGGTAGCTCGACCGTGGGATCAAGCCGCTTGATGGGCAGGGTGATGGCATCCTCACTCACTGGAGAGCCTCCTTAGCTCCTCGGAGAATTCCTCGATGTCCTTGAAGTCTCGGTAGACGGACGCAAAGCGGACGTAGGCTACCTTGTCGATGTCGAGTAGGCGATGCAAGACCATCTCACCAAGCGTGCTTGAGGAGACCTCGGTCTTGCCATGGTCCCTCAGCTCAGACTCGATGCTGCCGATGAGGGCGTCGAGCGTTGAGATGGGAACGTCACGCTTGACCGTCGCCCGCACAAGGCCCCTCATGAGCTTCTCGCGATCGAAGGGCTCCTTGGAGCCATCGTGCTTGAGCACGACGAGGGGCAGCTCCTCGCGTCGCTCGTACGTCGTGAACCTAAAGCCGCACGCGACGCACTCGCGACGCCGCCTGATGGAGTCATTGCTTTCGGCAGGCCGGGAGTCGACTACCTTGGACTCCTCGCAGCCGCACTTTGGACAGCGCATGGTACCTCCCAGATGATAATGACACTTGGAAGATACCACACGATGTTGTGGGCTTGCAGGGCCGGTACCGCATGTGACGGTTGCCTTTGGCTCCAGGCGGCACCTAGCCCAGCAGGCGCTGGATGAGCCAGGCGCCAAAGACCATGGCGCAGATGATGATGCCGGCGGCGTAGACGGCGAGCGTCTGGCTCTCGCTCACATAGGGAGTGACGTTGGGGGCATACCCGGCACGTGTCTTCGGAACGGGCACAGAGACGGTGTCGACAGACCTGTGCGCAACCCTGCGGTTGGTTCCGGAGGGAATCGCCCAACCGTGGGCCCTCGAGCGGCCACCCTCGACGAGACGAAGGCGGTGCGACTCCCTGGGCTTGAGCGCAGCGGAACCCTCATACGTATAGATCGTTTCGCCATATCGAGTGTTGACATTCATGTGACACCCCTTCGCTCGTCCTTTTGTTGTCTCTAGGTATACGGGCCTAAGCGGACAAAAAACCGGACTGGAACGTCTGTTCCCTTTCTGATATCAAGTATCCACGCACACATGTTCGTGTCAAGCAAAAATAAGAACAAATGTTTGAACTCTCCTACGAACGCGTGTATGATGTCCTCAACGTAGAAGGAGGAGCCATGACCAGGACCAAGATTTCCAAGCGCCAGCAGCAGGCCTATGACTTCATCTGCAGCTTCACGGCGGCTCACGGGTACCCGCCGTCGGTACGTGAGATTGGCGGGGCAATCGGCCTCTCCTCGCCGTCCACCGTGCACTCCCACCTTCACAAGCTTGAGGACGCCGGCTATATCCGCAGGGATCCCAACAAGCCGAGGACCATCGAGATCTGCGGGCCGGGCAGCGAGAAGCTCCAGCAGAGCGTCAGCCTCGCCCGCGTGGAGCAGGACGTCAGCGCGAACACGGTCACGCTCCCGCTTGTCGGACGCGTTGCTGCCGGCATCCCCATCCTCGCCGAGCAGAACGTCGAGGAGAACCTCACCCTCCCCACCGACATCGTGGGGGACTCGAGCTCCTTCGTGCTGCGCGTCCGTGGAGAGTCGATGATCAACGCCGGCATCCTTGACGGCGACTACATCGTCGTAAAGGAGCAGAGCGACGCCCACAACGGCCAGATCGTCGTGGCCCTCATCGACGACTCGGCCACGGTGAAGACCTTCTACCGCGAGCGGGGCCGCGTGCGGCTCCAGCCGGAGAACGACACCATGGAGCCCATATACGCAGACAACCCGACCATCCTCGGGTGCGTGACGGGCCTCTTTAGGACGATGTGATGGAAGCTGGTGGCACGGACGCAACCGGCCGGCCGAGGGGCTCCGAATCGGCCCGGCCGGCCGGGAGGCGACGCATCCACGGCTATGACGTCATCCGGGGCTTCTCGGTGGTCTCCATGGTGGGCTTTCATCTCTGCTACGACCTTGCCTTCATCGAGGATGTGTCCCTGCCATGGTTCAGGCCACCGTACCAAGATGTCTGGCGAGCCTCCATCTCCTGGACGTTTCTGCTGGTCGCTGGCATGATGTGCAGCCACTCCAGAAGCAACCTGAGGAGGGCGGCACGCTACCTGGGCGTTGCCGCCGCCATCTATGTTGTCACCCTCGTGGCTGCCGTCGACACGCCCATCAGCTACGGCATCATCTACTGCATGGGCGTGAGCACCCTCGTGGCATGGCTCTTAGGGGCATTGCTTGATAAGGTCGGTGCTTCCCAAAGGGGCGCACGAACAATTACGGTCTGCACTGTGACCCTCGTCGTAGCCTTCCTCCTCTGTCTGGAGGTGCCCCAGGGCCGCTTTGGCCTAGGACAATTTGGGGGACCATCGGTTGCCGTTCCCCTCGGCCCCTACAGAAGCGGCCTGTTGAGCTGGTTGGGTTTCCCGGGTCCCACGTTTGCCTCGGGAGACTATTATCCACCACTCCCCTACACGCTGCTCTACCTTGCGGGGGTATGCATCGGCCGGCTCGTGGCACTCAGAGGCGAGCCCATGTGGCTCGAGCGCCTGAGTTGCAGGCCTCTGGAATGGGTGGGCAGGCACGCCCTTCCCGTCTACGTCCTACACCAGCCGGTGTTGCTGGCCATAACGATGCCAGTGACGGGCTAGGTAAGAGCTTGGCAAGAACTGGCTGAGAGCCGTGTTGAAGTAGAAGCAAGGTTTGGGGTCTCGGCAAACCCAGCTAAGAGAAGCGATGGAGTGAGAGCTGGTTTTGACTTGACGAGGACCGGCTGTCTGCGTGATGGAAGGGGGCCTACGTTAGGTTAAAAGCCTCGTGAGGACTACCAGAGGGCAGCGGCGGTGATTGCGTCAGGACTCGGTAACGTAGGGAGCCAACGTGGCCGCCATGCGCTCGGATGCCTTGCAGGTGACGAGAAGGCCACCGTCTTCGTACTGTTCTCGGATGACCTGGCAACGCTCGTGGACCATCTTCACAAGCATGCCCTTCTCGTAGGGAATGCGAGCCGTAAGGGTCACGTCGCCGACACTTGCCTCGTTCGCGATACGATGGAGGAGCCCGGCCAGACCAGAGCCCGTCGCAGCTGAGACGAAGACGGCCCGAGGCTCGCTCCCGCGCAGCTCGGAGAGCTCGTCCGGAGCCAGGAGGTCGCACTTGTTGAAGACGAGGACGCGTCTGATGCCCGAGGCGCCGATCTGGGAGAGGATTCCCTCGACAGCCTCGGCCTTCTTGCGCCAGTTCTCGTCACCGGCATCAACGACCTCGAGGACAAGGTCGGCCGCGCGCACCTCGGCGAGTGTCGACTTGAAGCTCTCGACGAGGTTCGTGGGGAGCTTCTGGATGAACCCGACCGTGTCCGTCAGGGTGATCTTTCGGCCCTCGGCGAGGTCGATGGAGCGGGTGGTGGGGTCAAGCGTGGCGAAGAGCTCGTCCTTGGCGTACACGCCGGAGTTGGTGAGGGCGTTGAGCAGCGTCGACTTACCGGCGTTGGTGTAGCCGGCAAGGGCAACGCGCCACACGCCTGAGTCCCAGCGGGCCTTGCTCTGGGTGATACGCCTCGTCTCGAGTCGCTCAAGCTCGTGCTTGAGCTGGGAGATGCGGTCCCTCACGATGCGGCGGTCCACCTCGAGCTGGCTCTCGCCCTGGCCGAATCGGCTGCCGATGCCGCCCCTCGTCTGCTCGCCCATGAGGTGACTCCACATGCCGCGAAGGCGAGGAAGAAGGTACTGAAGCTGGGCGAGCTGAACCTGAAGACGCCCCTCGCGCGTGGTGGCGTGACGGCCGAAGATGTCGAGGATGAGTGCCGTGCGGTCGATGACCTTGACCGGGTCGCCAAAGGCCTTCTCGAGGTTGGCCTGCTGGGAGGGCGTAAGCTCGTCGTCGAACACGACTATGTCGATGTCCATGCGCCTGACGATGCCCACGAGCTCCTCGACCTTGCCCGAGCCCACGAAGGTCTTAGGAACGGGCGCATCGAGGCGCTGAGTCTCGCGGGCGACCACGACGGCGTCGGCCGTGTTGACGAGGCGCGCGAGCTCGTCGAGAGAGTCCTTGAGCAGCCAGTCGCCCTTGCCGGTGTCGACGCCGACGATGAGTGCGCGCTCGGGGACGGGCGCGGTTGAGATGTGCTTGAAGCGACCCAAGACCTACTCTTTCCTCTTGGGATACGGAATTGTGGCGTGAAGATTCGACTGGAAAGACACTGCCTGGCCTTGAGCGTCCTCCACGATGAGGTCGACAGCCTCCTCCGGGCTCATGCGGTCAAGATCCACCCAACGGGTGCGGCCGTCCCTTCGAAGCCACGAGAGCTGACGCTTCGCATAGCGCCTCGTACGCCGCTTGATGAGCTCGACGGCCTCGTCCTTGTCGACCCTTCCCTCGAGAAGGTCGATGACCTCCTTGTATCCGATGGCCTGGCCAGCCGTGAGCGAGGTGCTCAGCCCCCCGTCCACAAGGTGCCACACCTCGTCGACGAGCCCCGCGACCATCATCTGGTCGACACGCGCATCGATGCGGGCGTAGAGTCGCTCGCGATCCATCGTGAGACCCCAGATGCGTGCGTCATAGTGGGGAACACGCCTGCGCAGGCCCTCGTGCTTCTCGGCATAGGAGACGCCCTCGTCAAGCATCTCGAGCGCCCGCACGACACGACGCACGTTGTTGGGGTGAATCTCCGCGGCGCTACGGGCATCGCGGTTGCGGAGGAGCTCCCAGAGGGCCATGGCCCCCTGCTCGGAAGCCATGCGCTCGTAGGCGTCGCGCGCTCCCCCATGCGTCACGCCCGAGGGAAAGTCCATCTCGTCGATAACCGAGTCGAGATAGAGGCCCGTGCCCCCGCAGAGCACCGGCACGAGCCCGCGTCCCACGCGCCCATCGACGAGCTCGCGGGCCATCTCCTGGAACCTCGCCACCGAGAAGTCCTCGCCCACATCGGCCACGTCGACCATCTGGAGCGGCACGCGCCGCTCGGAGACTGGCGTCTTGGCCGTGCCGATGTCCATGCCCCGGTAGACCTGCATCGCGTCGACGGATATGACGTCCGTCCCCAGCCTCAGGGCGACTTGCTCGGAAAGCGAACTCTTGCCCGAGGCCGTGGGCCCCACGATGCAGACGACTGGGCCTGGAAGCGAGGGGTCGCTCATCGCGCGTCGCCGACCAAAGGGCCCCTGAGGTACCAGGTCCTGGCCTCGTCAACGCGGACGTCCACGAGCTTGCCAACGAGACCCTCGGCAGAGGCGCCCTCCGGAAGCGGAAAGTGCACCGTCTTGTTCTTGCGGCTGTGCCCGACGAGGATGTCGTCGTCCCTCTTTGACGGACCCTCGACGAGGACCTCGACCGTGCGACCGAGCTCCTCCTGGTTGGCGTCGTGGGCAAGTGTGGCCACAAGCTCGGCGAGCCGGTCGAAGCGCTCCTGGATCACCTCGCGCGGAGTCGGGTCGTCGACCTTCGCGGCCGGCGTTCCGGAGCGCTTGGAGTAGATGAACGTGAACGCCGACGAGAAGCCCACCTCGCGCACGAGCGACAGCGTGTCCTCGAAGTCCTCCTCGGTCTCGCCGGGAAAGCCCACGATGATGTCGGTCGAGAGTGCGATGCCGGGCATGGCGTGCTTGATGCGGCTCGCAAGCGAGAGGAAGTCCTCGCGGGTGTAGCGGCGGTTCATGGCCTTGAGCACGCGCGTGGAGCCGCTCTGCACGGCCAGGTGCAGCTGCGGCATGACGGCCTCGGTCTCGGCCATCGCCGCGATGGTCTCGTCGGAGAGGTCCTTGGGATGCGAGCTCGTGAATCGGATGCGCTCGATGCCCGTCTCCCCCACCGCGCGCAGGAGCTCGGCGAAGCGCGGGTGCCCGTAGACGTTGCGCCCGTAGGAGTTGACATTCTGGCCGAGCAGGCACACCTCGCGCACGCCGTCGGCGCGCAGGCGGTCGACCTCGGCCACGACGTCCTCGAGGCGACGGCTGCGCTCGCGCCCGCGCACGTAGGGCACGATGCAGTAGCTGCAGAAGTTGTTGCAGCCCGTCATGATGGGCACCCAGGCGTGCCAGGCGTCCTCGCGACGGCTCGGCAGGTCGGTCGAGAAGCCGGGATCGTCCTCGGAGACGTCGGCCACGACCTCCTTCGAGCCACCCTCGAGCGCGTCGGCGATAAGCTCGGGCAGGCTCGCGAGCGCGCGCGTGCCGAACACGACGTCGACGTTCCTCATGTGCTCGCGGATGCGCGCGCCGTCACGCTGGGCGATGCAGCCGCCCACGCACACGATGCGCCTGCCGCTTGGGGGCTCGGGGGCGCTCACCATGGCCGAGACCTGGCCATAGAGGTGCGTGTCAGCCTTCTCGCGCACGCAGCAGGTCATGAAGACGACGATGTCGGCCTCGTCGGGGGAGGCGACCTCGATGCAGCCGCACAACCCCAGGAGCCCCGAGACGCGCTCGGAGTCGTGGAGGTTCATCTGGCAGCCGAAGGTCTTGACGTGGTACGTAAGTCCGGAGAGCGATGCGGGCGTGCGCACTATGCGACCACCTTCCCGGCCGACTGCTCGAGGCTCGTGGCGTCGGAGGGCGTGAGACGGTGCACGTAGACGGAGATGCGGATGGCCGTGCGGCTCTGACCGTCGATGTCGATGTCGGAGAAGGTGGGCGCACACGAGATGTCGATGCCCGCGGGGATGAGGAAGCCTCGGGCGATGGCCACGGCCTTGATGGCCTGGTTGACGGCCCCGGCGCCGACGGCCTGGATGTTCACGGGCACGCCGTCCTTGACCATGCCCGCGATGGCGCCTGCCACCGATGCGGGCGAAGACTTGCTCGAGACCTTCAGGTAGTCCATGGGTAATGCTCTCCTCGTGTGAAATGCCATGAATCAACTGCGTGTTCTGTGTGATGGTAGCGCTTGGTCGTGCGTTGTCCAGCCAGTACCCCGGGAAGAGCGAGGCCCGGCCCCGAGATGGTGGGTCAATCCCCCTTCTCGAGGTCGAAGGTGACGGTGACCCGATCGTGCGAGACGCTCACCCGAGGCTCCGCGGAGAGGCTCACATAGTAGCGCTCGGCGATGAAGTCGAAGGCTCGCTCCATGATGCGCGAGAACTCCTCGGTGTCATCCTCCGCGAGCTTGAGACCGCGGCAGTCGCGCATGAGGTCGACCTCACGTCTGCCGGGCGCGCCCGCGTGGTGCGTGAGGCGCGCGGCAACCGGGCGTAGGGGCTTTATCTGCGAGGCGAGGATGCGGTGGGCCGTCCGCTCGGAGATGTCGAGGCCGAGCGAGGACGCGATATGGGCGAGCTCGTGGGCGTCGCCGGCAACCGCGGGCCTCAGGATGACGGGGACCTCGTCGAGACTGTCGACGAACAGGAGCCTCGACGAGGTCGGCTCCGCCTGGGCAAGGGCGCGCGCCGTGGCCAGGACCTCGGCGGCCGACCCGAGGAAGACCTCGCAGCCCGAGCGCTCCTCGAGGGCGAACTCGCAGCAGGTGCGGATGATGTTGTGCGGACCCCTCAGCTGATGCTCTCCGTCGTCGCCCCTGCCGATGGTGGGCCAGGTGCTCTGGTCCTTGCGTTCCTGGAGGCGCGAGGCGTCGGCGTCAATACGGATGGAGGAGCCGAGATCCGGGCCGGAGGCGAGCACGCGGGCGGAGCGCGTGTTCTCCTTGATGGAGAAGAGGGCCATGCCGCGGCCGTGGACGCCCCAGCGGTCCATGTGAACCGTGTCGAGCTTGGAGGTGACGCGCGCGTCGAAGATGCGCTCACGCATCGAGTCGGGGACGCCGCAGCCGTCGTCGAGCATGACGAGGGTGCGGGCGTCGCCCTCGCGGCTCGTGGCCACGAGGATGCGATGCGCCCCGGCATCACGCGAGTTGCGGAGCATCTCGATCACGACGTCCTCGATGCAGCGGATGTCATGCTTGGCCTGACGGCGCTCGGCCTCGCCCACGCGCAGGCGGACGAAGCCATCGCCGAGCGTCTCCTCGACCCTGACGGCGGTCTCGCCGGAGACCTTGGCCACGAAGTCGACGAGCGAGATGCCGGGGTCTCCCTGGCCCCTCGTGGGAGTCTCCCCCGCCATGGGCTACTTGGCCACGTCGACGGCACGGGACTCGCGGATGACCACGACGCGCACCTGGCCGGGGTACTCCATCTCGTCCTCGATCTGCTTGGCGATGTCGTGGGCGAGCACCGTGGCCTCGGCGTCCGAGATCTTCTCGGGCTGCACCATGACGTGCAGCTCGCGGCCGGCCTGCATGGCATAGGTGCGCTCGACGCCCTCGTGCGCGTTGGAGATCTCCTCGAGCTTCTGGAGGCGCTTGATGTAGGTCTCCGCGCTCTCGCGTCGCGCGCCCGGGCGAGCCGCCGAGATGGCGTCCGCGGCCATGACGAGCTGGTCGAGGATGGTGTTGGGCTCGATGTCGGCGTGGTGCGCCTCGATGGCGTGCACGATCTCGGGGCGCTCGCCGTAGCGACGGGCAAGGTCGGCGCCGATGACGGCGTGCGGGCCCTCGACCTCGTGGTCGATGGCCTTGCCGATGTCGTGGAGCAGGCCGGCGCGCTTGGCGGGCGCCGGGTCGAGTCCGAGCTCGGAGGCCATGATGCCGCAGAGCTCGGCCACCTGGCGCGAGTGCTGGAGCACGTTCTGGCCGAAGGAGGTGCGATAGCGAAGAGCTCCGAGGGTCTTGATGATCTCGGGGTGCAGGTCGTGGATGCCGGTGTCGAAGGCGGCTTGCTCGCCGGCCTCCTGGACGCGCTGCCTCACGAGCGTCTCGGCCTTCTTGTACATCTCCTCGATGCGCGCCGGGTGGATGCGGCCGTCGGCGATGAGGTTCTCGAGGGCCACGCGAGCGGTCTCACGACGAACGGGCTCGAAGCTCGAGAGCAGGACGGTCTCGGGAGTGTCATCGATGACGAGCGAGACGCCCGAGATCTGCTCGAAGGTGCGGATGTTTCGACCCTCGCGGCCGATGATGCGGCCCTTGAGGTCGTCGGAGGGGATGTGCACGCTGGTGACGGTGACCTCGCCGGCCTGGTCTGCGGCACAGCGCTGGATGGCCGTGGTCACGATCTCGCGGGCGGTCTTGTCGGCCTGGGCTCGGGTGCGCTGCTCGCTCTCGCGGAGAATCTGGGCCTCCTCGCGCACGGTGTCCTTGCGCACGCGGTCGAGGAGCTCCTTGTGGGCGTCCTCGGTGGAAAGGGCGGCGATGCGCTCGAGCTCGCTCGTCTGCTGCTTGCAGAGGCCCTCGAGGTCGTTCGCGCGACGGTCGAGCTGGCCGGCCTGGCTGGAGAGCTGGTGCTCGCGGCGGTCGAGCGCGTCGTTCCTGCGGTCGAGCGACTCCTCGCGCTGCATGATGCGTCTCTCGAGCGAGTGGAGCTCGCTCTTGCGCTGCTTCTCGTCGGCCTCGGAAGCCTGGCGGAGCTTGAGGATCTCCTCCTTTGCGGCAAGGACCGCCTCCTTCTTGGCGGTCTCGGCCTGGCGCTGGGCATCGGTCTTGAGCTGCTCGGCGGCGTTGCGGGCCTCGCTGACCTGGCGGTCGGCCTCCTGCACCCGTGCCGAGTTCTTGTTGTTGCTGACGTAGTAGGCGATGGCGGCGCCCATGAGGAGGCCCACCAACGCGGCGATGATGCCGATTACCATTCCGACTCCTAGGATCACTCGTTTTCTGGCTGGTTCAGGAAACCGCCCCATAAGGACGGAGCCCACCATCCGAGTGGCTCCCGGCGTCTATGCAGATTGCGAAACGCAGATGCAACGGACAAAAAAGGACGTCTGCCGTGCGGGCACAGCGGACGAGAGATACCCAAATGGTTGTTCTATCTTACGGATAGACATACCGACAGTCAACGCGCACGAGGCAACGGGGCAAAACAGCTACGCAAGCGGCACCACATTCGCCGCGGGCGGCGCCTACCAGCCACCCGCCTCGCTCTCGGACTCCTCGGCAAGGCGTGCAGAGACGGCGTCCTTCGCGACCGAGAGCGAGTAGCCCCGCGAGACGAGGAAGCGCACGAGCTTGGGATAGGCGTTCTTCTCGGGCACGCGCTTGCGCTCGAGCGCCTCGCGCGCACGGGCGGAGACGTCGTCCCCCGCACCCACGAACTCCTCCGGCCAGCCGGGAACGTCCGCGGGCTCGACTCCCTTGCGAGAGAGCTCGCGCTCGATGCGGACGGGACCCCAGCCAGCGGAGACCTTGGCACGGACAAAGGACTCGGCAAAGCGGGCATCGCTGATGACGCGGAGCCGCTGGGCCCGCTCGACCACGCGGGCGGCGCACTCGGCGGAGTAGCCGTCACGCCGGAGCCGCTCGATGGCCTCCGTCGAGGAGTACTCGCGACGGGAGACCATGTCGACCACCCGGGCCCAGGCGCAGGCGTCCGCCGTCTCGCGGATGCGATAGAGCAGCTCCGCACGGCTCTCGGGCTCGGGAACGTCCGAGCCATGCAGGGCACGGGCAACGGCGACCGGAACGCAGACCGGCTCCGAACCCTCCGGCGTGACCTTGGCAAGGGGCTTTCGAGCCCCGATGGCCGCCGCCGCACGCGCGGGCAGCGCGATCTCGTAGGAGAAGCCGGTGGTCGCCTCGTGGCACCATGGCTCGCGGGCGACCCTACGCCCGCGAGGTCGCGTGCTACTCGGCATCGTCCGCCGGGGTCGTGGCGTCGTCGGTCAGGTCGTCGTCGGTGTCGGCGTCCTCGTCGTCGAGCGCCGAGGGGAGCCCCACTACCGCACGTACCTTCTGCTCGATCTCGTCACGGAGGTCAGGCGTGGAGCGCAGGAACTCCTTGGCGGCCTCGCGGCCCTGACCCAGGCGCTCGCCCTCGTAGGTGTACCAGGCGCCTGCCTTGTCGATGACGCCCTCGTTGACGCCGAGGTCAAGGATGGAGCCCTCCTTGGAGATGCCCGTCCCGTACATGATGTCGAACTCGGCCGTCTTGAAGGGAGGGGCCACCTTGTTCTTGACGACCTTGACGCGCACGCGGTTGCCGATGACCTCGCCGTTCTGCTTGATGGAGTCGATACGTCGAATGTCCATGCGAACGGAGGCGAAGAACTTGAGTGCGCGACCGCCCGGCGTGGTCTCGGGGTTGCCGAACATGACGCCGATCTTCTCGCGCAGCTGGTTGATGAAGATGCACGTGGTATTCGACTTGGAGAGCGAGCCCGCGAGCTTGCGCAGCGCCTGGCTCATGAGGCGGGCCTGCAGGCCCACCGTGGTGTCGCCGATCTCTCCCTCGATCTCGGCGCGCGGGACGAGCGCGGCCACCGAGTCGATGACCACGACGTCGATGGCACCGGAGCGCACAAGCATGTCGCAGATCTCGAGGGCCTGCTCGCCGGTGTCGGGCTGTGAGATGAGCACCTCGTCGATGTCGACGCCGATACGGGCGGCATAGCCCGGGTCGAGCGCGTGCTCGGCGTCGATGAAGGCGACGACGCCGCCCATGGCCTGCGCCTCGGCGAGAATCTCGAGCGAGAGCGTGGTCTTGCCCGAGGACTCGGGGCCGTAGATCTCGACGATGCGGCCGCGCGGCACACCGCCGATGCCGAGGGCCTCGTCAAGCACGACCGAGCCGGTGGGGATGGCCTCGACGTGCAGGTCCGGGCCCTCCTCGCCGTACTTCATGATCGAGCCGGTGCCGAACTTCTTCTCGATCTCCTTGGTGGTGAGCTCGATCATCTTCTCGCGCTCCTCGCCCGTGGTGGGAGCGTGGACCTCGCGCGCGTTTCCGCTGGACTTTGCCATGACCTTCCTTCCGTCGTCTTGAGACATCGTACGCGAACGTTCGTTCGCAGTCAATCGGACAGGACAAGAATATCGGCGCGAGCGCCGTAGATTCCCGACAGGGACCCGACAGGACCTGACAGGCTCCCGACACACGAGGCAGACGTCGTAACGGAAGCCTGGAGGCTGACGAGGTTTTCCATAGGCGGCTGGGATTCGTCCGCAGACGGCGCATTCGGGCCAAGACCGACTCCAAAGTCCAGAAAGAGCACATAAAACGGCACCTGGTTGTTCTGCATAACACGGCGACCCAGCACGACCACCTGCCGCGGGGTTACTGCTGAAGACCAAGAGCCACGGCGGACCACGCACTCGCACGAGGCCACATTGCAACAGGCTTGAGACTCCAAGACTCCAGCGCCCCACCACAACCAGAAACGGCGCCGAGGCTCCCCTGCCCCGGCGCCGTCAAGCGAAACTACTCGTGAAGCGCATGCCCCGAGCACGTGCGCTCGAGCAGCTCGAGCGCGTGCACCACGGCACGCAGGCGTACCTCGGCGCGGCCGCCCGGGAAGACCTCGCTCTCCGTGTGCGTCTTGACGCCGTCGGAGACGCCAAACCAGACGAGGCCCACGGGCTTGTCCGGCTCGGCGCCGCCAGGGCCGGCGATGCCGGTGACGCTCACCGACACGTCGCAGCCGAGCGCCGGGCGGGCACCCTCGGCCATCTGAGCCGCGCACTCGGGCGAGACGGGCCCCACCGAGCCGAGCACGTCCTCGGAGACCCCGAGCACGTGGTGCTTCACGGAGACCGCGTAGCTGCCCACCGCACCCATCACCACGTCGGACGAGCCAGGCACCGCCGTGAGCGCGCCCTCGACGAGCCCGCCCGTGCATGACTCGGCCGCGCCCACGGTGAGCCCGCGCTCGCGAGCGCCCTCGAGCACGCGCGCGGCGACCCTCACGCAATCGTCCCACGTGGGCGCGGCCGCGAGGGCACCCTCGGACGCCACGCCGGGCAGCGTCTCGACCGCGCCCGCGATGCTGCCGAACATCGCGGTGGTGCCGTGTTCGGGCGAACCCTCATAGTCCTCGTCGGCAAAGAGCACCTCGCGGGACTTCCAGAAGTAGTCGAAACCGCTCCAGACCGTGAGCACCACGGCCACCGCGAGCAGCGCATGGCCCGCGAGCTGGATGGCCACGGCAGCAGAACCGAACGGCAGCGCCACGGAGAGCAGCAGCGCCACGATCGAGACCATCGTCGTGGCCGTCTTCCACTTGCCGAGGCTGCTCGCCGCCACCACGGTGCCGCTCGTGGCCACGACCATGCGCAGGCCGCTCACGAGGAACTCGCGCGCGATCACGACGATGGGCACCACCGGGCTCACGAGGTCCCAGGCAAGCAGCACGAGCAGCGCCGCCACCACGAGCAGCTTGTCGGCGATGGGGTCGAGGAACTTGCCGAAGGTCGTGACCTCGCCGCGGCTTCGCGCGAGGTAGCCGTCGAGCTTGTCGGTGGCAGAGAGCAGCGCGAAGAGCACCGCCACGCCAACGCCGGCCTCGACGGAGCCGCCCGTGACCACGACTGGGCCCACCCAGAGTGCGAGGGCCACCCACACGGGAACGAGCACCACGCGTACGCAGGTCACCACGTTCGCCGGCGTCCAGATGCCATGACCCCTCTTGCCAGCGGCCATCTAGGCCACCTCCCCCTCCTCGTCACCACGGACGATCTCGCCCTCGAGCTCGTAGCAGAACGCCTCCGTGAGCCGCACGCGCACGACCTCGCCCACGGCGGCCTCCCCCTCCGGGATGTGCACGGCTCCGTCGCAGTCGGGCGCCTGGAACCACGCGTGCCCGATGAGCTCGGGTGCCTCGCCGTCGGTGTCGAGCCCGTCGACGATCACGTCCACGACCTCGCCCACGTGGCTGGCCGTGGCGGAGAAGCCCAGCTCCTCGGCCACGTCGTGGAGCCGCTGCGTGCGCTCGAGCTTGACGTCCTCGGGAACCTGGTCGCTCATGCGTGCGCCGGCCGTGCCCTCCTCGCGTGAGTAGGTGAAGACGCTCGTGTAGTCGAACTCCTCGCGGTCGACGAAGGCGAGGAGCTCCTCGAACTCTTCGTCGGTCTCGCCCGGGAAGCCCACGAGGCCCGTGGTCCTGAGCACCATGCCCGGGATCTCGCGGCGCAGGCGCGAGAACAGCGCCGAGAACTCCTCGGCGGAGCCCGTGCGGTTCATGCTCCTGAGCACGCGCGCGTCGCAGTGCTGGATGGGGATGTCGATGTAGGGAAGCACCTCGGGAACGTCGCGGATCGCGGCGACGAGCTCGTCGGTCATGCCCTCGGGCTGCAGGTAGAGCACGCGCAGCCACGCGCCGTAGGGGCGCACCACCTCGCCCAGGCGCGCGAGGAGGCTCGCGAGGGTGTCACCCTCCCCCAGGTCCTCTCCCCAGATGCCCGTGTCCTGGCCGATGAGGACGAACTCGCGCACGCCCTCCCTGGCAAGCGCCGAGACCTCGCGCTCGATCTCGCGGTAGGGGCGCGAAGCGTAGCGGCCACGGATGTAGGGGATGGCGCAGAAGCTGCAGAAGCGGTCGCACCCGTCGGAGATCTTGACGTAGGCGCTCGCCCCCTGGACAGTGCGAAGGGGGCTTGCGAGCGGTCCCGCCGCAGCGCCGGAGGCCGAGGGCAAGACGGACTCGCGGCCGAGCACGCCGTCCATGACCGAGACGATGCCGTCCTCCTCGTCGGTGCGCACGAAGCTCGCGACCTCGGGGAGCGCGGAGGGGAGGTCAGCCCCGTAGCGCGACGGCACGCAGCCACACATCACGATGGGCAGCTCGCGCACGCCCTCGCGGGCGGCCTCGGCCAGCTCGAGCGTGCGCTCGACGCTCTCGGACGTGGCACTCGCGAGAAACGAGCACGTGTTCACGATGACGGCGTCGGCCTCGTCCGTGTCGTCGGCCTCGCCGTAGCCGGCGCGCAAAAGGAGGCTGCGCATGCGGTCGGTGTCGACCTCGTTCTTGGCGCAGCCAAGCGTGACGAACAGGACTTGGGGGGCTTCTGCCTCAGATGCGTGGGTCATGGGTGGAGCGGCTCCTTTGCGAGTCTTGGGTGGTTGCCAGGTCCGCCAGGGAGGCGGACAGGCGCGCGGACGGGACGGGACGTGCCGGCGCCAGAACGGCCCCGCTGGCCCGAGGGACCGGCGGGGCCGTCCGTCCGCGCGTGCGGGGCCTAGCGGTAGTTGGTGAACTGGAGCGGGATGCCGTAGTCGGCCGCGCGCAGGTGTGAGATGACCTCCTGGAGGGCGTCCTTGGAGGCGCTCGTCACACGCAGCTTGTCGTCGTCGATGGTGGCCTTGACCTTGAGCTTGAGGTCGCGGATGTCCTTGGAGATGCGCTTGGCGCACTCCTTGTCGATGCCCTGGACCACGTGCCCCACCACGCGGACGGACCCGCCGCTCGCGGCCTGGGGGGCGTCCCAGGAGAGGCTCTTGAGGTCGACGCCGCGCTTCACGAGCCGGCCGTTCAGCACGTCGATGACCTGCCTGGCCACGAAGTCGGCGGGGGCCACCACGCTGATGGTGGCGTCAGCCTTGGAGAGCTCGATCGTGGCCCTGGACGACTTGAGGTCGTAGCGCTGCGTGAGCTCGCGGGCGGTCTGCTGGAAGGCGTTGTCGACCTCCTGCATGTCGACTGTGGAGACGACGTCGAAGCTCGAGTCCTTAGCCATGTGTGTCCCTTCCGCCCCCAGCTACTGGCCGGAGGAGCTCTTGGTCGTGGTGGTCGCGGCCTCCGTGGTCGAGGCGGTGGTGGCCGCCGTGGGGTCGGTGCCCTGGATGGTGATGCTCGCCACGCCGCCGGTCTTGCCGGAGAGCCGCTGGCGCTCGCCGTTCTTGTCAACCGTGACGACGCTCGGGTCGCCGACGCGAATCGAGATGGACTTCGTGACCGTGTAGTCCTGCGACCAGGCGCCCGTCACCGTGGAGGCGATCTGCGACTGGCCGTCTTTGACGATCTCGACCCAGGTGGAGGCGCCGTCGGCCACGCTCACGGTGACCTTGGTCTCCTGTGCCGCGGCCTGGGCAGAGGCAGCGGCCTGGCGCGCGGCAGCCTCGGAGAGCACTGCCTGCACAGTCTCGCTTGCCGTGGTGGCGGACGTGGTGGCCGAGGTGGTCACGGCCGTGACCACGTTGGTGACGGCGGGCTCGGACTTGCTCGAAGCGCACGAGCGCACCGAGAACACGATCACGAAGACGAGCACGACCGCGAGCACGAGGCCGATGACGAGCATAAGGCGCCCGGAGTCGGAGAGCAGCGCGTCGAGGATGCCGGCGGCGCCGCGCCTGGGCTCGGGACGGCGGTTGCGCGAGCGCGGGTCGCGGCCCGCGGGTGGCTGCTGGCGGCGCCGGACGCGCGGGCGCTCGGGGGCCGCGATCTGGCGCGTGGCCTCGCGGCCGGCGCGCGTCGACGAGGGGCGGTAGGGCCTCGCGACGTCGTCGTAGCGCATGTCGTCGCGGTACTGCCCGGTTCCCACGCGGCGCGTCGTGATGTCGTCGCGGTCGCGGGCAGAGCCGCCGGCGCCCGAGCGATACGTCGAGCGGGACGGGGCGCCGTAGGCGTCCTCCGCGCTCCTCGCGCGACGCACGCGATCTACCTGCTGGCGACGCCCGCGCTCGTTCTCGGATACGGGCACGCGCGTGGTGTAGCGGCGCTCCCTGCCCCCGCGCGCCTCGCCGTCGGCCGCGGCGCCAGTGGGACGCCCGGCGTAGTCAGGGTTGGCGATGCGCGAGGCACCCGTCTCGTAGGGGCCGATGCGGTAGTCCGACGAGCCCGTCGAGCCGCCGTAGCGGCCGGACAGGGGAGACGGCGTGGGCCCGCTCGCGCGGGCGAGGCTCGCCGCAGACACCGGTCCCCTGTGGCCGGGCTCGTCGTCGAGGCGCGCGAGGCCCCTCGGCTCGTGGCCCGTCACGCCGCTCACGTAGTCGGCGTGCTCGCGCTCGTAGAGCTCGGTGAGCTCGCGCGAGTCGAGGCCAAGGTAGCGGGCATAGCTTGCCACCATGCCCTGGGCATAGCCCAGGGGCGGCAGGTGCTCGAAGTCGCCCTCCTCGAAGGCCTCGAGCACGCTCTCGCGCATGCGCAGGACCTTTGCGGCCTGCGGGATGGAGAGCCGGAGCTGCTTGCGGCGGCTCGACAGAATCTCTGCGAATCTCGTTCGTGGCATCCCTGGCTACACCTCCCTGTAGGCTTCCTCCGCCTGGCGGAGCTCCTCGAGACCGTCGGTGTCGAGCAGGACCTCTCGCGGCTTGGAGCCGTCGGGGGGACCCACCACACCCTTTTGCTCGAGCATGTCCATGATTCGACCTGCCCTAGCGTACCCCACCTTGAGCCGGCGCTGGAGGCCGGAGGTGGAACCCAACTGAGAGTCCACGACCACCTGGGCCGCCTCCCAGACGAGCGGGTCGTCCTCCTCCGCGGGGTCAGCGCCCGCCCCCGCGCCGGGCTGACCGGGCACGACGGCCGAGAGGATCTCGGCGTGGTACTCGGGCTCGCGCTGGTCGCGGATGAAGCCTACCACGCTCTCGATCTCCGCGTCGCTGGCATAGGCGCCCAGCACGCGGCGAAGCACCCCGCCGGCCTTCCTGAACAGCATGTCCCCCCTGCCCATGAGGCGCTCGGCCCCGGTCTGGTCGAGGATGACGCGGCTGTCGATGGAGCTCGAGACCTTAAGGGCCACGCGCGTGTCGACGTTGGACTTGATGAGGCCCGTCACGACGTCGGCCGAGGGGCGCTGCGTGGCGAGCACGAGGTGGATGCCGGCCGCACGCGCGAGCTGGGCGATGCGCACGATGGAGGCCTCAACGTCCTTGCCGGCCACCATCATGAGGTCGCTGAGCTCGTCGATGACGATGACGAGGTAGGGCATGGGCTTGGGCGGGTTCTCCTGGTCGTCGAACTTGCCGTCCTCGACCATGCGGTTGTAGACCTTCACGTCGCGCGCGCCCGCCCGCTCGAAGACCTTGAGCCTGCGGTCCATCTCGGTGACCGCCCACTGAAGTGCGCTCGCCGCCTGGCGAGGCTCGGTGACCACCGGCACGTAGAGGTGCGGCAAGCCCGCGTAGCAGGAGAACTCCACGCGCTTGGGGTCCACGAGGATGAGTCGGACCTGCTCGGGGGTGGTGCGCATGATGAGCGACATGATGATGGCGTTGATGAGCACCGACTTGCCCGAGCCGGTGGTGCCGGCAACGAGCATGTGCGGCATGCGCGCGAGGTCGGCCACGACGGGCGCGCCCTCGGAGTCTCGGCCGATGGCGAACTCGAGCGGGCCTCCCTGCGCGAAGGGCAGGACGTCGCCCAGGCACACGTTCTGCCTCGTCTTGTTGGGAATCTCGATGCCCACGAGCGAGGTGCCCGGGATGGGCGCGAAGATGCGCACCGACTCCGAGGCGAGCGAGAGCTGGATGTCGTCCTGCAGGTTGGTGATCTTGCTGACGCGCTCGCCCTCGCCCATCTCGATCTTGAAGGTGGTGACGAGCGGGCCGGCCGTCCAGCCGGAGACGCGGCTCGTGAGGCCGAACTCCTCGAGCGTGGACTGCAGGCGCCGGGCCGTGCGCTCGAGCTCGGAGTCAGACGAGGCCGAGCTCGCGGAGTTGGGGTTGCTCTTGAGCAGGGAGAGCGGCGGCAGGACGAAGTCGTCCGAGCCCTCGCCGGGGCGCCTCGTCGTGGCGGGGGCTGCCTGGGCCTTGGAGCGCGAGCCATTGGGCGCGGGGCGGGCGGCGGCAGCTGCGGTGTCCCCCGAGTCCGCGGGTGCCTCCTCGGGCTGGCCAGCCGTGTCCTCCCCTGCCTGGCCGCGCGACCCCGCGGCCGCGAGCAGGAAGTCGGGGATGGCGGCGGTGTCGCCCGAGGTGGAGGGCGCATTGGATACGGGAGTCGCTGCCGCGGCACGGCCGGCACGCACGGGCGAGGCCGCCTCGGGCGCGTCTTCGGCGAGGATGGCAGCCACGTCCGCGGCGACAGGCGCGGCCTCGGGCGCGAGCTCCTGGGCCGGGCGGGCGTCCTTGATGTCGAGCTCGGGGTGGCGCCTCCTCCTGAGGAGCGCCGTCGCAGGCTCGCGCGGCACCGCGGCGCCGGCGTCGCCCGACGCGCGGTCGAGCGGCAGCGTCGCCGTCTTGTGGTCGACCTCATGCACCTGTCTGGGGCCGCGGCGCAGCACGCTCGTCTTGCGGTTGCCGATGAAGCTCGTCTTGGGCTCGATCACCTGGCGCGTGCGAGGCTCCTCCATGGGCTCGGCGGCGTCGTCTCCCTCCTCGTCGTCCCACGGCTCGTCGCCAAGGTAGTCAGTGGGCTCGTCCCCTCGGCGGGTCGCCCCGCGCTCGCGCGCCTCCTGGATGCGCTCGGCGGCAACGCCCATCGATCGCTTGATCTTGAGCGCCAGGTTGGAGATGGAGAAGCCGCACACCACGATGCCCGCGACCGCGAGGCCCACGAGCAGCACCATGCCCACGACCTGCCCCACGAGCGTGAGCAGGAGCCACGCCACACCCGAGCCCACGTAGCCGCCCGACACGATGGCCACGCTGGCGGAGAGCACAGTGTCGGCGCCCAATGTCGCCTCGGGCGCGAGGATCGAGAGCATCGAGAGTGCCGCGAGGACCACGAGTCCCAGGCCCAGCGCCACGCGCGCCACGAGCGGGTTGTCGGTGGGCAGGAACAGCGTGCACGCAAACAGGATGAGTGCGATGGGCACGAGCATGGCGCCCGCGCCAAAGCCGAGTCTGAGTCCCTCGGCCATCGCGTGGGTCACGATGGCCGTGCTCGGCGAGGCAAGCGCCACGATCATGGAGAGCGCCAGCACGATGATGGCGACCCCCACGAGGTCGTTGGCGGTGCCCGCCTGCGCGGACGTCTGGGGACGACGGGCCTGCCGCTTTGCGTTTTGGCTGCGTTTGGCGGGCATCTGGTGCTAAACCTCCATGACGACCGGGATGATCATCGGACGGGTGTGGGTCTTGGACCACAGGAAGTTGGTGAGGGCGTTGCGCACCGCCTTGCGCAGCACGTCGACCGACGGGCTGCCCTGGTTGGTGCGATCGATGGTGGAGCGGCACAGGTCCTCGATGCCGGCGAGCAGCTCGTCGTCGCTCGCGAAGGAGACGCCGCGGCTCGAGACGTCGACGTCGGCCACCTTGTGCGAGCGGCTGCGCAGCGTCACGACGCAGGTCACGATACCGTCCTGGGCAAGCTTCTGGCGGTCGCGCAGGACCACCGGGTCGGTGTCGCCGATGCGCAGGCCGTCGACGTAGATGATGCCGGAGTCGACCGACGGGCCCACCGATACCTTGCCGTCGCGCATCTGGAGCGAGTCGCCATTGTCGACGATGAAGATGTGGTCGCGGGGAATCCCCATGGCCTCGCCGAGCTTTGCGTTGGCGCGCAGGTGAACCGCCTCGCCGTGGACCGGCATGAAGTAGCGCGGGCTCGTCATGCCGAGCATGAGCTTGAGCTCCTCCTGGCGGCCGTGGCCGGAGACGTGGACGGTGGCGTTGTCCTTGTCGTAGATGTCGCAGCCAATCTTGGAGAGCGAATTGATGATGCCCTGGACGCTCTTCTCGTTGCCCGGCACCGGCGTGGCCGAGATGATGACCGTGTCGCCCTCGTGGATGGAGAGGGAGCGGTGCTCGCCATTGGCCATGCGCGAGAGGGCCGAGAGCGGCTCGCCCTGGCTGCCGGTGCAGAGCACGACGATCTTGTCGTCGGGGATGTCCTTGAGCTCGTAGGCATCGAGGATGTCCTCCTC
This sequence comes from Olsenella uli, assembly GCF_901212675.1. GTDB lineage: Bacteria > Actinomycetota > Coriobacteriia > Coriobacteriales > Atopobiaceae > Parolsenella > Parolsenella uli_B. Next base: position 57,171 of record NZ_CAAKOQ010000038.1, read on the forward strand.
GGCCACCTTGAGGTAGCCGAGCTCGCGCGCAATCTTGGTGTTGGTGACCATCGAGCGGCCCGTCACGACGACCTTGCGGCCCACGGACGTGGCGATGTCGCAGACCTGCTGGATGCGGTGGATCTGACTCGAGAAGCTGGCCACGAAGACTCGGCCGGGCGCGTTCTTGATGATGTGGCGAAGGGACGGGCCAACCGTAGCCTCGCTCGGCGTGAAGCCGGACTTGGTTGCGTTGGTGGAGTCCATGAGCAACAGGTCGATGCCCTGGTGCGCGAACTTGCAGATGGCCTGGTAGTTGGGGCGCACGCCATCGATGGGCGTCTGGTCGAGCTTGAAGTCGCCCGTGTGGAAGACGGTGCCGGCGGGCGTCTTCATGAAGATGGAGAACGCGCCGGGGATGGAGTGCGTCATCGCGAAGAAGTGCACCGAGAAGCAGCCGAGGTTGACGTTGGACCCGTCGGAGACCTCGCGGAACTTGGGGCTCTTGATGTTGTGCTCGGCGAGCTTGCCCTCGATGAGGCCGAGGGTCATCTTGCTCGCGAAGATGGGGACCTTCTTGGTGAGGTCCATGAGCAGGTACGGAAGGGCGCCCGTGTGGTCCTCGTGGCCGTGGGTGATCACGATGCCGCGAAGCTTGTGCTCGTTCTCGAGAACGTAGGTGTAGTCGGGAAGCACGAGGTCGATGCCGGGCTGGTCGTCGTCGGGAAACATGAGACCGGCGTCAACGAGCACCATGTCGTCGCCGCACTCGAAGGCCGTCATGTTCTTGCCGATGCCGTCGAGACCACCCAGGGGGATGATCCTGAGGGTCGGTGTCTTAGCCATGTGTGAATGGTCCTTTCTGTCGTGAGCCGCGCGGGGCGGCACATGATCTGCTGCCGCTCGTGGCGACACTACGTTTGTTTTCTTGCAACCCCCGGGCAGCACCTTCGCTCGCGCGCCCTGGGGCCGGAGTTGGCGGGTCGCGTCGTGTGGAATTCTAACCCGCATCGGCGGGTCGGAGTCTGTCCGAAGGAACGTGGTGCGCAAGTGATGGCTGCCGCAGCACGAGACCTTGGCCTCACGTGCAGAATCGACAGATTTGTATGCCTCGGGAAATGACTCTCTCGGACGGTGTGCATTTCTTTCGGTTCTGAATATTCAGAAACGCAAGAAACGCACACCCAGATCCCGCGAGTCCAAGAAGGTGTACAAATCCGCTCAAAACACACGCAAGGGAGCGAGGTACAAGCGGGGGGGGACGCGCCAAAGAGACAAGCCATGCGGACCGCCGCAGACCTCAGGCGTCCGGAATGCCGGAGCGCGACGCGCAGACGCGAACCAGCGGCATGCGGGGCACCCGCGCGCCCAAGCATGGACCGTCCCGGGGCGCCGGACCCGCCAGACCGCACCGAACCGCCAAGGCAGAGAGAGCCGACGGCTCCCCCTGCCAAGGAAAACGATGCTGTCAGGCGAGGCGTCTAGCCCTCGTGGTGGCGGCGCGGGGCACGGCCGACGTTGCCGTTGTCACCGGGGTGACGACGCGGCTTGCGCTCGCCCTCACGCTCCCCCGCACGCTCGGCGCGGCCCGGACGGTCATCGTGGCCAAAGCCGCGGTGGCCACCCTCGCGTCGAGCCGGCTTGGAACCACCCGGAACCTCGGGCTTGTCGAGGCGGTCGAGGCTGATCTTGCCCTTCTCGTCGACCTCAAGGACCTTGACGCGAACCTCGTCGCCCACGGAGAGCACGTCCTCGACCTTGTCGACGCGACCCTGCGCCACGCGGCTGATGTGCAGCAGGCCGTCCTTGCCGGGAAGCAGCTCCACGAACGCGCCGAACGGCTGGATGCCCACGACGCGACCGGTGTACTCCTCGCCCACCTCGGGCACCTTGACGATAGCCTTGATGCGCGCGGCGGCCTCCTCGCCCGCGCCCGCGGTGCCGGCGATGAAGATCGAGCCGTCCTCCTGGATGTCGACCGTGGCGCCCGTGTCGTCCTGGATGCCGCGGATGACCTTGCCGCCGGCGCCGATGACGTCGCGAATCTTGTCCTGCGGAATCTGGATGGTGATGATCTGCGGCGCGGTGTCCTTGGGCGTCTCGCGCGGCGCCGGGATGGCGTCGAGCATGGCATTGAGGATGAACGCACGGCCCTCGTGCGCCTGGTGCAGGGCGGCGGAGAGGATCTCGGGAGTGAGGCCGGTGGCCTTGTTGTCCATCTGCATGGCGGTGATGCCGCGCTCGGTGCCGGTCACCTTGAAGTCCATGTCGCCAAGGAAGTCCTCGAGGCCCTGGATGTCGGACAGGACGACGGTCTTGCCCTCCTCCTGGATGAGGCCCATGGCGATGCCGGATACGGGGCGCTTGAGCGGCACGCCAGCATCCATGAGCGCGAGCGTGGAGCCGCAGGTGGAGGCCATCGAGCTGGAGCCGTTGGACTCCATGACCTCGGAGACCACGCGGATGGTGTAGGGGAACTCGTCCTCAGACGGGATCACGGGCAGAAGCGCGCGCTCGGCGAGGTTGCCGTGGCCGATCTCGCGGCGCTTGGGGCTGCCCATGCGGCCCGTCTCACCGGTGCAGTACGGCGGGAAGTTGTAGTGGTGGATGTAGCGCTTGCCGTCGACGGGCTCGATGGTGTCGAGGCGCTGCCACTCGTTGAGCATGCCGAGGGTGCAGACGGAGAGCACCTGCGTCTGACCGCGCTGGAAGAGGCCGGAGCCGTGAACGAGCGGCAGGTAGTTGGGCTTGACCATGAGCGGTCTGATCTCGTCGGCACGGCGGCCGTCGACGCGCTCGCCGGTCTCGACCACCATGCAGCGCATGGCGTGCTTCTCGAGGGCCTTGAGCTCGACGGGGATCTCGCGGCTCCACTGGGCCTGCTCCTCGTCGGAAAACTCGGCGGTGATGGCGGCCTTGAGGGCGTCGACCTTGCCCATGCGCGAGAGCTTGTCGGCATCCTTGAGCGCGGCGCTCATCTCGTCGTAGTGGGCGAAGACGCGGCCGTGCACGGCGGCGACGGGCTCGTCATAGACGTACTCGCGCTGCTGGATGGGTCCGTTGACCTCGGCGACCTTGGCGAAGAAGGCCTTCTGCTCCTCGCAGAAGGCGGCGATGGCCTTCTGGCCGAACGCCATGGCGGCGAGCATGTCCTCCTCGCTGATCTCCTCAGCGCTCGCCTCGAGCATCGAGATGAAGTCGGGCGTGCCGGCCAGCTCGAGGTCGAGGTCGGAAGCGTCGCGCTCCTCGTAGGTTGGGTTCACGAGGAACTCGCCGGTCTCGGGATTGCGGCCGATGCGAACGCACGCGAGCGGGCCCTCGAAGGGCACGCCGCCCACGGTGAGCGCGGAGCTGGCGCCCATGACGCACATGACGTCGAGCGGGTTGACCTGGTCGGCGACGAGCGAGGTGGCCACGACCTGGACCTCGTTGCGGAAGCCGGCCGGGAAGCTCGGGCGCAGCGGACGGTCGATCATGCGGGCCGTGAGCGTGGCCTTCTCGGAGGGACGCGCCTCGCGCTTGAGGTAGCCGCCGGGGATGCGGCCCACGGCGTACATCTTCTCGATGAAGTCGACCGTGAGCGGGAAGAAGTCGTAGTCCTTGCGCTCCTTGGATACCACGACGGTCACGAGCACCGTGGAGTCGCCCTGCTTGACGAGGACGGCGCCGGTGGCCTGCTTGGCCAGCTCACCGGTCTCCAGGGTGTAGTGCTTGCCGTAGAGGTCGAACTCGTGGGTAACCTTTGCCATTTCTTTTCCCTTATCTCCGCCTGCCACATCGCAGACGGGCCGTCGTGCGGGCCCCGGGAGGGACCGTGCGCCCTGAGGCGTCCCTCCCGCTCGGTCTGGCGCTATCGCAATCGCGCGTCGCGCAGGCCCGCCGCGCCCAGACCCTGTGGGCACCTGCTATGAAAAGGGGCGCCGCAGCGCCCCGTAGGTCCTACTTACTGGATGTTGTCGCGGATGCCGAGCTTCGCGATGAGCTCACGGTAGTCGTTGATGTCGTTCTTCTTGATGTAGCCGAGAAGACGACGACGCTGGCCGACGAGCATCAGCAGGCCGCGACGGGTGTGGAAGTCCTTCTTGTGGGACTTCATGTGCTCGGTGAGCTCTCGGATGCGCTCGGTGAGGAGGGCGACCTGGACGGCGGCGGAACCGGAGTCCTTCTCGTTCTTGCCGTAGGTCTTGATGAGCTCGGCCTTGCGCTCCTTGGTGACTGCCATGTCTTTCACCTTTCTGTCTGCGCCGGACGTGCCGGACGCCTCTGATTCACCCCAGACTGGGTAGGTCGTCGGTGAGTCGACGAACCAAGTGCGGGGCACCAACAGGTCGGTATGGTATCACAGGCATGAGCGCACGTGGGCGAGGGGCTTGGCAGCAGGCCCTCTCCCCCGTTTGCGCACATGGGGTTGGGTACATACGGCTCATACGTGATGGTACGGGATGACCCGAACGCGCGCCGGAGACGGGTTCCGGCGCAAGGGCGCGGGTCGAGACGTGGGCGGCGGCACGGCGGAGCGTCGCGACGGAAAGGGGACGGCCATGACCGCAAGCGGACGCTGGGCATTGGTGACGGGCGCGACGGGAGGCCTTGGCGAGGAGTTCTGCCGGCAGCTCGCGCGGGACGGGTGGTCACTCGTGCTGCACGGGCGAGACGCCGACCGCCTCATGGCGCTCGCCGGCGAGCTGGGTCGGCTGGGGGCCGGCGTGCGCACGGTGACAGCCGACCTCGCGGCCGCTAACGGGGAGGACGAGCTCGTGGGCAAGGTCGACGCGCTCGGCATCGAGCCGGAGCTTCTCGTGAACAACGCCGGCTTTGGCTACGCCGCGGCGTTTGCCGAGAGCGACGCCGCGCGCCAGCGCGCGCTCGTGCAGGTGAACATCCAGGCCCTGACCGGCCTCGCGCTCGCCTACTCCGCGCGCATGGCCGCCCGGGGCAGTGGCGCCATCGTGAACGTCGCCTCGGTCGCGGGCGTCATGCCAGGTCCCTACATGGCCACTTACTATGCGACGAAGGCCTACGTGCTGTCGCTCTCCGAGGCGATGCACGAGGAGCTGGCGGAGCGCGGGGTCGAGGTGCTCGCCGTGTGCCCGGGACCGGTGCGCACCGGGTTCTGGAGCGTGGCCGGCACCAACACGCAGGGCCGGGACGCCTTCATGCTGAGTGCCGAGGAGGTCGTTCGCATCGCGCTCGTGGCGCTTGCGCGCGGGAGGGCGGTCTGCGCGCCAGGGCTCGTCTCCAAGGCCTGCTACGCGTTTGGCCGCTCCATGCCCGGCATCGTGAGCCGCAAGGTCTGCGCTCTCTTCAACAGGGCAAAGTAGCTGGGCTGATAGGAGCAGAGGCGCGTCCTTGCCCTGGCGTTAGTCGCCTTGTGCGTACATCACCTGGGTGACAACCGACCGGGGCAAGCGTCGTCTCGCGCTAGAGGCCGAGGGCGAGGATAGCGAGCCCGCTGACAATGCCCACCGCGAGCAGGATGGCAAGGACGCAGACGTTCTCGCGCACGTTTCGGTTGGTGCGGAAGAGCACGAGGAAGCCGGCCCCGCCCGCCACAAGCGTGCCCGCCATCATGGGCCCCAGGCCAAGCGCGCCATCGAGGTAGAGCTGCGTGATGACGATGCTCGCGGCGCAGTTGGGGATGAGGCCCATGAGCGCGCTCACGAACGTGGCCACGACGGCGTTGCTGCCCAGGATGGACGCGATGGCCTCCTCGCCCAGGGTGTCGAGGAGCACCGACAGCACGAGCGAGATCACGAAGATGAAGACCGTCACCTGCACGGTATGGGAGACGGCACCGCGAACGACCGAGCCGAGCATGCCGCTCGTGCCGTGCGCGTGTTCGTGGCCGGCATGGTCGTGCGCGTGGGCGTGCCCATTCCCATGGTCGTACGCATCACGGGGCTCGCGTGCGTGCTCGACGTCCTCATCATCCTCGCAGTGGCAGTGATCGCGCTCGCAGAGCTCGTGGATGTGGCCAACGCCAGCGCCCGCCTCAGAAAGACCACCCACGAGCGAGTCGGCACCATGTGCGTGGCTCTTGTGGGCGACGAGGCGCAGGATGGCATCTGCCACGAGGCCCACGACGATGCCGATGGTGGCCTTCGCCGCGAGGATGCGGCCGACGAGGCCCAGGTCGACCCGCTCGGCCACGAGCAGGGGCAGCATCTCGTCGGACGTGGAGAGGAAGACCGCGAGCAGCGTGCCGAGCGTCACGACGCGGCCGGCGAAGAGGGTCGCCCCCATCGCGGAGAAGCCGCACTGCGGAAGGACGCCGAGGATGCCGCCCCCGATGGGTCCGGCCGAGCCCGCCTTGCGCACGGTGGCGGCCACGCGGGCACCGGCCGCATGCTCAAGGCTCTCGAGCACAAGGTACGTGACAAACAGGAACGGAACAAGGACGAGGGTGTCCTTGGTCGCGTCGGCAAGAATCTCAGGGAAGAGGTCCATGGAAGAGAACTCCTTGTGCTGGACAGGTCTTTACGGCCCCGTCACTTTAGCGGCCACGACGCCTGAACGACTGCTCATGCGCTCTCCCGTCCCAGCTGTCACATTTCCTTCCGGATGATTTGT
>NZ_CAAKOQ010000038.1:63729-88846 GCF_901212675.1 Olsenella uli
CTCTTGACCTCAGGTTGAGGGTTGATAAGCCGACAAAGAGTAAGCCAGGCTCACCCTCAAGCTGAGGGTGAGCCTGGCTACACGCTCAGGTTGAACTCGTATGCCCGCAGACGGGCGTCCAGGTGCGTCACCGCCCACACGTGGACGAGTGCGAGCAGCTCGGAGGCCAGCGCCGCCTCAACGGGGGCGGCAAGCAGCTGGTCAAAGGTGGAGCGCACGAGCGCCTCGAGCCATGCGAGCATCGTCGCGTCGACGGGCTCGGCGCCCTCGACCTCGCGCGCGCAGCTCTCGCAGAGGGCGCCGCCGGCCAGGGCCGAGAAACGCGTGACCGGCACCTCTCCGCAGGCCACGCACGAGTCGAGAACCGGTCGCCACCCCTGGTGCGAAAGGACCTTGAGCACGTAGGCCGCCACGACGACGTCGAGGTGTGGCTGGTCGGAGGCCTGCTCGCAGGCAAGCAGGGCGCGCGAGCAGATGGGAGACAGGAATGTGTCGGGCGCGTCGGGAAAGCTCGTGAGACGCGCCACCTCGCAGATCACACTCGCCGCGCTCACGCGTGCAAGGTCGCCTCGGAGCGTCGCGTGAGGCTCGGTGAGCTGCGCCTCGGCCACCACGTCGAGGTTCCTGCCCACCGCGAGCAACAGGTCGAGCTCGCAGAAGAGTTGCACGCGCGCCGCCAACTTGCCGCCCGGCTTGCGCGCGCCCTTGGCGACGGCCCTCCCCTGGCTGCCGTCGGCCTCGAGCAAGGTGAGGATGAGGTCGCTCTCCCCCAGCTTGGTGCGGTCGATCACGATGGCCGTGGTGTGGCGCGTGCGCCTGCCGCCAGCCATTAGCGCGTCCCGCCTGTCGCCGGGGCTGCCGCCAAAATGTGACAAATCATACGGAAGGAAATGTGACAGCGGGGGTTACTCGGCGGCGTCATAGCCAAGCCTGCGAATCTCGTTGGCGTCGCGGCGCCACTGGGGGCGCACCTGAACGCGAAGCTCGAGGTAGACCTTGGCGCCAAGCAGGCGCTCCACGTCCTTGCGCGCTGCCTGGCCGATCCGCTTCACCATCGAGCCGCCACGCCCCACGACGATGCCCTTCTGTCCCTCGCGCTCCACGAGGATCGTGCACGAGACGCTCGCGTGGCCGTCCTTTGCCCAGCGGATCTCATCGCAGCTCACCGCCACCGAGTGCGGCACCTCCTCGCGGCAGTTGAGCAGCACCTTCTCGCGCACGAACTCGCTCACGAGGTCCTCGTCGGTGGCATCGGAGTCCATGTCGTCGGGGAACCACTTGGGCCCCTCGGGGAGGCGCTCGGCCACGAGGCGCTCGAAGGCGTCGACGTTGAAGCCCTCCGTCGCGCTCGTCACGATCACGTCGTCGAAGTGCGCGAGCCTGCTCGCGGCCTCCACCTGGGCACTCACCTGGTCGGGCTTGGCGAGGTCGGCCTTCGTGAGCACGAGGATCTTGGGCGCCCGCGCGTGGTCGACGTGCGCGCCCACCCACTCGTCGCCCGTGCCCACGGGCTTGGTGACGTCGACGAGCATCGCAACCACGTCGACGTCAGAGAGCTCGGCGAGCGCGGCACGGTTGAGCTCCTTGCCGAGGGCGTCCTTGGGCTTGTGCAGGCCCGGCGTGTCGACGATGACGATCTGACAGCCGGGCGCGTTCACCACGGCCCGCATGCGCTTGCGCGTGGTCTGCGCCACGGGCGTGGCGATGGCGAGGCGCTTGCCGCAGCAGGCGTTGAGCAGCGTTGACTTGCCGGCGTTGGGCCTGCCGACGAGGGCGACGAATCCGCTGCGGAAGGGGGTCTCGGTCATGGGCTGCCCTCGCTCCTGTGTCTCGATGTAACGGACGAACGCCGTGGCGGCGCGAGAGGCCGCCGCGGCCAAACTGCAATCCTACAGATTATACGGCGGACGGCGTGGCACCGGCCGAGGCACAGGGGCGGCAATAACAAGGAGGCCGCGCCGGCCACCCAGCCCTACAGGAACGCCCGAACGGCCGCGGAGCCGAGCACGACAAGCCCCGCCACGCCCACGAAGACGCAGAGGATCCACACGGCCGCCGCGGCGATGTCCTTCGCGCGGCCGGCAAGCGGGTGGTACTCGGGCGAGACGAGGTCGACGATCGTCTCGATGGCGGTGTTCACGAGCTCGGCCGAGAGCACGCAGCCGCAGCAGAGCAGGATGAGGCCCCCCTCCACCGGCGTAAGGCCCACGACAAGTCCCGCCACGACGGCAAAGGCAAACCCGCCGAGCATGACCTTGATGTTGCGTTCGCTTCTGAGCACGAAGCGGAATCCCTGGATGGCAAAGCCGAAGCTCCGCCAGAAGGTGGGGTGGTTCTCCTTGGATCCGGGAATCACGGGCGCACCTCGCCTTCGCCATCCGGCCGGGCCGGGGCAGGGGTCTCGGGACGAGACGCGCCATCCCACACCGGGTCGTCCGCGTGGCGCGTCGTCTCCACGTGCGCCACCTCACGTCCGCACGCAAGGGCCAGAAGCTCGTCCTCCCGTGCCTCCATGACGCGGGCCTCGTCCACCTCGACGTGGTCGTAGCCCAAGAGGTGCAGCAGCGAGTGAATCGCCATGAGCCGCGTCTCGTCCGCGGCGCTCGTGTCAAAGCGCGTGGCCTGCTCGGCCAGCACCTCGGGCGCCATGGCAATCTGGCCCAGCTCGCAGGGCTCGCCAGAGGCGAGGTCGGGGTCGTCGGGCCGCTCGCACTCAAGCGAGATGACGTCGGTGGGTGCGTCGACACCGCGCCACTCGCGGTTGAGGTCCCGCATGGAGCGTGCTCCCACCACGCTCACAGAGACGGCACAGGGCCGCTCGACGCCCTCCTCGCGAAGTACGAAATCAAAGACGCGCGAGAGCTCAGCCTCGTCAATCGCAAGCGAGCACCCCGGCTCGGCATCGAGCGCCAGCGACAGGCTCATGACATGTCCTTCGCCACGCGCGAGGGCTCCTCGCCCTCGTAGGCAGCCACGATGCGCGCCACGAGCGCATGGCGCACGATGTCGGCGCGGCCGAGGTCGACGAAGGCGATGTCGTCGATGCCCTCGAGAGCTTGGCGCGCGTCGGCGAGTCCGGACGGCCCCGTGAGGTCACGCTGCGAGCCGTCGCCCGTGACAACGAACTTGCTGCGAAAACCTAGGCGCGTGAGGAACATCTTCATCTGCTCGGGCGTGGTGTTCTGAGCCTCGTCGAGGATGACGAAGGCGTCGTTGAGCGTGCGGCCACGCATGTAGGCGAGCGGTGCAATCTCAATGACGCCCTGCTCGATGAGGGCGTTGCCCTTCTCCATGTCGGTCATGTCGAAGAGCGCGTCGTAGAGCGGGCGCACATAGGGGTCAAGCTTCTCCTGGAGCGTGCCCGGAAGATATCCGAGCGACTCGCCCGCCTCCACGACGGGGCGGCAGAGCACGATGCGACCCACCTCGCGACGCTTGAGCGCGGCGACCGCCATCGCCATCGCAAGGTACGTCTTGCCGGTGCCCGCGGGGCCAAGCGCAAAGGTCACGGTGTTGTTGCGCACGGCCTCGATGTAGCGGCGCTGGCCGGCCGTCTTGGGGCGAAGGGCACGGCCGCGGTAGGTGAGCAGGATGTCGTCGGCGAAGGAGGTCTCGGGGATGGCGCCCGCCTCGGACTGGGCGAGCAGGAGGTCGACATCACCCGTGGTGGGGCTGTCGCCGGCGGAGACGGACTGGATGAGGCGCGAGAACACGGCCACGATACGATTAGCCTCGACGGGCTCGCCGGTGACGGACACCTGGCTTCCGCGGACGGTGATCGAGGCGTCGGTCGAGCCTTCGATGCGACGGAGCAGCGAGTCCGCCGGACCCATGAGCCTCGTCATGTCGATGGAATCAGGAATCGTGAGACGTACCTGCGCTGGCTCCATGCTCCTCCTGCCCTTGTTTTTGAAGATTATATTGCATTTTTTAAAGGGACCTGCAAGCTTGGGCGGAACGAACGGCCGATTTACCCGATAAGCCTCAGCTTGCTAACGAGAAACTCGGAGGAACTCGAAGTCGAATAGTTAAAGCTATCGATTACTACGTCCTTTCCAAGCAAATAGTCTGCATTTCCATCGATCTGGTCAAACAAGTCATTTGTGTTAACTGATCTTTTTAAAAGGAAAGTATGAGTATTTCCAGTGTCTAAGTGGGATGATTTCGAAACTAACACCGTTAAAACAATAGCATCATCAACAGATTCAACCGCTTGAACCCTACCTTCAGTCGATATGATGTGGATACCGCCAGAACTATTTGACAAGTCCGACATGATATTATAAAATAAGAACAAAAGATTAGGTATTATGAAGAGCAGTAAACCTACGAAAGCTACCCTTCTTATTCTCATTTAAAGAATACTCCCCCACGATAGAGAAAATTCTTGTATCGGTAATTTATCCAGCGAGCATTGGAGTACCAACCGTCAAAAATACAGAAAAAATAGGAAGGAGTAGACCCTCCCTTTGGCGTGGCGGTCATGTAACCTTGAACTGTTACGCAGTGTCCTTGCTTAGAGCCATTATTAAACACCGCAGACATAAATGTACTTAGGCTCTTCCTATTCACACTATCGATAAACTGCTGAGGTGATGGACTATTAGGATTATAGATATAAGAGACATTAACATTCTTTGATTTGGCATAGTTGACAAATCCAGGTCCTATCATGCTATTCGGAGTGGTTCCGTAATTAATACCATTGCTACTGTATTCCACGGACGTCTTCGTTCTATTCCATAAGTCGTTATAAATCAAAGTGTTAAATCTCGTGTCACCATATGGAGCAATTCCATAGTGTTGTCCAATAGCATAAAGTGAGCTAACGACACATGCATATTTTTTTGCCTTAGATTCAACCGTGCTCTCTGAGATAAACCGAAACGGATCAACGGAAGATTCTTGTTTAACCTGATAATCACTATGAACTGCTTCCCAGCTTACAGTAGCATCTTCCCAAGAACCAGGGTCATAACTGGCGGGATTAGCTTCTTTGAGAGCATTCGAACCAGCTAGACCAGTAAGAGTAGAATATATATTTCCGGTTGATATATCGATAAGTCCATAGTTAAGTGAATCCATTTTAATGAACGGAGTTGTAGAATCGAATTTATGAGCATCTAAGTAAACTGAGCCGAGTTCACAAGCGGGAGAAACTGAATTCTCCTCGAAATTGAACTCAGAAAGAAGTCCAGGGCAGTCTTTATCAATAATAATGTAACCATGCGGGATATTACCCATCTGAAGGTCAACAATGTAGCCAGCTGTTTTTCCTGGAACTTCACAGAATTTGTTTAACTTTGAGATAGAAAGATTTTTTATTGGTGAAAGAGTGTCTATAACTCTATTTGTAAAGTCATAGACAACATCCTGCGTCAGGGTTAGTGTCGATTCACCAAACGCCTTCTTAGGTCGCATTCCCGCTAATCCGACAGCTGACACGAATAGCATCTTAATAAAAGAGCGCCTGTTCATTCATTCCTCCTTTGTATGCTCTGCAGTTTGAACAGTACTCTTTATTTCAAGGGTCGATATAGGAATCATGTCAGCATTTAATAAATGTCTCGTAAAGAGACTATAAAAGAATATTATATATATAATGATGGGGAACCATCCGCACAAGCTCGCCAGTGTAGCCGGGGCCGACGTGAGCCTCAACGAGGCCGCCCGTCACGCCGGACTCGGCGCGCTCGACGAGCACGAGCTGGCTCGTGCCCACAAGCGACTCCGCGTAGGCACGACGAGATGCGGCGGCCATCTCGCGCATCGCGCGGCTGCGCTCGGCCATGGCCTCGGGTGCCGCCTGCCCCTCCATCGTCGCCGCGGGCGTTCCGGGGCGCTTGGAGTAGCGAAACACGTGCATCTTGGCAAAGCCGATCTCGCGGCAGGTCTCGAGCGAGGTCGCGAAGTCCTCGTCCGTCTCGCCCGGGAAGCCAACGATGAGGTCGCACGCGAGCGCGAGGTGCGGCACGGCCTCGCGGGCGCGATCAACGATCGCGCGGTACTCGGCGACGGTGTAGGGCCGGCCCATGCGGCGCAGCGTTTCGTCGCAGCCCGCCTGGAGCGGCACGTGGAGGAACTCCGCCACACGCCCGTCGCTCGCCGCCATGACGCGGAGGAGCTCATCCGTGACGCCCGCCGGCTCCACGGACGAGAGGCGCACGCGCCCCACCTCGGTCTGGTCGAGCACGCGGTCAAGAAGCCCCGCGAGGTCAAGCCCCTGACTCTCATATCTCCCGAGGTCAATGCCGGTGAGCACCACCTCGCGCGCACCCTCGGAGACGAGCGAGCGCACCTGGCTCACGACGTCGGCGGCATCAAGCGAGCGTGCGCGGCCGCGCGCCTTCCAGACGATGCAGTAGGTGCAGCGGTGGTCGCAGCCGTCCTGGACCTTGAGGCCCGGGCGCATGCGGCCCGTGGGCGTGATGGCGTGGCCGGGAGCCACGCTCTCGCCAATGTCGAGCGCGGCGAGCGGGCTGGGGGCGACGCCACCCGCGGCGGACGCAGACGAAGGGTTGCCCGAGGCATCACTCTGGTTCACAGCCCCGCGCTCGCCAGCGTTGGTCCGGGCGCCGACACCCGCCCCCGCCGCGAAATGTGACAAATCATACGGAAGGTTTTGTGACAAATCACCCGGAAGGAAATGTGACAGGGCGCGGGTGGCGACGCGGTCCTTGTCGGGCTCCACCTCGACGTTGTCGGCAAGCGCGGCGAGCTCGTCGGCGAAGAGGCTCGCGACGCAGCCCGTGGCGAGCACCTGCGGGCGCTGGGCAAGCGCCGCCGCGTGGCGCACGGCCTTCCTGGCCTTTGCCTCGGCCTCGCCCGTGACCGCGCACGTGTTGACCACCACAAGGTCGGCCGACTCCTCGTCAACAAGCTCGCAGCCCGCGGCCACGAGCTCGCCGGCGATGGCGTCGAGCTCGACCCTGTTCACGCGGCAGCCCAGGTTCGAGACGGCCACGCGCGGTGCGTGGCCGAGCGGGCCAGCCGCCTCCGCACCCGCGGCCACCCCGGACCTCACTTCTCTTGCCTTCCGCGCCCGCGGTGCGTCTTGGCTGACGCCGCGCGGCCCGGGTGCCGGCCGAAGATGCCGCCATGGCCGTCCTCATGCTCGGGATGCCCGTCGCCGTCACCCTCGTCAGCGACGCGCTCGCCGCGGGCCGCGGCCATCGCGCGCAGCTCGTCGAGCTCCTCGCCCGTGAGGTCGGTGGGCACCACGACGTTCACCACCACGAACAGACTGCCGCGCGCCTTGGTGCCCTGGCGCGGCATGCCGTGGCCCTTGGCCTCGATGTGGGCGCCGTGCTGCGTGCCGGCCGAGACCTCGACCGTAACGTGCTCGCCCTCGAGCACGCCGTCGACCTCGACCGCGCAGCCGCACATGGCCTCGAGCGCGCTCACGTCCTCAACGCAGAACAGGTCATCGCCCTGACGCTGGAATCGCTCGGAGTCGGCCACCTCGATGCGCACGACGAGGTCGCCCGAGCGGTCGCCGCGCACGCCCGCCTCGCCATAGCCGGCCACCTTGAGAGTCTGGCCGGAGTGGATGCCGGCCGGAACTTCGATCTTGACCGTCTCGTGGTTGGGCGTGCGGCCCTGGCCGTCGCAGGTCTCGCAGGGGTGGTCGATGACGTGGCCCGTGCCGTGGCAGGCCGGGCACTCCACCTGCGTCTGCATCTGGCCGAGGATGGTGCGCTGCACGGTCACGATGCGGCCCGTGCCATGGCAGCGCGAGCACGTCGTGACCTTGCCGCCCTCCGCGGCGCCCGTGCCATGGCAATCCTCGCAGGGGGCCAGGCGGTCGTAGGCCACGGTCTTGGAGCAGCCGGCCGCGGCCTCCTCGAGCGTGATGCGCAGCGTGATGCCCATGTCACGGCCGACCGTGCGGGCGGCGCGCCCGCCGCCCGCGGCCCCGCCGTTGAAGAACGACGACAGGATGTCGTCCATGCCGAAGCCACCGAAGATGTCGGACATGTCGACGCCGGCGCCGCCGAAGCCGCCAGGGCCGTCGGGGTCGCCGAAGCGGTCGTAATTGGCGCGCTTCTGATCGTCCGAGAGGACCGAGTAGGCCTCGTTGACCTGCTTGAACTTCTCCTCGGCGTCCGGCGCCTTGTTGACGTCGGGGTGGAGCGTTCGCGCCTTCTTGAGAAACGCTCGCTTGATGGTCCTCGCGTCGGCATCGTGCGCGACGCCAAGCACCTCGTAGTAGTCGATCTTCGCTTCCACGCTCGTAGAACCCGCTTCCTATCTGCCTAACCCGTCACGTTTTCTTCCGGATGATTCGTCACATTTTTGCCGAGGCCGTTGGCCCGGGGTCGAGAACAAGGCCACAGCACCTCCCGGGAGCCGCAGGCCCCCGACGATTCCGCCGCTTCGCGACCCCGCGCCCGCACACACCTACAAGTAGCGCGCGTTGCCGCCCCAGCCGGCCGTGCCCAGCCCCGACATGCACGAGACCATGAGGCCAAGGAACACCGCCACCGTCATGCCGTTGACGGCGCCGTTCACCACGTAGCGCCCGGCGTTTCTCCACCAGGTGCCGCCATGGTGAAGCACCCCGCCGCTCGACCCCACGAGCCAAAGGCCGATGACGACCGGCACCGCCACGATGAGGGCGAGCTGCGCGAGCTCGTTGAGCATGACGCCCACGAGCACGAACGGCAGGCCAAAGCCGATCATCTGAAAGCCCTGGGCGGCGCGCGGCCGCAGGCGCTCGCTCGGCACGCCCACGCGGCACACGAAGTCGCCCGAGGTGGAGCCGTTGGTGCCGGCGTTGCCCATGCCGCTCACGCGCACGATGTCGCCTTCGTGGCTGCCGGCCGGGATGTCGACGACCACCTCGCTCGCCGAGAGAACGCGCCCGGTTCCGCCGCAGACGTCGCACGGGTCGGCGACGACCTTGCCCGTGCCCTCGCACTCGGGGCACACCATGCTCATGACGCCGATGCCGAAGATGCTGCCGAGGTCGACTGAGATGTGGCCCGAGCCGCCGCAGGTGGGGCAGGTCTTGGCGTGGTCGACGTGGACCGAGCCCCTGCCCTCGCAGGCCTCGCAGGGGACGTAGCGCTGGTAGGTGACGCCTCGGCGGCACCCCTCGCGCGCCGCCGTGTCGTCGAGGTCGAGCTGGTAGACCACGTCGCCGCCAGCCTGGGGGTTGTACGAGCGGCTGCGGTGCGCCGAGCGCCCGCCCGAGTAGCCCATGCCGCCGAACGGGAAGCCCCAGCCAAAGCCGCCCATGCCGGCAAACGGGTCGCCCTCGGGCTGCGACGGCGCGCCATAGCCCGCACCGGCACCCGCGAAGGGGTTGCCCGAGCGCATGGCATCGTAGCGGCGGCGCTTGTCGGGGTCGGAGAGCACGGCGTAGGCCTCCGAGACCTCCTTGAAGCGCTCCTCGGCATCAGGCGCCTTGTTGACGTCGGGGTGGAGCTTGCGCGCCTTCTGCTGGAAGGCGCGGCGAATCTGCTCGTCGGTGGCGTCGTGCTCGACCTCGAGGATGGCGTAGTAGTCCTTCTCGTTCATAGAGGCCATGTGCTGTGGTGCTCCTGTCTGTTGGCCTGGGGGCCTTCCGGCCACGCGGCGCGCGAACGCCCGCGAAGGTTCCGGGGATCGGCCCGTTGACGCAGTTGCGACGGCTATTCTACCCAAAGCATGCGACCTCGCGCGCAAGCACACGCCATCTACCGAGACGCCGTGCGCGAAGCGCTTCGCACTTTCGAGTTGTGAACGGCTTTTTGCGACCCAAGAGGCCCAAGCGCTTGCAAACGCCGGGATGGCTACTTTGCGATGCCCCAAAACGGCCCGAGAATTCGTTCACAACTCAAAAGTGCGAAGGGGAAATCGCCGCACCTCCCGCTAGATCGCGTGCCGGCAGGCAGATGCGGCCATCTGATACGCTTGGAGGGATACCAAGACAGCCCCGGGGCAGCCCGCCCCACCAACCGCGAGGAGACACATGGCAGAGTTCATCTACCAGATGTTCGAGGCCCGCAAGAGCGTCGGCGACAAGGTCATCCTGGACGACGTCACGCTCAGCTTCTTCCCCGGCGCCAAGATTGGCGTCGTGGGTCCCAACGGCATGGGCAAGTCGACCCTGCTCAAGGTCATGGCCGGCAAGGAGGAGGTCACCAACGGTGAGGCGCGCCTCACGCCCGGCTACACGGTGGGCCTCCTCGAGCAGGAGCCGCCCCTCGACGACGACAAGACCGTCATCGAGAACGTGCGCCAGGCCTTCGGCGACGTGCTCGCCAAGGTGGCTCGCTTCAACGACATCTCCAACGAGATGGCCAACCCCGACGCCGACTTCGACGCCCTCATGGCCGAGATGGGCAAGCTCCAGGACGAGATCGACGCCGTGGACGGCTGGGACCTCGACTCCAAGCTCTCGCAGGCTATGGACGCCCTGCAGTGCCCGGACCCCGACACGCCCGTGAAGGTGCTCTCCGGCGGCGAGCGCAGGCGCGTGGCCCTCTGCCGCCTGCTGCTCGAGGCCCCCGACCTCCTGCTCCTCGACGAGCCCACCAACCACCTCGACGCCGAGTCGGTCCTGTGGCTCGAGCAGTTCCTCCACAAGTACGAGGGCGCGGTGCTCGCCGTCACGCACGACCGCTACTTCCTCGACAACGTGGCCGAGTGGATCTGCGAGGTGGACCGCGGCCACCTCTACCCCTACAAGGGCAACTACTCCACCTACCTCGACACCAAGGCCGCCCGACTCGAGGCACAGGGCCAGAAGGAGGCCCGCCTCGCCAAGCGCCTGCGCAACGAGCTCGAGTGGGTGCGCTCGAGCCCCAAGGCCCGCCAGGCCAAGAACAAGGCGCGCCTCGAGCGCTACGAGCAGATGGAGGCCGAGGCCCAGGCCGGCCGCGGCGTCGACGTCACCGACATCAGGATTCCGGTGGGCCCGCGCCTGGGCTCGAAGGTCCTCGTGGCCGAGCACCTCTGCAAGTCCTTCGGCGACCGCGTCCTCATCGACAACCTCTCCTTCGAGCTGCCGCGCAACGGCATCGTGGGCGTCATCGGCCCCAACGGCGTGGGCAAGTCGACGCTCTTCAAGATGATCGTGGGTGCCGCGCAAAAGGCCGGCAACTCCCCCGCCCTGGCCGACGCCGTCACCGAGGAGCCCACGAACGGCACCATCGAGCTTGGCGAGACCGTCATGCTTTCCTACGTCGACCAGATGCGCGCCGGGCTCGACCCCGACAAGAGCGTCTGGGAGGTTGTCTCTGGCGGCAACGACTTCATCGTCGTGGGCAAGCAGGAGATAAACAGCCGCGCCTACGTGGCGGCCTTCGGCTTCAAGGGCTCCGACCAACAGAAGCCGGCTGGTGTGCTCTCCGGCGGCGAGCGCAACCGCCTCAACCTCGCGCTCACGCTCAAGCAGGGCGGCAACCTCCTTCTGCTCGACGAGCCCACCAACGATCTCGACACCGAGACGCTCGAGAGCCTCGAGGAGGCACTGCTGGCGTTCCCGGGCTGCTCGGTCATCACGTCGCACGACCGCTGGTTCCTCGACCGCGTGGCCACGCACATCCTGGCCTGGGAGGGCACCGACGAGGACCCGGGCACATGGCACTGGTTCGAGGGCAACTTCGACGACTACCAGAAGGACCGCGTGGCGCGCCTCGGCGAGGAGGCCGCGAAGCCGCACCGCATCCACAGGAAGCTCACGCGCGACTAGGCATCACGCAGGAGTTGGCCTAGGCTGATGACGCGCCGCCCCGTTCCTCTCGTGGGGGACGGGGCGGCGTCTTTTATCTGGATGTCATATATGCGCAGGCAACGAGCCTGTCCTTGTCAGGGGAAGAAGCCTAGGCGGGATACGCGAGCCGACTCCGGACGTACCAGGCGTGGTCGACGGGCCCGGAGCCTGCGCCAAGGTCGAGGCCCGCGCGCAGGGCTCCGACGAGGTAGGCCTTCGCGTCCCGCACCGCCCGCTCCAGGTCGAGGCCCTCCGCGAGGCCGCAGGCGATGGCACTCGAGAGGGTGCAGCCCGTGCCGTGCGTGTTGGCCGCGGCGATGCGCTCGCCGGGAAGCCAGACGGAGGAGCAGTCGGCAAGGACCAGCAGGTCGTCGGCGGCATCCGTGGCGTGGCCGCCCTTGACGAGGACGGCTCCGGGCACAAGCGTCTTGACGCGCGCGGCCAGCCTCTCGACGTCCGCGCGACTGCTCGGCACCCCAACGCCGCCCCCGCCGGTGAAGCGGGAGGCGAGCTTGACGGCCTCAGGGATGTTGGGCGTCACGAGTGTGGCCAGCCCGAAAAGCTCGCCCACGACGGCCTCGACCGTCTCGGCACCCGAGAGCGAGGCTCCCGTCGAGGATGCCATCACGGGGTCGAGCACCACAGGAACGGTTCCGCCCTGCCCCGCCCCGTGACGCCGGAGGGCGCGAGCAACGGCGTGGGCGGCCTCGGCCGACCCCAACATCCCCACCTTCACCGCCGCCGGGACGATGTCCTCGAAGACGGCGTCCACCTGGGCCTCTATCACGTCCGGCGGCACCTGGTGGCAGCCTCGCACGCCAACCGTGTTCTGCGCCGTCACCGAGGTGATGGCCGCCTCGCCATAGAGCCCGAGGGCGAGGATGGTCTTGAGGTCCGCCTCGATGCCAGCCCCGCCCGAGCAGTCGCTCCCGGCTATGCTCAGCACGGCCGGAAGCGAGAAGGCGGCACCCATCTCAGCGGACGACCTTGCGAAGCTCACGGACGAGGTCGCGCGCGGCGGCCTCGGGGTCGTCGGCGGCAAAGATGGCGCTCACCACGGCGCCGCCCGCCACGCCCGTGCCCGCGAGCTCGTGGGCGGTCGTGGCATCGACGCCGCCGATGCCCACCACGGGAATGCTCACGGACGAGCAGATGCGCGCGAGCTCGTCGAAGGTGACGTCGACGGCATCGGGCTTGGTGGCGGTGGGATGGAGCGCCCCCACGCCGAGGTAGTCGGCGCCCGCCCGCTCGGCCGCGCAGGCCTCGGACACGGTCTGGGCCGACACGCCCACGATGGCGTCGGGGCCCAGAATCCGACGCGCCTCGGAGCAGGCCATGTCCTCCTGCCCCACGTGAACGCCGTCAGCGCCCACCTCGGCGGCGAGCGCCACGTCGTCGTCGATCAGGAACGGCACGCCCGCTGCGCGGCAAATGGGAAGGATCTCGCGTGCAAGGGCGAGCTTCTCGTCATGCCCGTCATGGCCGGGGTGCTTCTCGCGCAGCTGCACGAAGGTGGTGCCGCCGGCAATCGCCTGCCGCACGCAGTCGGGAAGGGTGCGCCCGCGAAGCCACGCCCGGTCCGTCACGGCATAGAGGAGCAGGTGCTCGCGGATGGCCTCCTCAGACCACCGGCCGCGCCGGCGGGGACCGGCCATCTGGCGGGCCTCATGATGGGGAGCCTCCTTGGCGACAGCCTCGCCAGCGGGAGCCTCGCCGGCCACCTAGCCCAGCTCCTCGACGAGGGCACCCTCGAGCAGGTCGTCGCCCGTCTGGTTGTAGAGGGCGTCGAGCAGGTAGGTGCGGAAGCTCCCGTTGCCGTCGAGCTCGTCCATGCGCGCGGCCGCCACCTGGCCGGCGAGTCCCATCGAGGCCACGGCCGCGACGGCCGCCTCGAGGGCGTCGGCGTGGGCCACCTCGTAGGCCACCGTGAGCGCCGTGAGCATGCAGCCCGCGCCCGTGATCTTGCCTTGCAGCGCCACGCCGTTGCGGATGGCGAAGGCGCGGCGGGCGTCGGCCACCACGTCGATGGGGCCAGTGGTCGCGGCGACGGCCCCGGTCTTGGCAGCGAAGGCGCGGGCGAAGGCGGCCGCCTCGGCGAGGTTGTCGTCGTCAACCACGTCGGCCGGGTTCACGTCGACGCCGCGAGCGCGCGAGCTTGCCCCGGCGAGCGCCTTGACCTCACTCATGTTGCCGCGCACGACGCGCACGGGCAGCTCGTCAAGCAGCGAGCAGGCAATCTCGATGCGCAGCTTGGAGGCGCCCGCGCCCACCGGGTCGAGCACGATCGGGTGGCCGAGCTCGGCGGCCTTGTGACCGGCCGCGCGCATGCCCTCGATTGAGCTCAGGTTGAGCGTGCCGATGTTGAGGTCGAGCCCGCCGCAGATCGAGGTGATGTCGACCACGTCCTCGAGCTCGTCGCTCATGATCGGGCTCGCGCCGGCGGCGAGCAGGGCGTTGGCGCAGTCGTTGACGGTCACGTAGTTGGTGATGCAGTGCACGAGCGGCGTCGTGGCGCGCACTGCGTCGGCGGCGTCCTTCAGGAACTCGAGAGACATGGGAACTACTCCTCTTCGACGGGAATGGTGATGGGGCCGTGCGCGGCCTTGGGCTGGTCGGGCCGCGCGGCATCTGCGGGATCGGCGTTCGCGGAATCGACCCCCGCAGGCGCGCCCTCCTTGAGATCGGCCCCGGGCAGGTCGTCACCCAGGTCGACCGTGAGGCCCTCCATGATGCGGTTGACCGTGCGGGCGGCGCACATCTTGCCGCACATGGTGCAGGTGCCGACCTCCTCGGGCGGCGCGAGTGCCAAGATCTCCTTGGCGCGGTCCGGATCGAGGGCGCAGGCGAACATGTCGTCCCAGTTCACGCGCCTGCGAGCGTCGCTCATCCTGTCGTCGACGTCGCGGGCGCCGGGGATGTGCTTGGCGATGTCGCCCGCGTGGGCGGCGATGCGCGTGGCGATGAGGCCCTCGCGCACGTCGTTGACGTCGGGGAGCTTGAGGTGCTCGGCGGGCGTCACGTAGCAGAGCCAGTCCGCGCCGTTCATGGCCGCCACGGCACCGCCGATGGCCGCCGTGATGTGGTCGTAGCCGGCGCCGATGTCGGTCACGAGCGGCCCCAGCACGTAGAACGGGGCATCGTGGCAGAGGCGCTTCTCGAGCTTCATGTTCGCGGCAACCTCGTCGAGCGCCATGTGCCCCGGCCCCTCAACGACGACCTGCACGCCCGCGTCCCAGGCGCGCTTCGTGAGCTTGCCCAGCTCCACGAGCTCGGCTACCTCGCTCGCGTCGGTGGCGTCGAAGGTGCAGCCGCCGCGCATGGCGTCACCGAGCGAGATGGTCACGTCGTGCTCGCGCAGGATCTCGAGGATGTCGTCGAAGCGCTCGTAGAAGGGGTTCTCGCAGCCCGTCGTCATCATGAGGCCGAAGATGAGGCTACCGCCGCGGCTCACGATGTTGGTGAGGCGCTTGGTCTCGAGGAAGGTGTCAAGCACACGGCGGTTGAAGCCCGCGTGGATCGTCATGAAGTCGACCCCGTCCTCGGCGTGGGCCTCGATGACCTTGAGGATGTCGTCACCCGTGAGTTTCACGAGCGGCTTGTCGAAGTAGCCGATGGCATCGTAGATGGGGACGGTCCCCACCATAAGCGGAGTCCGCTCGATGAGCTGCTGACGAAACGCGCGCGTCTTGCCCGAGTTGGAGAGGTCCATGATGGCGTCACCGCCGTACTGCTCGGCGATGGCGACCTTCTTCCACTCCTCCGGTGCGTTGTGGATGTCCCCCGAGATGCCGAGGTTGACGTTCACCTTCGTGCGCAGGCCCGCGCCCACGCCGCACGCGTGAAGCCCGAGCTCGATATGACGGGCGTTCGCCGGTATGGCGATGCGGCCCGCCGCGACTCCCTCGCGAACGAACACTGGGTCACGGCCCTCGTCGGCCGCGACCTGCTCGATCTGTGGCGTGACAATACCCGCACGCGCAGCATCCAACTGCGTCATTGGCACTCCCTTCGTTGGCATTACCCACATCAGGTTCAAGGGTCGGGACATGTGCGTGTCCCCTCTCAGCCGCCGCGGCGCTCGACGCCTCGCTGGCTCCCCTGGTATGCGGTTGTTGGCTGGGATATTACTCCGGCGGGCGCGCGAGCGCAACGCGCGAGGTACGCGGGGTCTGCATGGATACAGCCGTTTGGCACCTTGAACCCGGCGCGCATGGCCTCTGCTCTGAACCCAACGCGCGTGGTCTCCGCCGGGGCTAGTCGTGTGCGAGGTCCCAGAGGGGGCCGTAGAGCTCGTTTCCAAGAAGCCATCCCAAATGCGTGGGCACGAGGCGGCCGCCGTCACCCCCCGCGAGCAGGCCCTTGTCGAGAAGCCCCGACACCGTGTCGTCGACGCGACCGTCGCCCACGAGAGATCGTATGCGTGCGATGAGCTCGGGCGATATGCCATCCGTCATGCGCGCGGCCAGCATGAGGTCCTCGCAGGCGGCCTCGCGCGCGCTCAGCTGCTCGACGTCGAAGGCGAGGCCGGCCAGCGAGGATGCCCCGGCGACGTCTCGCGCACCCGACGTGACCGTGAGGCGCAGCCGCTCGGTGCCCGAGGAGGGCGCCGGAAGCGACGGCACGGCCCGGCGAAGCCGCTCGTAGGAGACGAGCCCGAGCATGCTCGCGGCGGCGGTGCCGAGGCCCAGGTACTCCACGCCCGTCCAGTAGGCGACGTTGTGGCGGCAGCGCTCGCCCGGCCGCGCATAGCTCGCGACCTCGTAGCGCGCGAGGCCCGCCGCACCCAGCACGCGCTCGGCCATCTCCATGTCGTCAGCCTCGGTGTCGTCGGAGGGCCAGGGCAGCTCGCCCGTCTCGCACATGCGCTCCATGGGCGTCCCCGGTTCGATCATGAGCGGGTAGCAGCTCACGTGGCCCACGCCGAGCGCCACGGCCTCGGCAAGCGAGCGCTCCCAGCTCTGACGCGTCTGGTGCGGGATGCCGCACATGAGGTCAAGCGAGACGCGCAGGCCGCTCCCGACCGCAGCCGACACCCGTTCGCGCGCGAGCGCCGCGTTGTGGACGCGCCCGAGGCCCTTGAGCTCACGGTCGTTGAAGCTCTGGACGCCGATGGAGACGCGGGTGGCCCCGGCCTCGCGCGCCGCCGCGAGGACCTCGTCGGTAAGCGACTCGGGGTTGGCCTCGAACGAGAGCTCAGGCAGCGCGCCCACGCTGCCCACCAGGGAGGCCAGGGCCTCGGCCCCGAGCATCGTGGGCGTGCCGCCACCGACGTAGGCCGTCTCAAGCCCGTCAATGAGTCCCAGGTCGCGTGCCTCGCCGACGAGCCGCCGAAGCGCGGCCCCGTAGCTGGCCATGAGGACGTCCCCGTGTCGCGCGGCGGCCGTGGAGAAGTCGCAGTAGCGGCAGCGGCGGACGCAGAACGGAACGTGAAGGTAGAGGGCGCGAACCATCAGGCGAGAGCCTCGCACGCGCTCGCGGGAAGCGACGCCTCGAGCTCGTCGGCAAGCGCAAGGTAGTCACCCGTGTCCATGCAGTGCATGGCGCGCTCGCGCCAGGACCCCGCATCGGGAACGCCACGCAGGTACCAGCCGGCGAGGCTTCTGGCCCTCGCGATGTGGGCGCCCGTGGCCTCGAGCAGGCGCACGTGGAGGCGAAACGCCGCGAGGCGCATGGCGGGCGTGGGCACGCGCGGCGCCGCGTCCTGCGCCGGGTCTCGCAGGCGCCCCAGCTCGCGCTCGGCCGCGCGAAACACCCACGGGTTGCCGTAGCTTCCCCGCGCGACGAAGCAGCCGGCCGCGCCCGTCTCGGCGAGGAGCGCCGCCGCGCGCGGCCCGTCCAGGGCGTCTCCCGAGGCGACCACGGGCACGCCCACGGCCTCGACCACGCGCCCGACCTCGGCCGCATTGCTCTTGCCCCGGTAGAGCTGTGAGGCCACGCGCCCGTGCACGGCGATCGCCTGCGCACCCGCGGCCTCGAGCACCCGTGCGAACTCGGGGCCCACGATGGCGTCCGGCCTGCGCCCGATGCGGATCTTGGCCGTCACGGGCACCTCGGTGCGCCCGCAGGCGTCCAGCTCCTCACGGATGGACCGCACGATGTCGGCCGCGAGCAGCGGCTCGTCGAGCAGGGCCGAGCCCGCACCCGACTTCGTGACCTTGGGGACGGGGCACGCCATGTTGACGTCGACGAGGGCGAGGCGCGCGCCCAGGTGATGCGCCACGAGCGGCACCGCCTCTCGGAAGTGGTCCACGTCGGCGCCGAAGAGCTGCACGGCAAGCTCGGGCTCGGCCGGGTTGGGGTCGACGAGCTCCCAGGTCTTGTCGCTCTTGTAGTGGATGCCCGTGACCGAGACCATCTCGCTGTAGGCGAGCGCGGCGCCGCCGGCGCGTGCCATGAGGCGATAGGCCGCGTCGGTCACGCCGGCCATGGGGGCCATGAGGAAGGGGTTCCGGGCGAGGCGCCCGGCGAGGACGTTGGGGCTCTCATGCAGGCTCGCGACGCACGCGTCACTCAAGCCATCGCGGTCCGCACGCGCGCCGTCGCAGCCCAGCTCCGCCCACGGCACCGGCGGCCACGCGAGGCCGGCCTCCGCCGCGCCCGCAGCCATGACCTGCGCGGCGCGCCCGCTCGCGGCCGCCTCCCGACGCGCGTCCTCGTCCGCGGCCGTCCGCCTGGGTCCGCGCACTACTGGTCCACCTTGAGGATCGCCATGAAGGCCTCCTGCGGCACGTCGACCGACCCGATGGCCTTCATACGCTTCTTGCCCTCCTTCTGCTTCTCGAGCAGCTTGCGCTTGCGCGAGATGTCGCCGCCGTAGCACTTGGCCAGCACGTCCTTGCGTCGCGCGCGCACGGTGGAGCGCGCGATGATCTTGTTACCGATGGCGCCCTGAATAGGCACCTCGAAGAGCTGCTGCGGGATGATCTCCTTAAGCTTGTCGCAGAGTCCGCGCGCGAGGTCGTAGGCCTTGTCGCGGTGCACGATGAACGACAGGGCATCCACCTCATCGCCCGAAAGCAAGATGTCGAGCTTCACGAGGTCGCTCGTGCGGTAGTCGCTGAACTCATAGTCGAGGCTCGCGTAGCCCTTGGTGCGGCTCTTGAGCTGGTCGAAGAAGTCGAGGATGAGCTCGGCGAGCGGCATGTCGAAGTGCATCTCCACCGACTTCTGCGTGAGGTGGATCATGTCGGTCGTGATCCCGCGGTGCTCGATGGCGAGTTGCATGACCGCACCCGTGAACTCGGGCGGGCAGATGATCTTGGCCTTGAGGTAGGGCTCCTCGATGTGGTCGATGCAGGTGACGTCGGGCAGGTCCTGCGGGCTTCGCACGCAGACCATCTCGCCGTCGGTCTTGTAGACGTGGTAGTCCACGCTCGGGCTCGTGGCGATGAGGTCGAGGTTGAACTCGCGCTCGAGACGCTCCTTGACGACCTCCATGTGCAGAAGCCCCAGGAAGCCCACGCGAAAGCCGAAGCCAAGCGCAACCGAGGTCTCGGGGCTCCAGGTGAGCGACGGGTCGTTCACGTGCAGCTTGTCGAGGGCGTCGCGCAGGTTCTCGTAGTCCTTGGTGTCCACCGGGAAGAGGCCGGTGTAGACCATGGGCTTGGCCTCGCGGTATCCCGGCATGGGCTTGTCGCAGGGGTTGTCTGCCCAGGTGATCGTGTCGCCCACGCGCACGCTCTCCGGGTCCTTGAGGCCCGTCACGACGAAGCCCACCTCTCCCACGGAGAGCTCGTCGACGGCCGTCTCGGCCGGGCGCTTCACGCCCACGCCGTCGCAGAGGAAGTCCTCGGCCTTCTGCATCATGCGCAGCTGATCGCCCTTGCGGATGCGGCCGTCAAAGACGCGCACCGTAGCCACCACGCCGCGGTACTCGTCGAAGTACGAGTCGAGGATGAGGGCGCGCAGCGGTCCCTCGGCGTTGCCGGCGGGCGGCGAGATGAGGAACACGATGGCCTCGAGCAGGTCGTGGATGCCCTCGCCGGTCTTGCCCGAGACGCACACCGCGTCGTCGGCCGAGATGGCGAGGTCGTCCTCGATCTCCTGCTTGACCTCGTCGGGGTGGGCGCTCGGCAGGTCGATCTTGTTGATGGCCGGCACGATGTCGAGGCTGGCGTTCATGGCCAGGTTGGCGTTGGAGACCGTCTGCGCCTCGACGCCCTGGGTGGCGTCTACCACGAGCACCGCGCCCTCGCACGCGGCGAGTGAGCGGGAGACCTCGTAGGTGAAGTCGACGTGGCCCGGCGTGTCGATGAGGTTGAACTGGTAGGTCTCGCCGTCGTCGGCGTCGTACATGACGCGCACGGCGTTGGACTTGATCGTGATGCCGCGCTCGCGCTCGATGTCCATCGTGTCGAGCAGCTGGGCCTCCATGTCGCGCTCCTCGACGGTGCGGGTGAGCTCGAGGATGCGGTCGGAGATGGTGGACTTCCCGTGGTCGATGTGGGCGACGATCGAGAAGTTGCGGATGTGGGAGGTGTCTGTAGTAGTCATGGGACTGATTCTAGCGTAAGGGGCTGGGCCGCTTGCGCGCGAGGTGACGGCACGTGGGCACGGGGACACAAATTATTGGTGTGCGCAGGCGGTATGGGCACATTTTGTGGGCCCGGGCGCGGAACGTTCTGCTATACTCGCGGGGTTGACCTCCCCGTGTCTCGGTCAAGAGGCCTCACAACAGATAGTTTTGAAAGGAACCGCACGTGGCTAACATCAAGTCTCAGAAGAAGCGCATCATCACCGCTGAGAAGGCCCGCCAGCGCAACAAGGCCGCTCGCTCCGAGCTCAAGACGGCCGTGAAGCACGTCCGCGAAGCCGTGGAGGCCAAGGACGCCGACGCCGCCCAGCTCGCCGCCAACAAGGCGAGCCGCCTGCTCGACAAGGCTGCCTCCAAGGGCATCATCCACAAGAACCAGGCCGCCGACCGCAAGAGCGGCGTCCAGAAGCTCGTGAACACCCTCAAGTAGGTTCGTGAGCACATAGCTTGACCTTAAGTCCCCGTCGGCGTGCTGGCCGGCGGGGACTAATTTTGTGGGAGGCGTGGAGAGCGGCAGCGCACCTTCGGGCGCCGCCGCGACGGCGCGGGCGCTCAGGCACCGCAGATGGCGAGGACGAGGCGGACGAAGGCCGTGTCGGAGTCGGGGGTGCCCTTGAGCGCGCGCTCGCAGCAGGCAGCCTCAGCGAGGAGCGCCGACGGCTCGCCCAGAGCAAAGCGACGGACCCATGCCACGTGGTGCTTGACCTGCCAGGGGGCGCGGCCAAGCTCCTTGGCAAGCTGCGACGAGGCGCCGCGCCGGGCAAGCGACTGGGCGCACACAAGCTCGCGGAGCCTTCCCACGAGCACGGAGTGCAGGAACACGAGCGACGGCGCCTTCATGAGCCTGAGCAGCGCCATCGCCTTGGCGGCGTCACGCTCGCAGACGGCGTCGGCAAAGGCCCAGGGACTCACCTCGGCCGTCTGGGCCACGTTGGCCTCAACGTCGGCGAGGGTGATCTGGCCCGTCTGCCCCACGAGCTCGGCCAGGGTGGCGATCTGGTTATCGAGCATCACGGTCGACTCGCCACAGCGGTTCACGAGCTCCTCGGCCGCGTCGGTGCCCATCGCAAGGCCGCGCCGCGACGCGAGCCTGACCACGTAGGGCGGCAGCTCCCAGCGCTTGAGCGGCGAGCAGTCCACGACCGACTTGGGCCCCACCTTGGCCACGGCCTTGTAGAGCCGCGTGTTCTTGGCGAGCTTCTCGGCCTCGAGGCACAGGACGCTCTGCGGGTTGGGGTCCACGAGGTAGGAGACGAGCGCCTCCGAGACGGGCTTCGCGAGCGCCTCGGCACCGTGGACGATGACGAGGCGGAAGTCGGCCCCGAACGGCAGGGTCTGCAGCGACGAGACGAGCACCTCGGGGACCTCGACGGACTTGGCGTCGAATTCGTCGAGGTTGAAGTCAGCGAGGTCGGCCGGCACGCGGGAGCGCAGGCGCCTCACGGCCGTCTCGCGCTTGAGCTCATCGCTTCCCACGACGAGGTATGCGCTCAGGAGCCCCTGTGCCATGCCACTCCCCTCCCTGCCGGTTGCCGGCCAGCCCTTTGTCGTCCGAACCGTTCGAGCATTGTAAGCCCGAATGCCCACCGCTCGCTGCCGGATGGGTGTGCAGAACGAACACGTCCCCAATTGCACCACTCAGAGGCGTACGCGGACGCCGGAGGCTGCGGGCTCGAGGGTCACGTCGCCGACGTCCTTCGTGCAGAGAAACCACGACCCCGCGCCCTCGAGCACCTCGACGCACTCGGGCCTGGGGTGGCCGTAGGAGTTACCCTCGCCCGCGCTCGCGACCGAGACCTCAGGGTCGAGCTCCGCTGCCTCCTCGGCAAAGATCGAGACGGCCGAGCCGTGGTGGCCCACCTTGAGCACGTCGACGTCTCCGGCCCTGGGCGCAACGTCTCTCATCACCTCCCCCTCCGCGTCGCCCGTGAGCAGGGCCCGAAGGCCCGCGCCCGATTCCGCACGCCCGGCCACGGCCCGGCCATACTCGACGAGCAGGCAGAGGGAGTGCTCGTTCTCCGACCCGTCGACGGGCTCGGTCGGCCAGAGGCTGGTGAGCCCGAAGCCTCCGACCACGATTCGGTCACCCGCGGAGAGCTCCCGCGGAGGGCCGCCCGTGAGCGCGCGAACGGTCTCCTCGAGCTCGGGAGGAAGCGCGTCCGAGACCCCCTCGGCCACGAGGACCGTCCCCACGCGCACGAGCCCCACGAGGTCGTCGAGCCCGCCGTAGTGGTCGTCATGCAGGTGCGTTATGACCACGGCGTCGAGCGAGAGCGTCCGCTGGCGGGCCAGGGCCGAGGCGACCGAGGCGTCTGGCCCCGTGTCGACGAGCACGGAGCGGGGCCCGTCACGGACGAGGATGGCATCCCCCTGGCCGACGTCGAGCACGACCACGCGGGCCGGCACGAGGGCGAAGACGCCCACGACGGCCGAGGCCGCGAGCGCGACGGAGAGCCCAGCGCCGGCCAGCAGCGCCCCTCGCGGGGGCGTGGGCCACGCAAGCAGCAGGAGGGACGCGAGCGCAAGCGGTGCCAGCTCCCAGGCAACATTGAGCGCGACGGGGACGCGTGCGTACGGCACAGTCGCGAGCAGGCGCGTGATGCCGACGGCCACGGCGCAGAGCGCCTCGACGGCCAGGAGCATGGCATCGCCTACGAACGGGACCCACCCGAACGCGCAGCCCAGCGCCCCGAGGGAGACCACCGGCGCGAAGATGGGTCCCACCACGACGTTGGCGAACGGCGCCACGAGCGACACGGAGCCGAAGGTGGCGGCGCATGCCGGCATCGTGGCCACCTGGCAGACGAGGGATGCCGCATGCGTCGAGCGCGTGGCGGCCCAGGCCCTGCGCGCGCGGGCCCACACGCGGGCGGCGCGGCCATGGAGCCGCGGGTTGAGGCGGGGCTCGAGCAGGCTGAGGGTTGCCTCCGCGTGCGAGCTGAAGAGCGCGAGCGCGCACACCGAGAGCGCCGAGAGCTGAAAGCCGAGGTCGCAGGCGCAGGTGGGGTCGACGAGGCACATGGCAAGTCCCGTGAGCGCCATGCCGGAGGGCGCGTGCGCGCGCCTGCCGAAGAGCCTTCCCGCAAGCGAGGCGGCAAGCATCACCCACGAGCGCACCGCCGAGGTGGGGCAGGCGCAGAAGACGACGTAGGCCCCGCTGATGCCGAGCACCCCAAGCGCACGCACGCGGGGGCCGGCTCCCAGGGCAAGCAGGAGCGCCTCGAGCCCTGCGCCCACGACCACGAGGTGGCTGCCCGAGACCGCGACGAGGTGCGAGAGCCCGGTGGCCGCGAACGCGTCCTCGGTGCCCTGCGCCTTGAGCTCCGTCCTGTCCGAGGCGATGACGCCCGCCATGAGGGCCCGCGCCTCGCTCCCCTCTGGCCCGATGCGCCCCACGACCCACCGGCGCATAGCCATGAGCGCGTCGAGCGGCCCCGGCCTCGTGCCCCTGTCCGTGACGCGCACGAGGCGGATGCGCCCCGAGATGCCGCGCGCCCGGCTCGATCGGCCCCAGTCGTCGTCGGCGTTTGGGGAGAAGCGGCCCACGCCCTCGACCCGCTCGCCAAACTCGAGGTGCTCTGAGCCAGAGAGCCACACGGACGCCCTCGAGCCATCCGGAAGCGTCGCCTCGGCCTCGGAGAGCCAGCCCGACGAGGTCTCGCTCGCGTCCCCCGTGACCGTGAGACCGAGCGCGGACACGGGCGTCGAGGCGAGAGCCTCCCCTGCCGCATCAACGCGCGCGAGCACGACTCCGGAGACGAGGCACCCGACGAGCCCCGATACAAGCACGCAGGCGAGCGCCGCGAGCAGGCCCGCCTCCCATCGCCCCCTCGCGAGCCGGGCGACCACGCACACGGCCAGGGGCACGGCCGCGCAGAAAAGCAGGGCGCATACGGCCACACACATGTCAACAAAGCCCCTGAGCACGAGGTTCTCGGCAACCACGAGCGCAACGAGCGCATGGAGCGAGATTGGGACGAAGGGACGGGCCGGGTAGGCGGATGCCCCAGGTGTTCCGGCTCCGATTCCCACCCCGGACAGCCCCTGGGGCCTCGCGTCAGACACAGATCTTTCCCTTGAGCTTCTCGAACTTCTTCTCGCCGATGCCGCTCACGCGCATGAGGTCCTCGATGGAGGCGAAGGCGCCGTTCGCGTCGCGATCGTCGACGATGGCCTGGGCCGTCGACTGCCCCACGCCAGGAAGCGCGTCGAGCTCCTCGACGCCCGCCTTGTTGATGTTCACGAGACCGGAGGACGTCGTCCCGCCCTGCGCCGATGCCTGAGACGAGCCCGCCGGCTCGGAGGGAGCGATCGGCTGCTCCTCGCTCTCAAGGGGAACGTGCACCTTGTCGCCGTCCGCAACGGCCGCGGCAAGGTTGAGCCCGGAGGTGTCCGCACCCTCGCCAAGCCCACCGGCCGCTACGATGGCGTCGTTCACGCGTGGGAGCTCGCCCTCCACCACATAGACGCCCGGGCTCGCCACCGCGCCGTCCACATGCACTGTCAGGCGCGAAACGGTCACGGTCGTCGCGGGTGCGGGGGCCTCGTCGCCCACGGAAGGCGCGGCGTCAGCAGTCTCGGCTGCGCGCTCCACGACGACCCCTCCAGGGCGCCCGAGGGCAAACACGCCTACGACAACCGCGCAAACAAGTACGCAGACAAGTGCCACGAGCACGCCAGCCCCGGGCCTCGCGCCAAGCCTGGCCGCAAGGCCCCGGCCCCGGCCTCCCCTTCCTCCCGACCCGACCTGTGCCATGGCAGCCCTCCCCATCCCGCCGTGTCCGATGCGCGTTGCTCCCATGCTGTGGGAGGCCGCGGGGAAGGCAAACGAGAATCCCAAGAAATCCCGCCATCCGCCGACACAGACCCGACAAGCCGCCGAC
>NZ_CAAKOQ010000038.1:88856-152012 GCF_901212675.1 Olsenella uli
GGAATCGGGGCCTGGATGCAAAAGAGGGCCTCAGGAATTGTTGATAACCAATAAAGCGCAGGTCGCAGCTGTGTTGAAAACCCTCAACGGCACGCACCTTCAGGCATGACCAGCCAGGCCAAGACCGCAACCACGTGCGGTCGCAAACCCGACTCGGGCAAAGAAAGCGGGCGGCCCGCATGAAGCGGACCGCCCGAAATGTGACAAATCATACGGAAGGAAATGTGACAGCGAGGCATTCCACTCGGCGGGAGCGAGGTCGCGATGGCGGGCCTTGAGCTCCTTGGGCGGGCGGTACGAGGGGCACGCGTCGAAGTCGATGTACTCGATGTCGCGCACGAGCTGCTCGACCATCGCCGCGTGGTCGAAGGTCTCCCACGCCTCGCGCACGGCCCTGAGGCGCGCGTGCGTCTCAGGACGGCGCGGCATGAACAGCGTGCAGCAGTCGGAGACGTCCTGCGCGCTGATGTCGTACGTGCCGATCTGGCGGGCACGCTCCTGGATCTCGACCTTGTCGGAGCCGATGAGCGGACGCAAGACCGGGATCTGGGCCACGTCGTCGGTGGCGGCGATGTTGTCGAGCGTCTGGGAGGCGACCTGGCCGAGCGACTCGCCCGTCACGAGCGCCTTGGCCCCCTCGATCTCGGCCACGCGCTGCGCCACCTCGAACATGAGGCGGCGGTACATGATGACGCGCAGCGCCTGGGGCGCCTTGAGCGAGATCTCGCGCTGGCAGGCACCGAAGGGCACCACGTAGAGGCGCCCAACCATGCCGGCAGGCCCCAGGGCCCGCACGATGTCGATCGTGAGCCACTCGGAGTCGTCGCTCGTCATGGGACGGCCCGAGAAGTGCACCGGCACGCAGGTGGCGCCGCGGCGGCCCACCATCCACGTGGCCACCGGCGAGTCGAAGCCGCTCGAGAGCAGCGTGACGACCTTGCCGGCCGTGCCCACGGGCAGCCCGCCTGCACCGCGCACCGAGGTGGCATCGGCGTAGACATAGACATCGCCCTGCACGACGTGCACGTTCACCGTGACGTCGGGGTGATGCATCTGGACATGCTTGTCGGGGAAGGCGTCGCAGAGCACGGAGCCCACCTGACGATTGAGCTCGATGCTGTGGATGGGATAGTCCGTATTGGAGCGGCGTGCGTGGACCTTGAAGGTCTCGAAGCCCTCGCAGGCACCCATGGCCTTGACCGCGGCGGCCTCGTACTCCTCGGGCTCTCGGGCGCAGCGGTACGCGAGCGACACGCGGGCCACGCCCGGCACGCGCGACACAAGGTCGACGACGCCATCGGGCACCTCGCCATCGGGGAAGCTCACGCGCACGTAGCCCGAGAGCCGCTCGACATGTGCCGAGCGACCCTTGAGCGCGCGCTTGAGGTTGGTGATGAGCTGGCGCTCGAAGGTGGAGCGGTTCTTTCCCTTGAGGCCAATCTCGTGGTAATGGACGATGCAGACGCGCGTCGTCACGGCACTACCCGGCAATCTTGGTGGTCGTGTCCTTGATCGCCTCGTCGAAGTCCTCCTGGACGTAGCCAAGGGTACCGTCGGCAATCTCGTCCATAGCGATGGACGTGGAGTCCTGGCCGGAGACGACGGTGGTGATGTCGTCGACGTCCTGGATGGCCGTCACGCGGAGGTGCTGGCCACGGAGCATGTTGTTGATGTCGCAGGCGCGCTTGGACGCGACGGAGCACAGCAGGAACGGGTTGTGCTCGGTCTTGGCCAGCAGCTCGTCGATCTCGGGCTTAATGACAGACATGTACGTGAAACCTCAATTCATCTCGTGGGAGTCGAGCGCGGCGAGCAGGCGCGCGGTCGCCTCCTGGAGGTCATCGTTGACGATGCGCTCGTCGTAGCGGGGCGCAAGCGCCATCTCTCCGGCGGCATCCTTGAGTCTGAGCTCGAGGTTCGCCTCGTCCTCCGTGCCACGTCCGCGAAGGCGCCGCTCGAGGACCTCCATCGAGGGCGGCTCGATGAACACGAGCACGGCGGCCGGGTAGGCCTTACGGATGTTGAGTGCGCCCTGGACGTCGATCTCGAGGATGACGGAGCGCCCGGCGGCGAGGTTCTTGTCGACCTCGGAGCGAAGCGTCCCGTAGCGGTGACCGTGGACGTTGGCCCACTCGAGGAAGTCGCCGGCAGCGACCCTGCACTCGAACTCGTCCTCGCTCAGGAAGTGGTAGTCGACACCGTCGCGCTCGCCTGGTCGTGGCTCCCTCGTAGTCGCAGAGACCGTCAGGCCGAGGTCGGGACGCTGCTCGCGAACGCCCGCGAGCAGCGTACCCTTCCCCGCTCCCGACGGCCCGGAGACGACGAAGAGCCTTGGGGTGCGAGACACGGCTACTTCGAGAGGATCTCGAGGAGCGCCTCGCGCTGACGGGCACCGAGGCCCTGGACGCGACGCTTGGGGGAAATCTCGAGCTCATCCATGATCTTGGCGGCCTTGGCCTTGCCATAGCCCGGGAGCGACTCGATCAGGGCGCGGACGGGCATGCGCGTGGCGGCGGGGTCGTCGGAGCTCAGGACGGACTCGAGCGTGACCTTGCCGGTCTTGATCTTGTCACGAAGCTCGGCACGGGCGTGACGGGCCTCGGCGGCCTTCTTCAGGTTGGCAGCGCGCTGCTCCTCGGAAAGCTGAGGGAGAGCCATGTTTCCTCCAAACGTAGGTGCTAACGAACAAGAAACCGCAGGGTAAAGTACCCCCTGCGAAACGGCTGTATGACACTATGGCAATCTAGCGGCGAGTTTGCAAGTAAAACATGCGATTTCCTCGCCATATACCACGGACGGGGGCCTGCGTCGCCGCCCGCGGGCGCACTGGCATGTCGGCTAGAGCGCGTTCGCGACCTCTCGCTCGATGGCATCGAAGGCAGTGGCCGCGTCGGGGGCCTGCGTAATGGGACGGCCCACCACGATGTGGCTCGCCCCCGCGGCGATGGCCTGGGCGGGCGTGGCCACGCGGCTCTGGTCGCCCAGCGCGGAGCCGGCCGGGCGCACGCCGGGGCACACCACGAGCGCGTCCGGGCCCAGGAGGTCGCGCATCTCGCGTGCCTCCTTGGGCGAGCAGACCACGCCGTCGATGCCCGAGCGCTGGGCCAGCGTGGCGAGCGCGGCGGCCTGCTCGGGGATGGGGCGTCGCACGCCCACGGAGGCGAGCGCTGCGGCATCCATGCTCGTGAGCACCGTGATGGCCGCGAGCAGCGGGGCATGGCCGAGGCGCTCGCGGGCGAGCTCGGCGCCCTCGTGGCAGGCCTCGAGCATGGCGGCGCCGCCCGAGCCGTGGACGGTGATGAGATCGGCCCCGCTCGTGGCGGCGGCGAGGACGGCGCCTCTCGCCTGGTGCGGGATGTCGTGGAACTTCGCGTCGACGAAGACCTTGAAACCGCGCTCGGAGAGCTCGCGCACGAGCGGCAGCCCGCCGGCGTAGATGAGCGTGATGCCCACCTTGAGCCACGTGGCATGGCCCTCGAGGCGACCCGCCAGCTCGCGGGCCTCGTCGGGCGTGCAGTCGAGCGCGACCATGATGCGATCGCGCGCGGGAAGGCTGTCGAAACGTCCCATGTGGTTCTCCTTCTGCGTTCGCCCGCCTCGCGCGGGCGCGTCTCACGTGTATTCCTGCGCCTGTCCCAGCAGGCGCCCGGTCAGGCTGCGACACGCGACCAACCCGGACGCCCGACGGCTCGCCAGGGGCAACACCGACCAACTCGGACGAAAAGCGGGAGAAAAACGTCCGAGTTGGTCGCTAAGGCGGAGGCGACCATCCAAGCACGTCGCGAATGCGCAAGCCCTCGTCCAAGTTGGTCGCCTACGCGCGGGTACCCATCAAAGTTGGGCGCGAGCTTTGCCGGGGTCAGCGACGAGGCTCACTCGCTATCCCTCGAACGCGCCCACGAGCTCGCGGATGCCCGAGACGCCCTGGCCCTCGGCCCACTCCGTGAGCTCGGCGAGGATGCGCGGCGCGGAGTCGGGGCGCACGAGGTTGGACATGCCCACGGCCACCGAGGTGGCACCGGCGAGGATAAACTCGGCCGCGTCCGCGCCGCTCATGACGCCGCCCACGCCGACGATCGGCAGCTTGACGGCGTTGTGGACCTCCCACACCATGCGCACCGCGATGGGGTGCAGGGCCGGGCCCGACATGCCGCCCGTCGGCCTCGAGAGCCTGCTCCTTCGCGTGCGCACGTCGATGGCCATGCCTGGGATGGAATTGATGACCGTGAGGATGTCGGCACCCTCGACCTCGAGCGCGCGGGCCACGTCGACCACGCGGGCCGGCGCCATCTTCACGAGCAGCGGGCGCTTCGTGCGGCCGCGCACCGCGCGGATGACCTCGGCCGCGCCCTCGGGCGTGGAGCCCATGGCGCAGCCGCCCGCGGCGATGTTGGGGCAGCTGATGTTGATCTCGAGGCCGGCGGCGAAGGGCGCGAGCTCCTCGAAGAGCTCGACGGCGGCGACGTACTCGTCGACCGAGTGGCCCGCCACCTGGCAGATCACGGCCGTGCCCTTGTCGGAGAGCTGCTGGAGGTACTCGCCCGAGCTTGCCACGAGGCCGCGGACCCCGGGGTTCTGCAGGCCCACGGAGTTCATGACGCCCGAGCAGATCTCGGTCATGCGGGGGGCGGGGTTTCCCTGCCAGGGTTCGGCGGCGCAGCCCTTGGTGGTGATGGCGCCCAGCTGGCTCACGTCGTAGAAGCCCTCGAACTGCCAGCCGAAGCCGTAGGTGCCAGCCGCGGTGTTGATGGGGTTCTTGAGGTGGATGGGGCCAAGGTCGACCGACATGTCCACGCGCGGGGCCGCGTCTGCCGCAGCGCCGGCCGCGACGTCGATGTTCTGCTCGCTCACCAGACCAGCCTCCTCGAGTCGAAGACGGGGCCGGCCGTGCAGGCGCCCATCATGCCGCTCGTCGTCTCCACGTTGCAGGTGTTGCACGCGCCAAAGCCGCAGGTCATCATGCGCTCCACCGAGACCTGGCAGGCGACGCCCGCCTGCTCGGCGAGACGTGCCACCGAGCGCATCATCGGCTGGGGACCGCACGTGAGCACGAGGTCGTAGGTGCCCGTGGCGAGCATGGGCTCGACCTCGGCCGTGACGAAGCCCCTGGTGCCGGCCGTACCGTCGTCGGTGGTGACGCGCACCTCGCCGCAGCCGCGCTCGGCCAAGGCATCGGCGCCGCAGAGCTTGGCCGCCGTGAGCGTGCCCACCACGGCGTCGTGCGCCACGCCGGCGTCTTGGAACATGCCCGCCGCGGCGATGACCGGCGTGATGCCGATGCCGCCCGCCACCACGAGCGCACGCATCGCGTCCTTGGGCAGGCGCCAGCCGTTGCCGCCCGGGCCCAGCACCGTGGAGCCGGACCCAGCCACCATCTCCGAGAGGCGCCGCGTGCCGTCCCCCACGACGGCGTAGTACGTCTCGACGGTGCCTGCCTCGACGTTGGCCTCGGAGAACGAGACCGGCAGGCGGACGAGTTGCGTACTGTCGCCCGGAACCTCGAAGCTCATGAACTGTCCGGGCCGAAGCGTCTGGGCAAGGCGGGGCGCCTCGATGGTGAGTCGCCAGATTCCTTCGGCCACGGGCGCGTTCTCCACCACGGTGAAGTCGTGGATGCGCGCCGCGGGCGGTGTGGGTATGGGCATGTCGCTCCTCTCGTTGTGCGACCGGGCGGCACGGGGCCGCCGCGCGAGGCGCCCGGGCTCCCCGGCCCGGGCGCACAGAATCGAAGGGTGAGGGACTGGCCTAGGCCAGCCTGGCGTCGCGCAGGACGTGCCTGCCGGCGACGAGCGTGTCGGTGGCGCGACCCGTGAGGTGCGCGCCCAGGAAGGCGGAGTTGGACTCCTTGCCGGCAAAGAGCTCGGGTGTCACGTCGAAGGCGTAGGCGGGGTCGACGAGGGTGAGGTCAGCCACCGACCCCTCCTCGACACGCACCGGCTCCAGACGGGCGATGCGGCGGGGCGCCACGCACATGGCCTCGACGAGGCGGGACCAGCTCATCTTGCCCGTGGCCACGAGGTTGGTGAGCACGAGCGGCAGGCTCGTCTCGAGGCCCACGACGCCGAACGGCGCGGCCTCGAACTCGCGCTCCTTCTCGAAGGGCGCGTGCGGCGCGTGGTCGGTGACGACGCAGTCGATCGTGCCGTCGACGAGGGCCTCGCGCAGCGCGGCGGCGTCCTCGGGCGTGCGCAGGGGCGGGTTCATCTTGAGGTTGGTGTCGTAGGTCTCGTCCAGGGCAGTCTCGTCGAGGAAGAGGTGGTGCGGGCACACCTCGGCCGTGACGGGCAGGCCCTCGGCCTTGGCGGCGCGCACGAGCTCGGCGCCGCGGGCGGTGGAGATGTGGCAGATGTGCAGCGCGCAGCCCGTGAGACGGCAGAGGTCGATGTCGCGGCCGATCTCGACCTCCTCGCCGGCGGCCGGCCACCCGGCGAGACCCAGGCGCGTGCTCGCGCGACCCTCGTTCACCTGGCCGTGGTTGGAGAGCGAGTCGACCTCGCAGTGGCAGGCCACCACGCGGTCGAACTGGCGCACGTAGTCCATGACGGTGCGCAGCATGCCGGCGCTCTGGACGCCATGGCCGTCGTCGGAGAACATGCAGGCGCCCTCATGGGCCATGTCACCGATCTCAGCGAGCTGCTCACCCCTCTCGCCCTTGGTGCAGGCGCCGATGGGACGCACGTGCACGAGGCCGCAGGCATCGCCCTTGGCGATCTGGTAGCGGATGCCCTCGCCCGTGTCGACAACAGGGTCGGTGTTGGGCATCGTGGCCACGTCGGTGAACCCGCCCACGGCGGCCGCGGCCGAGCCCGTCTCGATGGTCTCCTTGTACTCGTAGCCGGGGTCGCGGAAGTGGACGTGGATGTCCACGAGACCAGGCACGAGGTACTTGCCGGTTCCGTCGATGACCTCGGCGCCCACCGGCACCTGCACCGACTCGGCCACCTCGGCGATGCGCTCGTCCTCGACCACGACGTCACGGACGGCGTCGAGGCCCACCTGCGGGTCGACGACGTGGGCTCCCCTAATCAGCAGCATTCTCTTCTCCTCCCAGCAAGAGGTACATGGCGGCCATGCGGGTGTAGAGGCCCGCCGCCACCTGATTGGTCACGAACGAGTTGGCGGCGTCGGCCGGCACCGAGTCGATCTCCATGCCGCGGTTCATCGGGCCCGGGTGCATGACGATGGCGCCCTCCCTCATGCGGGCGTGGCGCTCGGCGTTGAGGCCCCAGAGGCGGTTGTACTCGCGCTTGCTGGGGATGGTGGCGCCCTCCATGCGCTCGAGCTGGACGCGCAGCATGTAGATGACGTCGGCGTCCTCGATCACGGAGTCGAAGTCGTAGGTCTCCTCGCAGCCGAAGACCTCGGGGTCGGGCAGCTGGAAGGTGGGCGGGCCCACGAGCGTCACCTTGGCGCCCATGGTGCGCAGCGCCGGCGCGAGCGAGCCAACGACGCGGCTGTGCAGCAGGTCTCCCACGATGGCCACCTTGAGGCCATCGATGTGGCCGAAGCGCTCGCGCATCGTGTAGAGGTCGAGCAGGGCCTGCGTGGGGTGGGCGTGCTTGCCGTCGCCGGCGTTGATGACGCACGCGTCGGTGTAGCGGGTGATGCGCTGGGCGGTACCGGCGTTGCGGGCACGGCAGACGAACATGTCGATGCCGTAGGAGTCGAGGGTCTTGATGGTGTCCTCGAGGCACTCGCCCTTCGAGACGCTCGAGTTGGAGCCCTGGACGTTGAGCGAGTCGGCCGAGAGGCGCTTCTCGGCGATCTCGAACGAGGAGCGCGTGCGCGTGGAGGCCTCGAGGAACAGGTTCACCACCGTGCGGCCGCGAAGCGCCGGCACCTTCTTGATGGTGCGGTGGTTGACCTCCTCGAACGTGCGCGCCGTGTCGAGGATCTGCGTGATGTCGTCGGCCGTGAGGTCGGTGGTGTTGATGAGGTTTCGAACGGACAGCATGCTAGGCGTCGACCTCCCCGCTCTTGATGGCCTGCTTCTCGGCGGCGACGTCCCAGATTTCGACGGCGTCTTTGCCGTCGAGGTCGCTCACGAAGACGCGGACGTCCTCCTCGTGCGAGCTGGGAACGTTCTTGCCCACGTAGTCGGCGCGGATGGGCAGCTCGCGGTGGCCGCGGTCGACCATGACGGCGAGCTGGATGGTAGCCGGACGTCCGAAGTCGATGATCGCGTCGAGCGCCGAGCGCACCGTGCGGCCCGAGAAGAGCACGTCGTCGACGAGGATGATGTCCTTGCCGTCGACGTCGAAGGGAATCTCGGTCTTGTGCAGAACCGGCGCCACGCGGCGGCTCACGTCGTCGCGGTAGAAGCTGATGTCGAGCTTGCCCACCGGCGGGCGGATACCCTCGATGTCCTCGATCTCGGAGGCGAGGCGGGTCGCGAGGTTGGCGCCCCTGCGCACGATGCCGACGAGCGCGAGGTTCGCGGCACCCTCGTTATTCTCGATGACCTCGTGGGCGATGCGGGTGAGGGCTCTGGCCATCGCCGCCTCGTCCATGATCGTCGCCTTGGGTCCCAGCTGTTCCATGTGGCTCCCTTCGCAAAAAAAAGACGCCCTGCCACGAGCGGCATGGGACGTCTGCGAGGTGATCCATGTTGTGCGCGCGAGCCATGTGCCCAGGGTCGCGCTCATGAGCCTTGCCGGCGTCCCGCGCCGTCTTAAAGGTCTCCTGTAGTGTAGGGCTTTGCCGGGCCGTCAGGGTCTGGAATTTCTGTCGAGGGCGGAGACGGGCGCATGGGCGGGACGGCGAAAGCCGGGCGGCAGATGATGTCGCAGGTGCTGGCGCCGGTGCCGCTCGGCCGGTGGCCATACGGGCGCCGGCCACGGCCCCACGTAAGGCACCGCGTTCCCCTACTTAAACGCCAACTTGATCCGGCCGAGGGCGTAGCCCGCCCCGTTAGAGCGCCACGAGCGCCCGAACTCCGCGACGAGCGAGGCCAGGTAGCGGGCCTTCGACATGCGCGGCACCGCGTGCCCCGCCCGCTCGAGCACGAAGGCGCGGGCCGCCGGCGAGGCGTCCGTCATGCCGGCCACGATGGCCGGGTCCATGCGCGAGCACATCGCGTCGAGCGCGGGCCGCACGTCCGCGTCGTCGAGGGAGCCCTCGAGGCGCGCGCCCGTCACGTAGCGAAGCCCCACGTAGTAGAGCGCCTCGAGCACGCCCCTGTCCGTGACGTGCAGGCGCTGGGCCACGTCGGCCATGGCGCCCCAGCGCTCGAAGGACATCGCGCCGATGCGGCGGTTGGACGAGCTTCCGGGCAGGTCCTCGCGATAGCAGTAGAAGGACCTCTCGAGGTAGACGATGCGCTTGGCCGCGCAGAGTGCCTCGAAGCCGAAGGGCGTGTCCACCCAGCCGGCACCCGGCAGCTCCATGAGGCGGATGCCCCGCTCCTCCAGATACGCCTTGCGATAGAGGGCGCTCCAGATGGAGGGGTGGTGGCGCACGAGGCGCGGCGCCTGGTCGATGGTGAAGGGCTGTCCGGCCGGACGCACGCAGCCGTAGTAGATGCAGCGCAGGCGCCGCTCGCGGCCCGTGCCGCAGCCGACGATGCGCCAGTACGGGCTCTTCACCACGTCGGGCGCGTCCGCGCCGAGCTCGGGCGAGAAGCTGCGCGCAAAGGCCATGAGCTCGTCGTACATGTGCGGCTCGACCCAGTCGTCGGGCTCCATGATGGCCACGTAGGTGCCGCGCGCCTCGGCAAGGCCGCGGTTGACGGTGGCACCGTAGCCCTGGTTGGCCTTGTCGATCACGCGCACGCGGGCATCCTTGGCCTCGTGCGCGCGCATGATGGCGAGCGAGCCGTCGGTGGAGCCGTCGTTCACGACGAGGACCTCGAGCGAGCAGCGGTCGTTGCGCTCGATCGAGGCGAGCGCCGCATCGAGGTAGCGCTCCACGTTGTAGACGGGCACGACGACGGTGACGTCGACGCGGTCGGCCGCGGGCTGTCTCGGCCTACGCCCTGCCTTGGTCTCCATGTCCCCTACCCGTGATACGACTCGTAGGCCGCGCAGACCTCGTCGGTGGGGCCCAGCATCTTCTGCTTGCCCTTCTCGATCCAGCACACGCGGTCGCACATGCTCTTCACGAGCTCGATGGAGTGGCTCACGAGGAGCACCGTGCAGTCGTTGGTGTCAATGAGGTTCTTGATGCGTCGCTCGCACTTCTGCTGGAACAGGAAGTCGCCCACCGAGAGCGTCTCGTCCACGATGAGGATGTCGGGCGTGGTGACCGTGGCGATGGCGAAGGCGATGCGCGCCACCATGCCGCTCGAGTAGTTCTTGAGCGGGATGTCCACGAAGTCCTTGAGCTCGGCAAAGTCGATGATGCGATCGAAGTTGTCCTCGATGAACTCCTTCTTGTAGCCAAGCAGCGCGCCGTTGAGGTAGATGTTCTCGCGCGCCGTGAGCTCCATGTCGAAGCCGGCACCAAGCTCGATGAGCGGCGCGATGACGCCATGGACCTCGCACGTGCCGCTTGTGGCCTCGAGCACGCCCGCGATGATCTTGAGCATCGTCGACTTGCCCGAGCCGTTGGTGCCCACGAGGCCGAATGCCTCACCCCTGCGCACCTGGAAGCTCACGTGGTCGAGCGCATGGAACTCCTCAAAGAGCAGCTCGCGACGGGCAAGCTTGATGAAGTATTCCTTGAGGGAGTTGAGCTGCTCGGAGGCCATGTTGAAGACCATCGAGACGTCCTTGACGTCCACGACGACCGGAGCATCCTCGCCGGGGATCTCGGGACGCATGAGAATGGAATCGGACATTGCGTCCCTCCTTAGATGTAGAGGATGAACTTGCGCTCGAGCCTGTGGAAGACGAAGAAGCCAAGCGCAAGGGCAGCGACTGCCCAGAACGCGCACATGGCAAAGGTGATGAGCTCGGGCACCTGGCCGTTGATGAAAATCATGCGCATGAAGGTGATGTAGTTGTACATCGGGTTCGCGAGCATGATGAGGCGAACGGCGGCATAGGGAACGTCTGCGATGAAGTCAACCGGCCAGAAGATGGGCGTGGCGTACATCCAGGCCAGCATGAGGACGCCCCACAGGTGGATGACGTCGCGGAAGAAGACCGCGAGGGCCGAGAGCAGCAGGCTCATGCCAATGCAGAAGAACATGAGCAGCACGAGGCAGATGGGCAGGAGCAGCAGCGCCGGCGTGGGCCACACCTGCTCCCACACCATGACGAGAACGACCGCGACGAGCGAGAACGCGAAGTTCACGAGCGAGAACAGCACGCGCTCGGAGGGGAAGACGAGCTTGTTGACCTTGACCTTCTTGAGCAGAGGCGCCGCGTCGATGATGGAGACCACGCCGGCACCCGTGGAGTCCGAGAAGACCGACCACGTGATGTTGCCCAGGATGAGGTAGAGCGGGTAGTGGTCGATGGACGCGTAGCGCAGGAAGGAGGAGAACACGAAGCTCATGACGATCATCATGAGCAACGGGTTCAGGACGCTCCACACCACGCCGAGAACGCTTCTCCTGTACTTGAGCTTGAAGTCCTTGGTGACGAGTTCGCGAAGGATGAAGAAATCCTTGGCTCCCTGTCCCTCGATGAAGGCGCTCTTGCTTGCTTGTGACACGCGGCGGCTCCAGACCTGTCGGATGCTTAGCAGACGTGCGAGGCGCAGGGCCCATACCCTGGGACCGGTTGCCTGAAGATGCGACCGTCAGCCGTGAGGCCCGGCCCGACAATCGGCGATGCGTCGCCTGCTCGTAGGTCGAGATTCTAGCACAGCAAAAATCTCTAAATTTACCCTTGCGCTCACTCACAGCTTCTGTATACTAGCTATCGCGCTGCGGCGGAGGGGGTTCAAAGAATAGCTTTCCAGCCGCGCTTTTGACAAATTCCTCGGTAGCTCAATGGTAGAGCACTCGGCTGTTAACCGAGCTGTTGTAGGTTCGAGCCCTACCCGAGGAGCCAGTACATGATACCCGTCAGTCTTCGGACTGGCGGGTTTTTCTTTGTTGCATGGTATTGGATTGCTGCATTCCGGCGAGGACGGCACGCATTCTCCGAATGCTGAATTCGCCCCTTCGTCACTGCATATGAGAAGCCGCCTCCCCACCCGCCCACGGGAGCGTAGCAGCTGAGGCGAACGTAGCAGTTTAGGACAAGAGGCATCGCAAAACCCCAGTTGGCCGAGAGGCGCGTGTCCAAAACTGCTACGTTCGCCGAATATGGGGAGGAACGGGGAGTAGCTACCGTCGAGACGCTCGTTGGCGCTGGCATCCGCAACACAAATAACCCGCCGTGGAAAGGAGCGCCTTCCACGGCGGGCTGGGCGTGCGTTCGTGAGACCAGTCTTAAGGACTCGTAGGCAAAGTTAGTCAATATATCCGTCATGCATAGTCATCTAGCTGCGGTTTTGCTGGGAGTTCTACTCCTCCATGTAGTCCTTCAGCTTGCCGGAGCGGCTGGGGTGGCGAAGCTTCGCCAGGGTCTTGCTCTCGATCTGGCGGATGCGCTCGCGCGTGACGCCAAACTCGCGGCCGACCTCCTCGAGGGTACGCGGGTGCCCGTCCTCGAGGCCAAAGCGCAGCTTGATGACCTTGCGCTCACGGTCGGCCAGGCCGTCGAGCACCTGGTCGAGCTGCTCGCGCAGCATGGAGTCGCTGGCGG
This sequence comes from Olsenella uli, assembly GCF_901212675.1. Classification (GTDB taxonomy): domain Bacteria; phylum Actinomycetota; class Coriobacteriia; order Coriobacteriales; family Atopobiaceae; genus Parolsenella; species Parolsenella uli_B. Next base: position 101,495 of record NZ_CAAKOQ010000038.1, read on the forward strand.
CCTCGGGGGGCGCCACGGCCTGGGCGTCCTCGATGAAGTCTCCCAGCTGGGAGTCCTCCTCCTCGCCGATCGGCGTCTCGAGGGAGACAGGCTCCTGGCTGATCTTCTGGATCTCGCGCACGCGCTCGGCGCTCATGCCCATCTCCTCGCCAATCTCCTCGGGGGTGGGATCGCGACCAAGGTCCTGCAGCAGCTGGCGCTGCACGCGCACGAGCTTGTTGATCGTCTCGACCATGTGGACAGGAATGCGGATGGTGCGCGCCTGGTCGGCGATGGCGCGCGTGATGGCCTGGCGAATCCACCACGTGGCGTACGTCGAGAACTTGAAGCCCTTGGTGTAGTCGAACTTCTCCACGGCGCGGATGAGGCCGAGGTTGCCCTCCTGGATGAGGTCGAGGAAGAGCATGCCGCGACCCACGTAGCGCTTGGCGATGGAGACGACAAGGCGCAGGTTGGCGCTGATGAGCGCCTGCTTGGCCTCGAGGCCCACCTGCTCGATGCGGTTGAGGCGGCGCAGCTGCACGCGCGAGAGCTCGAGCTCGCCCCGCTCGTGGGCCTCGAGCTTCTCGGCGGCGTCAGTGCCCGCCTCGATCTTCATGGCGAGGTGGACTTCCTCGGCGGCCGTGAGCAGGTCGACCTTGCCGATCTCCTTGAGGTACATGCGAACCGGGTCTCCGGTGAGCATGACCGTGGCGGCGTCCTGACGACGGCGCGCCTTCAGGCTCGAGCCCTTCTTAGAGCGCTTGGGCGCGGCCGGGATGGCCGGGATCTTCTCGACCGGCATGGACTCCGGGTCGTCTTCGCTGTCGATCGAGTCGATGTTAACGTCCGAGTCGTCGTCGGAGTCCGAGTTGGCGTCGTCGATGTCGGAGGACACGTCATTCCCCTCGTCGGACGACACGACGTCGATGCCGCGCGAGCGCAGGGCCCCATAGAGGTCCTCCAGCTCGTCGTCGTCGACGTCAACGTCGCGCAGGGCGAGCTGGATGTCATCCTCGGAGACGCTTCCGGCGGACTTGCCGGAGTCCACCAGCTGGCCGAGGGCCCCCTCGAGTTCGGGAGAGAGCTTCGGCTCGTTCTTAACCTTCTTGCTTGCCACGTAGTTCCTCTCGACGCACTGTCGATGCACAGGTTGTTCTATATTACCCGTTCTGCATCGATTAACCGGCAGATTCCACAAAATGTGGGGGTGGGGGTAAATTGGGCCCCAACGGGGAGGCCCGAGGGGACGGGGACAAATTGAAGCCCAGCAGAGAGACCCGAGGGGAGACGGGTCCAGTCGGGCGAAGAAAGGGCCACGGCGTCCGCAGGGGCCAAGGTCACTCGAGCGGCTGGGCGGCGCGAAGCTCGCGGCGGCGCTTGCGCAGGGTGTCAAGCTCGCGCAGGGCGTCGAGCGAGTCGGCGCCCGAGCCGCTTGCCTGCAGCCTCGCCGTGAGCGTGGCTACGCGCCGGTCGATGGAGCGGATCTCGGCCTCGTTCACGACGAACTCGACATTCTTCTCCGCATCCCACGAGCTTGTGGCCGCGAAGGCGCCCGAGGAGAGGACACGCGGGGCGTCGGGGCAGGCGCGGCTCGCCGCGACCACGGCGTCGGCCGGGCTCGTGCCCTCGGGCGTGGCGAGGATAGCCCACGCAATGGTCTGGTGGCGCGCGTCGGCCCAGGTGAAGGTGGCGATGCGGTCGGCGTAGGGCCTGAAGAGGTCCGGATGGTCGGCGAGCATGGTGAGGAGGTTGCGCTCGGCCGTGAGCTGCGTGCGCTCCTCGGGCGAGAGCGCGGCGAGCGACGCCGGGGCCTCCTGGGCCGGCGCTCCCCCGCCGGACGCGCCCACGGGCCCGGCGCCATAGCCCTCGTCGGCGTAGCCGCCGTCGTAGTCGGGCGGGACGTCGTCATAGGGCGGCATGTCTTCGTGGGGGTCGGCCTCTGAAGACTGCGCCGCCGACTGTGGGGCGCCGCCCCGGCCCCACGCGCGCCCACGGCCGGGGCCGTCGCGAAGCACGGGCTCGCGCTCCTCCTCCACGCGCTCGATCGGCGCGGAGCGGATGCGCTCCTTTACCACGGACGCCTCCGCGCCAAGCCTGCCCGCCACCTGCTGTGCATAGGAGTCCAGCAGGTAGGAGTGCTTGAGCGGTGCGAGCAGCCGCGCGATCTCCTCGAGGGCACGCAGGCGCAGGCCCGGGCTCGAGAGGTCGAAGCCGTCGAGCTTCTTGTCGAGCACGAAGTCGAGCAGGGGACGCGCGCGCCTGAGCTGGTCGGCCATGGCGTCGGCGCCGTGGGCCTTGAGGAACTCGTCGGGGTCCAGGTTGTCGGGCAGCACCACGCACGAGAGCGCCGCCGTGGTGCTCTCGATGTAGCGAAGCGAGGCCTCGGCCGCGTGCTGGCCCGCCGCGTCGCCGTCGAACATGCAAACGATGGTCTTGGCGAAGCGCGAGAGGGTCTTCACGTGGTCGAGCGAGAGCGCCGTGCCAAGTGCCGCCACGGCATTGGTGAAGCCGGCCTCGTGCATGGAGATGACGTCCATGTAGCCCTCGCACACGATGGCGTAGCCCTTGGCGGTGATGCTCTCCTTGGCGTAGTCGAAGGCGAAGAGGTGCTTCGACTTGTGGAACACGCTCGTCTCGCGCGTGTTCAGGTACTTGGGCTTGGCGTCGCCCATGACGCGGCCGCCAAAGCCGATGCAGCGGCCCTGCTCGTCGTGGATGGGGAACATGACGCGGTTGAAGAACTGGTCGCGCAGACGCCCCCCGCGGTTGCTCGCGAGGTCGGCCGCGATGAGCTCGTCGCGCGCAAAGCCGCGCTGCTGGAGCTCGCGGCACAGCGACACCGACGGGTCCGCGTAGCCGAGGTGCCAGCGGGCGCAGATGCCCGAGTTGAACCCGCGCGAGGCGAAGTAGCGGCGCGCCTCGTCGGCCCCGGCGCCGCGCCCGCGCATGAGGCGCAGCGAGAAGGCCTCCTGGGCCGCCTCGAGCGCGTCGATGACGCGGGTGCGCTTGGGCCCGTGCCGCTCGGCGGGCCCGCCCTCGTCGATGTCGATGTGGGCACGCTCGGCGAGGTAGCGCACGGCGTCGAGGAAGTCGAGCCCCTCGCGCCTCATGACGTAGTCGAAGACGTCGCCGCCGGCATGGCAGCCGAAGCAGTGCCAGAGGCCCGTCGACGGCGTGACGTGGAAGCTCGGGCTCTTCTCGTGGTGGAAGGGGCAGCAGCCCCAGAAGTCGTTGCTGCCACGCGGGCGCAGCACCACCGTCTCGCTCACGAGCGCCACGATGTCGGTCGCCTGGCGGACGCGCTCCTTGTCCTCGTCGCTGATCACGGCTACGCGTCCCGGGAGACGGATGCGGCACCCTGCGCGGCGGCGTCGGGGGCGGCGGCCTCGCCCAGCGAGACCTCGCCCGCGCCCAGGTAGCGGCGGACCCACTCGATGTTGCCGAGCACCGTGCGCTCGAGCTCCTCGAGCGAGGCGAACTTCCTCGGCTCGCGGAGCCACGCGACGAAGCAGACCGTGGCCGGCCGGTCGTAGAGGTTGCCCGAGAAGCCCACGAGCGTGGCCTCCATGAAGGCGGCGCCCTGCTCGCCGCAGAAGGTCCTGGGCTTGCCCACGTTCACGGCCGTGGGCCAGGCATGGCCGTCGACGAGCGCCACGGCAGCGTAGACGCCCTCGGCGGGCAGGCAGGCCTCGGTCGCGCACTCGACGTTGGCCGTGGGGAAGCCGAAGGCCGTGCCCTCTCCCCTGCCGTGGACGACAGTGCCCGAGACCGCGTGATAGCGGCAGAGCAGCCGGGCCGCGCCCTCGACGTCTCCCGAGCGCACGAGGTCGCGCACGCGCGTGGCGCTCACGGTCTCGCCGAGCGAGCGGACGAGGTCGTGCGGCCGCACCGCCATGCCGATGCGCGCGCCCACCTCGGCAAGTGCCGCGACGTCGCCCGCGCCGCCCCTGCCCATGCGAAAGTCGCTACCCACGTGCACCGAGGAGGGATGCGCCACGGGCACGAGCACGGAGGCCATGAAGTCCGCGTGCGAGGTGGCCGCGAGGGCGGGCGTGAACGGGACGACAAGCACCCCGTCGAGGCCGAGTGCGAGCAGCAGGCGGGCCCTGTCGGCAATGGACAGGAGCTGCGACGTGGGACGGGGGCCCGTGAGCACGTCGGCCGGGTCCGGGTCGAAGGTGACGGCGAGGGCGGGCACGCCGGCCTCGCGGGCCTCGGCGACGGTGGCCTCCACGAGGGCGCGGTGCCCCGCGTGCACGCCGTCGAACGCGCCGAGCGCGCAGACCGAGGAGGAGAGCGATGCCCCCTCGTCACCCTGCCAGAGCGCGTGGGCGCAGGCCTCGCCCCTGGCATAGAGTCGGATGCCCCGCACGCAGGCGATGGGCTCGGGCAGCTTGGGCAGAAGCGCGGGCTCCCGCTCGAGCATCCCCGCGAGCTCGGCCGCGGCGAGCGGACGCTCCCACGCGGGCCCGAGGGGCTGGATGTCTCGATTGTGTGAGGTCATGAGCGCACCCCCGTGACTCCTCCCGGAAAGTTTGTGGAACAGGCGAGCTGCTCTCCCTGGCGCCGCCAGATGCCGAGCAGCCGCCCGTCTCGCACGAGGCAGGCGGCCTGGCCCTCGGCGAGCGTGGAGGCAAGCGGGCCCACGGGGACCCTCCGGCCGCAGGCGACGTCGGCCGCCTCGCCCTCGGAGAGCGGGCGCACGGCAAGCCCGAGCGCGCGCACCGGGTCGAGCGCGCGCTCGACCACACGGGGGCCCAGCTCCTCGAGCCCCCCGAGCGAGACGCAGTCGGAGACCGAGACCAGGCCCGAGCTCGTGCGGCGAAGCGCCTCGAGGTGCGCGGCCGAGCCCACCGCGCGGCCCAGGTCGCGCGCGATGGAGCGGATGTAGCAGCCCTTGGAGACGTCGAACGAGCAGAGCCACGCGGGACGCCCACCCACCTCCTGCACGGCGAGGAGCCGCGCGTCGTGGATGGTCACGGGACGGGCCGGTAGCTCGAACTTCTCGCCGGCGCGGGCCCGGGCGTAGGAGCGCACGCCACCCACCGAGATGGCCGAGTACGCGGGCGGAACCTGCATGGCGTCACCCACGAGCGCCGCCACGGCCTCGCCGGCACGCCCGGCGTCCGTCACCCAGACGGGCGCGGGAGCCTCGCGCGTGACGGTGCCCTCGGCGTCGTCGGTGTCGGTCTCGCTGCCGAGGGCCACGAGGCCCACGTAGCCCTTGCGCTCGGCCGTGAGCAGGCCCATGAGGCGAGTGCCCTGGCCGATGCCCACCACGAGCACGCCAGAGGCGGCCGGGTCGAGCGTACCGGCATGCCCCACCCGACGCTCCCCCACCGCACGCCTCACGCGCGAGACCACGTCGTGCGAGGTCATGCCCACGGGCTTGTCGACGGCGATGAGCGCGTTGATGCCGCTCGTGCCCCGCCTCATCCCGCCGTCCCCACGTCGGAGGAGGCGAGCACGGCCTGGAGCTGGGGCAGAACCGTGGCCAGCGTGGCATCGATACCCGTGGTGGACGTGAAGCCGGCCGCCGCCTTGTGGCCGCCGCCACCAAGCGACCGGGCCACGCCGGAGATGTCGTGCTCGCCCTTCGAGCGCAGGTTGCCGCGGACCGAGCCGTCCGGCAGCTCCTTCAGGAAGAGCGCCACCTCAGTGCCCTCGACGCTGCGTACGACGTCGATGAGGCCGTCACACTCGTCGGGCAGGGCCCCGGTGCGCTCGAGGTCCGCCGCCGTGGCGTAGGAGTAGGAGATGCGACCGTGGTCGAAGGTGACGATGCGGCCCATGACCAGGCTCTCAAGGTGCAGGTAGGCGAGGCGGAAGCTCTGGTAGACGTTGAGCGAGATCATCGACGGCGAGGCGCCGGCGTCGACGAGCATGCTCGCGCACTCGAAGGCCTCGGAGTCGGCGTTCTGGTACTGGAATCGGCCCGTGTCCGTGACGATGGCGCAGAACAGGCAGTTGGCGATGTCCGGCGTGATGTGCGCGCCCAAAAAGAGGCCGAACTCGGCCACGATGACGCCGGAGGCCGCCGCGTCCGGGCGCACGAGGAAGACGTCGCCGAAGGGTGCGTTGGAGGGGTGGTGGTCCATCACGGCCACGTGGCGCGAGCGCTCGAGCACCACCCGGGCGTTGTTGAGCCGGGGCGTCACCGAGAGGTCGACCACGATGAAGAGGTCGGGGTCGCCCTCGTACTCGCTCGCGCGCACGAACGAGTCCGCGCCCGGCAGGAAGCGGTAGAGCCTCGGCACCACGTCGTCGTCGGCCAGGAGGTTGGTGACCCGCTTGCCCTCCCAGTGCTGCCGGATCAGCTGGCCCAGGGCAAGGCCCGACCCCAAGGCGTCGCCGTCTGGGTTGGTGTGGGCGCATATGACGATGCTCTCGGCCTCGTCGATGAGGCCGCTGATGCGCCCGAAGGACTCTCTCTGCTCTGCGAAGACCTGCTCGTCGCCCGCGTTCATGACTCCCTCACGCCTCGTTCGTGTCGGACGCGGCCACCTCGGGCGCGTCCTCGACCGGGTACCCGTTCTCGTCCTTCTCCACGTCGATGGTGGGCGGGCGCTGCTCGAGCGCGCGCGCGATGCGCTCCGCCTCGTCGGTGGAGGTGTCGATGGAGAATGCCAGCTCGGGCGTGACGCGCCAGCCCAGCGCGTGGCCCAGAAGCGAGCGGATGCGGCCCTTGGCGCGACCGAGCGCCGCCATGACGTCGTCGTAGCGCTCGGGGGCGCACGAGACGTAGGCCCGCATGAACGTGCGGTCGACCGAGACGTCGACCCCCGTGACCGTCACGAGATCGAGCTCGGGGTCGGAGACCTCGAACAGAAGGATGCTCGCGAGCTTCTCGCGGGCAATCTGGCCCGAGCGCCTCGACGCGGCGTTTTGCTTCATGCTCTCACCTGCCTATGGGAGGCGGCCCCGAGGGGCCGCCAGACCTGAAACCTTGCGTGGGGACATCGTCGCACCCTTACCGGACAAGAATACGCACCCGTTTGCACGGAGCGCCCGGCGGGGGCGCGGGCCTTGGGGCGCGGCGATACCCCAGCCGAAGCCGGCGCCGCACCCCCGCCCGCACGACCTACTCGGTGCGGGCGACCTCCACCATCTTGTACCCCTCGATGACATCGCCGGGGTGGATGTCCTGGAAGTTCTCGAGGCCGATGCCGCACTCGAAGCCCGCCTTGACGCTCTTGACGTCATCCTTGTAGCGACGAATCGAGGCGATCTTGCCCTCGAAGACCACGATGCCGTCGCGCACGAGGCGCACGGAGTCGTCGCGGCCGATCTCGCCCTCGGTGACCATGCAGCCCGCGGCGATGCCGACCTTGGGCACCTTGAAGGTGTCGCGGACCTCGGCGTTGCCGGTCGAGACCTCCTTCTCGGTGGGCTTGAGCATGCCGATGCGGGCCGCGTCGATGTCCTCGATGGCCTTGTAGATGACGCTGTAGGTGCGGATCTCGACGCCCTCGCGCTCGGCCGCCGAGCGAGCCTTGGCATCCGGGCGCACGCCGAAGCCGATGATGATGGCGTTGGAGGCGTCGGCCAGGGTGACGTCGGTCTCGGTGATGGCGCCCACCGCGGAGTGAATCGTGTTGATGCGCACCTCGGACTGGTCCATCTTGTCGAGCGAGTCCTGCAGGGCCTCGATCGAGCCCTGGACGTCGGCCTTGATCACGAGGTTGAGCTCCTTGACATCGGCGTCCTCCATCGTGGAGAAGAGCGTCTCGAGCGTGACGTGCTTGACGCGGTTCTGCTCCTCGATGCGGGCCTTGAGGGCGCGCTCGTCGGCGAGGTTGCGCGCGTCGCGCTCGTCGGTGAAGACGCGGAACTCGTCGCCGGCGGCCGGCACGCTCTGCAGGCCCAGAATCTCGACCGGGTCGGAGGGCTTGGCCTCCTTGACCGGGCGGCCCTTGGGGTCGAGCATGGCGCGCACGCGGCCGTAGGCGAGGCCCGCCACCACGGCGTCGCCGATGTGCAGGGTGCCGCGCGTCACGAGGACGGTGGCCACCGAGCCGCGCCCGCGGTCGAGCTTGGCCTCGAGGACGTTGCCGGAGGCGAACGTGTTGGGGTTGGCCTTGAGCTCGAGGACGTCGGCCTGGAGCAGGACGGTCTCGAGCAGGTCGTCGATGCCGATCTTCTTCTTGGCCGAGATGTCCACGAACATCGTCTGGCCGCCCCACTCCTCAGGCACCAGACCGTACTCGGTGAGCTCCTGGCGCACGCGGTCGGGGTTGGCGCCCGGCTTGTCGATCTTGTTGACCGCCACGATGATGGGCACGTTGGCCGCGTTGGCGTGGTGGATGGACTCGACCGTTTGGGGCATGACGCCATCGTCGGCGGCGACGATGAGGATGACGATGTCGGTCACCTTGGCGCCGCGGGCGCGCATGGCCGTGAAGGTCTCGTGGCCAGGCGTGTCGATGAACGTGATCTTGCGACCATTGATGACCACCTCGGAGGCGCCGATGGCCTGCGTGATGCCGCCGGCCTCGCCCTCAGCCACGCCGGTGTGGCGGATGGCGTCGAGCAGGCTCGTCTTGCCGTGGGCGACGTGGCCCATGACGGTGACCACGGGCGGGCGCGGCAGGAGGTCCTTGGGGTCGTCGTAGAAGGGGAAGGAGTTCTCCTCCTCCTTGCTCATGACCTTGACCTCGCGGCCCAGGTCGTCGGCGACGAGCTCGATGAGGTCGTCGGACATGCTCTGGGTGAGCGTGAGGGGGTTGCCGAGCAGGAAGAGGCGCTTGACGATGTCGGACGCGGGCACGTTGAGGAGCTCGGCGAGCTCGGCCACCGTGGAGCCTGTGGGGACCTTGACCATGCCGATCTCGGCCACGTTCTGGTCGTTGGCGATGGCCTCCTCGATCGCCTGCTCCTTGGCAGCCTCCGCCTGCTGCTTCTGGCGGCGCTCCTTGCGCTTCTTGCGGCGGCCCTGGCTCTCGCGCTGGGCCTCGTCCACGCTCGCACGCGCCTCCTCGAGGACGCGCTCGCGGTTGTACTCCTCGGCGGCCTTGGCCATGCGGCTGTAGCGGTCCTCGCCCTCCTCGCCGTGGTGGGCGCGATGCTTGCCGCGGGAGGCCTTCTGGGCCTTCTCAGGGCTCGCGGGGCCGGCCGGGGCGCTCTCGGCGGCAGGCGCCGCATCCTGGCGCGAGCGCTGGCCGCGCGCGCCGCCCGAGCGCTCGGGGCGCTGCTGGCCGGAGCGCTGGCGGCGGTTGCCCTCGCCCTTGGCCTCGGCCTTCTTGGCGGCGGCCTCCTCGCGCTGGGCCTTCAGGATCTTCTCCTGCTGGGCGATCTGGTCGAGCAGGCTCGTCATGGAGGGGATGGACTTGGGCGCGTTGTCGCGCACGCGGTTCCGCTCCTCTTCCTCCTTGCGCTTGCGCTCGGCCTCGGCGCGCTCTGCCTCGGCCTTCTTGCGCGCGGCCTCCTGTGCGGCGCGCTCGGCGGCCTCCTTGGCGCGCTCGGCCTCGCGACGCCTCTCGGCCTCGATGCGCTCTTGCTCGGCCTTTGCCTTGGCCTCCGCCTCGGCCTTGGCCTTTGCCTCCTCCTCGGCCTTCTTCTGGGCCTCGATCTCGGCGGCGCGGGCCTCGAGAATGGGGGCCATCTTCTTGCGGACGAGCGAGACGTAGACGTCCTCGAGGGTGCTCGAGGCAGACTTGGCCGGAATCTTCATGTCGGCAAGGTGGCCGAGCATCTCCTTGCTCGTCATGCCGAACTCCTTGGCAAGGTCATGTACGCGGGTCTTTGCCATGTGTCACCTTTCCGTGCGGGCGTGGATGGGGCGGGTCGTGCCCGCAGGACTAGATAAGCGAGTCGGGGTCGCTCGAGACCTCGGCGGAATCGACGAGGGCCATCTTCTCGTGGACGCCGCAGAACTTGGAGCCGGGTCGGGCCATGTTGCGGCAGCGCACACCCGAGGGGCTCACGTACTCGCAGCGGTGGCCCTCCTCGTCGATGAGGTCCTCCGGCTCCTCGGCGGCAGGCGCGCTCATCTTGGAGAGGACGCCGGCGGCGAGGCTCTCGTTCTTGATGTCGATGTGCATGCCCGTGAGGCGCGCGGCGAGACGGGCGTTCTGGCCCTCCTTGCCGATGGCGAGAGAGAGCTGGTCGTCCGGCACGATGACCGTGGCGTAGTTGTTCTCCTCGTCCACGAGCACGCGCGAGACCTTGGCCGGCGAGAGGGCGTTGGCCACGCAGCGGGCCGGGTCGTCGCTCCAGAGCACCACGTCGACGCGCTCGCCGCGGAGCTCGCCCACGACGGTGCGCACGCGGCTGCCCTTGGGGCCCACGCAGGCGCCCACGGGGTCGAGATGGTCGTCGAGCGAGGAGACGGCCACCTTGGAGCGGGCGCCGGCCTCGCGGGCGATGGAGCGGACCTCGACCACGCCGTCGTAGATCTCGGGGACCTCGAGCTCGAAGAGACGACGAATGAGGTCGGGATGGGTGCGGCTGATCACGATCGAGGGGCGCGAGTGCTCGCCACGGATGGGCTGCACGTTGGCGTTGGGGTCGCGCACGTCGATGATGATGGCCTTGATGCGCTGGTTGTGGCTGTAGCGCTCGCCGGCTGGGCGCTCGTTGCGCTCGTCGGGGAAGCGGTGCTGGTCGAAGTGCGGAAGCTCGGCCTCGACGCCCTCGCGGATCTTCACGATGGTGAAGTCGGGCGTGGACTGCAGCACGGTGCCGGTGATGATGTCGCCGATGCGCTGCGAGAACTCCTGGTAGATCTGCTCGCGCGCGGCGTTGCGCACGATGGCGTTAATCTCGGCCTTGGCGTGCTGGGCGGCGATGCGGCTCGTGTCCTTGGGCGTGACGTCGATCTCGTTGAACTGGGTGTAGTTGCCCTCCTCGTCCATCGAGTCGTCGACGGGCTCGAGGCGGTAGACGTAGATCTTGCCCGTGGTGCGGTCAATGGTGACCTTGGCGCCCCAGGGCAGGTGCAGGACGTCGGCGTAGCTCTTGGCGAGGGACTGCTCGAGGCGGTCGAGCAGGTACAGCTCGTCGATGTGCTTCTCCTGGCAGAGCAGCATGAGCGCTTCCATCATCTCGGATGCCATGTGGTGGTTCCCCTTTCTCGGGAGTCGTGGTTACTTGGAGGACTTCTTCGTGGCGGCCGAGAAGTCTGGCTTGATGGTGCAGCGGCGCACCTGGTCGAGCGGGATGAGGACCTCGCCCTCGTCAGTCGAGAGGGCGACCGAGCCCTCGCGCATGCCCTCGAGCGTGCCCGTGAAGCGGCGCCTGCCCTCGGTTGCCGTGGTGGTAAGGCTCACCTGCTGGCCGGCGAAGCGCTCGAAGTCGCGCGCGCGGCGAAGCGGCCGGTCGAGGCCCGGCGAGCTCACCTCGAGCGTGAAGGAGCCAGGGAACGGGTCGAGCTCGTCGATGGCCTCGGAGACCCAGCCGGTCTGCGCCGCGACGTCGTCGAGCGAGATGGTGCCGCGCGCCTCGTCGGCCCAGTCGATGCGGACCCGAACCGTGGGGGCCTTCGTGGCACCGACCACCTCGACGTCGACCACGTCGACGCCGTGCGCCCCTGCCGCGGTCTCAAGCGCGGCGAGGATGCCGGCGGCCCTGTCCTGCGCCATGGCGCCTCCTTCCTCGGGCCCGCGAGCGCGCGGTGCCCCTACAGACAAAGAGAAGCGGGGCGAAAACTCCACCCCACTTCCCTTCGATACAACCTCAAATCCTGGTGAGTGTAGTAAACAACCTGCTCACGCGTCAAGTGCGACGTTTCCGCCGGCCCGCGTGCGCCCATCTCACCCATATCTCCACAATTCGGTGCAGGTGGGGGTGCAGGTGGGGACGTGTTCGTTCTGCACGCCCCGGGGTGTGCAGAACGAACACGTCCCCACCTGCACCACTCACTTCGCGACGTCGAGGGTGACGGTGGAGCCGGCGTCGGCGCGGGTGCCGGCACCGGGGTGCGCGGCCACGACCATGCCCTCGGGCTGCGCGGTGGAGTCGATCTCATTGGTCTCAGCCTCGAACCCGGCCGACTCAACCTCCTTGACCGCGCGCTCGCTTCTCCAGCCCACCACGTCGGGTACGGTCTTTCCGCCGATGAACTCCATCTGGTACGCGATCACGTACACGATGCCCACGAAGGCCGCAACGATGGCGAAGCCGATGACGAGCCGCGCGACCCGCTTGGCCGTGAACGACCGGTCGCGCCGGCCGCGGCCCACGCCCGAGAGGCCCTCGACGCTCGCCCGCGAAGCCGCGGCCATGCGCGCGCCGTTCCTGTGGCCCACGTCGGGCGAGAGGTTGGCGCCGCACGACGGGCACCTGGCCGGCAGGAGACCCTCCCCGAGGTCCTTGCCGCACTTGGGACACTTCATCGACTCCCCCTTCCGCAGCCGCTCTCGTGCGAGGGCACGCGAGGCCCACGCCGCGCCGTCCGCGCACGAGAGCAGGGTGCCGCATGGGCACCGCCGCTCGTATGGGCTAGTTGGCCACCACGTTCACAAGCTTACCCGGCACGACGATGACCTTGCGCACCGTCTTGCCCTCGAGAAGCGAGCTCACGGCCTCGAGCGCCGCGGCCTGCATCTCGTCTTTGCTGGCGTCGGCCGCCACCGTGGCGTGGCCGCGCACCTTGCCCATGACCTGCACGGCGATCTCGACCGTGTCGGCCACGGCGAGGCTCGCGTCGAACTCGGGCCACGGCTCGTCGTAGACCGAGCCCTCGCGGCCAAGCGCCGCGTGGAAGAGCTCCTCGGCCCAGTGCGGGCAGATGGGCGCGAGCATGGCCACCATGTCGTGGGCCACGCGCGCGGCGAGCGCGGCGTCGCGGTCCTCGGCGCTCACGTCGGCCACCCAGGCGCCGGCCGCGTTGGCAAGCTCCATCACCGCGGAGATGGCGGTGTTGAACTGCTGGCGGTCGAAGTCGGCCGTGCAGCGCGCCCCCAGGCGATGCAGCTCACGCCAGAGTGCGGAGGCCTTCTCGTCCAGCCTGCCGGTGTCGACCGAGCCGGCGGCGTCGGCGCCAGGCGTGCCCGCGAGCTCCCACACGAGCCTCCAGGCGCGCTTGAGGAAGCGGTTGCAGCCGGCCACGGCGTTGGGGTCCCAGTCGAAGTCCTTCTCGGGCGGGGCGATGAACAGGATCGTGAGGCGCATCGTGTCGGCGCCGTAGGGCTCGATGACGCTCTTGGGCGGCACCACGTTGCCCTTGGACTTGCTCATGACGTCGCCGTGCTCGTCTTTCACCATGCCCTGGCAGAGCAGGTTGGTGAAGGGCTCATCGCAGTCGATGAGGCCCAGGTCGCGCAGGACCTTGGTCCAGAAGCGGCTGTAGAGGAGGTGCAGGATCGCGTGCTCGATGCCGCCGATGTAGTTGTCGACCGGCATCCAGCGGTCGGTCGCCTCCCTGGAGAAGGGCAGCTTGTCGTTGTGCGGGTCACAGTAGCGGATGTAGTACCAGCTCGAGCACGTGAACGTGTCCATCGTGTCGGTCTCGCGGCGGGCGGGGCGGCCGCAGACAGGGCAGGTGGTCTCGTAGAAGTCCTTGCAGCTCGCGAGCGTCTCGCCGGCGCCGAGGTCGAGGTTCTCGGGAAGCGTCACCGGCAGCTGGTCCTCGGGGACGGGCACGTAGCCGCAGTGGTCGCAGTGGACCATCGGGATGGGGTTGCCCCAGTAGCGCTGGCGCGAGATAAGCCAGTCGCGCAGGCGGAAGTTCACCTTGCGGCGGCCGGTGCCGGCAGCCTCGAGGTCGGCCACGACGGCGCTCTCGCCCTCTGAGTGCTTGCCGCCCGTGAGCCCGGTGTACTTGCCGCTCTGAACGAGCGTGCCCTCGGCGGCCATGGCACCGTCCCAGCTGACGGTCGTGAAGCGCTTGTCGCGCTCGTCCCTGAGCTCGGGATAGAGCGGGTCGTCCTTGGTGAGGATGATGGGCACGATGGGCAGGTCGTACTTGCGGGCGAACTCGAAGTCGCGCTGGTCGCCGCAGGGCACGGCCATGACGGCGCCGGTGCCGTAGTCGGAGATGACGTAGTCGGCCACCCACACGGGCACCTTGTCGCCGTTGATGGGATTCACCACGTAGCGGCCCGTGAAGGCGCCGTGCTTCTCGAGGTCACCCTGGGCGCGCTCGACGGCCGAGACCTTCTCGGCATCGTCGACGACCTTCTTGACCGCGGCCTCGTACTCGGTGCCGGCCACGAGGTCCATGAGGCCCTTGTACTCGGGCGCGAGCAGGAAGAACGTGCAGCCGAAGAGCGTGTCGGCACGCGTGGTGAAGACGGTGATCTTGCCTTCGTCGCCGGGGATGGGCTCGCCGTCCCTGTCGCAAAGGATGAAGTCCACCTCGGCGCCCTCGGAGCGGCCGATCCAGTTGGCCTGCATCTGCTTCACGCGCTCGGGCCAGCCGGGCAGCTTGTCGAGGTCGTCGAGCAGCTCCTGGGCGTAGTCGGTGATCTTGAGGTACCACTGGTCGAGGTCGCGCTTCTCGACGAGCGAGTCGCAGCGCCAGCAGCGGCCCTCGGTAACCTGCTCGTTGGCGAGCACGGTCTTGCACTTCGGGCACCAGTTGACCGGGTTCTTCTTGCGGTAGACGAGCCCGCGCTCGTACATCTTCTCGAAGATCCACTGGCCCCACTTGTAGTACTCGGGATCGCAGGTGCGCACGAGACGGTCATAGTCGTACGAGAAGCCCATGCGCCGCATCGTGGCGAGCGCGTTGTCCATATTCTCGTAGGTCCACTTCTTGGCCTGCGTATGGTGCTTGATGGCCGCGTTCTCGGCGGGCAGGCCAAAGGCGTCGAAGCCCATGGGATGCAGCACATCGAAGCCCCTCATGCGCGCCTGGCGCGCCATCGCGTCGCCGATGGTGTAGTTGCGCGCGTGGCCCATGTGCAGGTCGCCCGAGGGATACGGGAACATCTCGAGCACGTACTTCTTGGGCTTGGTGGGGTCGGTGTCGGTCTTGTAGGTCTGGTTCTCCTCCCAGACGCGCTGCCACTTGGTCTCGATGGCCTCGGCGTCGTAGGCGGGGAAGTCCTTGGTGGGTGCGGGCATGCTTGCTCCTTCACAGACGTCGCACCCGCCAGGGCAGGTGCGACGCGGCATTGCGGTTGTTACGTGCGGGCGCGTCGGTGCAGGTATTGCCACCGGCACGGGCGCGGGGGCCTAGCGGTAGCTCACGGACTGGTTGTGGTCCTTGAGGACGACGTCGTGCGCGCCGCCCTCGACGATGGACGTGGAGGACACGAGGGTTAGTCGCGCCTTCTCCTGTAGCTCCTTGATCGTCTTGGCGCCGCAGTTGCACATCGTGGACTTGACCTTGTAGAGCGTGGACTCAACGCCATCCTTGAGCGCGCCCGCGTAGGGCACGTAGGAGTCGACGCCCTCCTCGAAGCTGAGCTTGGCGGCGCCGCCCAG
Source organism: Olsenella uli (assembly GCF_901212675.1). GTDB lineage: Bacteria > Actinomycetota > Coriobacteriia > Coriobacteriales > Atopobiaceae > Parolsenella > Parolsenella uli_B. Next base: position 116,846 of record NZ_CAAKOQ010000038.1, read on the forward strand.
GTCGTAGCGCTGCCAGTTGCGGGCGCGCGCCGAGCCCTCGCCCCAGTACTCCTTCATGTACTGGCCGTTCACGTTCACGCGCTGCGTGGGGCTCTCGTCGAAGCGGGCGAAGTAGCGGCCGAGCATCATGAAGTCGGCGCCCATGGCGAGGGCGAGCGTCATGTGGTAGTCGTACACGATGCCGCCGTCGGAGCACACGGGCACGTAGACGCCGGTCTGCTCGAAGTACTCGTCGCGTGCACGGCACACGTCGATGAGCGCCGTGGCCTGGCCGCGGCCGATGCCCTTGGTCTCGCGCGTGATGCAGATCGAGCCGCCGCCGATGCCCACCTTCACGAAGTCGGCGCCGCAGTCGGCGAGGTAGCGGAAGCCCTCGGCGTCCACCACGTTGCCGGCACCCACGATGACGTCGTTTCCGTAGTGCTCGCGGATCCAGTCGATGGTGAGCTTCTGCCACTCGGAGAAGCCCTCCGAGGAGTCGATGCAGAGGGCGTCGGCGCCGGCCTCGAGCAGCATCGGCACGCGCGTGGCGTAGTCGCGCGTGTTGATACCCGCGCCCACCATGTAGCGCTTGTTGGCGTCGAGCAGCTCGTCGGGGTTGGACTTGTGCGAGTCGTAGTCCTTTCGAAACACGATGCCCACGAGCGTGTCGTCGGCCTTGACAATCGGCAGCGCGTTGAGCTTGTGCTCCCAGATGATGTCGTTGGCGACCTTGAGCGTGGTGTCCTCGGAAGCCACGACGAGCTTCTCGCGCGGCGTCATGAACGTGGCGACCTTGGCCTGGTGGTCGTCGCGGCTGGGGCGGTAGTCGCGGCTCGTCACGATGCCGAGGAGCCTGCCGTGCGGGGTGCCGTCGTCGGTCACGGGCATGGTGGAGTGGCCGGTCTTGGCCTTGAGGTCCATGACCTGCTCCATAGTCATGTCCGGGGTGAGCGTGGAGTCGCTCTCGACCACGCCGGCCTTGTAGTCCTTGACCCAGCGGACCATGTCGGCCTCGGACTCGGCGGTCTGCGAGCCGAAGATGAAGCTCATGCCGCCCTCGGTGGCAAGCGCCACGCCCATGCGCGGGCCGGAGACCGACTGCATGATGGAGGAGACCATGGGGATGTTGAGGGTGATCCTGGGCTCTTCGCCCTTGCGGTAGCGCGTGAGCGGCGTCTTGAGCGACACGTTGGCAGGTATGTTCTCGTGGGATGAATAGCCAGGAACTAGCAGGTACTCGGAGAAGGTGTGCGACTCGCCCTCGAAGAACGTTGCCATGTGGTAGCCCCTTCCGGCTGCATGCGCGGCCACTAGCTGGACATAATTGGTCGGTATTGTAGCGCAACGCGACCTCGGTGCCGCGCCGCCTCGGCCAGGGCCACGGGCGGGCCCGCGTCCGCCGCACGCGGGAGCGGCGTGGCCGGCGCCTACTTCGCGGACTCGGCGGCGTCGGTGGGCTCGGCCTCGATGTCTTCCATTGAGACCGACACCGTGTGCTTGGTGGGCACCCACTCCACCTTCTTGAAGAGCGCCGCCACCGTGATGGGGATGTAGGTCATCATGAAGAGCGGGAACGTGAATATGTTGGCGATGACGCGCCAGCGGCGGCTCTTGCGCACGCGGATGTGGCTGCGCTCGGAGACCGTCGTGATGATGGCGAGGATGAGGAACGTCACGTACATGGAGCCGAACGTCATTACGAGCGAGCCCACGCACATGGCGAGCTCGTTGGACGTGGCGAGGTAGCCGCTGCTCATGCCGCCGATGATGAGGTAGGTGGCGTTCACGAAGGCCGAGAGCAGCGTGAGGAGCATGCCCGGCGCGATGGTCATGAGCATGTCGTAGGAGGCGAAGCGCTTCTTGCCCATGCCGTGGAAGAGGTCGCCCACGTAGGAGAAGAACACCTCGTAGAAGCCCTTGGTCCAGCGCATGCGCTGCGTCCAGGAGGCCGCGAAGGTGATGGGCTGCTCGTCAAAGAACTCGGCCGGCGCGTACGCGATCTGGATGCCGTTGGCCGCGCAGAAGGTCGAGAACTGGATGTCCTCGGTGAGCGTGTGGAAGTCCCAACCGTGCATGCCCTGGATGACGCGCGAGCTCACCATCCAGCCCGAGCCCGAGATGGCACAGCTCGTGCCGAGGAGCATGCGCGAGTTGTTGAGGAACTTGGCCTCGCGCAAAAACCACAGCGCATAGGCCGAGCTGATCCAGCTGGAGTCGAAGTTCTTGGAGTTGCGGTAGCTCGTGGAGACGAGATAGCCCGCGTCGAAGACCTTGTTCATCTCGGTCACGTAGGTGGGACTCAGGAGGTTGTCGGCGTCGAAGACGAAGAAGGCCTCGTACTTGCCCGGGTACTCGTCGAGCACGCGGTCGAAGCCGTAGTCGAGCACCCAGCTCTTGCCCTTGCGCGCGAGGTCGTTGCGCTCGTAGACGATGGCCCCGGCGCGGCGGGCCTCCTCGGCGGTGTTGTCCGTGCAGGCGTCGGCCACCACGAAGGTGTCGATGAGCTCCGCAGGGTAGTCCTGCTCCTTGATGGAGCGCACGAGGTTGGCTATGACGCTCTCCTCGTTGTGCGCCGCGATGAAGAAGGCGTAGCGGTGGTTGCGCCTGGCCTTGGGAAGGCGGACCGAGCCGCGTCGCCACGTCACGAAGATGTAGACGAACTGGTAGAAGTACGCGAACGTGAAGAACGCCCACACGATGAGGTTGAAGATGACGATGGGCGTGAGGCCCAGGCGGTTGAGTTGCACGGAAGACCCTTCCACGTGCGGTCATGTCGAGGCGGCGGGGCCAGGGGCGACGCCTTAGGCCGCTGGCTCGCCGAGCAGCCGGGGCACGATCTCGTCGCCCGCCCGCGTGCGGCCCATGGAGCGGCCATCCAGCGATTCTAGCGCAGCCGCGAGGTCGTCCGGCAGCGTGTCGCAAAGCTCTATGGTCTCTCCCGAGACGGGGTGGGCGAAGCTCACGCGCCACGAGTGGAGGAACTGCCGCGTAAGACCCAGGTTCTGGGCGAGGTCTCCCCTGCCGTAGAGGGGGTCGCCGATGCACTGGTGGTTGATGTGGCGCATGTGCACGCGGATCTGGTGGGTGCGGCCCGTGTAGAGGTGGCATTCCAGCAGCGTGTAGCCCTCGTCGCGCCGGCCCGCCTCGAAGCGCTCGAGGACGCGGAAGGTGGTGATGGCCTCGCGCGCACCCGGGTCGTCCGAGACGGCCATGCGAATGCGGTCGCGCGTGGAGCGGGCAATGCCGGTGTCGATGGTGCCCGAATCGGCCGCGACGTAGCCCCAGACCAGTGTGACGTAGCGGCGGTCGAGCGTGCGCAGGCGGATGAGGTCCTGGAGCGCCCTCTGCGTGGCGTCGTCCTTGGCCGCGAGCATGAGGCCCGAGGTGTCCATGTCGAGCCGGTGCACAATGCCAGGCCGGTCGTCTCCCTGGAGGCGCCCCAGGTGCTCGGGGCCGCAGTGGGCCACGAGGGCGTTGGCGAGCGTGTCGTCGACGTGGCCGGGGCTGGGGTGGCACACGAGCCCCGCCTGCTTGGAGAGGATGATGAGGTGCTCGTCCTCGAAGCGAATGTCGAGCGGGATGTAGGGGTTGGGGGCGAGCGTGGGGTCTGAGGTGGCGGGGTCGGGCTCGTCGACGAGGGCGCGAACGCGGTCGCCGAGCAGCACCCTCTCGGACTTGGAGGTGGCCAGCGTCTCGTTTATGGTGACCTGGCCCGCCTCGACGAGCTTGGCGCAGGCCGACCGTGACGGCATGCCGGCGCCGGAGGCGAGGAAGGCGTCGAGGCGCATGTCCTCGGACTCCGGTCCGACGAGCAGGTTGACGATGCGTTGGGACACGGGGGCTCCTCGACGTTCTGTATCGGGCAACGCGCCGGAATGCGCCGGCGCGCCAAAAGACCATAGCACGCGCGGGTTGGGACGCGCCACGGCGGGGCTTCCGCGTCCACGGACTGACGCGCGGCAGACCGGGAATCAGATTGCCGCGACGGCAGCGCAGAACAGGACGGTCACGCCCACCAGCACCGCAAGCGCAAGCCAGCCGCGCCAGTTGCCCAGGTTGAGCGTCCATCCAACACCAAAGCGCCTTGGCACCACGACGCTCGGGTCGCCCGGATTCACGTAGATGACACCGGCCTTCCAATGGGCGTCATCGTCGGACGTGGCGGAGTCTGGCGCAGCCGACTCCTCGACGTCCGCGCCAAGCCGGGAGCCAGCCTGCCCATAGCGAAGCGCGACCATAATCGACGCCGCCAGGGCAGCAAGGGTCACCGCCAGTAGCACGGCAACCGCGGAGGTCAGGCTGACGATCCCGGCATCTGCGAGCGTGATCGTCGCCATGCCCGCCGTAAGGCCGAGGCCCGTGCCAAGCAGCACGATGGTCTGTCCCTGGGCGAACATGCCGTAGCCCAGCGCCGTTGCGATCGGCGAGGCCGACGCACCAGGCCGTTTGCTCTGGGCGATGGCGATGTGGCACGCCACGAGGACCCCCGACATGAAGAGCTGCATGATGACGGGAAGGCCCGCCGACCACGGCGTCTTGCCAGCAAAGCTGGTGGCCTGCCCGTCAAAGCCCACCTGCATGACGAGGCGCTCGGGCATCGCGGGATAGAGCTCCACCGTAAGGACGATAGTTGCGAGGATGATGGGGACATAGAGCAGGTTCCACCGAAGCGAGATGGGGCCGGGAGCCTCCGGCGGCAGCTTGACAGACATGGTGCGGGACCCCGTGAGGCTCCAGCCCTCGCAGCGTTTGAGGGAAAGAACGCGAGACCGGCACGCGAGCATGCCAAAGAAGCCGGCGATCGGCAGAAGCAGCGAGACTGCGACGAAGATCGCGACGTTCTCGATGTTGAGCAGCGCAATGACGACAAGGATGAAGGTCAGGGCGACCATGGTAAGCGCGTAGCGGCGGCGCAGTCCCAGCAGCCGTGGGTCACGCAGGGCAGCGGCGGGCAGCGTCACGGCAAAGACTTCGCCCCTTGGCATGAGCCAGGGTGTCGCGGCCGTGAGCAGTCCCGGGGCAAGCACGCAGACGAGCAGCGTGATGCGCACGCCAAAAGTCATGGCCTCTGGAGAATCGAACATGGCAACCCCTTTCTAAGGGCTACGTTCTAGTCCTGGCAAGCGGGACTTATGACACGCGGTGACGGGTTCCGCAATGGCCGCAGCCTCGCGAGCGTCCCGATGCACATGCAACCGCGGCCTCATGAGCGCCCCGATGCGCTTGCAACCGAGGCCTCGCGAGCGCCCCGATATGGATGCGTCAGGAGGAAGTCACGCGCCTGGAAGAAGCGGATGCCGCGCGACTCGCGGCAGCAAGGAACTCCTCGCCAGTGCCGCCACTCGCGAAGAACTCGGTGGCAAGACGAGCAAGCCTACGTTCCAGCTCAGCCTCCCCCAGTCCCGTCGAGGGCTCGGACGCCACATCGGCCACGAAGGCCCCGCGCCTGCCGAGTAGAATTACAAAGCCCTCGTCGCGAAGCGTCGCATAGGACCTGTTGACCGTATGCAGGTTGATGCCCAGGTCCTGCGCCAGCGAGCGAACGCTTGGCAACGCGTCACCGGGTCGAATGTCTCCCGCAGCGATCGCGGCGACAACCTGCCTGCGAATCTGCTCGTACAGCGGCTCTTCGCTGAGCTTGTCGACGGTTATCACAAGCGCCATGTCCAGCCCCTCCCCACATATTTGGTCCTCGTCATGCAAAATGACCGGAAGGTACAGAATACGGCAATCACTACATTATACTGTTATAGTACAAGTAGTACAATGAGTTTACAGTCTTTGGGAATAGAGCCGCCATCACAGCGTACTCGTTGAAAGCCTGAGCCCGGAATGCGGCCAAACAGGGCGGAGACGTCGAATTGACACGAGACTATTCAACGGGCACCCCGCCTACGTAACTTCCCGTGGCCACTCCGGCGGACGCGCCATTGGAAAGCCATGCACGGGGCCTGGATTGACGGCAAACGAGTAGGCAGCACGTCTATTTTGCCTTGTCTGTCCATTTGATATCCACGTTACGGCGCCAGTGCGCTTCGCACGGTCATTCATGATTAAGACGATGGTCACGGCACTACGATAGTTGGCTTTTTCTCGCCGGAATACGCGGTAGAATCCGCCCAAGCATCCGGTTTTACGCCGGGCGGTTTATCAACCAAAGCCAAGGCAAGCAGATCCGGCGCAATAACAGACGAATTATCAGGGCTTATGTAAAGAGTTTCCCGTCACAAGGACGTCGCCTCGGCCTCGATGATTGACCGAGGTGCCAACTATCGTGTGTTCGTGACCACAGATGCAAAAACGAACGCCGTGCCATACCGCTCATGCCGCAAAAAAGAGCCTTCGAACAAAGACCCCCCACCCCTCGGACTGATCCCTAGTCCAAGGCGCTGAGGCGGGCAAAGAGACGATTCAGGCCCACGGCCATGTTTGGAAGAGCGAATAGTCACCCCATACTAGAGAACGTGCTCGACGTCCTCTTTGTGGCTCAGGCGATACAGGGAAAACTTGTGCCCGATGACCTGCACCACCTCGGCCTTGACCGCAGCCGCGAGCATGTTGGCGGCCTCGCGAGTGGAGAGCGTGCTGCCGTTCTGAACTCCACACTTGATGAGCTCGTGGTTCTCGAGCGCCGTATCCGCCTGGCTGATGACAGCATCCGTGATGTCAGCCTTGCCAACGGAGACAATGGGGTCGAGATGGTGAGCCTTCGAGCGCAGCGCGCGAACCTGGGCGCCTGTAAGAGCCATGTATCCTACTTTCCTCAGGATGAACGGTTGGAAATTCTACCATGGCGCGAGGAGGGGGTGTCCCCGGCATCGACCTCCCCTCCATCGCCTCCGCGCACTCGGATCCGCCAGGCCGTGGCATTTCTCTCTTGTTGCCACATTTCTCTCTTATTGCCATTGATGTGGGGCACAAAAGGGCGGGCCGCCCGAAAGCGGCCCGCCAGAATGTGACAAATCATCCGGAAGGAAATGTGACAGGCGAACTAGCGGGTGAGGTCGGCGACGGCCTCGCGGAGCTCGGTCGTGCGGTTCGTGGCCTCCCAGGTGAAGTCGGGGTCGTTCCTGCCGAAGTGGCCGTATGCGGCCGTCTTCTCGAAGATCGGGCGGCGCAGGTCGAGGTCACGGATGATCGCGCCCGGACGCAGGTCAAAGACGCGCTCGGCGGCGCGCTCGATCACGCGGTCGCTCACGCTGCCCGTGCCCTTTGTGTCCACGAGGATGCTGAGCGGGTGCGACACGCCGATGGCGTAGGCCAGCTGCACCTCGCACTTGTGGGCGAGACCCGCGGCCACGATGTTCTTGGCAACCCAGCGCGCGGCGTAGGCGGCCGAGCGGTCGACCTTGGTGCAGTCCTTGCCCGAGAACGCGCCGCCGCCGTGGCGACCCATCCCGCCGTAGGTGTCGACGATGATCTTGCGGCCGGTGAGGCCCGTGTCGCCCATGGGCCCACCCACCACGAAACGGCCGGTGGGGTTCACGTAGATCTCGGCGCCGCGCCACTCGATGCCCACCTCATCGAGCACCGGCGCGATAACGTGCTCGGCGACGTCGCGCTTGATGATGCCTATGTCCTTGACCTCGGGCGCGTGCTGCGTGGAGACCACGATGGCCGAGACCGCGACGGGCCTGCCACCCTCGTAACGCACGGTCACCTGCGTCTTGCCGTCCGGGCGCAGGTAGGGAAGCTCGCCGGACTTGCGCACGTCGGCGAGGCGCTTGGCCAGGCTCTGCGCCAGGTAGATGGGCATCGGCATGAGCACGTCGGTCTCGTCGGAGGCGTAGCCGAACATCATGCCCTGGTCGCCCGCGCCGATGAGGTCGAGCGGGTCGACGGTCTTGCCGGCCTGGGCGTCGTAGGACTCGTCCACGCCCTGGGCGATGTCGGGGCTCTGCTCGTGAATCATGTTGATGACGCCACAGGTGTCGCAGTCAAAGCCGTACTTGGCGCGGTCATAGCCGATGCGGCACAGGGTCTCGCGGGCGATGTGCTGCACGTCCACGTAGGCCTGCGTGCGAATCTCGCCGGCGATGACGACGGTGCCGGTGGTCACGAACGTCTCGCACGCGCATCGCACGTTGTCGACGTTGGCGGGCTGGCCGTTGGGCGCGATGTAGCCGTCGGCCTGTAGGCGCGCCTCCTTCTCGAGGATCGCGTCGAGCACGGCATCCGAGATCTGGTCGCAGATCTTGTCGGGGTGCCCCTCGGTCACCGACTCGGAGGTGAAGTAGTAGCTGCCGCTCTCGGGCACGTCGCCCGCGGCCGTCACGTTGGTTGCCTTGTCTGCCATCCTGAGCTCCTTCCCGGCGAGGGTCTCGCCGGACGTGGGCCGCGCCCGCACGTGCGCGTCCCGGCTCTGCAGGCGGGCAGGCCTCCCCGCGCCCGGGCAGATGGGCGCGGCGGGCGCATGCCCACCCGGGAACGAAAAACGTCCCCTCCGAAAAGGGGACGTCGATGACAGCCAAGCCTGGTCACTGCTCCCCCGTCTTCCGACCACGCTCTTGCGCGGCCGCCGAGACTTGGCACCCTGCCCGGCGGCGTGCGCCGCGAGGTGGGTTGCCGGAGCGTCACAGGGCTCGGTCCCTCGGCTCTTTGCGCAGGCAGACGGGGTTGTTGGTGCCGATCTTGGAACCCCTTGGACAGGTGTGGCCGCCCTCCGCATGCGCCTCTTGACGAGCGTCCTCGTAAGGACACGGTCAGTGTATTCCCCAATCGATAATGTGTAAACCTGTTTTCTTCGCCACCAGGCTGCGCACCCGCGCGGGGCCTGGCGATGCGGGGTGCGGTCTCACGGCCCCTCGTCGGCGACGACTCGCCCGCCAACGCCCTCGGCCGCTAACCCGTCGCTTACCCCGCGGACGCCGCTTACCCGCATCCGCCGCTAGCCCGCATCCGCCGCAAGCCCGCACGCACCGCTGTCCACAGCCGCGGCCTGTCCAATCGGCCTCAGCCAGAGGCCCATCCAATCGAACGTGCGGAAAACCGAGTTCCAGACGCCACAACAGCCACTATTTCTCGGTTTTCCGCACGTTCGCTTTGCAAACCCAGCAGTCCCTGCGGCCAACTGGACCCTCGCATCCGACAAGACAACCTCACGGCCTCCGTCTCGCATGCGGCAGTCAACCGGCCTTCCGGCACCCGATAACCGCCGCACACGCAACTAACTAAGCCGCCCCAACGCGTAGGCCCCCTGGGGTCAGCACGTCGGCCAAATTGGTACAACATTCTGACCCTCAGGGGCCCAACGCAATAAGGAGGCTCATCCGGACGACATCCGCGCGATCAGACGACGCCGCCAACCGGACAGGCCGAAACTAACGGGCCGCGGCCTGCGCACGCTCGGCGGCGGCGACCACGTGCTCGGCGAGGACCGAGGTCGTGACCGAGCCGACGCCCCGCGGCACCGGGGTTACGGCGGCGGCCACCTGCGAGACAGCCGTGCAGTCGACGTCGCCCGTGATACTACCGTTGCCGTCGTCGTTCGTGCCCACGTCGACGACCACCGCGCCCAGCGACACCATGTCGGCCGTGACGGCGTGCGCCCGGCCCATGCAGCTCACGAGCACCTCGGCGCGGCGCGTCTCGGCCGTAAGGTCGCGCGTCCTGGAGTGGCACACGGTCACCGTGGCGTTGCATGCAAGCAGCAGCTGCGCCACAGGGCGGCCAACCACGAGGCTCCGGCCCAGGACCGTGACGCGCGCGCCCGCAAGCGGCACCTGGTAGTGCTCGAGCAGGCGCACGACCGCCTCGGCCGTGCAGGGCGCGAACCCCTCGCCCGTGCCGGAGAAGGTCGCGGCGAGCGAGCCCGTCGTCATGCCGTCGACGTCCTTGGCAGCCGGCACGCAGGCGATGGCCGTGGCCTCGTCGAGCCCGGGCGGCAGCGGCCGCATCATGAGGATGCCGTGCACGGCGGGGTTGTCGGCCAGCTCGCGCAGCGTGCGCTCGAGCTCCGCCTGCGAGACGTCCGAGGCAAGCGCCGAGGTCTGGACCTCGCAGCCAACCTTGGCCATCCTCGAGCGCGCACCACGCTCGTAGGCAAGCTCGCCGGCACCCTCGCCCACGCGCACGATCGCGAGCCTCGGCGTCACGCCAGCATCCGCGAGCCTCTCGACGCGCGGGGCCAGGGCCCCGCAGATGGCCTTGGCCACCGGTGCGCCCCTGAGCTCGCGGGGCTCACGGCCGGCACAATCGGCGCCCGCGCTCTTCTCGTTCTCCATGGTCACTTCTCCCCCGCGCCCCGGACCGGCGCAGAGCATCTGCCCTGGCGCGGCTTGTCGTCATATCGTCACAGGTAGCGGCGCTTGGCCGTCACGTACACCTCGCGCGAGCGCACCTCGGCGAGGCCCGCGAGCGAGTCGGCGCGGTCCCGGAGCTCCTTGGCGCGGGACTGGTCGCCCATCATGCGGGCGTTGGCATGCACCGTGAGCGCGGCGCCGTCGGCCGCGGTGCGTGCCAGGCTCGCGGCCACGCCCACGTCGACCACGGCGATCTTGCTGCCACGCTCGGCCAGCGCGCCGAGGGCCCCAAGCGCCGAGAGCGAGAGGCTCAGGACCTCGAGCGGCGCGTCGCAGGCGCCGAGCAGCGCGTCGTCGAGCGCGCGGGCGCGGGCGGCGGCCTCCTCCGGCGTGGAGCGCGGCAGCTTGAGCGCCGCTGTCACCGGCACGAAGCCCTCGGCGTCGGCGTTGGAGAGCTCGAGCATGCGGCGGCGCAGCTCCTCGCAGCTCCTGAGCGCCTCGCGGGCGCCCTCGTCAAAGTCGGCGCAGGCGCGCTTGCCCACCGTGAGACCGGCCACCATGCAGCCAAGCGCGCAGGCGAGCGACCCCGCGAGCGCCGACACGCCGCCGCCACCCGGCACCGGCGCCGTCGAGGCGACCGCGTCGAGGTATCCCTCGAGAGTGTCGTCCGTGACGCGAGCCGGGGCGACAGGCTCCGCGGCCTCGCCCGACTCCAGCTTCTCTGTGCTCATCCAACCACCCCGTCTTTGGCCGGCAGCGCGCGATGCGGCGGCGCCAACCCCTCGGATTCCTCCGTGCGAGATGGTACCACCCCATGGCGAGGCCACGGGGTCGGGCTGGTTGACCAGCCCGCCTCGGCTCACCCTTCTCGGCCTGCCCGTTTCGGCCGGCGAAAGGATTCCGATAAAGGCTCTCATCGGCGGAAAGTAACGCAACGGCCCACCAGTCACAACGACCCGCCAGGCCGAAGGCGCGGACAAAAGACGTTTCTGAAAAGGGATTGTCCCGCAGCCCGACCAAAAGACGTTTCTGAAAAAGGGATTGTCCCGCAGCCCGACCAAAAGACGTTTCTGAAAAGGGATTCCTCTGCCACAACCGCAAAGGGCGTTTCTGAAAAGGGAATTGCACGAAATACCTTTTTCAGAAACGTCCTCTGGCCTGGATGGCCGGGCAGACGCATCCGCCGTTCCCAGGCCAAGCCGAGGCAGGACGACGAACCCGCCGCCCCCAGCCGAGCCGGGCCAACCCTCGCTACCCCTCGCGACGGCTGAGCACCAGGCGCACGAGCGTGAGCACGAGGCCCACGGCCGCCACCGCCGCCAGCACGTAGAACACGAACGAGAAGCCCGCCAGGAAGATGTCCGGCCGTCCCTCCACATAGCCCGTGACCGCATGCCCCGCGGCCTGGCCCATGCGCCCATAGAGCATCGCCGACGCGCTCGAGATGCCCACGGCCATGCCCGCATAGCGCGCCAGGCTCGACACGCTTCCGGCAAACCCCAGCGCGCTCGTCGGCGCCGAGGCCATGAACAGCGAGTTGTTGGGCGCCTGGAAGATCGAGTTGCCCATCGAGATGAGCCCCACGAAGCAGACGACGAGCCAGATGGGGCTCGTCTCGTCGAGCGTCGAGGCAGCCAGGAGGCCCGCCACGTACACGCCCAGCCCCACGCACGTGGGCACCTCGCACCCCACGCGGTCGCTCACCGAGCCCGAGATGGGCCCCACCACGGCGTTCACGATGGGCAGCACCATGAACAGCAGGCTCGACACGCCGGCCGAGAGCCCGTGGGCGTCCTGGAAGTAGAACGGCAGCACGAACTCGTAGGAGCCGATGCCCATGAACACGATGAGCATGGTAAGGAGGTTGATGGCGAACGTGGGGTTCGAGAAGCACAGGCGCGCGGCGTCGAGCATCGAGCCCGCGCGGGAGAAGGCGTCGGCCGAAGGCCGCACGTGAGGCAGCGTCTTGAGTCCGACCACGAACGATGCGATGCCCACCGGCACGTTGATGAGGAAGATCCCCTCCCACGCGTAGGTGGAGACGATGATGCCGCCCAGCAAGGGACCGGCCATCATGCCGAGCGACACGAACGTGGCGAGCAGCCCCATGGCGCGTCCCAGCTCATGCTGCGGGAACGCCTCGGTGATGATGCCCATGTTGTTGGCCATCGCCGCCGCGCAACCGATGCCCTGCACGACGCGGCCCACGATGAGCATCGGCATCGTCTGGGCGAGGCCGCACAGAAGCGAGCCCACCGTGAAGATGACGACGCCCGCCTGGAACACGTACACCTTGCCGCGCAAGTCGCCGAGGCGGCCGAACGACAGCACGCCCACGCAGGTGCTGATGAGGTAGACCGACGAGACCCACTGGATCTGGTCGATGCCCACGCCCAGCTCCTTCTGCATCACGGGCAGGGCCACCGTGACGATGCTGGAGTCGAGGCAGACCATGAACGTCATGACGAGGACGGTGAGCAGAATCGCCCATCGGCTGAAGGTGCGCCCGCCGCTCCCCTGCCCGCCGCGGACGCCGCTGCCAGTCGCGCTCTCTCCCACAAGGACCACAAGCCTCTCTGCCGCTTGTCGGGACGGCACCCCGCCAACGCCGGGACTACCCGGCCTGGGCCGCCGCCGCGCGACGGGTGCCGCGCGACGGGCCCGGGCCAACAAAAAAGGCGGGACCAGCCACGATGACCGGTCCCACCCTATGTGCGTTGGATGCACGAACTCGTCGGGGCCCAGTGTAGCACGCCGAGGGCCGCGGGCCATGCCGAGGAGGGATGCGAAGGAGAGGCACGCAGGCAAGGCGAGACACCAGGGCGAGACGGGCCGGGAAGCAGCGGCCGCCCCCAGGCAAGCCACAGCCTCACGAGACGCCCGCGCCCTACTGCTCGCGCGCCCCGTGGTGCGCGAAGGGGCCCGTACCGTCAATGACACGCAGGTAGCCGTGCGAGTCCGAGGGGCGGCGGAAGCGCCGGCGCGGCTTGGGCTCGGGCGCGCGGACGGCGTACTGGTCGTGCGCGGGAACGTCGGCCATGTGGCGTGGGCCCGACTTGGCGGCGTGGCGCGGGGAGTGCCTCCTGGAGAGCATCTCCTGCCAGACAAGCTCCTCCACATGATGGTCGATGGGGTCCTCGGGTGTCGAGGCTTCGGACGCTTCTGCACCAAAGCTGTCTGACGCGGCCATGTGGCGGGGCGCGCGCCTGGCCGGACCGGCGACGGGAGCCAGTGCGGCCCGAGCGGGCGGGGCGGCAGCCGTGGCGCCCTCGGCCCACGCGCCCTTCTCGGCCTGCGTGCTCAGCCACGCCTCGCGCGCCGCCTGATCCTCCTCGAAGGTCTGCGCCGTGAAGAGGGCCACGCTGTTTCCGGCCAAGCCATCCTCGACGCCCTCGCCGCCGGGCGCGCGGGTCTCAGCACCGGCGACGACGTGGTCGCCCATGGCCCCGTTCCACCACGGCTCTCCGAGGTCGGCCACCGTACCGTCAGCGCGCTCGATCACGGGGATGCCATCCATGTGCGAGGTCTCGAGACGCTCCGCGAGCACGCTTGCCACGCCGCGCGCCTTCGAAGCCATGCGACGCCCCAGCTCCAAGCCACGCACGTAGCGCTCGGCCGCCTCCTCGAGGTCGGAGAGTTCGCGGGCGGGACCGCTCGAAGCACCAGCCTCGCCAGGGCGCACCTCCGCGGAGCGTCGCTCGGCCTCCATGGCGTCGGCGAGCGCGGAGGCGCCGGCGGCCTCGTCGAGGTCGGGCAGGTAGATGGAACCGGTCACGCCCGAGCGCTTGCGATGGGGCCCGCCAACCTCCGAGGCCGTGACGTCGGCGTCCACCTCCACGAGGTCGGCGGGCTCGAGGGGCACCCCGTGCGAAGGCGCGCCCTCCCGGCGCACGGCCGCGTGCGTGCCCGACCGGACCGGCCGCTCGCCCACGGGCCCCTCCTCAGCCGAATCCGCGGCACCGACGCCGCGCACGCCATAAGCGGAGGCAAAAGCATCGCCACGAGCCTCGCGCCGCCTGCCCGCGTGCGTCGCCACGAGCGTCACGCACGTGGCGCAGAAGGCACCCATGACGGCACCCGACACGAAGGCCACCCCGGGATCTCCCGAGGGAATCTCGCGGCCAAAGACGGAGAGGGCAGACGCCGAGACGGGACTCGCCCAGGCGAGCGCCCCGGCAAGGCCGGCGTAGACGGCCGGATTGCGACGCACGATTCCCATGTGCCAATCCCCCTCCGGGGCGGCCAGGTGACTGCGCTCGACGGGCCGGCCCGCGCGCGGCGGGCGACCGATCGGGCAACGGCTGGGTTCGTGTCATCTTCGTGTGCCGCCACTCGAGTACATATATAAAATGCAGACGCCCGGCGGGAAAAACGAGCCCCGACCCCACGTCCAAGCTGCAATGACTATACACCAAGGCAGGAGCCGCACGGACCCGCAGGCGCGCAACCGACACGACGGGAGGCGGCGCGGAGAAGGTAGCGCGACAGGAGGCGACACAGCGGGAGAGGCCTCCACCGGTGCGGGCAAGCCAGGCTGCGATCGCTGCTCCCCGATCGAACGTGCGGATAACCGAGAAATAGAGGCCGTCACAAGCCAAAAAAGTCGGTTGAACGCACGTTCGATAAGAGAGACAGTGGAGGAGAGGGAGGCGGGATTCAGCGGAGGCTGGCGTTGGGGGGCGCAACGGAGGCGAGCGCGGAGCGGCGCAACGGAGGCTGGCGTTGAGCGGCGCAGCAGAGGCGAGCGCGGAGCGGCGCAGAGGAGTCGGGCGCGGAGCGGCGCAGAGGAGACGGGCGACGGGGAATCACGACGACCCGAAGGTCGCGCCCCGGAGCCAGCCGCCACCTCGCCCTCCGCAACCGGCTATGCCAGAATTATGTAAACTTGTCCGTTGTCGCATGCGGGCGAGGGCATGGCCTCCCTACAATGGGTAGACGTTAGACTTCGACACCAGACCACAGCCCCCAGGCCCAAGTCGGGTGCCGCACTCGCTCGCCCGTGCCCACAACCAGGGGGCTCACAGCCCCAGGCCGGACCCACCCCGGCCGCAAGCAGGACGCCATCACACCACCATCGCACCCGGCGCCTCCACCCCCAGCCGCAACCTCGGCCGCAGGGGACACGACACCGTGCGACGCCCCAGCCGCGCACGCTCGACAGACGGGATACGACGTGAAGACAGCCCTGCGCATCTTCCTGCGTGACTTCAAGCGAATAGCCATCAACCCGGTCACGGTCATCATCGCGTTCGGCGTGTGCCTCATCCCCTCCCTCTACGCCTGGATCAACATCCTCGCCAACTGGGACCCCTACAACAACACGAGCACCGTGCCCGTGGCCGTCTCCATCAACGATGCCGGGGCCGACATCCCCGGCATCGGCTACACCAACGCCGGCGACATGATCCACGACCGGCTGGAGGAGAACACGCAGCTGGGCTGGACCTTAGTGGACGAGGACGAGGCCAAGCAGGGCGTCGAGGCCGGCACCTACTACGCCGCCTTCGTCATCCCGTCGGACTTCACCTCCTCGCTCGCCGACGTCCTCGACGGCAACACCGACCAGGCCCACATCGCCTACTACGTCAACGAGAAGGTCAACGCCATCTCGCCCAAGGTCACCGACACCGGCGCCACCACGCTCGAGCAGCAGATCGCCGAGCAGTTCGTGAGCGTCGTGGGCTCCACCGTGTCCGAGAAGCTCCAGCAGGGCGTATCCGAGGCCATGGGCAAGGTCGACGACGCCAACGCAAGCATCGTGGGCGAGCTGCGCGACACCCAGTCCTCGCTCTCGGGGCTCGCGCAGGACCTCTCGGACGCGCAGGGCTCCATCTCCGGCACGCGCGACGCCATCTCGAGCGCACGCGGCACGCTCACCAAGCTCGCCGGCACCACCGACTCGCTCTCCGGCACCCTGAACGACGCCATGGGCTCGCTCTCCGACACGCGCAAGCGCGCCCAGACGCTCACCACCAAGCTCTCGCAGGCGCTCGGCACGGGCGTCTCCACCGTCTCGGGCATCTCGTCGACGGCCAACTACGACATCGGCCAGATCACGGGCGACATCGGCTGGGCCCAAGGCAAGGTCGACGCCGCCATCGCGCAGATCCAGGCGCTCGACGGCACCACCCAGAGCCTCAAGACCACGCTCGAGACGTCCAAGGAGACTATCACGAGCATCAAGCTGCCCGACGGCGCCACAGGGGAGACCAAGCACAAGGTCGAGACCGAGCTCCAGCAGGAGGTCGACCTCCTCGTCCAGCTCACGAAGACGCAGAAGGACCAGCTCGCGCGCCTGAAGCAGATATCCGACGACATCAAGGCCGACAACGACTCGGTGAGGAACCTCTCCGGCTCGGTCAACGACACCATCCAGGAGAGCACGCAGGGCCTCGTCGACCTGCAGTCCAAGCTCGCCAGCACCACGATGCCCGAGCTCTCGGGCTCGCTCGATTCCTTCTCCGACGCCGGCGGCAAGCTCGTGGGCACCGTGGGCGCGCTCTCGCCGATGCTTCGCCAGGCCGACTCGTCGCTCGCCGAGCTCGACAACATCCTGGCCCAGGGCGCCACCACCCTCACCCAGACCGCGGGCCTGCTCGACAAGGCGGCCGACAACGTGGGGTCGCTCGCCGACGACGTGGCCGGCATCCAGAGCCTGCAGTCGCTCGACGCCGTGCAGAAGGTCCTCGGGCTCGACCCGGACGAGACGGGCACGCTTCTGGGCGCGCCGGTGAAGATGGAGGGCAACCGCATCTTCCCGATGGCCAACTACGGCTCGGGCATGACGCCCTTCTACACCAACCTGGCGCTCTGGGTGGGCGGCTTCGTGCTCGTGGCCATCTACAAGCTCGAGGTCGACCGCGAGGGCATCGGCACCTTCAAGCCCTGGCAGGGGTTCCTCGGCCGATGGCTGCTCATGATGCTGCTCGGCGAGGTGCAGGCGCTCATCTGCTGCCTGGGAGACCTGCTCCTCGGCATCCAGTGCGTGTCCCCGGCCGCCTTCGTGGGCGCGGGCATGGTGTGCTCGTTCGTGTACGTGTCGTTCATCTACTCCATCTCGGTGGCGTTCAAGCACATCGGCAAGGCACTCGGCGTGCTTCTCGTGATCCTGCAGATCCCGGGCGCCTCGGGCACCTACCCCATCGAGCTCCAGCCTGACTTCTTCCAGGCCCTGCACCCATGGCTGCCGTTCACCTACGGCATCAACGCCATGCGCGAGGCCATCGCGGGCTTCTATGACGGCTACTACGCCACCGACATCGCCGTCCTGCTCGTCTACCTCGTGCCGGCGGCCCTCATCGGCATCGCCGCGCGCCGTCACCTCCTCAACATCAACGCGCTCTTCGACCGCCGTCTCGCCGACACCGACATGATGTACACCGAGCGCGTGGGGATGAGGGGCTCCTACTTCCGCCTGTCCACCATCGTGAAGGTGCTCATGGACTCGGGCAGCTACCGCCAGGTGTTCCTGCAGCGCGCGGCCAAGTTCGAGCTCATGTACCCCACGCTCGTGCGCCGCGGCTTCCAGGCGCTCGTGGCCATCCCGCTTCTGCTCGTGGCGCTCCTGTTCATCCTGCCGGCCAAGTACCTCATGCTCGTGCTGTGGATCGCGTCGATGATCGCCATCTGCACCTTCCTCATCGTGGTGGAGTACCTCCACAGCCGCATCGGCCAGAAGACGGCACTCGCGAGCATGGACAGGGAGCAGCTCTACGGCCTTCTCGACGACGAGCTGAGAAGCGAGCTCATGGCGTTCGCGCCCATCCAGAAGATGCGCCTCGACCGCAAGGCACGCGAGGAGGACCCCGCCGACGCCACCCAGGTGGCCCCAGCCCAGCCCACCGAGAAGCTCCCAGACGACCACGACCAGACGGGAGGCGAGCGCTGATGCGCCACATCCTTCGCTTCATCCGCAGGGACATCGCCCACCTCAGGGGCAACGTCATCGCGCTCGTCGTGATCTTCGGCATCATCGTGGTGCCCACGTTCTACGCATGGTTCAACATCGCGGGCAGCTGGGACCCCTACGGCAACACCGCCAACCTCAAGGTCGCCGTCGCCAACAACGACGAGGGCTACGCGAGCGAGCTCGCGCCCGTCGAGGTCAACGCCGGCGAGCGCGTCGTGTCAGACCTGCGCGAGACGGAGACCTTCGGCTACGAGGTCACGAGCGAGGACGACGCCGTCGAGGGCGTGCGCTCGGGCAAGTACTACGCGGCCGTGGTGATCCCGGCCGAGTTCTCGCGCAACATGATGAGCATCCTGTCCGACTCCCCCACCCAGCCCACGGTCGAGTTCTACCAGAACGAGAAGGCCAACTCCATCGCCACGATCGTGACGGACAAGTCCTCGACCCAGATCCAGCAAGACATCGAGACCTCGTTCTCGTCATCGGTGGTGAAGGTGGGCACGTCGCTGCTCGACGAGCTCGACTCCACCCTCTCCGACGCGCAGGTCATGCAGGCGGCGAGCAAGCTCGACCAGGCGCTCACGAGCTCGATCTCGCAGGTGGGCGACGTCACGGAGAACGTGCGCGCCTACTCGGCGATCATCTCCTCCACGCAGGACCTGCTCGGCAGCGGCTCGGGTCTCGCGTCCGCCTCGCTCGAGAGCGCGGCCAACGTGGGCGGCACGCTGCGCGACACCGCTGACGGCATCCGCGGGCTCGGCAACGCCCTCGACGGCACCACGGACTCCATCAACGACGCCATCGCCACGGGTGCCTCGAGCGTCGACTCGGTGTCGGGCGCCATCGACCAGGCCTTCGACACCGCAGACGGCCAGGTGGGCAAGCTCGAGGACGGCCTCGCGCAGGCCAAGACCTCCGTCGACGCCATAAACGACCAGTTCAAGGCCCTGTCCGAGAAGCTCGCCGGTTCCGACACGCTCTACAAGTCCTTCGAGGAGAGCTTCCAGGAGGGCGACGCCTCCATCACCACCATCCACGAGACGCGCCTCACCATCCAGGGCCTCAACAAGAGCGTCCAGGAGACGATCAGACAGCTCACGGGTCTCTCCAACGAGCTGGAGAAAACCATCAACGACCTCAAGGCCGGCACAGCCGACACCCAGACCGCCCGTGACAAGCTCAAGGACCAGGTGGCGAGCGCCAAGGGGTCGCTTGCTCAGGTGCAAAAGGACTACGAGGACAGCGTTCGCGGGTCGCTCCAGGGTCTCGCGAGCCAGATCGACTCCGCCGCCGCGAACGCCGACAGCATCGTGGGCTCCATCAGGCAGACGCTCGACTCGGTGGGCTCGGCCGCCCAGGACGCCTCCGGCTCGCTCGGCGGCGCCAAGGACTCGCTCGACGCCACCGCCTCGGAGCTCGACCAGCTCGCCGGGCGCCTCTCGGGCCTGCAGGCCCAGGTCAAGGACGCGCTCGACTCCGACGACATCAACCAGGTGCGTGACATCCTCTCGGCGAGCCCCAGCCAGCTGGCCTCGTTCATCTCCGCACCGGTGAGCATCGACCGCAACGCCATCTTCCCCATCGAGAACAATGGAAGCGCCATGACGCCGTTCTACACCACACTCTCCATCTGGATCGGCGGCGTCATCCTGTGCGCCCTCGTGAAGGCCTCGCCCTCAGAGGCGGCCCTGCGCGAGACGGGTTGCGGCCACGGCGAGTCCTATGTGGGTCGCATCGCGCTGTTCCTGAGCGTGGGCGTGCTGCAGACGCTGCTCATCTGCCTGGGCGACCTCTACTTCCTGGGCGTCCAGTGTGCGCACCCCGTGCTCTTCGTGTTCGCGGGGCTCGTGTCGTCGTTCACCTACATCAACATCATCTTCGCGCTCACGGCGTCGTTCGGCGACGTGGGCAAGGCCATCGCCGTGGTGCTCATGGTGCTGCAGGTGGCGGGCTCGGGCGGCACCTTCCCGATGCAGATGCTGCCCGCACCGTTCCAGGCCATCTATCCCTACCTACCGTTCGTTCACAGCGCCAACGCGATGCGCGCGGCGATGTTCGGCCTCTACGGCGCCGACTACTGGGCCGAGCTCGTCACGCTGCTCTCGTTCACGATCCCATTCCTTCTGCTTGGCCTCGTGCTGCGCCGGCCCGTCATCCGCCTCAACGAGTGGGTCGAGCACAAGATCGAGAGCACCAAGGTGATGTAGGCGCTCCGAGCGCCCAGGCCTGCGCACGTCGCCGCGATGTAGACGCACCTGGGCGCCCAGCCCTGCGCTTCTCGTCGTAACGTAGACGCCCCGAGCACCCAGTTCTGCGTGCCTCGTTGACTGGTTGTGCGTTTTAGACGGCAATGGGTATCCCCTCGTAACGCCAGTCAAACTGCGTGCGTTTTTGACGGTTATGGGTAACAAGCAAGCACCCATTACCGACAAAACTGCACGCAACTATGAAGGCCCCTCGAAGTCGATACACACATCCGCAACAACTGCACCAGCCCCACCTGATGCCAGCAGGCAACGTACGGAAGGGCGCGAAACAGGGGGCCAGAACGGCGACGGAACCTTATCGCGCAGCATCAGTACGCTCAAAACAGCAATCCCCGCCTATCGAAAGCAAGCATAAAGGGGCCTGCGGGTCGGCAACCGCCGCCTGCAGGCCCCTCGAACGTACAAGCAAGGCCGGAAAAGTCGGCCGCGCCATGGCCTACTGGTACTCGGCCACGTCGATCCAGCTGCGGAGGAACTCCTCCTCGTGGGCGTCACGGTGACGCGCCAGCTCGCTCGCGGCCACGATGCTCGTCCAGCGGCGTACGACCTGCATCGGCATGTCCGCCATCTTGCAGAACATGATGAGGTACCTGTCCGCCAGGTCCAGGTTCTCGAGCGCGAAGAGCAGGTACGTCATGGCAGCGTCGGCCGCAGGCGACCCCTGTGTGGCGTGCGCCCAGTCGCAGACGTAGAGCAGACCGTCCTCGCCCACGATCACGTTCGTGGGGTTGAAGTCGCCGTGGCAGACCTTGTTCTCGGCCTTCATGCCGTCGAGGCGAATGAGCAGCTCGTAGCGCGTGGTGGCATCGATCTCGGTAAGGCCATTGATCATGCGCGCGTACTTGTCGCGCTGACGGTTGAGCAGAGGCGCCGTATGGCCGTTCACCTCGAGCTGCAGCCGCACGAACTGCTCCAGGTACTGGTCCTGGTTCTTCTTGGTGTCGGCCTGCATGCGCTCGGCCAGCGTGGTGCCCGGCACCTTCTCCGTCGCGAGCGCCCAGCCCTCCGGGCTCTTCGAGACCTCGAGGATCTTGGGCACGCGGATGCCCGTCTCCTGAATGCGAGCCAGGTTGAGCGCCTCGTTGAAGACGTCGCTCTCGGGCTTGGAGACGTTGAACACCTTGACGATGCGGTCGCCGCAGTCGTAGACGACCTTGTTGCCGCGCCGGACTAGCTCGACCTTGCTCTCGGGAAGCTCCATGGCTCACCCTCCTTTGGGTTGACCCTCCATTGCATGCCGGCCGGGCCGTGGGGCGCCTCGGGAGACGCACCGAGTCCGTGCGCCACGGCCGGCACAGACCTGCCTAGTCCTCGTAGCTCTTGGGCTCGCGGCCGTAGTAGGCGTCGAGGTAGAGCTCCTTGATCTCGCTCATGAGCGGGTAGCGCGGGTTGGCCGGCGTGCACTGGTCGTTGAAGGCGTTCTCGGTCATCTCGTCGAGCGTGTCGAGGAAGTACTTCTCGTCCACGCCGTACTCGGCGATGGTCTTCTTGGCGCCGCAGTGGGCCTTGAGCTCCTCGATCTTGTCGACGAACTTATCGAAGACCTCCTGGTCGGTCTTGCCGGTGACGCCGCAGAAGCGGGCAGCCTCGGCGTAGCGCTCGAGCGTGTGCGGGTAGGCGTACTGCGGGAAGGTGCCCATCTTCGTGGGCCTCTCGGCCGCGTTGTAGCGCATGACACGCGTGAGGATGACGGCGTTGGCCAGGCCGTGCGGAATGTGGTGGTAGGCACCCAGCTTGTGCGCCATCGAGTGGTTGAGGCCGAGGAAGGCGTTGGCGAAGGCCATGCCGGCGAGGCAGCTCGCGTTGGCCATGCGCTCGCGGGCCTCCGGATCGGCGGCGCCCTTGTCGTAGGCGCGCGGCAGGTACTCAAAGACGAGCTTCATGGCCTTGAGCGCCATGGAGTCACTCCAGTCGCTCGCCATGACCGAGACGTAGGCCTCGAGGGCGTGCGTGAGGACGTCGAGGCCGGAGGCGGAGGTGAGGCCCTTGGGCTGCGAGTCCATGTTGTTGGCGTCGACGATGGCCATGTTGGGCAGCAGCGCGTAGTCGGCGAGCGGCCACTTGATGCCCGTGTCGGCGTCGGTGATGACGGAGAACGGCGTGCACTCCGAGCCCGTGCCCGAGGAGGTGGGGATGGCCACGAAGTAGGCCTTGGAGCCCATCTCCGGGTAGGTGAAGACCCTCTTGCGGATGTCCATGAAGTCCATGGCCATGTCCTCGAAGTTGGCCTCGGGGTGCTCGTAGAGGACCCACATGATCTTGCCGGCGTCCATCGCCGAGCCGCCGCCGAAGGCGATGATCACGTCGGGCTCAAAGCTCGTGAGAATCTTGGCACCCTCACGCGCACACTGAAGCGTCGGGTCGGGGGCAACGTCCCAGAAGCAGGCGTGCTCGATGCCCAGCTCGTCGAGCTTCTGCTCGATCGGCTTGATGTAGCCGTTCTTGAACAGGAACTGGTCGGTCACGATGAAGGCGCGCTTCTTGTGCATGACCGTGCCAAGCTCGTCGAGTGCCACCGGCTGGCAGCCCCTCTTGAAGTAGACCTTCTCGGGTGCGCGGAACCAGAGCATGTTCTCCCGCCTCTCTGCGACCGTCTTGTAGTTGAGCAGGTGCTTGGGGCCGACGTTCTCGGAGACGGAGTTGCCGCCCCAGGAACCACAGCCGAGCGTCAGCGACGGGGCCATCTTGAAGTTGTAGAGGTCGCCGATGCCGCCCTGGGAGCTGGGCGTGTTGACGAGGATGCGGCAGGTCTTCATGGCATTGGCGTGCTTGGCCATCTTCTCCTTCTCCGTCGTGGCGACGTAGAGGGAGCTCGTGTGGCCGGGGCCGCCGTCCATGACGAGGTGCTCGGCCTTGTCGATGGCCTCGTCGAAGGTCTGGGCCTTGTACATGGCCAGCACCGGCGAGAGCTTCTCGTGGGCCATCTCCTCGGACGGCTCGACGCTCGTGACCTCGCCGATGAGAATCTTGGTCTTCTCGGGCACGTCGAAGCCGGCGAGCTTAGCGATGGTATGGGCGCTCTGGCCGACGATCTTGGCGTTGACGGAGCCGTTGATGATGACGGTCTTCCTGACCTTATCGAGCTCCGCGCCCTTGAGGAAGTAGCAGCCACGGGCCTTGAACTCGGCCTTGACCTCGTCGTAGACGTCGGCGAGGACGGTCACGGACTGCTCGGAGGCGCAGATCATGCCGTTGTCGAAGGTCTTGGAGTGGATGATCGAGTTGACGGCGAGCTTGATGTCGGCCGTGGAGTCGATGATGGCGGGCGTGTTGCCGGCGCCGACGCCCAGGGCGGGCTTGCCGGAGGAGTAGGCGGCCTTGACCATGCCGGGGCCGCCGGTGGCCAGGATGATGTCGGCCGAGCGCATGAGCTCGTTGGTGAGCTCGAGCGAGGGCGAGCCGATCCAGTCGATGATGCCCTCGGGCGCGCCGGCGGCGACGGCGGCGTCGCGCACGATGCGCGCGGCGTCGATGGTGCACTTCTTGGCGCGAGGGTGCGGGCTGATCATGATGGCGTTGCGGGTCTTCAGGCAGATGAGGCACTTGAAGATGGCCGTCGACGTGGGGTTGGTCGTGGGGATGACCGCCGCCACGATGCCGTAGGGCTCGGCGATGCGCTTGTAGCCGAACTCCTGGTCGTCCTCAATGACGCCGCAGGTCTTCATGTGCTTGTACTTGTTGTAGATGTACTCGGCCGCGTAGTGGTTCTTGATGACCTTGTCCTCGACGATGCCCATGCCCGTCTCGGCCACGGCGTCCTTCGCAAGCGGGATGCGCGCCTTGTTGGCCGCGATGGCCGCCGCGTGGAAGATCTTGTCGACCTGCTCCTGGCTGAACGTCGCGAACTCGGCCTGGGCCTTGCGCATAGACGCGAGCCTTGAGCTCAGCGCGTCGAGGCTGTCGATGACCTTTTCCGCCTTTGCCATAGCTACCTCCAGATTGGATACGGGACGCCGCTGGGGCGCCCAAATGACCACGGAACCTTGGGCATGCATAAAACCATGCCTCTGTGCCTGGCATCAATGATACCGGAGAATGTGCCTCAAATCTGACGCATAGGGTGAGCGGTAGTTCGTCTACCTGCGCTTGAGCAGAATAGCATGGTCATCTAGACGGCCGGATGGGACGGGCAGTTGACTAGGTCAGGCTGTTCAAGAGTAATGGTAATTGCATATTTTAAGTATATTGTTGTTTATTTCACATTAGCTGGGGACAATGACCCGCTGTATACCGGCCTGGTCAGCCGTGAGGGCCATGCATAGCGAGGCCTGTCTGCCGACGCGCCGAGCAATCTCTGGACGAGTTGTGGGATGGTACCGCTCACCTGCGAAAACCTACCGTTCGCCCGCTCGCCGAATCGCCCGATTCCGCGAACGGCGGCGTGTCGGCGTCCCTCCGCCGCCTGTCCTGCGGCTATTCCGCGCGCGTGGGCACCGGCCCCGCTCGACCAGAGCCTGGGGCGCCTGGGGCTCGACTACGTGGACGTCTTCTATCACCACCGCCCCGACCCCGACACCCCGCTCGAGGAGACCATGGGCGCACTCGCGCAGGCCGTGACGAGCGGCAAGGCGCTCTATGTGGGGCTCTCCAACTACAACGGCGAGCAGCTCGAGGCCGCGACGCGCGTGCTGGCCGACCTGCGCGTGTCGTTCGTCATCAACCAGAACCGCTACAGCATCCTCGACCGCACGGTCGAGGACAACGGCCTGCTCGAGGCCACCGAGCGCCTGCAGAAGGGGCTCATCTGCTTCTCTCCGCTCGCGAAGGGCCTGCTCACCGACTGCTATCTCGACGGCATCCCCGCCGACTCGCGTGCCGCGCACGACCCGCGCTTCCTGCACCCCACCGACGTCGAGCGCGCACACGCAACCATCGTGCGGCTGAACGAGATCGCCCAGGGGCGCGGCCAGACCCTCGCCGAGATGAGCGTGGCGTGGCTGCTTGCCCACAAGGCCGTGACGAGCGTGCTCATCGGGGCCCCCAAGCCCCAGCAAGTCGTCGACGACGTCAAGGTGCTCGAGAACACGACGTTCACGGACGACGAGCTCGCCGCCATCGACGAGGCGTCGGGGCTGGCGAAGGCATAGTCCGCTTGCGGGCGGCCCGGGCTGGACGGCCTGGGCCGCCTCCAGTCGCACTGCCGTCCATTCCCCTTTCCAGTCGAGCCATTGCATCACCCTCCCGCCAACGGCGCTCCAGCCCCCTCCCGTTTGCACCGCCGACTCGTCCCTCCCGCTGGCCATTCCAAGCCGAGGTATACTTTCGACGTATGTGACCAGCCTCCAGGGAGGACGATACATGTCCGACGACACCAAGCCCGTACGCGTTCGCTTCGCACCCTCGCCCACCGGCAAGCTCCACGTGGGCGGCGCGCGCACGGCCATCTTCAACTGGGCCTTTGCCCGCGCGAACCACGGCACCTTCATCCTGCGCATCGACGACACCGACCCCACCCGCTCCACCGAGGAGAACACCCAGATCATCCTGCGCGCCATGCGCTGGCTGGGCCTCGACTGGGACGAGGGCCCCGAGGTGGGCGGCGACTACGGCCCCTACAAGCAGACCGAGCGACTCGACCTCTACAGGCAGGCCGCCCAGCGTCTCTGGGACGAGGGCCACGCCTACCCGTGCTTCTGCACACCCGAGCAGCTCGCGGCCGACAAGAAGGCGGCCCAGGATCGCCACGACCCGTTCCAGGGCTACCAGCGCCGCTGCCGTCACCTCTCGTGCGAGGAGGCCCAGCGCCGCATCGACGCCGGCGAACCCTACGTGCTGCGCATCAAGGTGCCCGAGGACCGCGGCGACGTCGTGATCCACGACGCGGTGCACGGTGACGTCACCTTCGACGCCAGGGAGCTCGACGACTTCGTGATCTTCCGCTCCGACGGCACACCCACCTACAACTTCGCCACCGTGGTGGACGACGCCATGATGGGCATCACGCACGTCATCCGCGGCGACGACCACCTCTCCAACACGCCGCGCCAGGTCATGGTCTACGAGGCGCTTGGCGCGCCCGTGCCGATGTTCGCGCACATCTCGATGATCCTCGGCGCCGACGGCAAGAAGCTCTCCAAGCGCCACGGCGCCACGAGCGTCGAGGAGTACCGCGACGCCGGCTACCTGCCCGACGCCTTCGTGAACTACCTCGCGCTTCTCGGCTGGAGCCCCGACGGCGAGACCACCATCGTGCCGCGTGACGTGCTGGCCCGGACCTTCTCGCTCGAGCGCGTGTCCAAGAACCCGGCCACGTTCGACCCGGCCAAGCTCGACTGGATCAACGCCGCCTACCTCGACGCCATGAGCGATGCAGAGTTCACCGACAAGGTCATGGTGCCCGAGCTCGTGCGCGCCGGCCTCGTCGGCTCTGGCGACGACCGCCCGCGCGAGTGGCTGCTCACGCTTGCGAGCGTGGTGCGCCCGCGCACGAAGCACCTTGGTGACGTGGCCGGCATCTGCGGCATGGTGTTTGGCACGGCCGACACGCTCGAGTATGACGAGAAGGCCGTCAAGAAGGGCCTTGCCAAGGAGGGCGTGAAGCCGATCCTCGTGGCCGCGAGCTCCAAGCTCGTGGCCATCCCGGACGACGGCTGGACCGCCGACGCCATCGACGCCGCTCTCGACCCACTGCCCGACGAGCTGGATGCCAAGAAGCGCGTGGTCTTCCAGGCCATCCGCGCGGCCGTCTGCGGCAACCTCGTGAGCCCGCCGCTCGGCGTCGTGCTCGAGCTCGTCGGCAAGTCCGACGCCCTCGCCCGCATCACGCGCGCGGAGACGATGGCCAAGTAGGTACAGGCAACTTGCTCAGTGCAAGGCCGGCCACGACGCAACCGTCGTGGCCGGCTTTTTTGATTTCGAGACCGTCCCGCCTCCGACCAGGCTTTCGTTGTCAGGACAGACCCGCCGCCCACCGGCGGACGGTCCCCGCCCGGTGCCGACGAGCTCCCCGGCCTCCCTGGGGCTCATGCCCTCCGCCGGCGCGAGCATCGAAAGCTCCACGTCATCGGAATCATACGTGCGGGCCTCCTCCAGGACCAGGCGACCCAAGTTCTTGTCCGCATCCTCACGAAGCAGAATGCCCAAAGCAAGGCCTCACCGCCCTGCTTAGCAAATCTATGAGAATGGACCTGAAGGTAAACAGGAAAGGCCACATGGGACGCACTGCTTGCAAGCCCAGAACCGCCGCGAAGAGATTTTGCCTTTTCTGCCACGAAAACGCAGTTTGTGGGAAACAACCAGCTGCCCTTTACAGGAACGTCCCACCGCATGAGCGCAGAAGTGTCTTTCCATTTGGCAAACCAGAGAAATCGAGTTCGTGTCATCATAGCTTGACAGCAGTTTTGATTGCTCGGCCGACCAACGCCAAGAGATCAGCCTGGCGCGCAGAGACCCCGACCGTGAGACCGTTTCCCACAAACTGCGTTTTCGTGGCAGCAAAGAAGAAAATAGATCGCAAAGCACCCTCGGTGGCCCTTGATAGTCACATTCAGACAGCGCAACCCACAAGACAAACCATCCAGAGCTGCCCGGCTCCCACGCCCATAAGCAACGAGGCTGCATGACAAGAAGGCTGGACAGCTTTGGAAAAAGTGAGAGCGAAGCGCACTAGCGGGGCTTGGACGCCCCGTCCCCGCGGGGCGACTTTACCACGAACCTCACGCCGGACTTAATGGTCCCGGCCGAATGCGACGTCGCGGCAGCCTGCTTGGGCTTGTAGGCAATCCCACCGCGCGCGCCCCGCCCGCCGCGAACCCCGTGGCCAATCACTCGGTGAAGCCTGTGGTAGATGCTGTCGCGATGCGAGCTCTTGAGGCCAATGAGCGGCACCGCCATGAACGTGGGCACGAAGAACGTCACCACACGCCACACGAGAAAGCCCGCCGTGGCATAGACGCCGAACATCTCGCCAAAGAAGAGGGCAAAGCCGCCCTCGGCACCGCCCGTGCCGCCCGGCAGCGGCACGGCGCTCGACACGAGCTGCACCATCGACCCGGCAGCCAGGCAGGTCACGAAGTCGGCCTCGACGCCAAACGCATGCAGCACGAACCAGGGAATCGTGTAGAGAAACGCGAGCTGCAGGATGGTGATCACGAGCGTGATGACCATGTCAGGCACGTTGGCCGCCGAGCGCCGAAACGCGCTCGAGAACTGGCCCACCTGCACGTTCAGCATCTCGTCCCACTTGGCGCGGTTCTTGACCCAGCCGTGCCCGCTCGCCCAACGAAGGATTGAGCCGCCCACGCGCCGCACGAACCCCGGACAGAGGCACACCACGAAGAGTCCCACGAGCTCGAGCGCATGGCCCGCGAACACGAGCAGGTTGAGGAACACGATGTCGCCGTAGCTGTCGATGAAGAAGCCCAGCTTGGCCCAGAGCATCACCGCGGCAAACAGCACCACGCCCAGCTGAAACATGATGAAGCGCGTGAACTGCGTGGCCGAGGCAGCGCCAACGGAGAGCCCAGCCTTGGTGAGCTGGTAGATCTGCGAGGGCAGTGCGCCCATCTGCATGGGCGTGAGGTTGCCGAAGAAGTTGCCCGAGGCCTCGACGGCCATGAGGTCGCGGATTCCCACCGGCGAGTCATGGTCGAGGTAGACCGCGGTGACGTAGGCAAGCGTCCCCAGCACGAAGTACATGCCGATGCACACAAGCGCACCCACGAGCCAGCCGAACTCGAGGTTCTGGAACGCCGTGACGAACTCCTCGATCTGGCCGGAGAAGAACAGAAACGCCACGTACGCGCCAAAGACGAGGCCGATGAACTGGGCTCCGTGAGCGGCCTGCTTCTTGTCGGGGTCGGCAGCCTTTTCCTCCTCGCGAGAGCCGTGCTTGCGGAAGCCAGGGCGTGCGCCAACGCGCGAGGAGCCGGCGATGCGTGGCTTGGGGGCACGGGGCTTGTGCGGTGTCTGAGTAACAGGATGGCCAGCCTCGGCAGACGAATCGTGAGCGGAATGGTCGGCCTCGGCAGACGAATCGCGTGCAGAAGCGGATGCGACGGACTGGGCAGAGGTCACAGCGTTGGTAGACGTGTGAGCCGACGCGGATGCCGAGCCCTGCGAGTCGTCGGCGGCCAGGCCATTGGCCCCGGCTGCCACAGGTATGGGAGTGCCCGCCGCCGATGACCGTACCTCTCCGCGAGCGTCTCCCAAAGAGAGCGCACCAGTCTTCTTGTCGTCCAACTGCGTCATGTGGCTCCCGCGATACCTGCGCCGATGGCGCCGTCTAACGATTACCTAACAATTCTACCCTGTTGCCCTGAGCCGACCTTCACCCTCACAGCATCACCACCGGCACAGGCGAGGTTCCTCCGCGAGTCAATTTCCTGCGCAGCCCACCGCCGTTGTCAACAGGGCGATTTCTCATGTCGGCCATCGCTGCCACAAGACGACAAGCGCCATCCACCACCGGGCGCCACAGGGCGATTTCTCACGCCGCCCACCGCCTCAGGCGACCAGACACTCAGCTCGTTGCAAACAATGAACGAAGTAGGTCGCAAATCGATATACTGAACTTACCTACTAGGGATAAGGGTTTTACTGCACTCGCCAACGCAGCCCTCACCCGAAGAACCCAGAACGGAGGATTCATGGAGACCACCGAGGCATCCACTTGCTCCGCCGAGACGCTCGCCGCCAACAAGGCGGCGCTCACCAAGATGCTCAGCGCACCAAGCTGCGACGTCGCAGGCACCCGAAAGCTCGGCCTCGAGCTCGAGCGCTTCGTCATCGACCGAGACGCCAACCGCACCGTCGCCTACGTCGACGAGCCGGGCGTCCACGAGCTACTATCTCATTGGGTGCGCTTCTTCTCCCCCGCCGAGCAGGTCTTCATCGACGGACACCTCTTTGGGTACGCCGGGACCTACGAGGTCGAGGGTGAGCGGGTGGGCATCTCGATCTCGCTCGAGCCGGGTAGCCAGCTTGAGGCTTCTGTAGGGCCAAGCGAGCACGTTTGGGTGCTGCTTGGGGCGCTCGAGACCTTTGACGCCCAGTTCGCCGAGCTCACGCGCGAGCTCGGCGTCAGGTGGGAGCTCGTGCCCAACGGCTACAACCCCATCGTGTCCGCGCCCACCGAGGTGCCGCTCATCGACAAGGAGCGCTACCACCTCATGGATGCCTACCTGTCGGGGACGGGTCGCTATGCCCGCGACATGATGCGTGGCACCACGTCGGCCCAGGTCTCCATCGACCTCGCCTGCGGGCACGGCGGCCGCGAGACCTACCAGCTCGCCGTGGCGCTTGGGCCCATGCTCTCATTCCTCTGCGACAACGCACCACACTGGCGCGGCCTTTCCGCGGCCGACACGCCCCGCATGGCGCATGCGCGCATCTGGGAGCAGGTTGACCCCGCGCGCTGCGGCATCGTGCCCGGGACGTTCGACAAGGACTTTGGCGCCGCCACGTACGTGGACTGGCTCTGTGGCGTGAGGCCGATCCTCTTCACCGACGCGGACGGCAAGACAACCTCGACCGGCACGGCCACCGAGGCGGACATCCTGTCTCGCCGGCTTCTCACCAAGGCCGAGCTGGCGCACATGATCTCGATGGTCTTCCCGGAGTGTCGCCTCAAGGGATTTGCCGAGCTCCGCACTACCGACTCCCTACCGCCCGCGCAGAGCGCCGCCCTCGCGGCCTTCGTGAAGGGGCTCTTCTACGGCCCCGCGGTGGGAGACGAGGTGTCCGCGCTCGTGCTCCCCGGCATCTCCGTGCGGGACGTGCGCGACGCGTGGAGCGAGCTCAAGGCAAGCGGCTGGGACGCGACCGTCTATGGACGGCCAGCGACCGAGCTTGTCGACAACCTCGTGACGCTCTCGAGAAAGGGTCTGGCCAACGACCGAGACCTCGCTCTCCTCGAGCCACTCACCTCGCTCTGGGCCAACCGCCACGTCCCCCGCGACCTCGCCGAATGAGCAATTGGGGCCGGATAGTATCAGTCGCCTCTTCACTCGGAAGTGATTGGCTTGGCGCCAGCTCGTCTCACGAAGACTGATTTGAGGCCAACCCACTTCACGCAGGCACCCGCGGCCAGTTCCACGCATCCCACAAACACGGCGGCAACGCGACATACATACCCCATCCGCCAATCCAACACAAAGGACCCGCCCGACCACATCGGCAACCGGGCGGGTCCTCGCAAAATGAGACAAACTATACGGTTGAAAATGAGACAGGCGAGCTATGCGGACTGACGGGCACGCTCGACGGCGGCAACCTTGGCGCGATACGCCGCGGCGATAATATCGCAGCAGCCCTGACGCCCAAACCGCGCGCGGTTGACCACGAGGTCCTTGCCCTCGTGCATCGACCACTTGCCGGCCGAATAGCGCTTGTAGAACAGCTCGCGCGCACGCTGCATGCGCTTGACGAGCTTCTTTGCCTTCTTCTCGGTGATGTTGCGCTTGGCGCGCACGATCTCGGTGCGCACGTCCAGGGGCGCGGTCACGAGCACGTTGATGCAGTTGGGGTTGTCGCGCAAGATGTAGTCGGACAGGCGCCCCTCGATGATGCAGCTCTCCGTGGAGCCAAGGTCGCGAATGACGCCCTGCATCTGCTTGAACAGCTTGTCGGCCACCGAGCGCGCGTCGACGCGGTCGGGCAGAAATGCGCTCACCTCGGCCGCGAGGCTCTCGTCGTAGGCCGCAATCTGGTCGGTGGTCACGCCGGCGCGCAGCGACGCGCGCACGAGCAGCTCGTTGTCGTACAGGAGAATGCCCAGCTCGCTCGAGAGCATCTTGCCAATCTCGTGACCCTCCGCGCCAAAGTCGCGCGCAATGGTTATGACCACGGGGAAGGTGCTGACGTCGGTGCTCACTTGGGCGATGTTGTCGGCCATGGTTCCTCCAAAGGTAAGCAAGGGGGGCGGACGGCAGGTTGAACTGCGCCCACCCCTCAGATTCTACGCACGCACTCGAGCAGGGCCAGCGCCAGCTCGCACGCCGCGTCCATCACTATGCGGCAACGAGGCGACGCTGATAGGCGCGCACGATGAGCGAGATGCCAAAGTTGAGCACGAAGTACAGCAGGAACGTGAACCCGTAGAGCAAGAGCGCCTGGCCCAGGTTGGACGTCTGCGCCATGATGACCTTCGTGGAGTACATGAACTCCGCCACGTTGATGCCCGCGAGGTACGACGAGTCCTTGATGACCGTCGTGCACTGGCTGAACAGCGCTGGAATGATCGTCTTGAACGTCTGCGGTAGGATGATGAGGCGCATCGTGGCAAAGAAGCCAAAGCCCTGAGACTGCGCCGCCTCGAACTGGCTCTTGGGAATCGAGTTGAGGCCGCCGCGGATGATCTCGGCCATGACGGCAGAGGTGAACACCGTGAACGCCAGCACCGAGATGAAGATGTAGTTGCCCTTCACAGTGAAGTAGATGAAGAGGATCCACAGGAGGTTTGGTGTGCAGCGGAAGAGCTCGATGTAGGCGCTCACGAGCCAACGGAGCGGCTTGACCGCGTAGGACTTCACGAGCGCAAGCACCGTGCCAAACGCAATGGAGAAGACAATTGCCAGGGCGGAGATGACGATGGTGTTGCCAAAGCCGCCCATGATGAAGCCGAGGTTTGCAGGGGTGAAGATCTCCATCTGCTACGCCTCCTTCGTGGGCTCGGGCGTGATGCCGGGGATGACCTTGGCGCGCGGGCGCTCCTTGGAGCGCTTCTCGAGCCACTGCACGAGCAGCGCCAGCGGGAAGCAGATGATGAAGTACAGCAGGCAGCACATGATGTAGCCCTGCAGGTAGCCGTACGTGGAGACGAAGTTGTCGGCGTTGTACATGAGGTCGCCGCCGGCGATGAGGGCAAGCACCGAGGTGTTCTTGACGAGGTTGAGCGCCTGGTTGCAGAGAGGCGGCAGAATCACCTTGAACGTCTGCGGCAGGATGATGTAGAGGTAGGCCTGGGCGCGCGAGAAGCCCTGGGACTGAGCGGCCTCCATCTGGCCGTGGGGCACGGCCTCGATGCCCGTGCGGATGACCTCGGAGATGTAGGCGGCGTGGTAGAGGCCCACGCCTACGAAGCCCAGCACGAACGGGGCGATGCGCACCGCACTCGAGGCGCCCGTGAGGGCCTGCAGGATCTTGGGCCCCGCCGCGTACATGAAGAACACCTGCACCGGCAGAGGCGTGTTCTGGTAGAACTCCACATACACGCGGCTGATCGCGCGAAGCACGCGGGAACGCGTGGTGGAGAACACGCCGAGGATTGTGCCCAGCACGATGGAGAGCAACAGCCCCGCCACGACAACCTGCAGCGTGAAGGCAAAGCCTTGCCACAGGGTGTCCATCTGGCTAAAGGTCATCTCCCACCTGAGTGGGTCGAGAAGTCCCTCAAGCATCTCGTTCCTTCCAATTGACTTCGAAACAAGCGCCCGGGCAGCTGGGCCGCCCGGGCGCTGGCACATACAGCGCTGGCAAAAGCCTTAGAGCAGCTTCCAGGTCTTGATCTCCTCGTCAAGCCAGCCGTTGCCGAGCAGCTCGTTGACCTTGTCGTCCACGACCTTGGAGAGGTCGGAGTCCTTCTTGGTGGCAACGCCGTACTTCTGCTCGCCAAACTTCACGTCCGGGACCAGGAGCTCGGTGGTGTCGTCGATGTAGCCGCCCAGGATGGAGCGGTCGACGGAGAAGACGTCGATGTTCCCGCCGTCGAGGGCCTGCTTGATGGACGGGTAGTCCGGGAACTCCTGGAACTGCGGCGTGGCGGAAACGCCCTGCTCGGAAAGCATCTTGACGATGTTGTCCTTGGTCGTGGAGCCCTGGGACACGCCGATGATCTTGCCGTCGAGGCCGGCGAGGCCGGAGATGGAGCCCTTCTTGATGAGCAGGCCAATGTAGTCCTGACGGTACGGGGTCGAGAAGTCCCAGCTCTTCTTGCGGTCGTCGGTGATGGTGTAGGTGGCGCAGACGATGTCGAGCTGGTCGTTGTCGATGAGCGGGCCACGGGTCTTGGGCGTCACGTCGGTGAAGTTGACGAGCTGCTGGTTCTTGGCATCGTCATAGGAGACGCCGAGCACGGCCGCGGCGACCTGGTAGCAGAGGTCAATCTCGAGGCCCTCGTAGCTGTTTGTGGACGGGTCAAGGTAGCCGTAGCCCGGAACGTCCTTCTTGACGCCGGCATTGAGCTTGCCGCGGCTCTTGATGGCATCGACCTTGGAGCTGGACGAGCCGGTGGAGGCGGAGCCACCGTTGGAGCCGCCACCGCAGCCGACGAGGCCAAGGCCGGCGACGGCAGCCGTGGAGAGACCGAGCGCCTGCAGGAACTGACGACGGGAGATGTTCTTCATGATGTTCCCCTTTCGTTGGGACGTGCTGGGATGGCCACGTCGTGGCCATCCATGTGACCGCGCGTGGCGGATGGTACCGATGGGATGCGGCCGGGCCGAGTGCCCTCGCCCCTCACCGCCGGGCTCGCAGACGAGCGAACCCACGGCCACGGATGGTGCGAGGGAGACCGAGCCTATCGCAGGATCTTGCTCAGGAAGTCCTTGGTGCGCTCGTGCTGGGGGTTCTCGAAGAAGTGCTCCGGGGTGCCCTGCTCGAGGATCTGGCCGTCGTCGACGAAGATCACGCGGTCGGCGACCTCGCGGGCAAAGCCCATCTCGTGCGTGACGCACATCATCGTGATGTTCTCCTGGGCCAGCTCGACCATGACGTTGAGCACCTCCTGGACCATCTCGGGGTCAAGGGCACTCGTGGGCTCGTCGAACAGGATGATCGGCTGCTTGGTGCAGAGGGCGCGCGCGATGGCCACGCGCTGCTGCTGGCCGCCG
>NZ_CAAKOQ010000038.1:152022-156927 GCF_901212675.1 Olsenella uli
GTTCTGCGGGTACTCCCCCGCCTTGGCCTCGAGGCCGACACGGCGAAGCGCGGCGAGGGCGTTCTCGGTCGCCTCCTCCCTGCTCTTCTTCTGGAGCTTGATGGGGGCGAGCGTGAGGTTGCCCAGCACCGTCATGTTGGGGTACAGGTTGAACTGCTGGAACACCATGCTCGAGTACTTGCGCGCCATCTCGAGGTGGTTCTTGCGCGTGAGCTCGATGCCATCTATGGAGACGGTGCCGCTCGTGGGCTCCTCGAGGTAGTTGACGCAACGGATGAGCGTGGACTTGCCCGAGCCGGAAGGCCCGATGATGACGAGCTTCTCGCCAGCCTTGACCGTAAGGTCAACGTCCTTGAGAACGTGAAGGTCTCCAAAGTACTTGTTGAGACCCTTGATCTCGATCATGTTCTTGGCTTCGGCCATATCGTGAATCCCTCTTCTCGTTTACTTTCGAGATGGACTCTACGGCATGGGGGCATTCAGGCAGGTCGAAGAAGGCCAACTGTGACAGAGCGGAAACAGAATGTACGTATGTCGGTTACTCTGGAACCGCATGTCACGGTGCGTTTTCGCTCATTTGAAAAAAAATATGGAATTGAGGGTTGCGCAGGAAGCGCGGCTCCCGTATAGTATTTCCTCGCGCTGAGGCGCAACCAGGCATTCAATTGGGATGTCGTCTAATGGCAGGACAGCGGATTCTGGTTCCGTCAATGGGGGTTCGACTCCCTCCATCCCAGCCATTCGTCTGTCTGGCAACTCAGAGTATGGCCCGTTCGTCTAGCGGTTCAGGACGCCGCCCTCTCAAGGCGGAGATCACCAGTTCGAATCTGGTACGGGCTACCATGATTTCATCGGAGCATTTCGGCTCCATCACATATGGCCCGTTCGTCTAGCGGTTCAGGACGCCGCCCTCTCAAGGCGGAGATCACCAGTTCGAATCTGGTACGGGCTACCAACAGTCAACGGCAGGCCTTCGGGTCTGCCGTTTTGCATGCGAACGACATTGAGCTCGCTCCGAAGGCGGGACTGGACAGGTCCATATTTATTCGGACGAAAGCGGGACATCGCACAAAAGAACCCGACCAACTCGGACGAACACAGACTTGAATTCATCCGAGTTGGTCGGGCATGTAGTTGGAGCCATCCGAGTTGGTCGGGCATTCGGATACGACAGCACGCGACAGACGAGAGCTAACCCGCCAGGCCGGGAACGGCGTGGCGGACGCCGCGGGCGAGCACGATGCCGGCCGCGCCCTTGATGACGTCGAGCAGCAGAAACGGCGCCGAGCCCGCGAGGAAGGCCGGGACGAGCCCCATCGACCCCACGGTCGCAAGCCATGCCACGCCAACGCCGTGCGAGCACACGATCGTGAGCACGGCCACCAGCACGTCTCGCGCCGGCGACGCGTCAAGCGAGCGCCTCACGAGGGCGGCCACCAAAGCAGCCAGCACGAACCCCAGGATGAAGCCGCCCGTGGGCCCAAAGAGCACGCCCACTCCCCCGCGCATGCCCGAGAACACCGGCGCGCCCACGGCCCCGAGCAGCACGTAGACCACGACGGCCAGCACCGCCTCGCGCCCGGGCAGCGCCACAAGCACGAACGTGAGCGCCATCGTCTGCAGCGTGAACGGCACGGGGCCGAGCGGCACCGTCACCCACGCCGAGACCGCGAGCAGCGCCACGGCGGCAGCCGCCCGCGTCATGTCCTGGGGCGCAAGGCCCCGCTTCTTGTCGTCTCCCATGAAAACCTCCTGTCCGGCCGCGACGATGCGGCCAAGTGACGAGGCGCGTGGTGACTCCTCACCCCGCGCCGTGACAAATTATACGGAAGGAACCGCGACGGTGAGGTCGACGGTCTGGACCGGGACGTCGTAGAACGGGTCCTCTCGCCTGCCCAGGAAGTCGCGCGCCTGCTTGGGGAAGAGCGCGTACGACAGCACGTCCTCCTCGCTTCTCGCGTAGCAGGCAATCTCCTCGCGCAGGCGCGGCAGCTGCGGCTCGATGAGGTCGGCCGGACGGCACGTGATCGGCTCGTCATCGCCGATGATCTTCGTACGCATCTCGTCGGAGATGGGCACGGGAGCGGCACCGTACTGGCCCCGCACGTAGTCCTTGATCTCGGTCGGGATCATCTTGTAGCGCTCACCGGCGATCACGTTCATGAGGGCCTGGGTGCCCACCATCTGCGACAGCGGCGTCACGAGGGGCGGGTAGCCCAGGTCTGCGCGCACGCGCGGCACCTCCGCGAGCACCTCCTCGTAGCGCCCGGCGTTGCCCTGCTCGGTGAGCTGGGACAGAAGGTTCGACAGCATGCCGCCCGGCACCTGATAGATGAGGGCCTTCGGGCTCGTGTCCTTGATCTTGGCGTTGAGCGTGCCAGCCGCGCGGAACCTGTCGCGCACACCGTTGAAGTGCTCGGCAATCTCGCTCAGGCGGTCGAGGTCGAGGCCCGTCTCGTAGCCCAGTCCCGTAAGGGCGACGTGCATCGACTCGGTGGCCGGCTGGCTCGTGCCGCCGGAGAACGACGAGATGCAGGTGTCGATGATGTCGGCGCCCGCCTCGACGGCCTTGAGGTAGGTCATCTCGGCGATGCCGGCCGTGGCGTGCGTGTGAACCTCGATGGGCACGGAGATGCCGGCATCCTTGATGCCGCGCACGAGGTCATAGGCGTCGCTCGGCGTAAGGTTGCCGGCCATGTCCTTGATGCAGATCGAGTCGGCGCCGAAGCTCGCCATGCGCTTCGAGAGCTCGACGAAGTACGGCACGGTGTGCACGGGGCTCGTGGTGTAGGAGATGGCGCACTGGCACTCGCCGCCGGCCTCCTTGCAGGCCTCGATCGAGGTCTTGAGGTTGCGCACGTCGTTGAGCGCGTCGAACACGCGCACCACGTCGATGCCGTTTTCGATGGACTTCTTCACCACGGCGCGCACCACGTCGTCGGCGTAGTTCTTGTAGCCCAGAAGGTTCTGGCCGCGCAGCAGCATCTGCAGCTTGGCGTTGTGCACGTGCGCACGGATGGTGCGCAGGCGCTCCCACGGGTCCTCGTTGAGGAAGCGCAGGCAGGAGTCGAACGTGGCGCCGCCCCACATCTCGATGGCGTGGAAGCCGGCGCCGTCCATCGTCTCCAGGATGGGCAGCATGTCCTCGATGGGCATGCGCGTGGCAATCTGGCTCTGCTGGCCGTCGCGCAGGACGGTCTCCATGACGCCGACATGGCGGGTGGGGACGCGAGCGGAGGCCCCGGGAGCACCGGCGGCTCCGTCCGCAGCCACCCCGCCCTCGTCAATTTCCGAGTTCGTGG
Organism: Olsenella uli; assembly: GCF_901212675.1. Taxonomy (GTDB): domain Bacteria; phylum Actinomycetota; class Coriobacteriia; order Coriobacteriales; family Atopobiaceae; genus Parolsenella; species Parolsenella uli_B. The sequence goes on from NZ_CAAKOQ010000038.1 coordinate 155,325, forward strand.
TCAAGAAGCCCGACTTACCCTGGTTCGGATTCGCCATCACTCCCCCTTTCTCGTCGGAAAGAGCCGCGTCAGCACCAGGGCGGCCACGTAGATGACCCCCAGGACAACGAAGACGCCGCCCCAGCCCACGAAAAGCAGCTCGAGGGCCTTCGAAAGCGCGTTGGGATCGATGCTCATGCGTACCTCCTAGCCCAGAACCGCAAGTAACAGGCCACCTGCGACCACCGACGCGATCTGTCCCGCCACATTGGCGCCCGCCGCCTGCATGAGTATGAAGTTCTGCGGGTCCTCCTCGGCCGCCATCTTCTGGATGACGCGGCTTGACATCGGGAACGCCGAGATGCCCGCCGCGCCGATCATCGGGTTCACCTTCTCCTTGCGGAAGAGGTTGAGAATCTTGGCGAACATGACGCCGCCCACCGAGTCCATCACGAAGCCCACGAGGCCAAGCGCGATGACGAGCAGCGTGTCGGGGCGCAGGAACTCCGAGTAGACCATCTTCACCGAGACGGCCAGGCCCAGCATGATCGAGATGATGTTGACGAGCTCGTTCTGCGCGGAGAGCGACAGGCGGTCGAGAACGCCGCACTCGCGCAGCAGGTTGCCGAACATGAGGAAGCCCACGAGCGGCAGCGACACCGGCGCCACGAGGCCCGCGACCAGCGTGATCACGATGGGGAACAGGATCTTTGCCGTCTGGGAGACCTCGCCCGCACGGTACGCCATGCGTATGCGGCGCTCCTTCTTGGTGGTGACGGCGCGGATAGCGGGCGGCTGGATGATGGGCACGAGCGCCATGTAGGAGTAGGCCGCCACCATGATGGCGCCGAGGTACTTGGACCCCAGCGTGTTGGCCACGAAGATCGAGGTGGGGCCGTCGGCCGCCGCGATGATGCCGATCGAGCCGGCGTCGGTGATGTCAAAGCCGAGCAGCACCGCGACCACCACGGTGAAGAAGATGCCGAACTGCGCCGCCGCACCAAAGAGCAGCAGGAACGGGTTCTGCAGCAGAGGACCGAAGTCGATCATCGCGCCAATGCCCACAAAGAGCAGAAGCGGGAAGAGCTCGGTGGCGATGCCGGCGTCGAACAAGACCTGGAAGGGCCCCGCCTCGCCGCCCGTCATAAGCACGCCGGTGTTGGGGAAGTTCACGAGCAGGGTCCCCAGGCCCATGGGCACGAGCAGCGTGGGCTCGTACCCCTTCTTAATGCCAAGGTACATGAGCACGCAGCCGATGAGCATCATGACGATGCGCCCCGGCTCGGCGCCCATGCCCATGATTCCTTCGAGGAGGGTCTCCATGCGCCTCACCTAGCCAATCGTGAAGAGAGCGTCGCCGGGGTTGACCATCTGGCCCGCGGAGACGTGCATCGCCGTGATGGTGCCCGCGCGCTCGGCCACGATGGCGTTCTCCATCTTCATGGCCTCGAGGACGAGGACCGTGTCGTTGGCGGAGACCGCATCGCCCACGTTGTACTTGATCTCGAGGATCTTGCCGGGCATGGGGGCCGTCTGGGCGTCAGCGCCGGCCGCCGGGGCGGAAGGCGCGGGAGCGGGAGCTGGCGCCGGGGCCGGCTCGGGGGCCGCGGGTGCCGGCGCCGGG
>NZ_CAAKOQ010000039.1:0-10083 GCF_901212675.1 Olsenella uli
ACATGTGCAGAACGAACACGTCCCCAACTGTACGCCTAGCAAATGCGCAGATTAGCTGGACTGCCGCGGGCCTGAGCCGCCGTCGCGTGCGCCGATGGTAGTCTCTCGAGCGTAGGTGCGTTATGCCCGAGCGCCGCAGCTCGCCGCACGTTCGAAGGGTGACCAGATGGCTCGCAAGACGAAGAGGACCCCGAAGGTCTCGGTGATCATACCGGCCTACAACGTGGACCGCTTCATCGGCCGTGCCATCGAGAGTCTCCAGAACCAGACCCTGCGCGACTTCGAGCTGCTCGTCGTGGACGACGGCTCCACCGACCGCACCGGCCAGGTGGCCGACAAGCTCGCCGAGCGCGACATCCGCATCGAGGTCATCCACACCAAGAACCAGGGTGCCGCCGCCGCGCGCAACACCGCGCTCGACCGCGCGACCGGCGAGTTCGTGCACTTCGTCGACGCAGACGACTGGGTGGAGCCCGAGATGCTCGCCGACCTCGTGGCCATCGCCGAGCGCGACGATCTCGACCTCGTCATCGCCGGGTTCTACATCGAGACCTACTACGGCGACGAGGGCCGGTACACCTCCGAGCTCAAGAGCCGGCCCACGCAGACCTTTGCCTCGCCGCAGGAGTTTCACGCGTGCGCGTGGCGGCTGTTCGACACCAACCTCCTCTACACGCCGTGGAACAAGCTGTTCCGCCGCTCGTACCTCGAGCGCATCCACGCGCGGTTCAAGCCCACGTTCTGGGACGACTTCCCCTTCGTGCTCGACGTCATCCGCGATATCGAGCGCGTGGGCGTCACCGAGCGCGCGTACTACCACTTCATTCGTTTTCGGCAGGAGAGCGAGACGGCGCGCTGGCGGCCCAACATGTACGAGAAGCGCGAGGAGGAGCACGGCTGGATGCTCGACCTCTACGAGCACTGGGGCCTTGCCGGCGACCCGGCGAGCGTGGAGATGATCCAACGGCGCTACATCGAGCGGCTTGTGGGCTGCATCGAGAACGTGTGCAACCCCAGCTGCACGCTTTCAGCCGCCGAGAAGCTTGACCACGTGTCGAAGATGATCTGCAGCGACCGCGCGCAGCTGGCCGTGTCCATCGCCAAGCCGCACTCGCGGATGATGCGAGTCATGCTCATGCCGATCCGCCGCCGTGATGCGCGCATGGCGCTCGCGGAGGGCCAGGTCATCTCGTTCGTGAAGCGGCACAACACCAAGCTGTTCGCCGTGCTCAAGGCCAACCGGTAGGGGGGTCGTCCGCAGCTCGCGGCCCTCCATTTCACGCGCCTCGCTTCAATGGCCCCCGACGCTACCCACAGCTCCGGTTACCCCTCTTTGTCGTCCGGAGCTCTGGCGTCGATCCCATTGCTGCCCCAAGGCTCTCAAGCCGCTTCCTCTGCCGTCCCAAGCGCCCGCGAGTGCGTGGATTTGGGGTCGAGTGTGCAATTCTTCCGGTTTTGAACGTCTTGCTGGTGAAGCCCTGCCGACGCGTGCGGTTTAGCCGGAATTGAGTGCCTCGCGGGCACTCAAATCCGCGTAAAATGCACCTCAAATTAGCCTCCGTCCAAGAGGACACTCAAATCCGCTCGAACTGCACGCCGACTTCGGAATCCCAACTGGGACGAGTCACCGACAGTTGGTGGGTGGGTTCCAGACAGCAAAGGTCGGCGGGTCCAAAACCCGCCAGTATTCCGTTCCCAGCGAGTAGTATGCAGAAATCAGAATAAAATATGAAAGAGTATGCAGAATTAAGAAAACTAGCCCAAACATTGATGTTGCGTGAGGCTATAATTCCATCTCGTCAAGCGGGGAGACGTCCGGCGGCCGTGCGCCGTCGCAAGATACGAGGGACCGGCGGCGAAGCGCGCCGCCGAGCACACGAGGGGGAATCGCATGTCGTATAAGGTTGGTGTCATCGGCGCCGCGGGCTACGCGGGGGCCGAGCTCGTGAGGCTGCTCGTGCAGCACCCCGACTTCGAGCTGTCCGTCATCACGTCCAACGCCGACGCGGGCACGCCGCTCGCCGAGGTCTACCCCGCCTTTAAGGGCTCGTCGGACATCGAGTTCACCACGCACGACGACCCCGCGGTCAAGGACTGCGACCTGGTCTTTCTTGCCGTGCCGCACACGGCGGCGCTCGCCCAGGCGCCGGGCCTGCTCGAGGCCGGCGTCACCGTCTGCGACCTCTCGGCCGACTACCGACTCGCCGACCCCGAGGTCTACGAGCACTGGTACGGCACCAAGCACACCTCGCCCGAGCTCCTGGCCACGCGCTCCTTTGGCCTGCCCGAGCTCTTCCCCGACGACATCGCCCGTGCCCATGACCTGCGCGAGGCCGGCAAGCCCGCCCTCGTTGCCTGCGCCGGCTGCTACCCCACGGCCACCTCGCTGGCCTCGGCCCCGGCCATCCGCGCCGGCTGGTCGCAGGGCCTCGTGGTGGTGGACGCCAAGAGCGGCGTCACCGGAGCGGGCAAGGGCTGCAACGCCAAGACCCACTTCTGCAACGCCGACGAGGACGTGCAGGCCTACAAGGTGGGATGCCACCGTCACACCCCCGAGATCGAGCAGATTCTCGGCAAGCTGGGCGAGGTCGTCTTCACCCCGCACCTCATCCCGATGAAGCGCGGCCTGCTCTCGACCGTCTACCTGCAGCTCACCGACGAGGCCGCCGACATGTCCATCGAGGACATGCTCGGCTGCTACCTCGACTTCTACGACGGCCGTCCGTTCGTGCAGGTGCTGCCCGTGGGCGAGCAGCCGCGCACGGCCAGCGTGGTGGGCACCAACGTCTGCCAGGTGGGTCTCGCCAAGAACGAGCGCACGCACACGCTCATCTGCACCGGCGCCATCGACAACCTGTGCAAGGGCGCGGCCGGTCAGGCCGTCCAGTGCGCCAACCTCGTCTTCGGCCTTGCCGAGGCCGCCGGCCTTCCCCGCGTGGGCATGCCGGTCTAGCGCTTCTACCTGCACCAACGGCCCCAGCGGAGCGAATGCTCGCGCCGCGGGGCCATCCAATGAGTCAAGGAGATCAAATGGTCGAGACAAACCGGCCGAAGCTCGCAGTGGTCGAGAACGGCGGAGTCGCGAGCGCCAAGGGCGTGCACGCGGGCGGCATCCACGCGGGGTTCCGCAAGAACCCGCAGCGCCTGGACCTTGCGCTCGTCGAGTTTGACCAGCCGGTCGCGGCGGCGGGCACCTTCACCACCAACAAGTTCTGCGCCGCTCCCGTGACCGTCTCGCGCGAGCATCTGGGCGCCGACGGCGGCGCGATGGTGCGCGCCGTCTGCATCAACTCCGGCAACGCCAACGCTGCCACGGGCGACGAGGGCCTGGACGCGGCCGAGGAGACCTGCGACATCGTGGCCGCCGAGCTGGGCTGCGACCCCAAGCAGGTGCTCGTGGCGTCCACGGGCGTCATTGGCCAGCTACTCGACGTGGCGCCGTTCAAGACCGGCATCCCGGCCCTGCACGACAAGATCGGCGCGCAGGCCAACGAGGAGAGCCTGCGCCAGGCGGGTGGCCACGACGCCGCGCGCGCCATCATGACCACCGACACGCACCCTAAGGAGCGCGCCGTCTCCTACGAGGCCACGGGCGCCCTCGCTGGCCACACCATCACGGTGGGCGGCATGTGCAAGGGCTCGGGCATGATCATGCCCAACATGGCCACGATGATCTGCATCGTCACCACCGACGCCCCCGTGACGCCGGCGGCCCTGCATGAGGTGCTGCTCTCGTCCGTCAAGGCCACGTTCAACAAGGTCACGGTCGACTCCGACACCTCCACCAACGACACGTGCATCGCACTGGCCACCGGCGCCGCCGCGCCCGATGCGCCCGCCATCGAGCCGGGCACGCCCGAGGCCGATGAGCTGGCGCACGCCATCCACGACGTCTGCCAGCACCTCGCCCGCGAGATCGCGGCCGACGGCGAGGGCGCGAGCCGCCTCGTGACCGTGACCGTGGCCGGCGCCCCCACCGACGCCGACGCCGACATCGCCGCACGCGCCATCGCCAACTCGCCGCTCGTCAAGACGGCCATCTACGGCCACGACTGCAACTGGGGCCGCATCGCCATGGCGCTCGGCAAGTGCGGCGTGCCGTTCGACCAGCGCGACGTCGATATCGACATCATGGGCATGCCAGTCTGCCGCGACGGCCTCACCGTGGCCTTCGACGAGGACGAGGCCCTGCGCCGCTTCGACGAGCCGGAGATCACGATTTGGGCCGACCTCGGTGCCGGCACCTGCGAGACGACCGTCTGGACCTGTGACCTCACCCACGAGTACATTAAGATTAACGGAGAGTATCGCACTTAAGGTCTGGCCACCTGGGCGGCCTCCTGTGGCACGCCATCTTGTCGCTCAAGCTGCGGCTCGCGTATTCAATACGCGTCGCCTTGCTTTTGCGCCAATCTGACGCGCCACAGAAACCCGCTTACGGTGTTGGGGGTGTCGCGCGCACCTCGCCTCGACGCCCTTTCACCAGTTCGCTTGAGCATTCCGGCTGAACGGATTCCATCATGAAGTTCGCAACTGAGACATATGGCCGCGCGAAGCTGCCCGACGAGCGTGCCGGCCAGGTGCTGTTCGAGGCCCTGCCGTGGATCAAGAACATCACCGGCAAGACCGTCGTCATCAAGTACGGCGGTGCGGCCATGGAGAGCGCCGAGCTGCGTGCCGACGTCATGAGCGATATCGTGTTGCTCAAGATCCTGGGCGTCAACGTGGTGATCGTGCACGGTGGCGGCAAGGCCATCAACCGCGCGTTCAAGCGCCTGAACTTCCCGGTGGAGTTCAAGAACGGCCAGCGTGTCACCACGCCCGAGGCCATGGACGTGGTGCGCCAGGTGCTCGTGGGCGAGGTCAACCAGGACCTCGTGGCCAGCGTCAACCGCCACGGCAACCTGGCCGTGGGCGTCTCGGGCGCCGACGCCGGCACGCTCATGTGCTCGCAGCTCGACCCCGAGCTTGGCCGCGTGGGCAAGATCGACCACGTCAACACCGCCTACCTCGAGAACCTCATCAAGAGCGACTACATCCCCGTGGTGGCCACGGTGGGCATCGGCGAGGACGGCGGCTACTACAACATCAACGCCGACGTGGCGGCCGGCCACGTGGCGGCTGCCATCGGCGCGCACAAGGTGATCTTCCTCACGGACGTCGATGGCGTCTACCTCGACTTCTCCGACAAGGACACGCTCATCTCCAACATGAGTCTGCGCGAGATGGAGGACATGATCGCGAGCGGCAAGGTGGACACGGGCATGATTCCCAAGCTGCAGAGCTGCTGCTATGCCCTGCGCGCCGGCGTGTTCCGCAGCCACGTCATCAACGGCAAGATTCCGCACTCGCTGCTGCTGGAGCTGCTCACCGACAAGGGCGTGGGCACCACGATGCACTCCACCGACGAGGCGCTCGAGTACGATGCGCACCCGCTCGGTACGCTCGCCAGCCGTTTGGCCGTCAACAACTAGCCCAGGGCGCGGCGCCCTCCGCCCGCCCCGTCCGTCTCGCTCCACAAGAACCCCGAAAGGAACCCGCATGTCTTACGAAGAGGCCAAGAAGCTCGACGACGCCTACGTGATGCACACGTTCGGCCGCTCGCCGGTCGAGTTCGTGGGTGGCCACGGCATGTACCTAACCGACGACAAGGGTGCCGATTACCTGGACTTTCTTGCCGGTATTGCTGTGAACTGCCTGGGTTATCACCACGAGGCGCTTGACGCAGCCATCGCCGGACAGGCTGCCAAGCTCCTCCATGTCTCCAACTACTTCCAGATCGAGCACAGGGGCGAGGTGGCCCGGCTGCTCTCGCAGGCCGCCAACGCCGGCAAGGGCGAGCCCTCCGCGGCCTCCCCGGATGAGCCGCAGCTCTGGCGCACGTTCTTTGGCAACTCCGGTGCCGAGGCCAACGAGTGCGCCATCAAGCTTGCGCGCCTGCATGCCAAGCGCGGCGGCAACGGTGGCTACGACATCGTCTGCCTCAAAAAGAGCTTCCACGGCCGCACGATGGAGACCATCGCGGCCACAATGCAGGGCTGGGCGCAGGACCCGTTCAAGCCGCTGCCCGGCGGCTTCGTGGCCATCGACGCAAACGACGTCGAGGCCCTGCGCGCCGTCTTTGCCGAGCGCGGCTCCAACATTTGCGCCGTGCTGCTCGAGCCCATCCAGGGCGAGAGCGGCGTGCACCCCATGACGCAGGAGTTCATGGACGAGGTGCGCCGCCTCACGAGCGAGAACGGCGCGCTCATGATGTGCGACGAGGTGCAGTGCGGCATGTTCCGCACGGGCCACGCGTTTGGCTTCCAGGCCTATGGCGTGGTGCCCGACGTGTTCACGCTGGCCAAATCGCTGGGCGGCGGCGTGCCGATGGGTGCGTGCGTGGCAAAGGCCGAGGTCAGCGAGGCTTTCAAGCCGGGCAATCACGGCTCGACGTTTGGCGGCGGCCCGCTTGCCTGCGCCGCGTCGGAGTGCGTGCTGAACGAGCTCATCGGCGGCACCGCGCCCGAGGGTGAGGAGGGTGCCGGCTACTTGGCGCACGTGCGCGAGGTGGGTGCCTACCTGGCCGACCAGCTGGGCAAGCTGCCGCACGTGACCGAGGTGCGCGGCGCGGGCCTTATGCTGGGCGCCGAGCTCGAGGCGGGACTTCCTGATGCGCACGAGCTCGTGGCCAAGGCGCTGGCTGCAGGTGCCGTCATCAATGCTACTGGCCCCACCACGCTGCGTTTCCTTCCGCCGCTGGTCTGCACCAAGGCCGACGTCGACAAGCTCTGCGAGATTCTTCGCGACCTCCTCGCCTAGCTGTCACATTTCCTTCCGGATGATTTGTCACATAAGGGCCGTCGGAGATCTCTCCGACGGTCCTTGTTGTGTATTGGGCTATGACTTGCGGGACTTGCAGTAGCGCGGCTAAACGACGAGTTCATGCCCTCCGCCAGCGCGAGCATCGTGAGCTCCACGTCATCGGAATCGTGCATGCGGATCTCTTCTTGGATCAACCGATCCAAGTTATGTCCGCATCCTCCATGCGCCGACAGGCCCAACGATAGGCCCTTGAACTGAATGGAGGGGGCCGTGCCCCTGACCGTGTTCCCAAGGCTATGCTTCCAGGGCCCGGGGTGGGTCGAGTCTGCGGATAGCCGGTGCGCGTCTGCGGATAGCTGGTGCGCGGGCGGCGGTCTATGTGCAACTTTGACGGATTTGAACGCCCTGCTCTTTGAGCCCGTTTGGAGTGGTGCGATTCGGACGGATTTGAATATGCAAATCCGTCCGAATCGCACCGTGTTTTGTCCACGAACCAGAGGGGCGTTCAAACCCGTCAAAAATGCACCGCCCTCGGGAAAAGGGTGAAAGCACGTGGAGCAGAGAGGTCGGCTGTGGAGGGGTCGGCTGTGGAGAGGTCGGGTGTGGAGGGGTCGGGTGCGGAGGGGCGGGGCGCGAAGGGGCAGTTAGCTAAGGGACGGGGTGCGAAGGGGCAGTGAGCGAAGGGGGAAAGGCAGGGCTGCGCGTGCGAACAAAAAAAGCCGGGCCGGCGTATGCCGGTCCGGCTTCCTGCTAGAAGTCGCAGCTGCCCACGGTGCGCGGGTGCGGCAGCACGTCGCGGATGTTGCCCACGCCCGTAAGGTACATCACGAGGCGCTCGAAGCCCAGGCCAAAGCCGGCGTGCTTGCACGAGCCATAACGACGCAGGTCAAGGTAGTACTGGTACTGGCTCTCATCCATGCCCAGCTCCTCGATACGGCGCTGCAGCACGTCCAGCCGCTCCTCGCGCTGTGAGCCGCCGATGATCTCGCCGATGCCCGGCACGAGGCAGTCCGCCGCGGCCACGGTCTTCCCGTCGTCGTTCTGGCGCATGTAGAAGGCCTTGATCTCGGCGGGGTAGTCGGTCACGAACGTCGGCAGCTTGAAGTGCCGCTCGGTGAGGTAGCGTTCGTGTTCGGTCTGCAGGTCGATGCCCCACTTCACCGGGTAGTCGAACTTGTGGCCACCGGCCACGGCGTCCTTGAGGATCTTGATGGCGTCGGTGTAGCTCACGCGCGCAAAGTCGCTGCTCTCCACGTGGCGCAGGCGCGCGAGCAGCCCCTTGTCCACGAACTTGTTGAGCATCTCGAGCTCGTCGGGGCAGTGCTCCATCACGTCGCGGATCACCGAGCGCAGCATCTGCTCGGAGAGGTCCATCTCGTCGGCCAGGTCGGCGAAGGCGATCTCGGGCTCCACCATCCAGAACTCGGCCGCGTGGCGCGTGGTGTTGGAGTTCTCAGCGCGAAACGTGGGGCCAAAGGTGTAGACGTCGCCAAACGCCATGGCAAAGTTCTCGGCGTTGAGCTGGCCCGACACGGTGAGCGAGGCCGGCTTGCCAAAGAAGTCCTTGGTGAAGTCGACCGTGCCGTCGTCGTTGAGCGGCACGTGCGCGAGGTCGAGCGACGTCACGCGGAACATCTCGCCCGCACCCTCGCAGTCGCTGGCCGTGATGATGGGCGTGTTGACGTAGAGGAACCCGCGCCCCTGGAAGAAGCGGTGGATGGCCGCCGCGGCCTCGCTGCGCACGCGGAACACGGCGCGGAACAGGTTGGTGCGCGGGCGCAGGTGCTGCTGCGTGCGGAGGAACTCCACCGTGGCGCGCTTCTTCTGAAGGGGATAGTCGGGCGCGCTCGTGCCCTCCACGCGGATGGCCTCGGCCGTGAGCTCGAAGGGCTGCTTGGCGTCGGGTGTGAGCTTGAGCGTGCCGGTGGCGACGAGCGCGGCGGAGACGTTCTGGTGGGCGATTTCGTCATAGTTGGCAAGGGTCTCGCGGTTCATGACAATCTGCAGGTCGCGGAAGCAACTGCCGTCGTTGAGCGTGACGAAGCCGAAGTTCTTCATGTCGCGGATGGAGCGCACCCAGCCGGCGACGGTGACGCGCGTGCCCCCGAGTGCCTCGGAATCGGCGTAGAGCTGGGCAATCTTGGTGCGTTCCATATGGTCTCCTCGGGTTTGGCGGTCGTGTCACAGGTAGTAATGATATTCGATGGGGGAGGTACGGGCGGTCGCGGAGAGGCCGGGCGCGAGAAATCGGGAGCGTGCCCGTCTCTCTCGCGTCGGCCAGCCCCCGCGCCGGGCGAGAAGGACGAACGCGACCCCGAGCGACTCACTTGCCATCAGGCTCGCGCCAGGCCCCGATGATGTGGATGAAGCTCTCGTCCATGCGGTGCGTGGCGTCGAGGATCTCCCGCGCGTCCTCCGCCGCATCCCCGGAGAGGCGGCCCGCCGCGAGGTCGCCCTCGAGGAGCTCGGCGTTGTCCTGAATGACGGTGAGCGGCGTCTTGAGCTCGTGCATGAGCGACTCCATGTACCGGCGCCGGTCCTCCTCGGCCGCCCAGCGCGCCTCGAGCGAGTCCCTGAGCGAGACGCGCGTGTGCTCCATCGCCGCGAGCGCGTCGTCGACCTGCGCCACGTTGCTTGTCACCACGCTGGCCGCGTAGACGACCAGGTTCGTCGCGAACACTAGCCCGAGCACGTGGGCGCACTTGGCCACCAGGTCAGTGCGGGAGGCAGCGGCAGACCAAGCATCGGCCGCAGGCCCTGGTGTGCGTCCAGGTTGGCCAGGCTCGAGCTCATGAGCACCACCGACATCGGCAGCATGAGGACGTACCAGTAGTTCCGGCCGTAGGTGGCGAATCCCGCCCCGCCTGTGCCCTCGCCGGCGAGCGCGCCGGAGGCCATCATGCCGAGCGCGAAGAACGGCAGCGGCGCGACGAGCGTGACCTTGCGCGGGGCCGCGTGCGCGCCCTTGAGGACTTCGGCCCGGAGCGTCCGCGCGAAGCCGGGCCATCCGGCTGCGTGCTGTTCGTCCATGGCCTGCCCGGAAGAGGACTGCTCGACCGTGAACTGACCAACCGCGGGCCGGTCATACCCCTGAGTGCTGCGAGTCATCACGCCGCCACCCCCTTCTGCGCGGCGGGGCGGCTCACGTCCATGAAGAGGGCCTCGAGGCCCTGTCCCTTCTCAAGTGGTGTCTCATAGGCAAGCTGACCTGCGGTGATGATGCCGATGTCGTTAGCCACGTGCTGCACCTCGACCAGGATGTGGCTCGACACGATGACG
>NZ_CAAKOQ010000039.1:10093-12328 GCF_901212675.1 Olsenella uli
CGCGTCGGGAAGCTGCGAATGCGCCCGCGCAGCTCCTCGATGCCGATGGAGTCCAGGCTGTTGGTCGGCTCGCCCAGGATGAGCAGGCGCGGATGCGCGAGCAGGGCGAGGGCGATGCCCAGGCGCTGCTTCATGCCTAGCGAGAGGCGGCCCGCCCGCTTGCGACCGGTGTCGGCGAGGTCGACGGTGCGTAGAGCCTCGTCGATGCGGCCCCCGGGGATGCCGAGTAGCGTGGTGCGCACGAGCAGGTTCTCGCGCGCCGTGAGGTTGGGGTAGAGCGGCGGCCGCTCGATGAGCGAGCCGATACCCGACAGGTCGTCGCGACTCCAGGGGTGCCCGTCCACGTGGATTTGGCCTTCGGTGAGGCGGGGCATCCCCACGACCATCTTGAGCGTGGTGGACTTGCCCGCGCCCTTACGCCCCGCAGCCCACCTTCCGACGAACGTGCGCATAACCGAGAAATAAAGGTCGCGACTCGTCAAAAAACTCGGTTGAGCGCACGTTCGTTCGGGGAATCGGTGGCTGCTTCGAGGGCGGCCGCGCCTTCGCCAGGGCTTACGAGCCATGGCCCGGGCACCTTGAGGAAGCGCCCAAAGCAAAACTATCGAGTTTGCTGCAGTTCATCGGGGAGGGCATAAGTAGACGGTAAATTCGCACCTCTCCTACCTGCTGGTTTATAACGGCCGGATATCCGTCTACTCAGCGCGTCGCGTTTCGACTGCAGCAAACTCGATAGTTTGTTAAGCGAGGCGGCAGAAGGTGGCCCACGCCTAGGGCATTTGCCGTTCCAGGCCATGCAAAAACGGCGCGAAGCGAACACCGCTGTCCACTTCGCGCCGGTTCTGTATGGTGGAAGGCGTTGCACACCCTCTGACGGCTACCCCGGGCACTTGTCCAGGGCGCCCGTCGCCCCTACCAAGGCGCTTGTCACCCCTACCTGGGCAGCCGTCACCACCTACTTGCCTTGGTCATGAGCGGAACGAGGGCAAAGAGGCAAATGGCGAGGCCCGCGGCCCCGATGACGGCACCCACATATCCGATGAGCGCGATGCCCACACCGTCCACCACGCGTCCGCCAATCCACGAGCCCAGGCCAATCCCCAGGTTGAAGATCCCCGAGAAGATCGACATCGCCACGGCCGACGCCTCCGTCGAGGTCACGCTGATGATCTCGGCCTGGCAGGCCACGTTGAACGCCGTCGCTGCGGTGCCCCACAGCACGCAGACGCCAAACACCACGGCCGGGCTTATCGTCGCGGGTCCCATGAACAGCAGCGACAGCGGCAGGCACGCGGTGAACACGGCCAGGAAGGGCGCGCTGTGCCGGTCGTACAGGCGCGAGAAGAGAACGCTGCCCACCATGCCGGCCGCGCCAAAGGTCATGAGCGCCGCGGTGATGAGGCCGTCGGGCATGCCGGCCACCTGCGCCAGGAACGGCTCTATGTAGCTGTAGCCCACATAGTAGGCGCTGGCGAGAAGCACTGTCATGAGGTAGATGGCCACGAGCACGCGGTTGGCAAAGAGGCTCGGCAGCTGCGAGAGCTGGAACGACTCGCCATGCTCCACCTGCGGGAACGCGGCCAGCAGATAGAAGACGATGCCCGCCGAGATGGCCGCGATGATGCCAAACGTCATGCGCCAGCCCACGACGAGGCCCACTATGCGCCCCAGCGGCAGGCCAAAGATCATGGCGATGGAGGTGCCCGTGACGATCATCGACATGGCGGTGGCACCGTGCTCGTCGCGTACCACGCGCACAGCGAATGGGCTCGCGATGGACCAGAACACGGCATGCGCGCAAGCCACGATGAGGCGCGCGCAGATGAGCAGGACGAACGTGGGTGCCAGGGCCGAGCACAACTGGCCCACGGCAAAGACCGCCACCACAACGACGATGAGGCGGCGCGGCGGTACGCGGCTGCCCAGCAGCATGAGCGGCAAGGACAGCGCGGCAACGGCCCAGGCGTAGATGCTGATCATGAGGCCCGTCGTGGCCTCGGAGGTGCCAAACGACGAGCCGATGTCGGTGAGCAGGCCGATAGGCATGAACTCGGACGAGTTGAAGACGAAGGCTGCGAGGGCAAGCCCGCAGACGGGCAGGATCTCGGCGCGGGACATGCTCGCGCTGGCGTCATGCGCCATGGCTGACCTCCAGGGGTTGAATCGTCGGCAGGGCTGTGTTCATCATACTGAGTGACGACTGGTGTGCAGTTGGGGACGTGTTCGTTCTGCACA
>NZ_CAAKOQ010000040.1 GCF_901212675.1 Olsenella uli
ACAAGTCGGGAGGCGGGGGCCCGCGGGGCGGGCCATGGACGCGGACGGGGCCGCGACCTCATTCCGCACCTCCTGCCACGAGAACGAAGTTTGTGGGACGGCGGGGGCCCAACGCCGACCCCCGCGGCGCGCCGGGGCCGCGCGGGGCCGCACGCCCGCGCGGCCCCACCGGGCGACTCCCCGCCCGCACCCCGGCGCCGCGGCCGCGCACTGCGGCCTGCCGCGTCGGAGCGCCCCGTGGCCGTCCCACAAACGGCATTTCCGTGGCATGAAACGCAAAAACAGATCGCGGGGAGGCTCAAAGAAGATGCGAAAAGAACGCGCAACCGAAAGATGAGTCGCCCATGGGCGAAGCCAACCAGTGAGGGGACAGACGCAGAAAGTGCATTGTCCTCTCGATGCAGATAAATAAAGAGCAGTGAGGATTGCGGAGACAAGAATGAACGAGAGAGAGTTAAGAGCCAAAACGCCGGGTATGACAGAAGAGTCATCACCCCGTAAGCCGAGGTCTATGGAGTGCAAAATGCCTGGCAAAGAGAATGAAGACAGATAGCAAGTTAACAATAAGGAGAGCTCAACATGACAAGCGGAATCTACTTGGGAAGCAGGTACCCAGAACTCGTCGAGCTCGAATAAGGCCATATGATAGACAAAAACGTCTACGAGAAGGCCGGGGAATTACTAGAAGCCTGCAGCGATGCAGGTCTTGACCCCCTCGTCACTTCGACATATAGAAGCCCACTGAGACAAGCCTGGCTACTCATTCGTAAAACAGCGGGTTTTCTAATATGGAGAAAGAAGCCAACAGAAGCTTGACACTCCGCGAGGAAGCTCGTCGCACTACCAGGTAAGAGCGAACATGAGATGGGAGTTGCGCTCGACGTTTGCTCAAAGCAAAGGACAAATAAGCTAACGCCGAAGTTCAGAGATGGCACGCAGATAACTCATGGCGCTATGGGTTTGTTCAGAGATATCCCAAGAACAAATCTAACCTAACGGGAATTGCCTATGAACCGTGGCACTTCAGATACGTGGGGCAAAAGGCAGCAGCAGAGATGAAGGCAAAAGGCCAATGCCTGGAGGAATACCTTGATCAC
>NZ_CAAKOQ010000041.1 GCF_901212675.1 Olsenella uli
GTGCAAAACGAACACGTCCCCAAATGACCCATTAGCGGCGCTGCTCGTCGATCTGGATCTCGAAGTAGTCCCAGCGCTTGTACATTTCGGTGTACTCGGCCACCTGGTCGCCCTCGAGCGTGGTGAGGTGGGTCTTGTAGATGCACGGTTCGTCAGCCGAGAGGCCCAGGAGCTCCGCCACGCGCGCAGGCGCCCCCTTGAGCACCCGCAGCACCTCGCTCGACGCCTCGCGCGAGAGGTGCAGCCCAAAGTCTCCCTTGAAGCGCTGGTAGATGGACTCGTAGTAGCCGGGCTTCACGTCCGGGCGGACGTAGCGCGCGGGGATGTGCGAGACGTGCATCTGGTAGGCAACGCCGTCGAAGGCGCGCACGCGCTCGATGTCGTAGTAGGCCTCGTCGTCGGCAAGGCCCAGGCGCGCCACCACGTCGTCGGAGCGCCCGTCGCCCTCGCGGCGCTCGAGGGCCACCACCCGCACGGTCTCCACGCCGTCCTTGCCCGTGAACACCTCGTTCTCGCTCAAAAGCACGCTCCGCTTCTTGCGCGAGCGCGAGACGAACGTGCCCTTGCCCTGGTAGCGCACGAGCAGCCCCTCGGAGACGAGGTCGTTCACCGCGTGGATCACGGTGATGGAGCTCGCGCCAAAGCGGTCGATGAGCTCGGTGTTGCTGTAGAACTTGTCGCCGTACTCGAACTTGCCGCTCTCGAGCTCCTCGAGCAGTGCCGTCTTGATCTGCAGGTACTTAGGCGTTCCCATGGAGCTCCCTAGATGAGGCCAAAGTGGGCAAGGGCATGGGCGATGCCGCCCTTGTCGACGTCGTCGGTGATGTAGTCTGCCGCGACCTTGGCCTCGGGCGTGCCGTTGCCCATGGCCACGCCCGTCCCCACGTACTCGAGCATCGTCGTGTCGTTGCCGCCGTCGCCAAAGGCGATGGCCTCCTCGCGCGTGAGGCCCAGGTGGTCGAGGGTGGCCTGGACGCCTCTGGACTTGCTGCTCTCGGCGGGGATCACGTCGCAGAACAGGTCGCTCCAGCGGGCGATGATGCAGTCGGGCATGAGCTCGCGCACCCGGTCGTCGCGCTCGGGCGGGACGAAGGCGCAGAACTGGTAGCAGGGTTCCTCGAGCACGCGGCCAAAGTCGCCCGCCGGGAAGGTGGTTCCCACGAGCCTCTCCAGCTCGGCAATCTTCTCGCTGTGGCGGTTCGAGATAACGCGGTCGCGCATGAGGGCGAGGGCGTCGAAGCGACCCTCGGCCACATGCGCGCAGAAGCGCTCCTTGGACGCGCGGTGCATGGGCGTCTCGTGGAAGACGCCGCCCCCGTCGTAGCAGAGCGAACCCGACAGGGTCACGTACACGTCGAACGCGTCCTCGAGCCCGGGAAAGCCACCCGTGATGCACGGCGGCAGCTGCGCGGGCGAGCGGCCGGAGGCAATGGCCAGGGTGACGCCGCGGCGGCGCAGCTCGATCAGGGCGTCGCGCGTGTCCTGCGGGATGCGGTGGCCCGTCCTGTCGCTGATGAGCGTGCCGTCTATGTCGAAGAACGCAACCTTGATCAAGATGCCTCCCGGCGCGGGTTCGTTAAAGCACTTTTTCACATAGTATACATATTTAGCTTTACCAGCAGAATTCAGCCTTGGGATCCCAATTCCTCATCCGCGCTAAGCTTCTAGTCTAGTAATAAAAAGCAATGAGCTTTCATGGACTCATTGAGGAAAGCGAGTTGAGAAAGGGACGGCTCCACTCATGCACATATTGTTCGTAGAGGACGACCCCATCATCACCTCGGCGCTCTCGGAGCTGCTCGAGGCGGAGGGCTACGACGTCGACACCTGCGCCACGCAGGACGAGGCCATCGCGCGCGCCACTGGAGCCGGCAGCCGCCCCTTTGACCTGGCGTTGCTCGACGTGACGCTCGCCCAGGGCAACGGATTCGCCGTCTGCAACGCCATCAAGCAGGCCTCCCCCAGCACGCCGGTCATCTTCCTCACCGCGTCGGGCGACGAGTTCAACACCGTGACCGGCCTCACCATGGGCGCCGACGACTACGTGGCCAAGCCCTTCCGCCCGCGCGAGCTCATGGCCCGCATCGCGGGCGTGCTCCGGCGCTCGCGCCCCGAGCAGCGAAGCATCGCGCTGGGCCCACTCGCCATCGACCCCTCGCGCGCCCGCGTCACGCGGAGCGGCGAGGAGCTCGCGCTCTCGGCCCTCGAGTACCGGCTGCTTCTGCTCTTCGCCACCAACCCCGGCAAGCTCGTGACCCGCGACATGGTGCGCGAAGCCCTCTGGGAGGACGCCGGCGCCTACATCGAGGAGAACACGCTCTCGGTCTACGTGAAGCGCCTGCGCGACAAGATCGAGGACGACCCGGCGCACCCCCGGCTCATCGTCACCGTGCGGAGCCTTGGCTACAAGAGCTGCGAGTAGGGCGGGACTGCCATGCTGTTTCGCAACAGGGAGCTGAGGCGGGCCCTGCTCGGTGCCGCTGCCGTCGTCGTGGTCGTGGCGGTTGCGGCCGGCTGGCTGGTGGGACGGGTCGTGTGGAGCGGCTCCCGCACGGAGGCGGCGCTCGTGGCCTGCGCTGCGGTGGCCGTCTGCGGGCTTGCGCTCGTGGCGCTCTTCGCGGCCGTCACGGGGCGACGCTACCGCGCGCTTGCCCGCATGGCCGAGCGCGTTGACGAGGCGCTGTACGACGACCGTGCGCCCAACCTCTCCGACATGCACGAGGGCGAGCTCGCGATCCTCGCGAGCGAGGTCGACAAGGCCCTCACGCGCCTCACCATCACGGCCGAGGAGCTCGCGGGCGAGAAGGCCTCGCTCGCAGACTCGTTGGCAGACATATCGCACCAGCTCAGAACGCCGCTCACCTCGCTTGGCCTCACACTGGGGCTTGCCCGCAAGGAGGCGGGTCCGGACGCGCACGCCCAGCTCCTGGGGCGCCTGCGCACGAGCGAGCAGCTCCTCTCCCAGGTGCAGTGGCTCGTCGAGGCCCTGCTCAAGCTCGCGCGCATCGACGCGGGCGCCGTGCGGCTGCGCCGGACGCACGTGGACGCCTCACGACTCGTCGACGCGGCAGCGGCCCCGCTCGCCATCCCCTTCGACCTCACCGACGTGCGGCTCGAGCGCCGCGTGCAGGCGGGCGCGGGCTTCACGGGCGACGAGGCGTGGTGCGCCGAGGCCCTCGAGAACGTGCTCAAGAACTGCCTCGAGCACACGCCGGCGGGCGGACGCGTGCGTGTCGAGGCAACCGAGGACGCCGTCGCCTGCCGCATCAGCGTGAGCGACACGGGCCCGGGCATCGCCGAGGCCGACCTTCCGCACGTCTTCGAGCGCTTCTACCGCGGCAGGGCGGCAGGCGCGACGGGCGCGGGGACGAGCGAGGTCAACCCCACGGGCGTGGGCATCGGCCTCTCGCTCGCGCAGAGCCTCGTCACCGCGCAGGACGGCCGCATCACGGCCGGCAACGTCCGTGACGCAGCCGGGCGCGTCACCGGCGCCCGCTTCGACCTCACCTTCTTCAAGACCGTGGTGTAGGGACGGCAATACCAGCATGCCCAGAGCCAAGGCCCGGTGGCGCGGAAAAGTGACGGGACCGTCACGGACGGGTCAGGCTGAAGCAAGGCTGAGCGTGCACTATGGTTGTCAGACCCGTAGGCGCCCAGACTCGGCGGTGTCCGGCGGGTCCCCCGACACGCCCCCAGGCCCACACCCGAAGGGACCCGCCATGGATATCCTCAGCGCAGAGCACCTCACCAAGGTCTACGGCACCGGCGAGCAGGCCGTCCGCGCCCTCGACAACGTCTCGCTCTCGATCGCAGCCGGCGAGTTCGTGGCCATCATCGGCTCGTCGGGCTCGGGCAAGTCGACGCTCATGCACCTGCTCGGCGGCGTCGACCGGCCCACCGAGGGTACCGTCTACCTCAACGGCGAGGACATCTACGCCCGTTCCGACGAGCAGCTCGCGGTGTTCCGCCGCCGCGAGGTGGGTCTCGTCTACCAGTTCTACAACCTCATCCCCGTGCTCGACGTGGAAGAGAACATGACGCTGCCGGTGCTGCTCGACGGCCGCAAGGTCAACCAGAGGCGCCTCGAGATGCTCGTTGACTCCCTGGGCCTGCGCGGCCGCGAGCACCACCTGCCCAACCAGCTCTCGGGTGGCCAGCAGCAGCGCGTGGCCATTGGGCGCGCCCTCATGAACGCGCCGGCCATCGTGCTTGCCGACGAGCCCACGGGCAACCTCGACTCCAAGAACTCCGCCGAGATCATGGCCCTCCTGCGTGCGAGCAACCGGCAGCTGGGCCAGACGCTCGTGGTCATCACGCACGACGAGGACATCGCCCTCACTGCCGATCGCGTCGTCGCCATCGAAGACGGCTGCATCGCCAGCGACGAGCGGCGCGGCGGCAGGCGCTTCGCGAGCGTGGCTGCCACGGCGCCCGCGGGCCACGCCGGCATGCCGGAGGGCCCGCGGGCCGGCTCCGAGCTGGGCGCACGCCTGCGTGCGAGTACGGCGGGCACGGCGGCAGCGCCCGCGGACGCCCCCGCCCCGCGCGAGGAGGCCTAGCCATGGGCATCCTCACCCGCTTCACGCTGCGCACGCTCGCGAGGAACCGGGCCCGCACGCTCGCCACCATCATCGGCATCGCGCTCTCGTGCACGCTCGTCACGGCCATCTTCACCACCGTCACCTCCATCGGCGGCGGTCTCCTCCAGCACACGCTCGAGGCCGACGGCTCCTGGCAGGTCACAAGCCCTCGCGTCTCGGAGGCAAAGCTCGCCCAGCTTGCCAACAACAGCCACGTCACCGACCTGGCAGTGGGCCGCGAGCTTGGCAGCGCCCAGCTCTCCGGCGACCTCGCCAACACCCTGGGCACCTTCCTCACGGTCAAGTCGCTCCCCGTTACGGCAAGGGGCGACGCCCAGGCCGTGGGCACCAGGTACACGGGAAACGTGGGCCTCGCGCAGGCCCCCGCGATCAGCGCGGGCCGGCTTCCCGAGACCGCCGACGAGATCGCGCTGCCCCAGGGCATGCGCACCCTCACGCCCTCCGGCACGGGCATCTCGGCAGACGCCCCCATCGACCTGGGCTCCACCGTGACGCTCGAACTGGGAGACCGCATCTTCACCGATGACGAGACGGGCGCCACCTCGACCCTCTCGGTCATGGACTCCCACGCCACGGCCGAGAACGGCTGGGACACGGGCACCGAGGCGCTCGAGAACCTTCGCACGCGCACCTACACCGTGGTGGGGTTCTTCGCACCCGACAACTACTCTGCGTACTTTGGCAACTACGAGGCCTCGGCCGCCGGCACGGTCGCCCTCACCGGGCCCTCGCCCGCAGGCACCGCCGAGGGCTTCGCCGCGCCCTACCTCAGCACGGACTTCACGAGCTACGACGACCTCGAGGGCTGGGCGAACACGCTGCTCGCCGGCTCGGTGGCCTCGCGCAAGGGAGGCTCTGCCGCGGGCACCTCCCAGGTCGACCCTGACTCCGCCGGCTACCTGCTGCACAACGACCTGCTCCGCTACCAGGGCATGACCGACGATCGCGCCATCTGGAGCACCCTCTGGACGCTTGCCGCCATCCTCACGGCCGTGGTGATGGTCGCCTCCGCCTCGCTCATCTACACGAGCTTCGCCATCTCGGTGACCGAGCGCATGCGCCAGTTTGGCCTGCTCTCGGGCATCGGGGCCAGCAGGCGGCAGCTGAGGCACACCGTCCTGGCCGAGGCTCTCGTGCTGGGTTGTGTGGGCATCCCGCTGGGGCTTGCCCTCGGCATCGCCGGCACGGCAGCGACCCTCTCGCTCACGCAGGACGGTTTCGCGGCAATCCTGGGCACCGAGATCGGCATCACCCTCGTGGTGCAACCGCAGGTCATCGCCCTGGCCGCGCTCATCGCCCTCGTGACCCTGCTCGTCTCGGCCTGGATACCGGCGGCGCGGGCCGGGCGCGTGAGCACCGTCGACGCCATCCGCCAGACGCGCACGGTGCGCGAGCGCGGCCTTGCGAGGCTGCTCCGCCGCTGGCGGGGGCGGGGTGGCCCCGGCAGTCGCCTCTCGCTCGCCCTCTTTGGCGTCTCGGGCCTCGTGGCGCATCGCAACCTCACGCGCTCGAGCTCGCGAGGGCGCATCGTGGTTGTGTCGCTCGCCGTCTCCGTGGCGCTCGTCATCGTCTGCGGCGCCGTGGACGCCTACCTGCAGCCCATCGCGGGCCTCACGGGCTCCGACGCAGCCCGGGAGCTCGACGCGGATATCGCCGTCTCCGCCAACGCCAAGGACGGCGACGACGCGGCCACCTTCGCGGAGCGGTTCCAGTGCTTCGCGAGCGAGGCCTCGGCCGTCGAGGGCGCCACCCAGCGCGGCACCTTCCTGTCCGGTTACACGGGCATCGTGATCCCAGCGCGCGCCCTCGACGCGGGCGCGATCGGCGAGATGAAGAACGTGAGCGGCTTCTCGGATGACTGGGCGGGAGGCGGGGGCGCCTCCGCGAGTTCCCAGTCGCCCTACGCCGAAAACGGCGACTACACGGGCTCGGCCACGGTCTACTACATCGACGACGCCAGCTGGGCCGCCTACGTGGGCGAGCTGGGGCTCGACGCCTCCCAGCTCTCAGACCCCGCCCACCCCAGGGCCATCGCGCTCAACGTGTACCGCAGCGACAACGGCCAGCGCTACCTTGACCTTGCGCCCTTCTCGGAGGCAACCACGCTCGACGCCTACCGCACCGTGGACGCAGGCCTGCCCGTACGCGACGGATACGTGCCCCTCGGCATCTTCGAGGACACGAGCGGCCAGCCCGTGGTGCGCTACTTCAAGCTCGCCGACGACAGGGGCGCCAATCTCGCACAGGACGATAACGGCTCCTTCGTCTACGAGGACGTCCCCGTGGCCGAGGCCGGCCTCACGCCCCAGCCCATCGAGGTCGCCGCGCTTGCAGACCGCGTGCCCGACGTCCTTGCCTCGGCGGGAGCCGTGGGGTCGTTTCCCTCCCTCGTCATGCCCATGAGCGCCCTCGCGAAGACGTCGCGCGCCTCGGGCGGCACCGTGAACGTCGCCCACGGCCAGCTCTACCTGGGCGCAACCGACCCGGACGCGACCGAGCGGGACGTGAACGCCCTCGCGAGCCTGACGCTGCCCAGCGGGGACGGGGCAATGCGGACCTACGTCTACAACATCGCCGCCGACCGGCAGGCCAACGTCGACGGCGGCAACCTCGTCAAGCTGTTCACACTGCTCTTCAGCGTCATCACGATGCTCATCGCACTGGCCAACGTGTTCAACACACTCACCAACTCGATCATCCTGCGCACGCGCGAGTTTGCCGTGCTCAGGAGCGCCGGCATGGGCGAGCGGGCCTTCGTGCGCATGATCGCCTACGAGTGCGTGAGCTACGCCTGGCGCGGGCTGCTCGGCGGGCTGGTCCTGGGCCTGGGCGTGTCGTGGGCCATGTGGCAATCGATGCAGTACTCGTTCGCGGGCCTTGGCATGGCCATCCCCTGGCCCTACATCGGGGCAGCCGCCGCGGGGGCGCTGCTCGTGCTGGGGCTCTCGGTGCTCTATGCCCTGCGCCGCACGCACCGGCAGAACCTCGTCGAGGCGCTGCGCATGGAGTCCTAGCGGCCACGTTCCCACGTGCAGGCGCCGGGCCATCTCTGCCACGCCGCGACCTTGCAGACAAGACTCCGCGATCCTCTGACCAGCCCCCGACGGAGCAGCGCCTTTCGCGGATTGCCCCTCCGGCCAGGGCCGCCGGACCCAAGTTATCAGATAGCCTCAAGCAACCGACCGCCGACGAGAGGGAGACCCCATGAGACTCGGCAAACGCCATCATCACGAGAGCGACCCCGCAGGCGAGCCCGTCGGCATCGAGGGCCTGAGCCTGGACGACACGAGCGACGCGGATGCGGACCAGGGCGGTGCCCCCGCCAAGGGCGACACCGCAGGCCGCGAGCTTCCCCCGGGCGTGCCCGACCTCGAGGTGCTCCATCCCAACCCCTACCTGCCGGGAGGCGTCGCTGCCATAGGCGGGGGCACGGATGCCACGACGCAGCTCGACCCCGCCGAGCAGGAGGCCTACGCCCAGCTCAAGCGCATGCGCGCCGAGCGGCGCAGGAAGCGCCTCATCAAGCGCGGCATCGCGGCCGGCATCGTCGTGGTCCTCGCGGCGGGCTTCCTCGTCTGGCGAAACGTCTCCGCCACGCAGGCCGTCCCGACGGTGCAGGTAGTGACGCAGCCGGTCACGCGCGGCCCCTTCACCTCCAAGGTCACGGGGTCGGGCTCGATCAAGCCCATCTCCTCGACCGTGGTCTCGCCCGTCATCGACGGCACCATCGAGAGCGTGAACGTGGTGACCGGCCAGCAGGTGGCCGCGGGCGACGTCCTGTTCACCATCAAGAACGACGACCTCGACCGCGCCGTCTCGGAGGCCGAGCGTACCGTGCGCAGCGCCCAGTCGGCGCTCGACCAGGCAAAGCGCGGCGTCTCCCAGGCAAACCAGCAGCTGAAGGATGCCAAGAGCACCAAGGCCACGGCCGAGAGGGCCGCCAAACAGGCGCAGTCGGCCGCAGCGTCGGCCCCCGGCGCGCAGGCGGCGCCCGTTGACACCTCGTCTGCCAAGGAGGCCGTCAGCTCCGCCGAGCAGGCCGTCTCGGCCGCCAACGAGCAGGTCGAGAGCGCCCAGACCCAGCTCGAGGCCGCCAACGACAGCCTCGCGAAGGCCAGGGAGCAGGCCGACCAGCGCACTGTGCGCGCACCCGTGGCCGGGAGCGTCATCGAGCTCAACGCGCAGCCGGGCGCCGCGCTCGGGCAGCTTGGCGCGACGGCGGCGCAGGGCGGCGGCTCCGGCGCACTCTGCCAGATCGCCGACCTCTCGCAGATGACCGTGACGGTGCAGATTGGCGAGGCGGACATCAACAAGGTGGCCGTCGACCAGAAGGGCACGGCCACGTTCTCCGCCGTCACCGGCGCCTCGCTCGAGGCCACCGTGCGCTCCATCGCCACCACGAGCTCGTCCGACGCCTCCGCAGGCTACGGCTATGGCGGGGGCGGCGGGGTGACCTACGCCGTCGACCTCGTGATTCCCGCGCCCGACCCACGCCTCAAGCCCGGCATGACGGCCGACGTGAGCATTGTCACGCAGTCGATTGACTCCGCGCTCATCGTGCCCAGCGCGGCCGTCACCGACCTGGGCGACGGGACCGGCACACTGTCCGTGGAGGACGACGCCGAGACACACGAGGGGCACGAGGTGCTCGTGAGGGTGCTTGCCACCAACGGCTCCGAGACGGCCGTCGAGCCCACGGCAGGGAGCCTGCTCGCCGAGGGCGAGAACGTCATCGTCTCGGGCGCCGAGGCAGCGAGCATCTCGGGCGGCGACGGCGCCGCGGATGCGGGCGGCTCCTCCGGCGCGTCCGGCTCCTCCGGCGCGTCCGGCTCCTCCGGCCCGTCCGGCGGCGGCTGGACCGAATACGACGAGAGCGGCAACGTGACCAGCGCCGGCGGATCGGCACAGGTGGACTAGCCATGCCCGTCATCGACATCCAGGGCATCCACCGCATCTTCGAGACGGGTGCCGGCCTCAACCACGTGCTGCGCGGCGTCACCCTCACGGTGGAGAAGGGCGAGTTCGTCGCCATCATGGGGCCATCGGGCTCGGGTAAGTCCACCCTCATGAACATCCTGGGGCTCCTCGACACGCCCACCACCGGCACCTACCGCCTCGAGGGCCTCGACGTCTCCAAGCTCTCCGATGACGACCTCTCCTTCGTGCGCGGCCGGCGCATCGGCTTCGTGTTCCAGAGCTTCAACCTGCTGCCCAGGGCCACGGCACTGCGCAACGTGATGCTGCCGCTCGCCTACGGCGGCGTGCCGCAGCGCGAGCGCGAGCCGCGCGCGGTGGCGGCCCTCTCGGCCGTGGGCCTGCCGGTCGACCACTGGGACCACAAGACCAACGAGCTCTCGGGCGGCCAGATGCAGCGCGTGGCCATCGCGCGCGCCCTCGTGTGCGACCCGGCCATCATCCTGGCCGACGAGCCCACCGGAAACCTCGACTCCCAGACGGGCGAGATGGTGCTCCAGACCTTCGAGCGGCTTCGCGACCGGGGCAAGACCATCGTGCTCATCACGCATGACCCCGGCGTGGCCGACCGCGCCGACCGTGCTGTCCACATCCTCGACGGCCGCCTCGAGGCAGGCGCCCTCACGGCCGCCACCCGCGTGGGCGGCACGCTGGCCAAGCCCGATGTGCCGACCAAGCCCTCGCTCGCCACCCTCCCGGAGGTGATGTGACATGACCCCGCGCGACCTCGCCTCCGAGACCGCGAGCGCCCTCGACGCCAACCGCGGCCGCAGCCTGCTCACGGTGCTCGGCATCGTCATCGGCATCGCCGCCGTCATCGCCATGACCTCGCTCATCGGCGGCATCCGCAACTCGCTCGTGGGCGAGCTGGGCCTCGACGCCGCCCGGCGCATCAACATCTACACCCCGTACACCATGGACGAGGACGACGTGGAGGCCCTCGCCACGGCGCTTCCCGACTACGAGTTCGTGACCGGCGCCTACATGGGCAGCATCGACGCCTCGGCGCCCGACGGGCAGCTCATGCTCACGGTCTCCGGCGGCGACGACAACTACCTCAGGGCGGACGGCATCAAGGTCGTTCGCGGCCGCGCCTGGAGCGCCGAGGAGGCCGCCGGCGCCGCCCAGGTGGCCCTCGTCACGCAGAACGTGATGCGCCAGCTCTTCGGCAACCCGGACGCCGACCCCACGGGCAAGTCCATCAAGATGGGCTCCTCGAGCTACACCATCGTGGGCGTGGTGGAGGACACCTCCATGATGAGCTCGGGTGACGGCTACGGCAACGCCTGGGTGCCGCCCAAGACCGCCAAGGACCGCCTCGGCATGGGGCGGTTTGGCCTCAACAGCGTCGTCGGCTTCGCGCGCGAGGGCGTCGACGTGGAGGCGCTCGTGGAGAGGACCAAGGCCCAGCTCGCCAAGATGGGCGGTATCCCAGAGGACCAGGTGGATGACACCATCTACGTGGGCTCGATGAAGTCCGTCATCGACTCGCTCAACAACTACATGAACTCGTTCTCGCTCATGATGGGCTCCGTTGCCGGCATATCGCTGCTGGTAGGAGGCATCGGCATCATGAACATGATGCTCACCAACGTCACCGAGCGCATCCGCGAGATCGGCCTCAGGCGCGCACTGGGCGCCACGCGCGGTGACATCACGGCGCAGTTCCTCTGGGAGTCCATCGCCATCTCCGTGGCGGGCGGCATCATCGGCGTGGCCATAGGGTACGGGGGCAGCTGGGCGCTCGCCTACCTGGCCAGCACGAGTGGCCTTCTCGGGACGATGGGGGCCTCCTCGAACGTCACGCCGGCGGTCTCGCTCGACGCAGTGGGCATCGCCACGGGCATCTGCGTACTCATCGGCCTCGTCTTTGGCTACTACCCCGCGCGCCGTGCCGCCCGGCTCGACCCGGTGGAGGCGCTCCGCTACCAGTAGAATGTCGTGCGGACATATTCGCGCATATCGAAAGGGCACTCCCATGAGGGTCTCTGCCAGAGACCAGCTCAAGGGCACCATCACGTCGGTCACGAGGGTGCCGTGAACGACATCGGAGCCATCAGCCTGGGCGCCGGCGACGCCGTCGTGAAGGCCGACATCACCAACGAGGCCATCGACGCGCTGGGGCCCAGAGACGGCATGACGGCCGTCGCCATCGTCAAGGTGACCGACGTCATCGTGGACGTGGAGTAGCGCGCCGACATCCCGGCGTTCCGGGCAACGGACTGCGGCGCGGCGCTCGTGCCGCGCATGCCTCGCGACCAGCCTCGCATACGCACGGGAAGAGGGCCTCGTCCAGCTCGGACGAAGCCCTCTTGTGTGACGCTATGTCGGCAGCCCTTTCGAGGGCCACCAAAGGCTCTTTGACCGCAGCCCTAGTCGCTCGTGGCGGCCAGGCTCGTGGCGTCCAGGCCCGCGTCGCCCGCGCCGCGCGTGGAGGCAGAGCCTGAGCCGCCGGCCGAGCCCCACGAGTGCGTGGCGCTCGGCAGCTCCATATGCTCGCGCTCCGTGCGCTCGGGGATGACACCCTTCCCCTTGGTGAAGGTCAGCTTGCCGTCCTCGCCCACGTCGACGAGCACGATGTCGCCCGCCTTCCACGTGCCCTCGAGCAGCTGCTCGGCCAGCGGGTCCTCCACGTGCGTCTGGATGGCACGACGCAGCGGGCGGGCGCCGTAGACCGGGTCGGTGCCCTCCTTGGCCAGCAGGTCCTTAGCGGCGTCCGTGAGCTCGATGGACATGCCCTGCCCGATGAGGCGGTTGCGCAGCTCGCGCACCATGAGGTCCACGATGCCGCGAATCTGGCCCTTCGAGAGTGCCTCGAACACCACGATCTCGTCCACACGGTTGAGGAACTCAGGGCGGAACAGGCGCTTGAGCTCGCCCATCGCGCGACTCTTGATCTCCTTGTCGGAGAGCTGGCCGGACCCCGCGCCAAAGCCCATCGCACCGGGTTTGGCGATCTCGCGCGCGCCCACGTTGGACGTCATGATGATGACGGTGTTGGAGAAGTCGACCTTGCGTCCCTGGCCGTCCGTGAGCCTGCCCTCGTCCAGGATCTGGAGCAGCAGGTTGAAGACGTCCGGGTGGGCCTTCTCGATCTCGTCGAAGAGCACCACGGAGTACGGACGGCGCCGCACGGCCTTGGTGAGCTCGCCGCCCTCGTCGTAGCCCACGTATCCGGGAGGGGCGCCCACGAGCTTGCTCACGGCGAACTTCTCCATGAACTCGCTCATGTCAAAGGTGATGAGCGCCTCCACGGAGCCAAAGAGGAACTCGGCGAGGCTCTTGGCCAGCTCGGTCTTGCCCACGCCCGACGGGCCCAGGAAGATGAACGAGCCGCCGGGGCGACGCGGGTCCTTGAGCGGCGAGCGGCTGCGGCGGATGGCGCGCGCCACGGCGCTCACGGCCTCGTCCTGGCCGATGACGCGCTGGTGCAGCACGCTCTCGCAGCGCAGGAGCTTGGAGGCCTCGGCCTCGGAGAGGTTGGAGACCGGCACGCCCGTGATAGAGGAGACCACGTCGGCGATGGCATCGGCGTCGACGGTCACCACGTTCGCGTCGAGGCGCTTGTGCCAGGCGTCCTCGAGCTCGCTCCTCTTGGCAACGAGCTCCTTCTCACGGTCGCGGAGCTTGGCGGCCTCCTCGAACTCCTGGGCGTCGGCCGCCTTCTGCTTGTCGGCGCGGACGCTGGCCAGCTGCTCGTCGACCTCGGCGATCTCGGGCGGCAGCACCATGTTGTGCACGCGCGTACGGGCGCCCGCCTCGTCGATGACGTCGATGGCCTTGTCCGGCAGGAAGCGGTCCTGGATGTAGCGGTCGGAGAGCGTGACGGCGGCCTCGAGTGCGGCGTCGGTGTAGCGCACGTGGTGGTGCTTCTCGTAGCGGTCCTGCAGGCCGTGGATGATGGCCAGCGTGTCGGCGATGCTGGGCTCGTTGACGTTCACCGGCTGGAAGCGGCGCTCGAGCGCGGAGTCCTTCTCGATGTGCTTGCGGTACTCGTCGGCCGTCGTGGCGCCGATGACCTGGATCTCGCCGCGCGACAGGGGCGGCTTGAGGATGCTGGCGGCGTCGATGGAGCCCTCCGCCGAGCCCGCGCCGATGATGGTGTGGATCTCGTCGATGAAGAGGATGACGTCGCCGGACTTCTGCACCTCGGCGATGACCTTCTTGAGACGGTCCTCGAACTCGCCGCGGTACTTGGAGCCGGCCACGAGCGCGGCCACGTCAAGCGTCCAGATCTGCTTGTTGCGCAGCATGTCGGGCACGGTGCCCGCCGCGATGAGCTGGGCCAGGCCCTCGACGACGGCCGTCTTGCCCACGCCCGGGTCACCCAGGATGAGCGGGTTGTTCTTCTGGCGGCGCGCCAGCACCTGCATGACGCGCTCCACCTCACGGTCGCGGCCGATCACGGGGTCGAGCTTGCCCTCGGCGGCAAGCGAGGTGAGGTTGCGGCCGTACCGCTCGAGCATGGAGGAGTCGTCCGCGGGGGCGGACTGCTGGCGGGCCGGGCCAACCGTCACGCCGTCCGGCCCGATGCGAACCTCCTGCACCTGTGGCGCGGAGTCGGCGGGCTTGTTCTTGTCGATGAGCTCGTTCACGGCGTTGCGCACCGCGTCGCCGGAGACGCCCAGGCGGCTGAGCGTCTCCATGGCCACGCCGTTGCCCTCGCGCACGATGCCCAGCAGCAGGTGCTCGGTGGAGATGTAGGTGGCGCCGCGGCTCATGGTCTCGCGGTAGGCACCCTCGAGCACGCGCTTGGCCCTGGGCGTGAAGGGGATGTGGCCGCCCGGCACGGGCTCGCTCGCGCGCTCGGTGACCTCCTTCACGGCCTCGACCGCCTCGTCGTAGGTGACGTCGAGCTTGGCCAGGGCCTGTGCGGCGATGCCGTCGCCCTCCTTGATGAGCGCGAGCAGGAGGTGCTCGGTGCCCACGTACATCTGGCCGAGGTTTCTCGCCTCGTCCTGGGCAAGGCTCATGACCTTGCGGGCCTTGTCGGTAAACTTGTCGAACATGCGGGGTTCCCCCTTATTGCAGCATGGCGGACCCCGGAGGGCCCGCCATGCTTCCTGCGTCATCGCGCGGAGCGGGCTTTCCTTGCAGGATACCCCTCTCCAAGGTAGGAATTACGCGACACCGCGTAACTAGCAGAGCTTGGCGCCGGCGGGGATGCGGTCGTCGACCATGAGCAGGTTGAGGCGCTCGTCCTCGCCCTCCTCGTGCACGGCGCTGATGAGCATGCCGCAGCTGGCAATGCCCATCATCTTGCGCGGCGGCAGGTTCACGATGGCCACGAGCGTCTTGCCCACGAGGTCCTCGGGCTCGTAGTAGGCGTGGATGCCCGAGAGGATCGTGCGATCGGAGCCCGTGCCGTCGTCGAGCGTGAACTGCAGCAGCTTCTTGCTCTTGGGCACGGCCACGCAGTCGAGCACCTTGACCACGCGGAAGTCACTCTTGCAGAAGGTGTCGAAGTCCACGAGGTCGGCGAGCTGTGGCTCCACGTGCACCTTGCTGTAGTCGATCGTGGGCAGCTTGGGCTGGAGCACGCCCGTGGCGGCACCCGTGGCCGCGGCCTCGGCGGCCTTCGCCTCGGCGGCGCCGGAGACCTGGCCGCGCTCGGGCTTCATGTGCGGGAACAGCAGCACGTCGCGGATGGACGCCTGGTTGGTGAGCAGCATCACCACGCGGTCGATGCCGATGCCGATGCCACCCGCCGGCGGCATGCCGTACTCGAGCGCGCGCACGTAGTCGGCGTCGAACTGCATGGCCTCGTCGTCGCCGGCGTCGCGCTCGGCGATCTCGGCGTGGAAGCGGTCGGCCTGGTCGACAGGGTCGTTGAGCTCGGAGAAGGCGTTGGCGTACTCGTGGCCGGCGATGACCAGCTCGAAGCGGTGCGTGAGGCGTGGGTCGTCCTCGAAGCGCTTGGCGAGCGGCGACACCTCGACCGGGTAGTCCACCACGAACGTGGGGTTCACGAGCGAGGGCTCACCGATCTCGTCATAGAGCTCGGCGATGAGCTTGCCGGTGCCCCACTCGGGCTTGACCTCGATCTTGTGGGCAGCGCAGAGCTCGCGCAGGTGCTCGATGTCGGTGTCGAGGTCGACCTCCTCGCCCAGGGCGTTGGAAACCACCTTGGTCATGGGGATGGAGGGCCAGGTGCCGGACAGGTCGATCGTGGTGCCCTGGTACTCGATCTGCTCCGAGTCGTTCACACGGGCGTTCGCGGCCTTGATGACGCCCTCGGCCAGCTGCTTCATGCCGTCGAGGTCGCTGTAGGCGCGGTAGGCCTCCATCGTGGTGAACTCGGGGTTGTGGGTCTGGTCCATGCCCTCGTTCCTGAAGATGCGGCCGATCTCGAACACGGCCTCGTAGCCGCCCACGAGCAGGCGCTTGAGCGGCAGCTCGGTGGCGATGCGCAGGAAGCACTCCTGGTCGAGCGCGTTGAAGTGCGTGATGAAGGGCTTGGCCGTGGCGCCGCCCTGGATGGTCTGGAGAACCGGCGTCTCCACCTCCATGTAGGAGTTGTCCTCCATGTAGCGGCGGAACTCGCTCACGATGGCAGAGCGCTTGCGGAACGTCTCGCGCACGTCATCGTTGACGATGAGGTCGACGTAGCGCTGGCGGTAGCGGGTCTCCTTGTCCGAGAGGCCGTGGAACTTCTCGGGCAGCGGGCGGATGGACTTGGAGAGCAGGCGCACCTTGGTGGGTGCCAGCGAGAGCTCTCCGCGACGGGTGCGCATCATGGTGCCGGTGGCCTCCACGATGTCGCCCAGGTCGAGCGCACGCAGGGCGGCCATACCGTCCTCGCCCATGTTGTCGATGCGGCAGAAGAGCTGCATCGTGGCCGTGGGGTCCTGGAGCACAACGAAGGCCACCTTGCCCTGGCCACGCTTGGCGCGGATGCGGCCGGCGACCGTGTGGACGGTGGCCTCGGGGTCGTCGCCCTCGGCAAGCTGCTCGTAGCGGGCAAGCAGCTCGTCGACGTGGGTCGTCACGTTGCTGTGCTCGGGATAGGGCTCCTGACCCGCGTCGATGAGGGCCTGGCGACGGGCGAGGCGGTGGGTGCGCTCGTCTGCCGCGGCGTCGGGCGTGGCGGCGATGTTCTGCTCGGACATGGGATGCTCCTTCGTGCGCCGGGACGGCGCGCTGGGTTGGAAACGGGGTGGGGCCCTCGCGGTGCGGCCGTCAGAGGGGACGGGCCGGGCCCGTGGGGACGCTCAAGAAAAGCGCCCCTCTCGCGCTTGGCGCGGGCGGGGCGCAGACCGTGCGGTTCGCTCGCGCCCTAGCGCGAGATCTTGGTGATGACGTAGGAGCGCGTGGCGCCAGACGGGCTCGTGACCTCCACGACGTCGCCCTTCTCGTGGCCCATGAGGGCGGCACCGACGGGGCTTTCGTTGGAGATCTTGTGCTCGAGGGAGTTGGTCTCCGTGGTGCCCACGATGGTGAAGGCGACCTTCTTGTCCTTGCCCTGCTCCTGGATCTCGACGGTGCAGCCGATGGAAACGGCGAGCGCGTGGCCGGCAGCCTCGGAGATCTTGGCGGTGGAGAGGATCTTGCGAATCTCGGCGATACGGGAGGCGTTCTTGGACTGCTCCTCCTTGGCGTCATCGTACTCGGAGTTCTCCGAGAGGTCGCCAAAGTCGCGGGCGACCTTGATGCGCTCGATGATCTCTGCCTCGTGGTCGCCCTCGCGCCAGGAAAGCTCGTCGACGAGCTTCTGGCGGCCTTCGGGGGTGAGGATAATCTCAGTCTCTGCCATGGTTCGCTTTCTGCCTCATGAGTGTATCGATAGCCTGAAGACCGGCCTCGGCGCGATGCCAAGCCCGGTCATGAAGACGCGCTCGCCGGTTGGGGCGGGCGCGCGGGTGACGCTAGTCCAGCTTGGCGCCGCACTTCTTGCAGAAGTGGTTCTCGGGCGGGTTGACGGTGCCGCACTTGCCGCAGAACTTTTCGCCGGAGGTGCTGGCGTCGGCGTCGCTGTCCGGGTCGGCGATGGGGGCGTCCTCGACGTCGGCGTCGTCGTTGTGCTCGACCACGACGTCCTTGGCCTCGGCGTCCTCACCCTTGGCGCCGTCCTGGGCCTCGTCCATGCCCTCGCGGATGCCCTTGACCGTCTTGCCAAGCGACTTGCCGAGCTTCGGGAGGTTTTTGGGGCCAAAGATGACCAGGACGATGATGAGGATGAAGATGAGCTCGGGAGCTCCAAGACCAAAAATCATGTGCGTTCCTCTCCCAGTGGCCCCAGGGGGCGTGTTCGCAATTGCGTCTGTACGCGGCCTCTGCGCCGGTGCAAGCACATGAGTATACTAGCCCCAGCGCCAAAACGCATCGGGCACATTTGCCCGATGCGGCCGCCTCCGTGCAATCTCTACCTCTGCATCATACCCACGCCCGCGCCGTCGCTCTCATGTCGATGCGCATCGTTGCCGAATCCCCAAGGAGCCGCATGGCCGTAGCCGTCCTGGCACTCGTCGCCCTCACCGTCCTTGGCGTGTGCGTGCACTTCCTGGCCATGGCCATCCTGCGCCGGCGTGGCATCACGGTCACGCGCGCCCGCTTTGGCCTCGCGCTGCTGTTCGACACCACCGACGCCGACGGCACGCCCGTGCGCATGCTCAACGTGGGCGGGGCGTTCCAGAGCGCGGCCTACATCCCCGGGAACCTGCAGGACGAGCTTGCCTGCGAGTACCAGCGCGAGCAGGGACGCATCGTCTCCGAGCTGCCGAGGCTGCGCGACGCCGTGGTGATCGGCGGGGGGGGCTTCTCGTTCCCGCGCTGGCTGGCCACGCACCTGGCGCCCGTGCGCGTCATCGCCGTAGAGGTTGACCCCAAGATCATCGAGATCGCACGCGAGAGCTTTGGCCTGGCGCGGGTGGAGCGCGAGCTGGCTGGGACCGGGCGGCTCTCCGTGGTGTGCGCGGACGGCTGGGAGTGGCTGCGCGGGCGGAAGGCGCCGGCGGACCTCATCGTGAACGAGGCGTTCACGGGGTCGCGGCCGCTGGGCCCACTTGCCACCGAGGAGGGCGCGCGGCTTGTGCACGAGCACCTGGCAGAGGAGGGCAGCTACCTCGCCACGCTGCGCTTTCCCTTGGAGGGGCGGGCGTCTCACCCGATGTACGAGACGCTGGCGGCCTTCTCGCGAGAGTTCGGCCACGTGTGGCTCGTGCCCGAATTTTCCGACGAGCCGCGCCATCGTGGCAACAACACCCTGGTAGCGAGCGATTGCGACCTCGTGGCAGCAGGCTGCACGCCCCTTGCCGGCCACGAGTGGCAAGGCTAGGGTCGGCGGTTCCGTCTCATTCGCGGGCAGCCCGCCTCA
This sequence comes from Olsenella uli, assembly GCF_901212675.1. Classification (GTDB taxonomy): domain Bacteria; phylum Actinomycetota; class Coriobacteriia; order Coriobacteriales; family Atopobiaceae; genus Parolsenella; species Parolsenella uli_B. The sequence continues at coordinate 18,889 of NZ_CAAKOQ010000041.1, forward strand.
AGCGCCACAAGTCGAGGCAGCACGTCGCACGGCAACAAAAAGAGGCCGCCGGAACTTGTCCGACGGCCTCTTCGCATCCATGGTCGGGTTGACTGGATTTGAACCAGCGACCTCTCGGTCCCGAACCGAGCGCTCTACCAAGCTGAGCCACAACCCGAAGCGAATGAGAATAATAGCAGACTTGCCGCCCTACGCCAACAACTTTCTTTCTTCCGTATGATTTGTCACATGGGACCGGTCGAAACCGGGCCCATGTGACAAATCATACGGAAGAAAGTGTGACAGTGGACCAGGAGCGCCAGCCGCGGGAACGGGCGGCGGCGGCAATGCGGTCGGCGTCCTCCACGCTCTCGCAGAGGGCGAAAGAACACGCGCCCGAGCCTGTGACCTGCGATCCCAGCACGCCATCCTGCCTCGCAAGCCACGCGGCGGCCCTTCCCACCTCGCCGCAGAGCGAGCAGGCCGCAGGAGCCAGGTTGTTGCGAAGCTCGCGGGCCATGGCACGCATGTCGCCCAAGGCAAGCGCCTCGCACACGCGCTTGTAACCAGCAGGCGCCTCGCCCATGCGGTCGAACTCGGCATAGGCCTCGGGCGTGGAGCCACCCTCCGCCGCGGGCATCACGAGCGCAAGCGGTGCCTCGAAGCCGGGAAACGTGCGCTCGAGCCTGTCTCCCGCTCCGCGATACAGGCCGGGCATGGGGTCGAGGAAGAAGGCGACGTCGGCACCCACCCGCCGGGCCACGCCAATCACGCGCTCGTCGAGCACGTCGGTGCCCCAGCGCAGCGCGAGAAGCCGCAGCACGGCGCCCGCATCGGCAGACGAGCCGCCCAGACCGGCCCGCTCGGGAATGGACGCCCGCACGTCGATGCGCACGCACGGCTCGACGCCCAGCTCGCGCGCCAAAAGCGTAGCCGCGCGCCATACGGTGGTCTCCTCGGGCGTCACCTCGAGCGCCGGCGAGTGGCGCACCTCGAGCGCTGGCGCGTCGGTGACCTCGATGGTGTCAAAGAGGGCGACGGGCACCATCACGGAGTCGACGCGGTGGTAGCCACGCGCGTCGCGCCCGAAGTGAACGCCGAGGTAGAGATTGACCTTGCAGGGGGTCTCGAGCACCTGGATGCCAGAGACGCGTGAGGAGGCGCCGGCCACGCAGATGCCTAGTCGAGGGGCTCTGCGGGGGCGCAGTCGAAGAGGCGCTCGCCCGTCTCGTTGTCGAAGAGCTCGACGGTGCCCGTGAGCACATCAACGTACTGATAGCTCTGGCGAGCCGTGCGACCGCGGCGCTCGTCGACCTCCACCACGAACAGCGACGGGTGGGCCTGGACGAGGGTACCCGTGCGCTCCACGATGCGCGAGCGGCCCATGTTGGCCTTCACCTTGATGCGCTCGCCCTGCATGCCTTCGAGCTTCTCGCGAATCTCGTCGACCTTGTTGACTGCCGGAACTTCGTTCTCCATGCCACGCTCTCTATCCCGACCGCAGCCATGCGGGCCCACCCGACCGGGCAGGCTCGTGCACATGGGCAGAATGCGGCCATCGTGTATTCATGCGAACGAACATCGTACTGTGCCGCAAGACGTCCCACAAGGCCCGGCAAGGGGAATGCACAATGACAACCAATTCCAAGCCCTCGGGGCTCGACCTCGAGCGCGCCGATTGCGCGCGGGCACTGTCGTAAAACGTTGCAGAGATGACCGAATTCTTTCGGAAAACGTTGCAGCAGGTCGCATAGAATACGAGAAAACGTTGCAGCAACATGCCTTATACTCAGCTATAACGTTACAAATACCTGGTAGGAGCCTATATGCTGCAACGGAAGGAACTCAAGGCCCTCGAGGCTTGGAAAGACGCCCCTTCGCACAAGGCGCTCATGCTTACTGGCGCACGTCAGATCGGCAAGACCACCCTTGTTCGGGAGTTTGCCAAAAGGCACTATGGCTCCTTTGCGGAGCTCAACTTCCTCTTGGACCCGGCAGCGTCATCCGTCTTTGATGGGTCGCTCGACGCGGATACGCTTGTCGCCAACCTCACCGCATATCTCAGGCAGCCGCTCAAACCCAAGGAGACGCTCGTTCTACTCGATGAGATACAGGAGTGCCCCCGCGCCCGGACGGCCATTAAGTTCCTCGTCGAAGACGGGCGGTTCGACTACATCGAAACCGGTTCCCTGCTGGGCGTACGCAACAGGGAGGTTCCCTCCTATCCCGTCGGCTTTGAAGAGCAGCGACACATGTACCCGTTGGACTTCGAGGAGTTCTGCCTCGCAGCCGGCGTACAGCCACAGACCATAGACTTCCTGCGCTCGCATTACGAGGACCGCACCCCCGTCTCGGAGTCCGTCCATGCGACCATGATGCAGCTGTTCCTGGCGTATGTCGTCATAGGAGGCATGCCCGAAGTGGTCCAGCGCTTTGTCGACACGAGCGACGTCGCCCAGGCCCTGAAGATCCAGCGTGACATCCTCGACCTCTATCGTCAGGACATTGCCAAATACGCCGCCGAAAGGGACAAGACGAAGGTACGGGCGATCTTTGACGCCATACCCTCGCAACTCGACGACAGGAATCGAAGGTTCGTCCTCGCCGACCTCGCCAAGTCGGCACGACAGAATCGTTATGAGAGCAGTTTCCTTTGGCTCACGGACGCGGGCGTCGCACTCCCTTGCTACAACGTAACCTCCCCCGTCGCTCCGCTTGCCGCCAGTGAGAAGCGCAATCTCTTCAAGCTGTTCCTCAATGACGTGGGCCTACTGTGCGCAAGCTCCCTCGAAAACGTCCAGTTCGACATCCTGCAGGGCAACCTCGACGTCAACCTGGGAAGCATCGCCGAGAACGTGATAGCGCAGGAGCTTGTCGCGCATGGGTTTTGGCTGCACTACTTTAACGGCAAGCGAACGGGCGAGGTTGACTTCGTCGTTCAGTCCGGACGCACCTGCCTGCCCATCGAGGTCAAGTCCGGAGCGGACTGGCAGAGGCACCCCGCCATCAACAACCTCTTGGCCACGGAGGAATGGGGCCTCGAGGAGGGCGTCGTGCTTTGCAAGGGCAATGTTGAGAAAGACGGCAAGATCACGTACCTGCCGCTCTACATGGTCATGTTCCTCGAACCTGAGGGCCTGCCCGCATCCATGCCATTCAAGGTCGACCTCTCCAGGCTTTGACGGGGAGGGCCGCGCGAACACGGCGGACTCATCTCGTTCGACACACAAAAGACGGGCGGCCGAAACCCGAAGGTTCCGACCGCCCGATTGCCCTTGTGGGCGCATATGCCAAGCGACTCGGCAGGATTCGTTAGTACAGGCCCTCGCACAGCGACAGCGCCTCGTCGTCGGCGACCACGACGCAGTTGGCGTGCAGCTGCAGGATCGAGGCCGGGCAGCTCGGGGCAACCGGGCCAAAGCACATGTCATGGACGGCCTGGGCCTTGTTCTTGCCGTTGGCGACCATGAGGACCATGCGCGCGTTCATGATGGTCTGCACGCCCATCGTGTAGGCCTGGCGCGGCACGTCCTCCTCCTTCTCGAACAGGCGGCTGTTGGCCTCGATGGTGCTCTCCGTGAGGTCGACGCAGTGCGTGCCCTTGGAGAACGCGTCGGCCGGCTCGTTGAAGCCGATGTGGCCGTTGCGGCCGATGCCAAGGAGCTGCAGGTCGGGATAGCCGGCGTCGGCGACCATCTTGTCGTAGGCCTTGCAGGCGGCCTCGGCGTCGGGATTGGCACCGTCGGGCACGTGCGTGTTGGCCAGGTCGATGTTGATGCCGGAGAAGAACTCCTTGTTCATGAAGTAGTGGTAGCTCTGCGGGTCCTCGTGGGTGAGGCCGCGGTACTCGTCGAGGTTGTAGGTCTTGACCTGCGAGAAGTCGACGTCGCCCTTCTTGTACCAGTCGATGAGCTGGTGGTAGGCCCCGATGGGCGTGGTGCCGGTGGCAAGGCCCAGCACGCAGTCGGGCTTGAGGATGACCTGGGCAGAGATGATGTTGGCGGCCTTGCGGCTCATGTCCGCATAGTCCTTGGCGTGGATGATCTTCATGGCGCGTCCCTTCTCTGAGACACCGGAGGCGTCTTGCCCCGGCGTGCGGCCCGCGTCGGCCGCAACCAACGTGTGGCGGCCACCTGGGCGAGGTCGCGCAGCTATAAAGTTATGTCCCGTCGTGTCGGGGCCCCAGCCCGTCCACGCCGACCCGGAACCTCGCCCCGAGCACCCCCATTCTAGCGTCGGCCGGGGGTGCCGGGAAGTGGTCGGGAAAAGCCCTTACACGAGCTGGCGGGCGAGGTCCTGCAGCGCGTGGAAACGGTGCGAGATGGCGTTCTTCTCCTCGGGCTCGAGGTCGGCCATGGAGCGGCCGGGGGTGTCGTCGGGCCAGAACAGCGGGTCGTAGCCAAAGCCGTGCGTGCCCTCGGGCTCGTAGCCGATCTTGCCATGGCAGTCGCCCTCGCCGGTGAGGATGGTACCGTCCGGACGCAGCAGCACCACGCTGGAGTGGAAGTGCGCACCGCGCTTGTCCTCGGGCACGTCGGCCATCTCGCGCATCATCTTGGCATTGTTGCGCGCGTCGTCACCGTGCACGCCGGCCCAGCGCGCACTCATGATGCCCGGCTCGCCGCCGAGCGCGTCGACCACGAGACCCGAGTCGTCCGCGACGGACGTGAGGCCCGTCTCGTCGAGGGCAGCCTGCGCCTTGATGATGGCGTTCTCGGTGAAGGTGTCGCCGTTCTCCACCGGGTCGGGGAAGTCTCCCAGCTCGCCCAGGGCGTAGAACGTGGTGCCGGGCATGACCGGCTTGAGGATGGCCTCGATCTCGGTCACCTTGTGGGCGTTGCCCGTGGCGACGACGACGGTGGTCGCGGGGTCGAGCGTCTTGTAGTCAACCTTTGGCATGGCGGTTCCCTTCGTTGCATGGGTTGTCTTGTGTCGTGTTTGGATGGCGGACGGCTTGGGCGAGGCGGACGCCGGGCGAGCGAGACACAACGACACGCATGCCCGCCAAGCGGCCCGGACTTACGCCGAGAAGCCCGTGACCTCGTCCTGGAGCGCGCAGAGCCGCTTGATGGCGGCCTCGCCCATGTCGAGCAGCTCGTCGAGCTGGCCGCGGGAGAGCGTGGAGCGCTCGCCGGTTCCCTGGACCTCCACGATGCCGCCCTCGCCCGTCCCCACGAGGTTGAGGTCCACGTCGGCGTGGCTGTCCTCGGGATAGTCGAGGTCGAGCAGGGGGACGCCGCCCACGATGCCGGCCGAGATGGCCGCCACCTGGCCGGTGAGCGGCAGGCGCCTCATCTTGCCAAGCTCCACGAAGCGCATGAGCGCGTCGTGCAGGGCCACCCAGCCGCCCGTGACGCTGGCCGTGCGGGTGCCGCCGTCGGCCTGGATTACGTCGCAGTCGACCGTGACGGTGAACTCGCCCAGGTGGTCGAGGTCGCACACGGCGCGCAGGCTCCGTCCCACAAGGCGCTCGATCTCCATGGAGCGGCCCTTGCGCCCCTTGTACTCGCGCTTGGTGCGCGTGGAGGTGGAGGCGGGTAGCATCGCGTACTCGGCCGTCACCCAGCCCTTGCGCGTGGCGCGGCGCCAGGCGGGCACGCCCTCCTCGACGGTCGCCGTGCACATGACGCGCGTGTCGCCAAACTCGGCCAGGCACGACCCGTGCGCGTTCTTCATGACGTCGCGCGTGAGGGTGACCTTGCGCATCTGGTCCGCCGCGCGGCCGGCGGGACGGCGCTCCGGAATCTCGATGTCTGCCATATGGCTCCTGCCTTCCTACTCGTCGGCCAGGGCCTCGAGGGTCTCGAGCTCTATGTGCTCGATCGAGTCGAGCGGGTGGCCAAAGATGAACTTGCCCGCGACGGCAAACGACGTGATGTCGTCCGAGGTGGTGGCGAAGCGGTACTTGGGCTCGCCGCCGGCTCCCAGGTCCGGCGCCTCGGGGTCCGCGAGCTCTCCCCTGCGGGCCAAGATCTCGCTCACCTCGCGCGCGCACTCCTCGGCCGAGCTCACCGTGCGCACGCCCGGGCCCAGCGCCTCGCCGATCTCGTGGGCGAGCAGCGGGAAGTGTGTGCAGCCCAGGACCACCGTGTCGACGCCCTTGCCCAGAAGCGGCGCCACGTTGGCGCATGCCAGCTCGCGCACCTCGGACGTGTCGAAGACGCCCTTGTTGGCCATCCAGTCCTCGTGCAGGTGCGCCCCGCTCGCAAGCTCGCGCTCCACGTAGTCGACGAAGCTGCCGGCCGCGCTCTGCGACACCTGGACGCCCGCGTCGAGGTTGTGGATGGCGCGCTCGTAGGCGCCCGACGCCACGGTGCCCGCCGTGGCGAGCACGCCCACCCTGCGGGTGCGCGTGGCTTGGATCGCGGCGCGCGCACCCGGCTCGATGACACCGATGACCGGCACCTTGAGGGCCTTCTGGATGACGTCGAGGCCGGCCGCCGTGGCCGTGTTGCAGGCGATGACCACGAGCTTGACGTCGTGGCTCTCGAGCCAGCGGCCCACCTGGCGCACAAAGAGGCGCACCTCGGCCTGGGGGCGCGGGCCATAGGGGCAGCGCTTGGTGTCGCCCACGTAGTAGATGGGCTCGGCGGGCAGGCGGCGCGCGATGGCGCGCGCGACCGTGAGGCCGCCCAGGCCGGAGTCGAAGATGCCGATGGGCTTGCTGCTGATGGGGTCGATGCCCTCGGAGGCGGACGGGAGGACGGCGGCGGTTGGGTCGAAGCCGTCTGTTGGCACGTTCGATGACATGTGTCTCCGCCTCCGTTGCGGCGCGGAAGTGCCGCGCCCGATCCCCTGCGCGCCCGCCCCGTGCGGGAGCGCCATGAGAAGGGCCGGAGACGCGCTCCGGCCCGTGATGGCATTGGTGGGCGATGAGGGATTCGAACCCCCGACCTTAGGCGTGTAAAGCCCCTGCGCTACCACTGCGCCAATCGCCCGCGAGCATGGGAATCTTATCACATGAGAAAGTGATGCCACCCACCCGCGGCGCCGCGGGGCCGGCCTGCCCGGGAAGCGTCGCCGCCCGGACGCGACAAACGCCGGACGCCCTACCCGAGGCGCTCCACGCCGTCGCGCGAGACGCGGGCGAAGAAATGCGGGATGGGGGCCGGGGCCTCGTCGCTGATGTCGTAGGCGCCGCGCAGGATGCGCTCGCCCTCGTCGAGCCTGTCCTCAGTGGCGGCATAGAGCGTGGCCACGAGGTCGCCGGGCTCGAGGTGGGAGCCCGTCTTGGCCGCGAGCGCGATGCCCGCCGCCATGTCGATGCTGTCCTCCTTGGTGGCGCGGCCGGCGCCCAGGGCCACGCTCGCGATGCCGCAGCGCTCGGTGTTCATCGCAAAGACGTAGCCCGCCTTGGTGGCGCGCACCTCGCGCGAGCACGCCGGCTGCGCAAAGAGGGAGTAGTCGTCGAGCGCGCGGGCGTCGCCGCCCTGGGCCGCGACCATCTCGCGCAGCTTGGCGAGGCCCTCGCCGTTGGCTATCTGGCCCCGGGCCGCCACGCGGCACTCCTCGAGCGTTCCCCGCCCGGCGAGGTAGAGCATGTTGGCCGCGAGCTCCACGCAGGTCTCGGTGACGTCCTCGGGCGCCGTGCCCTTGAGCGTGTCGCACGCCTCCTGAACCTCGAGCGCGTTGCCGATGGCGTTGCCCAGGGGCCGGCCCATGTCGGTGATGAGGGCCACGGTGGTGCGACCCACCTCCTCGCCCAGCTCCACCATGCACTCCGCGAGCCTGATGGCGTCCTCGGGCGTCTTCATGAAGGCGCCGCTGCCGCACTTCACGTCGAGCAGGATCTTGTCGGCACCGGCCGCGATCTTCTTGCTCATGATGCTCGAGGCAATGAGCGGGATGGAGTCGACGGTGGCCGTGACGTCGCGCAGGGCGTAGAGCTTCTTGTCGGCCGGTACGAGGTTGCCCGTCTGGCCGATGACCGCACAGCCCACGGTGTTCACGATGTCGAAGAACCGCTGCATGTCGATGTCGACCGTGAGCCCCGGAATCGACTCGAGCTTGTCGAGCGTACCGCCCGTGTGACCTAGGCCGCGGCCGCTCATCTTGGCCACCGGCACGCCCAGCGACGCCACGATGGGCGCCAGCACGAGCGTGGTCTTGTCGCCCACGCCGCCGGTGGAGTGCTTGTCCACCTTGACGCCCTTGATGGCCGAGAGGTCGACCATGTCGCCCGAGTGGGCCATGTCCATGGTGAGCGTCGCCGTCTCGTGGGCGTTCATGCCCTCGTAGAAGATGGCCATGAGAAGGGCCGACGCCTGGTAGTCGGGAACGGTGCCGTCCACGTAGCCCTTGATGAAGAAGCTGATCTCCTCGTCGGTGAGCGTGCCGCCGTCGCGCTTCTTCTCGATGATGTCGTACATCCGCATGGTTGCGCCTTTCTCGCGCTGGGGGCGACTGGCGCCCGGGGCCTGCCGGGCTCCAGCCGCATATACGAGACGGGCCGCCCCGCAAGGCGGCCCGCATTCCCTCGTGCTGATGCCTAGTGGCTGTGCCCGCAGGCGGCCTTGGGGGCTGGCCTGCCCAGGTCCTCCGGGCCAAAGCCCATCGGCAGAATGTCGCGCAGGAGGTAGGTCCTCCACTCGCTGCCCGTGCGCCCCAGCACCACCTGGAAGGTGTCCGGGTCGCAGAGCTCGCGCATGACCTGGCGGCACACGCCGCAGGGCGCGCACCACTCACTCACGGGCCTGCCTTCCGGGCCGCCCACCACGGCGATGGCCACGAAGTCACGCACGCCCTCGCTCACGGCCTTGAAGAAGGCCGTGCGCTCGGCGCAGTTGCTGGGCGTGTAGGCCGCGTTCTCGATGTTGCAGCCGTGCCACACCCTGCCCGAGGCGTCGAGCAGCGCCGCGCCCACCGCAAAGTGCGAGTAGGGCACGTAGGCGCCCTCGCGGGCCTCGATGGCCGCGGCCACGAGCGCCCGCTCGTCTGCGGGCCGTGCGGCCCCGGTCGTCTCGGCCGCGTCCTCTGCCGTCCTTGCCATGGCGCCTCCTACCTGCTTCCCTTGACGTAGGGCACGCCGTCGGCCTTGGGCGCCACGGAGCTTCCCACGAACAGGATGAGCGTGAGAATGGTGATGACGTAGGGCAGCATCGAGAGGATCTGCGACGGGATGGGGAAGCTGCCGCCACCCAGCATGATCACGAGCGCCTGCGTGAAGCCGAAGAGCATGCAGGCGCCGTAGGTTCCCACGGGCTTCCACTTGCCGAAGATCACCGCGGCAAGGGCGATGAAGCCCTGGCCGGCGATGGAGGTCTGCGTGAACTGCGACACGATGGCGAGCGTCACCGAGGCGCCGCCAAAGCCGGCGAGCAGGCCGGAGACCAGCACGCAGGCGTAACGGGTGCGGTAGACGTTGATGCCGAGCGTATCGGCTGCGGCGGGGTGCTCGCCCACGGCGCGGATGCGCAGGCCCCACTTGGTGCGGTACAGCACGAACCACAGGATCACCGTGGCGACGAGCGCCAGGATGACCGTGATGTCGACGTTGAGGTTCGCGAACGGCGTGCCGGCGAGGCCGGTGGCGCCAAAGATGCGCGGCAGCGTGGTGACCGGCTGCGACATCGCGGCGCCCTCGAACATGTTGCGACAGGCGAAGAGCGCGATGCCGGGAGCCAGGAGGTTGATGGCCACGCCGGAGACCGTCTGGTCGGCGGCGAAGGTGACGGAGGCCAGGGCGTGCAGCAGCGCCACGAGCGCGCCACACACGCCGGCGAACAGGAAGCCCAGCCAGGGGTTGCCCGTGACCCAGCTGCCCGCCACGCCCGCGAAGGCGCCCACGGTCATCATACCCTCGATGCCGATGTTGGTGACGCCCGAGCGCTCGGAGATGACGCCTCCCAGCGCGCCGAAGACGAGCGGCGTGGAGTACGTGAGGGTGATGGCGACGAGCATGATGAGGCTATTGAGCATCGTCATCCTCCTTTCCGGCGGAAGCCGCGGCGGCCTTGGCGGCCTCCTCGGCCTGGAGCTTGCGCTTGCGCTCGATGCGCTCGGCCAGCATGGGCACGATACCGCCCAGCGCCATGAAGAACACGATGGTGCCAATCATGATGTTGATGATCTCGGTGGGGGCGCCCATAACCTGCTGGACCGACTGGCCGCCGTAGATGAGGCCGGCGAACAGGAACGACGCCGGGATGCAGCCGATGGGCGAGCAGCCCGCGATGAAGGCAACCGACAGGCCGTTGAAGCCGTTGTTCTCGAAGGCGGCCAGCGTGGAGATGGAGTGCGGCGAGGTACCCGTGATGGTAAGGGCGCCGGCAAGGCCGCAGAGCGCGCCCGAGATGACCATGCAGAGCACGACGTTCTTCTCGACGCTGATGCCGGCGAACTGGGCCGCGTCCTTGTTGAGACCCACGGCGCGGATCTCGTAGCCCACCTTAGTGCGCGTGAGCAGCCACCAGATGAAGACGGCCGCGACGATGGCGACGATGATGCCCACGTTCATGTCGGTCTTGACCAGCATCTCCCTGAACCAGGGGATGCCCGCGAGCGCGTTCATGCCCTCCTTGGAGACCTTCCAGTTGGGCAGCAACATCGTGAAGCTCGAGTCGTTCACCGGGATGGTGGCCGTGGAGTTGGCCTTGTGGAAGAGGTCGGTCTGCACCACGAAGTTGTTGAGGTAGAGGGCGATCCAGTTGAACATGATGCTGGTGATGACCTCATGGATGCCGAAGCGCGCCTTGAGCCAGCCCACGAGGCCGCCCAGCACGGCGCCACCCAGCATGCCCACCAAGATGACGATGGGAATCTGCAGCGGGGCAGGCAGGTTGATCTGCGAGCCCACCACCACGGCAAGGACGGTACCGGCGATGTACTGGCCCTCGCCGCCGATGTTGAAGAGGCCCGCCTTGTAGGCGAAGGCCACTGCGCTGCCCGTGAGCAGAAGCGGCGTCGCCTTGATGATGACGTTCGAGATGTACTTGGGCTTGCCGAAGGCGCCGTTGAACAGCGCCGCGAACGAGCCGATCGGGTCGTAGCCGGCGCTGGCCAGGATGACGGCGGCCACGCAGAAGCCAAAGAGTATGGCGATGACGGCCGAGGCGATCGGCTTCTTCAAGATCTTTGCTACCGGACTCATCTGCTACCACCTCCCGCCATGAGCAGGCCAATCTGCTGCTCGTCAACCTCGCCCTGCTTGAAGGAGCCCACGATCTTGCCCTCCGAGATGACCTCGATGCGGTCGGACACGCTCATGACCTCGTCGAGCTCGAGCGAGATGAGCAGAATCGCGGCGCCGCGGTCGCGCTCGCGCACGAGCGACTTGTGCACGAACTCGATGGCGCCCACGTCGAGGCCGCGGGTGGGCTGGATGGCGATGAGCAGGTCGGGCTCGCGCGAGACCTCGCGCGCGATGATGGCCTTCTGCTGGTTGCCACCCGACAGGTCGCCCGCGTGGATGTTCTCGCAGTTGTCCGGGCGGATGTCGTACTCCTTGATGAGGTCCTGCGTGTACTTGGTCATGGCCTGGTAGTCGAGGCGGATGCCCGTGCCGAAGCGCGCCTCGTCGTGGATGTCGAGCACCATGTTCTCGGCGACCGTGAACGGCAGCACCATGCCCCAGCGATGACGGTCGGACGGGATGGTGGCCACCGAGTGGTCGAGCACGTTCTTGATCGAGGTGTTCTGGACCTCGGCGCCCTTGATGGAGATGGTGCCCGACTCGGCCTTGGCCAGGCCGTCGATGGCATAGGCGAGCTCGGTCTGGCCATTGCCGTCGATGCCCGCGATGCCCACGATCTCGCCCGAGCGGACCTCGAGGTCAAGCCCCTTGACCTGCTCGATGCCGCGCTCGTCCTTGACGTGCAGGCCATGCACGGCCAGCACCACGTCGCCGGGGGTGGCGGGCTTCTTGTCGACCTTGAAGCTCACGTGGCGTCCCACCATCTTGGAGGCGAGCTCCTCCTCGCTCGAACTCGCCACGTCGACCGTGCCCATGTAGACGCCGCGGCGGATGATCGTGCACTCGTCGGCCGAGCTCATGATCTCCTTGAGCTTGTGGGTGATGATGATGATCGTCTTGCCCTTGTTCACGAGGTCATGCATGATCTCGATGAGCTTGTCGATCTCCTGCGGGGTGAGCACGGCCGTGGGCTCGTCAAGGATCAGCGTGTCGGCGCCGCGGTAGAGCACCTTGAGGATCTCGACGCGCTGCTGCATGCCCACGGAGATGTCCTCGATCTTGGCGTCGAGGTCGATGTCGAAGCCGTACTCGTCCGCGATCTGGGCCACCTTGGCGCGCGCCGCCTTGGGATCGAGGATGCCGGGGGCGCCGCACACCTCGTCGCCCAGCACGATGTTCTCGGTGACGGTGAAGTTCTCCACAAGCATGAAGTGCTGGTGCACCATGCCGATGCCGTGCGTGATGGCATCGGTCGGGCTCTGGATGTCCACCTTCTCGCCGTTGAGGAAGATGTCACCCTCGTCCGCCTGGTACAGGCCGTAGAGCACGTTCATGAGCGTGCTCTTGCCCGCGCCGTTCTCGCCCAGGATGGCATGGATGGACTGCTTCCTCACGTCGAGGTTGACGCCGTCGAGCGCCCGAAACGTGCCGAACACCTTGGTGATGCCGTGCATCTGGACCGCGTAGTCGGAACTGACCTCCATGTGCCACCTCCCTCTCTTAGCATGTGTCGGGGGACGCCCCTGGGAGCGTCCCCCGACGTAGTGGGAATATGTGCTTGCCGGCTTCCGAGCCTACGCCTTGAAGGAAGCCAGGTCGCTCTCGTTGGCGGGCGGCTTGATCTCGCCGCTCTTGATCTTGTCCTCAAGGGCGATGGCGTCGTTGTAGATCTCGTCGCCCATGATGCTGTGCTCCTCGGGAATGCCCACGCAGTCCTCCGTGGCGCCCAGGCTCACGTTGGTGCCACCCTCGATCTTGCCGCTCTGGAGCTGCGTGGAGACGTCGATGACGGCGGTGTTGACGCGCTTGAGCGCGGAGGTGATCACGTTTTCGGGAGCGAGGTAGGCCTGGTCGCGGTCGACGCCGATGGCGTACTTGCCGGCGTCCTTGGCGGCCTGGATGACGCCCGTGCCCACGCCGCCGGCCGCGTGGAAGACCACGTCGCAGCCGTCGGAGAACATCTTCTGGGCGATGGACTTGCCCTTGGCGGAGTCGGAGAAGGACTCGGCGTACTGGCTCTGGACCTCGACGTTCAGGCCCTTCTCGGAGTTGGCGTACTGGACGCCGGCCTTGTAGCCAAACTCGAACTGGTCGATGACGTCAGACGAGATACCGCCCACGAAGCCGACCTTGCCCGTCTTGCTGAAGCGGGCCGCGATGTAGCCCACCATGAAGGACGGCTCCTGCGCGCGGAACGTCACGCCGGTGATGTTGGCGGCGCCGGTGGGGTTGGCATTGTCGATGATGGCGAACTGGACGTCCGGGTTGGACTTGGCGCAGTTGCCCACGGCCTCGGCCATGGCAAAGCCGATGCCCCAGATCAGGTTGGAGCCGTCGTCGACCGCCTTGTCGAGGTTGGTGGCGTAGTCGCTCTCCTGCTTGGACTCCATGTAGCTGACGTCCCAGCCGTTGTCGGACTGGAGCTTCTGCAGACCCTCCCACGCGCTCTGGTTGAACGACTGATCGTTGACGCCGCCGGTGTCGGTGACCATCTCGATCTTGTAGCTGGCGCCGGACGCGGAGCCCGAGGTGGCAGCGGCGTCGCCGCCCGAGTTGCCGCCGCCACCGCAGCCCACGAGGCCGAGGCCGGCAACCGCTGCCAGGGCACCCATGCCCTTGATGAAGCCACGACGGGAGATGTTGCTCTTCATTGGTACGCTTCCTTTCCCTTGCGACCCGGCCTTCCGCACCGGGCCACCCTCGAGGCGGACTTCCGCCCCCTTATCAAACGGGCCGCACGGCCCGCCTCGTGCACATGCCTATGATGACACCGCGACCTCCAGGGCGACCTCCATCATTTGGGTGAACGACGTCTGTCGGTCCTCGGCCGGTAGTCCCTCGCCCGAGAGCGGCAGGTCCGACACGGTGAGCAGGCACAGCGCGTGCTTGCGCGCGCGGATGGCGTTGAGGTAGAGCGCCACGGACTCCATCTCCACCGCGAGCACGCCCATCGACGCCCAGCGCTCGTTGACCGTCTCGTCGTCGTTGTAGAAGACGTCCGAGGACAGCACGTTGCCAACCTTGTAGTCGTAGCCCAGGCGCTCGGCGGACTCGACGGCCTTGCGCAGGAGGCCAAAGTCGGCGATGGGGGCCAGCGTGCCCGGCATGCGGAACTGCGCGGCAAAGTTGGAGTCGGTGCAGGCGCCCATACCGATCACAAGGTCGCGCAGCCGGACGTCGGGCGCGAGGCCGCCGGCCGTGCCGATGCGAATGATGTTGTTCACGTCGTAGAAGTTGAAGAGCTCGTAGGAGTAGATGCCGATGGACGGCACTCCCATGCCCGAGCCCATGACCGAGACGGGCTTGCCCTTGTAGGTGCCCGTGAAGCCCAGCATGTTGCGCACCTGGTTGAAGCAGGTGACGTCCTCGAGGTAGGTGTCAGCCACGTACTTGGCGCGCAGCGGGTCGCCGGGCATGAGGACGGTCTTGGCGATCTGGCCCTCGGTCGCCTGGTTGTGGGGAGTGGGAGTCGCTGCCATGGCCTAGGCCTCCAGGATCTCGTCAAGGTGTGAGGTGCCGACGCCGAGCGCGGGCGCGCTCAGGTAGTCGAGGATGGTCGCCGAGATGTCGGCGAAGGTGGGACGGGTGCCCAGGTTGGTGCCGGCCTTGACGCGCGGGCCCGCGATGACCCAGGGCACGTACTCGCGCGAGTGGTCGGTGGAGGGGGTCACGGGGTCGCAGCCGTGGTCGGCACTGATCATGAGCAGGTCGTCCTCGCGAAGGCCGGCCAGCAGCTCTGGAAGCTTGCTGTCGAAGTAGGAGATGGCCCTGGCGTAGCCCACGGCGTCGTTGCGGTGGCCGTAGACCATGTCGGTGTCCACCAGGTTGGTGAAGCACAGACCGTGGAAGTCGCGCGCGGTGCGCTCGATGGTCTTGTCGATGCCCTCGGGGTTGCCGGAGGTGAAGACGTAGTCGGTCATGCCGCGGTGGGCGAAGATGTCGTAGATCTTGCCCACGGACAGCACGTCGTAGCCGTGCTCCTTGAGCTGGTCGAGCATGGTGGTGCCGGTAGGCTCGAGCGAGAAGTCGTGGCGGCGCGGGGTGCGCTTGAAGTTACTCGCATCGGTGCCCACGAAGGGGCGCGCAATGACGCGGGCCACACCGTGGTCGCCGGTGAGGATCTTGCGGGCGATGCGGCAGTACTCGTAGAGCTGCTCCACGGGCACGAGGTCCTCGTGGGCGGCGATCTGGAACACGCTGTCGGCCGAGGTGTAGACGATGAGGTCGCCGGTCTTGAGCTGCTCCTCGCCATAGGCCTTGATGACCTCGGTGCCCGAGTAGGGCCTGTTGCAGAGCACACCGCGCCCGGTCTGGCGCTCGAACTCCTCGATGACCTCGGGCGGGAAGCCGTTGGGGTAGGTGGGGAAGCGCTTGGGCGAGATGACGCCCGCCATCTCCCAGTGGCCCACGGTGGTGTCCTTGCCGGCCGACTTCTCGCGCAGACGGGCGAAGGCGCCCTCCGGGTGCGCGACGGGGGCGAGGTCGACGTCATAGGGGCTCTCGAGCGCGCCGTCGATGTTGAGCAGGCCGAGGCGCGTCAGGTTGGGGATGTCGAGGTACCCGCTCGTGGCGCAGGCGCACAGGGTGTTGCTTGGCTCGTCGTCGAAGTCCGGCCAGTCCGGCTCGGAGCCGATGCCGAAGCTATCGAGCACGACGAGGAAGACCCGTCGGTTGGTTCGCGAGGACTCGCTCATGTGGAGCCGCTCCTTCCTGGGGCGTACGTGTCCGCCAGTGCCGGTTGGCCCGGGTTCCGCAACGCTGCAGCGTAGGGTGGGTGGGATTGCGGCACTGGCTTGCTGGTCGCCTTGCGTTCTTAAGAAAAGTTTAGCCGACTGTCCCGATATTTCCATTCTGAAGACACTATTGCATCCAAGACGTAACGAACAGGCAGCATATCGTTGGCCCCCGCGAGCGGTGGCGAGAATCCCGCGAATGGTATGCGGCCTTTCAACTTCTGTTGATAATGCGAGCGCGCGCCATGCACGGCGTGCCGGCGTGCGTTTGGGAAGGTGCCCGGCAGGCGCGTGCTCCGCATCTGGGCGCACGGCCGATGCGCCCGGCCCGCCCCGCGGCCCCGCACGCGCATGCGAAGCGCACCTTAACCTCGCGCTCAACATCATCCAATGTCGTTCCCGCAAGCTCGCACGCGCATGCGAAGCGCACCCATCCGAAACACGCCACCCATCATGCGAGCACACGCATGCCCGCAGCCGTCACAACCACGGATCACTCCTCATTGAACGTAGCGTTTTCGGACACGTGACGTCACAAAACCCCAGTTGGCAGAAAGCCGCTTGTCCAAAAACGCTACAGTCACACATTCATGGGATTATGGACCTCACCCTTCTGCCGAACGTAGCTTTTTCGGACAAGCAGACCCGCAAAACTCCAGTTGGTTGAAGACCTCTTGTCCGAAACTGCTACAGTCGCGCATCCTCGGGGGCCCGGCCCCTACCGAGCGTAGCGTTTTTGGACAGGCGGCCTTGCAAAACCGCAGTTGGCGGAGAGCGCCTTGTCCGAAAACGCTACGTTCGGGGTGTTGGGGTCTGTGATGGGTGTCGGCTGCTCGGCGGCAATCAGCCGAAACACGCACGCAACCGAATCGCGCACGGGCGAGGGGCTTATCACGGGCGAGGGGCTAATCACGGGCGAGGGGTTTATCGAAGCGGACGCGGGCACAACCGCATGCCTTCACTGCCGTTTACCTGCGAATTCACCCTTTCTCCAGAGAGTGCTTTACGCCGCCCCACTCCCCTCGTATAATGCCTGTAGTAAAGAAATGATTATGGTTCTAAATCTTTGTTGATGTCGTTTCGACGCGGAGGCTGGGGCGCGGGGCCGTCAGGCACGAAGACCAGACCCCGACCGCGAAAGCCGGGCATCGGGCCAGCCACAATGACCGGTCACCCAACCCAGCACGCACACCAGACGACAGACCCCGACAAGGGACCAGGACAGACCCGCGGGCCCAGGGCACAGCCGGAACGGAGGCAGGATGGTCACCGAGCGCGAACGCCAAATCCTCGAGTGGATTCGCGAGGACCCCTCCATCAGCCAGAAGGAGATCGCGGAGCGGGCGAACATCTCGCGCTCCTCGGTGGCGGTCCACATCTCCAACCTCATCCGGAAGGGGGCCATCCTGGGCCGCCAGTACGTCCTGTCCGAGTCGCCCTACGCGGTGGTGGTGGGCGGTGCCAACATGGACATCGCCGGCAAGCCCTCCGAGCCGCTCGTGGCCCACGACTCCAACCCGGGCACGGTGCGTCTCTCCGCAGGCGGCGCCGGGCGAAACATCGCCCACAACATGGCCCTGCTCGGGTGCGACGTGAAGCTCATCTCGGCCTTTGGCGACGACGCACACGCCCGCGAGCTCATGGACGGCTGCCGGAACGCCGGCATCGACGCGCGCGGCTCGCTCGTGATCCCGGGTGCCACCACGTCCACCTACCTCTTCATCATGAACGAGGACGGCGACATGGAGCTCGCCATCTCCGACATGGCCATCTACGACCAGCTGCTCCCCGCCCACCTCGAGCGCAAGCTCGACATCATCGAGAACGCGGCCCTCTGCGTGGTGGACACCAACATCCCCGCCGAGAGCCTGCGCTGGCTTGCCGACAACGTCTCCGTGCCGCTCTTCTGCGACCCGGTCTCCACCGTCAAGGCCACCAAGCTCGACGGCATCGTGGGAAAGCTCCACACCCTGAAGCCCAACCGCCTCGAGGCCGAGGTGCTCTCGGGCGTCCCCATCACCGACGAGGCGTCGCTCGGGCGAGCCGCCAAGGCCCTGCTCGACACGGGCCTTAAGCAGGTCTTCATCTCGCTCGACGCGCGCGGGCTCTACTGCGCCAACCACGAGCGCGCCGAGCTCCTCCCCATCATCAGGAGCCAGGTGACCAACGCCACCGGCGCGGGCGACTCCATGATGGCCGCCATCGCCTGGGCCTTCCTCGGCGGCGAGGACCTCGAGGGCCAGGGGCTCGCGGGGCTCGCCACCTCGTCGATCTGCGTAGAGTCGCCGGCGACCATCAACACCAACATCTGCGCCGACGCCGTCCGCAAGCGCATGGCGCAGGCAGATGCGGCGACCACGTTGCCCTCCCCCGCCACGCCCATGGCGGCCGCGGCCTCGTAGGCAGCCGGGCGCCCCGGCCAGCTGCCCCGGCGCCCACCAAACCAGGTTCCACTCGCGCGTCGCACGCTGGCGCGCGCCCGTACGTCAAGGACAGCACGACACGAAAGGACACACATGAAGGAGCTCAACAAGTACCTCGACATCGCCCCCGAGGTCAAGGAGGCCCTCGACGCCGGCAAACCCGTCGTCGCCCTCGAGTCCACGATCATCTCGCACGGCATGCCCTACCCGCAGAACGTCGAGACGGCCCTCAAGGTCGAGCAGATCATCCGCGAGAACGGCGCCACGCCGGCCACTATCGCCGTCATCGGTGGGCGTCTGCGCGCGGGCCTCTCCAAGGACGAGATCGACTACCTTGGCAAGAAGGGCCACGACGTCACCAAGGTGTCCCGTCGCGACCTCGCCGTGGTGTGCGCGCGCGGCATGGACGGCGCCACGACCGTGACCACCACGATGATCATCGCCCACATGGCCGGCATCGAGGTCTTCGCCACGGGCGGCATCGGCGGCGTGCACCGCGGTGCCGAGAAGACCATGGACATCTCCGCCGACCTCGAGGAGCTCGCCAACACGCCGGTCATGGTCATCTGCGCCGGCGCCAAGTCCATCCTCGACCTGGGCCTCACCCTCGAGTACCTCGAGACCCACGGCGTGCCCGTGCTGGGCTACCAGACCTCCGAGCTGCCCGCGTTCTACACGCGCCACTCCGGCTTTGGCGTCGACTACGAGGTCGACTCGCCCGAGGACCTCGCCAAGATCTTCCACGCCAAGCGCGAGATGGGCCTGCGTGGCGGCGTGCTCGTGGGCAACCCCATCCCCGAGCAGTATTCGATGGACAAGGCCGTGATCGACAAGGCCATCGACGAGGCCATCGCCGAGGCCAACGAGAAGGGCATCCACGGCAAGGAGACCACGCCGTTCCTGCTTGCCAAGGTGGCCGAGATCACCGGCGGCGACTCGCTCGAGTCCAACATCGAGCTCGTCTTCAACAACGTGCGCCTGAGCGCCAAGACCGCCGTGGCCCTGCGCAACATCGAGGACTAGCCGAGGGACGGCCGGCACCCGCCGCGCCGGTTGCGGCATCGTCATCGACCGTGCGGGCCTGGGGCGGCTCGACGCGGAGCTCAGGCACGAGCTTGAGTCGAACCTGCCGCATGGCACGAGAGAGAAGGAGTAGCCCATGGCCACGCCCGAAGACGTGACGAGCATCGTCACCTCGAGGAAGCTCACCTACAAGCAGAAGAAGCTGCACCTGGCCCAGAGTGCCGAGAACAGCGTGAGTCCCATCAAGACCACCAAGCGCTTCGACTACTTCTTCGAGAACCACGCACTCGACGACATGAGCGAGGGCAACGCGCCCTACCGGCCGCGCTACATCCTGCCCGACTACGAGCGCTTCGTCGAGAACGGCTCCAAGTTCCTCAAGCTCGATGCCCCCAAGGACCTCGACGACCTGCTCTGGGGCCTTGCGATGGTCTACGACAACGTGCCGTCGGTCACGAGCCGCCCGGTCTCGGTGGGTCAGCTCGACCGCATGATCGACCCCTTCCTCGCGGGCGTCTCCGACGAGGAGGCAAAGGCCAAGCTCACGCGCTTCCTCACCTACATCGACCGCACGGTGGCCTCCGGCTACTGCCACGCCAACATCGGCCCGGAGGAGACCCGCGCCGGCAACCTGTTGCTCGAGGTCGAGGCCGAGGTCCAGAACGCCGTGCCCAACTTCACGATGAAGTACGAGGCGGGCGTGACCCCCGATGACTACGCACGCAAGGCCATCCGCTGCGCTATGAGGTGCGCCAACCCCGCGTTTGCCAACCACGCCATCCACAAGCACACCTACGAGGGCGACTACCAGGTCGTGAGCTGCTATAACGTGCTGCCCTACGGTGGCGGCGCCTATTGCCTCGACCGCCTGCTGCTGCCCGGCATGGCCAAGCTTGCGACGAGCGTCGACGACTTCATGGACAACGTCCTGCCCGAGGCGACGCTCGAGCTGTGCAACTACATCAACCAGCGCATCAGGTTCGAGGTCGAGGAGTCCGGGTTCTTCGACACGGATTGGCTCGTCACCGACGGCCTCGTGCACCGCGACCGCTTCGTGGCCATGTTCGGCCTTGCCGGCATGAGCGAGTGCGTGGCCACCCTGCTGAACCTGCACAACGGGCGCGCCTACGGCACCGACCCCGAGGCCAACGCCCTGGCCGACCGCATCTGCGCGAAGGTCTACGACCTGGTCAACGGCTTTGACGCGGTGTACTCCGAGGCCGCGGTCGGGCGCTTCACCCTGCACGCGCAGGCCGGCTTCGGCGACCAGATGGGCGTCACACCGGGCGTGCGCATCAAGGTGGGCGACGAGCCCAAGGTCTTCTACGACCACATCCGCCAGGCCGCGAGCCTGCACAAGTACTTCAACGCCGGCGTCTCCGACATCTTCCCCGTCGAGCCCACGGCCGAGGGGAATCCCGACGCCATCCTCGACGTCATCAAGGCGGCGTTCGCCATCGGCGACAAGTACCTCTCGTTCTACTCGTCCGACTCCGACCTGGTGCGCATCACGGGCTTCCTCGTGAAGCGCTCCGAGATCGAGAAGTACGCGCGCGGCGAGGTGGTGCTGGCCGACACGTCGCATGACGGCGAGGGCAACTGGCGGGCGAACGACCTCGGCGACCGGACGGTGCGCCTGTAGGTCGTCGTCAGAAGGGCGGGCAGGGCGTACTCCCAGCTCAGACAGCTCCGCTTGGTGCGGAGAACTCGCTGGGCCCGTACGCCCCGCCCGCCTGACGCGGTTACGAGGCTGGGCTTCTCTTTTTTCTTGTTGGGAGTTCCTTGGATGTCTGCGCATGTGCCGGTGAACAATGTCATTCCGTTCTCCTTGGTGGACGGGCCGGGTGCGCGGTGCTCCATCTTCTTGCAGGGGTGCAACATCCGCTGCGCCTACTGCCATAACCCCGAGACGCAGCGGCTTTGCGTAGCTTGTGGCGAGTGCGTCCGGGCGTGTCCGGCGCACGCGCTCGCCATCGACGCCGGGGCGGTGACCTGGGACGCGGACGCCTGCTGCGCGTGCGACACGTGCATCGGGACGTGCCGCCACCGCTCGAGCCCGCGCATCCGCCACCTCAGCGCCGAGGAACTGTATGCCGAGGTACGCGGCTTCATGCCCTTCATCCGCGGCGTCACCACTTCGGGCGGCGAGTGCATGCTCTACCCGGAGTTCCTGCGCGAGCTGTTTGCCCTTTGCAAGGGTGTGGGCCTGGGTTGCCTCATCGACTCGAACGGCACCATCGACTTCGCCCAGCACGAGGAGCTGCTCTCGCTTGCCGACGGCGTGATGCTTGACGTGAAGGCCTGGGACGACGACTGGTTCGTGCGGCTCACCGGCACCGACGGGGTGATGGTGCGCAAGAACCTCGCCCAGCTCAGCGAGGCCGGCAAGCTTGCCGAGGCGCGCGTCATCGTGACGGATGGCTGGAACGACCCGGAGGACGCCGTGCGCGGCATCGCGGCCACCGTGGGCAGTCGCGTGGGCTCCACGCGACTGCGTCTCATGCGCTTCAGGCACTTTGGCGTGCGCGGCGAGATGGCGAACGCCCCCTCGCCCACGGACGAGCGCATGGCTTCCATCGAGCGCGAGGCCCGAGGCCTTGGCTTTGGCGAGGTCGTCGTCTCGTAGCCAATGAGGCTGTTGATGGCTTGCAAGGCCTCAGGCTACGACCCGAATGGCGTTGGGCAGCCACGTGCGAGGTGCGTTGCAACGGAGTGATCGGCCGCAGGTGACAGCCGATAGCCCACGAGGCATCGTCGGGCGACCGCAAGGCGCCATCCGGAGCGAACAACCGCCAGCCCGCAGCCCGCAGCCCTCACCCCCGCAATCGCCCGCGCGTATACTGGTGTCCATGAACACTCAGCCTGAAGTCGCCTGTCCCGCCGGCGCAGCCACCAGTCCCAGCCACCAGCCACACACGAGCCTCTCCAAGCTCGTCGAGCTCCTCGACGAGCGCGGCATCCTCGCGGGCGAGCGCGAGCTCGCGGCCGACACGCCCGTGACCGGCGCCGCCTGCGACTCGCGCTTCGTGCAGCCGGGCAACGTCTTCTTCTGCAAGGGACGCGCCTTCAAGCCTGCCTACCTCGCGTCCGCGCTCGAGAAGGGTGCCGTGGCCTACGTCTGCGAGCCTGCCCGCCTGAACGAGCTTGCCCAGGTGGCGCAGGGTGCACCCGCCATCGTCACGAGCGACATGCGCACCGCGATGGCCCTCGTCTCCGCCGCAGCGTTCGGCCACCCCGACCGCGCGCTTCCCCAGGTGGGCATCACGGGCACCAAGGGCAAGTCGACCTCGGCCTACATGCTCAGATACATCATCGACGCCGCAAACGGACGCAAGACCTGCGGCGTCATCGGATCCATCGACACCTACGACGGCATCGAGGACGCCGAGTCGACCAACACCACGCCCGAGGCCCCCGACCTCTGGCGCCACCTCGCCAACGCACGTGACGCCCGCCTCGACGCCATGGTGATGGAGATCTCGAGCCAAGCGCTCAAGTACGACCGCTCACTGGGCGTCGAGCTCGACGTCGCCGCCTTCCTGAACATCGGCACCGACCACATCTCGCCCGTCGAGCACCCCACGTTCGAGGATTACTTCGCAAGCAAGCTCAAGATCTTCCGCCAGGGTCGCGCCGCCGTGGTGAACCTCGGCAGCTCCCACATCGAGCGCATCCTGAGCTCGGCGCAGGGCGAGAACTTCGAGGGCAAGGTGCCCACGCTCGTGGCCGTCTCCGCGCAGGGCCCCGACCCGGTCGAGTGCGGCAGCTGCGACATGGCCTTCCCCGACATCTGGGCCACCGACGTGCGCCCCGAGGGGTCGCGCCTCACGTTCGTGGCACATGGCTCGGTAGGCTCTGCCAACGGCTCAAGCACCAAGGTTGCCGCCACGACCGACGAGGCCTGGCAGCTCCCGGTCACCATCAACTTCCCGGGGCTCTTCAACGTGGAGAACGCGCTCGTGGCCATCGCCTGCGCCAAGCTCCTCGGCATCTCGAACGAGCATGTCGCCGCAGGTCTGGCGGCCTGCCGCGTGCCCGGCCGCATGGAGCTCGTGGGCAGTCCCGACGACCAGGTGGCCTGTGTGGTGGACTATGCCCACAACACCCTCTCCTACCAGAGCTTCTTTGCCTCGATGGCCAAGGAGTTCCCGGGCAGGCGCATCGTGGCGCTCATCGGTGCCCCGGGCGGCAAGGCCTACGAGCGGCGCGTGGAGCTCCCGCGCGAGGCGGCGCGGTGGGCCAGCCACATCGTGGCCACCGAGGAGGACCCGGCCCACGACTCCAACGAGGACGTCTGCCGTGAGATGGACGACAACGTTCCCGCAGGCGCCACGCTTGCCGACGGCACGCCCGTGACGCACGAGTACGTGCTCGACCGCCAAAAGGCCGTGGCCCGCTGCCTCGACGTGGCGCTCTCCTACGGCCAGCCCGCCCTTGTGTGCCTGCTCGGCAAGGGCGACGAGACCCTCATCCACCGAGGCGACCGCTTCGAGCCCATGATTCCCGACGCCGAGGCCTTCCGCCAGGCAGCCGCCGCACGCGGGCTCAGGCTCAGCTAGCCCCCAGCTCGTACCCACGCGGCCGCCGGGCGGGCGGCCGCAGCCATGTCAGCCCGCGCCCAAGGAGGCCCCATGCCCACCAGCCACCCCACGTTCCCGACGCGTCCAACCGGCGAGCTTGCGGAGCGCCTGCGCAAGGTGCGCTACGTCATCACCGACGCCGACGGCACCATGTTCACCGGCGCCAAGGCGACGGTGAACACCGCCGGCGAGCCGTCGGCCGAGCTCGTCGAGACGCTCGTGGAGCTCACGAAGGCGGGCGTGGGCGTCATCCCTTGCACCGGGCGCAACCGCGCCATGATCCAGGAGGACGCGCGCGTGCTGGGCTTTCCCGGCTGGATCGCCGAGATGGGCGGCGTGCTCTGCACCCGCCAGTCGAGCAACCCTGAGTGGCACTACTTCACGGGCACGATGCCCTACGACGAGGCGAGCGGCAAGACCCCGCATGATGTCATCTGCGAGACGGGCGTCATCGACGAGGTGCTCGCGCGCTGGCCGGGACACCTCGAGACCTACCACGATAACGGCATCGGCTTCGAGTATCGCGAGGTCACGGTGGCGCTGCGCGGCGACGCCCCCGAGGACGACATCCAGGACATGCTCGACCACTCGGGCCTGCCGCTTTATCTTTCGGACAACGGCATGGTCAACCACATCTCGGGCGCGAGCGAACTCGTCTGCGACCACGCGCACCCCGAGGGCATCCACACCTACCACATAACGCCCGCCGGCGTGAGCAAGGGCTCGGGCATCCTGCGCTTCATCGAGCTTGCCGGCCTCGAGCCCGACGAAGTGCTTGGCGCCGGGGACTCCCCCGCCGACTGCGTGATTGCCGACGCCGTGGGCACGTTCCTGTTCATGTGCAACGGCCTTGGGCACGAACGCGCCAAGGAGGAGCTGGCCGCCCGCGACAACATCCTCATCTCCACCAAGCGCGCGACCGACGGCTGGGTGGCCGCCATGCGGGGGCTACTCGCGGCGAAGGAGTAGCTGAAGGTCCGGCGCCCGGCCTCCGCGGTCTTCAAGGACGTGCGCCCTCGCCTACAGTTTGATGGGAATCCACTGTTCGTGGTCGCAGATCCAGGCCTCGGTCTCCTCGACCTTGGGGAAGGCGAGGGTCGGGTCGTCGGGCCCGTCGTAGTGCTCGCCCAGGCCCTCGAGGTGCTCGAAGCCGGCGCGCCGCACCTCGTCGCTCACGGGCGCGCGAAGGTCCACGCGACCGCGCAGCACGAGCCAACCATGGCCCGGCCACCACGACGTGGCCTCGAACCAGGGGTTCTCCTCGAGCTCGTCCCACACGTCCTTGGTCGTCGCGGTGCAGAGCCTGAGCGCCCCGTCCTCGATCGCCGCGTACGAGAAGGGCCGCACGTGCGGCCGGTGGTCCACGCTCGTGGCGAGGTACCAGGCGCGCACCGACGTGAGGTAGCGGAGCACGAGCTCGAGGCCCTCTTCCTGGGGATGATTCGTCGCTGGCATGCCAGCCTCCATCTCTGTCGAAGTCGAACGGGCGGCACCGAGCGCGCCAACGCTACCCGGCCAGTACGTTTGCCGCCACCACGGCCGCGAGCAGCACCACCATGACGGCGCAGCCCACGGCGTCGCGACGCGCAAGGCGCAGCGGATGCAGCTTGGTGCGTCCCTGCTCGCCATGGTAGCAGCGGGCGTCCATCGCGGCCGCCAGCGTCTCCGCGTGGCGGAACACGCTCGCGAACATCGGCACCGCCACCGACGAGAGCGCCCGCACGCCGCGCAGCGGGCTGCCCGAGAGCCGCGCGCCGCGCGAGAGCTGCGCCGCATACGTCGCGCGCATCTCCCCCGCGAGCTGGGGCATGAACCTGAGTGCGATGCCCAGCATCATGCCAAGCTCGTGCGCCGGCACGCCCACGCGCGCAAGCGGGGCAAGCAGGTGCTCGAAGGCAGTCGTGAGGTCGAGCGCGGTGGTCGTGAGGGTTACGAGCGACATGCCCGCCATCATCGCCGTGAGGCGCACGACCGTGGAGAGGCACGAGCGCAGGCTGCCCTCGCTTATCTGGAAGACGCCCCACGACCACAGCGTCTCGCCGGCCTGGTCGGTGAACAGCCTGAGCACGCACACGAGCACAACGATGGGAAGCATGGGCGCAAGCGATCGCAGCGCACGGCCGGCCGGTATGCCCGCCACGCGGTACAGCGCGACGACAAAGAGCGCGAGCACGGCAAGCGCCACCGGTGCCTGCCCCACGAGCGACACGATGAGGAAGCAGAGTCCAAGCGCGAGCTTGGCGCGCGGGTCCATCCGATGCAGTGGGCTGTCGCCAGGCCAGTAGCTGCCAAAGGAGAAGGCGTCCGTCATGCAACCTCCCCCAGCATCGGAGCGAGCGCCCTGGCAAGCGAGGCCACCGAATAGAGGCGCCCCTCGGCAAGGGGCACGCCCCGGGCGCGCAGGGCCTCCGCCATTCGCTGGGCACTTGGCACACCAAGACCAATGCGCTGCAGGTCAGAACCTTTAAGGAAGACCTCATTGGGCGTTCCCTCGAGCGCGACGGAGCCCTCGTTCATGATGACGAGGCGCGAGCAGAGGCTCGCAAGGTCGTCCATGTCGTGCGACACCATCACCACGGTGAGGCCCTCCTCGTGCAGCCGCGCGATGAGCGAGAGGAACGAGCGCCTCGACGCCGGATCGAGGCCGGCCGCCGGCTCGTCGAGCACGAGCACCTCGGGCTCCATCGCGAGCACGCCGGCAAACGCGACCCGGCGCTGCTGGCCGCCCGAGAGGTCGAACGGACTCTTCTCGCGCACAATGGCCGGGTCGAGCCCAACCTGGCGAAGCGAGCGCTCGGCGCGCCGGGCCACCTCCGCCTCGTCGCAGCCGAGGTTCCGCGGGCCAAACGCGACGTCGTCGAAGACGGTCTGCGCAAAGAGCTGGCGCTCGGGGTACTGGAAGACCACGCCGACACGCGCGACCACGTCCGCCGAGGCGCCCTTGCGAGCAAGGTCCTCGCCAAACGCGCACACCGTACCCCGCGTGGGATGCGCGAGACCGTTCATCTGCTGCACGAGCGTCGACTTGCCCGACCCCGTGTGCCCCGCGATGCCGAGGAACTCGCCGCGGCGCACCTCGAGGCTCACGTCGCTCAGCGCCCAGACGGCGTCCGGGTCGTTGCCCCAGGCTGCCCTGCCCCGCCGCGAGAGGCGGCCGTGCAGGAGGCGCCCGTGCTCCTTGGGAGGCTTGTAGCTGAACCAGACGTGGTCGAAGCTGATGAGCGCGGAGGATGGGTCAGCTGGGCCAGCCGTGGAACCTGCAGACTCCCCGCCAGCGGCGATATCATGCCCAGCAGCGACGATGCCACTCCGGGCAGCCCTCGTCGCGAGCTGCTCCACGAGCTCGTCCTCGCGCACGCGGGGCTCCACGCCGCGCACGCCCTCCTCGCGCAGCGCAAGCGCGAGACGACATGCCGGCGGCACCTCGAGCCCCAGCTCGTCGAGCTCGTCTGCGCGGGTCAGGACCTCCTGCGGGGTCCCCTCCATGCGAATGCGGCCAGCGTCGAGCACGACGACGTAGTCGGCCTCGGCCGCCTCGGCCATGATGTGGGTCACCATAACGACGGTCATGCCCCGCCCGTTGAGCTCCCGGACGACCTTCATGAGGCCGTCGCGCCCGCGCGGGTCGAGCATGGCCGACGCCTCGTCCAGCACGAGCACCTCGGGGTCCATCGCAAGCGCCCCCGCAATGGCGACGCGCTGCTTCTGGCCACCGGAGAGCGCGTTGGTCTCGTGCCGCTCGAAACCCGTGAGCCCCACCTGCACGAGCGAGCGCCGCACGCGGGCGCCCAGTTCCTCCGTCGGCACGCCCAGGTTCTCGGGGCCAAACGCCACGTCGTCCTCGACGAGCGTGGCCACGAGCTGGTCGTCCGGGTTCTGGAACACCATGCCCACGCGCGAGCGCACGTCGTAGACGTACTCGGGATCCGACGTGTCGAGGCCGTCGACCGCAACGCTGCCCGAGTCGGGGACCAGAAGCGCGTCGAGGTGCTTCGCGAGCGTGGACTTGCCCGAGCCGTTACCGCCAAGCACGCACGTGAGGCTGCCGCGAGGAACGGAGAGGCTCACGCCGTCGAGCGCGAGCCTCTGCCGGTCGTACGTGAACGTGACGTCCCCGCAGGAGATGATGGTCTTGGGACCTGGCGCCACTCGCATTACTCCTTGCCCTGGACCTGGTCCTTCTCCGGGGTGATGGAGTTGGAGATCGCCTTGTAGACGCCCAGCGTGATGAGCGAGTTGAGGAACGTCTTGAGGAGGTTGAACGGAATGAGCGCCGGGACCACGAGCGGCAGCACCGCGTCGGGCGTGCCGTACCAGAAGGCCACGCCGATGGTGAGGTTGGCGACGACGGAGGCAACCGTGGCCACAACCATCGAGAGGACGAGGCCGCCGATGGCCGCCTTGTACGTGCGGCTCCGCGCGTAGATGATGGCCGCCGGCAGGATGTAGCCGAGCGTGGCGACGATGTTCATGAGCGAGCCGACCCACCCGCCGGTCAGAAGGCCGTGGAGCACGGTGATGAGCACGCCCACCGCGACGCCGGGGCCCGCGCCAAAGGCGAAGCCCGCCACCATGGCCGGGACGAGTGACGGGTCGTACGTGAGGAACGCCGCAGCCGGGAAGATCGGGAGTGCCACGAACGAGAAGATGGCACCGACGGCAACGAGGAGCGCCATGGTCACGAGTTGCCTCGTGCTCCACCTGTTCGTGTTCTCGACGTGGATGTGTGCGGACTGCGCAGACTGTTCAGACATGAGATCACCTGCCTCTTCCATCCGGACTTTGACCGTTGGTCCCGGACTCGAACCGGGTCAACCCTGCTGCGCGCCAGCGCAGACGGGCTCGCGGACTCGCCGGTTCCCGCACCACGTCCCTTTGACGTGGGCCCGCGGGCCCTGTGCCCGCGTCCGACCTACCGCCAGTGAGGAATTTCACCTCGCCCTGAAACAGCAACGCGGATGATAGCACTCCGCGCGGGCACGCACAAAGAGAAAGGGAGCCGAGGCCACGTGGCCCCGGCTCCCTGCCGAGTCTTGCATGTCGGGCGGCACGGCCGCCCGCGGTGCGCGTTGGCGCGGCTGGCCTAGAAGTCAGGCTGCTCGTCCTTGTAGACGCACTCGAGCAGCTTCTCCATCTCCTCCTGCGTCGGCTGGCGCGGGTTCTCGGGGGTGCAGGCGTCGAGCAGCGCGTTCTTGGCGACCTCGGACTTCTTGGCCTCGAACTCGTCGTAGTCGATGATCGAGGCGTCGGACTTGACGCCGCCCTCGCCGTAGTTCTTGATGCCCTGCGGGATGTTGAGCTGGTCGTTCATGTGTCTGATCTCCTGAATCAGGTTGTCGATCAGCTGGTCGTCCGTGGTGCCCGGAAGGTGCAGAACCTCCTTGGCGACGTAGGCGTAGCGCTCGTGGGCACGGGCGTCCTTGGAGTTGAACTGGATGACCTTGCCAAGGTACATGGCGTTGGCGCAGCCGTGGATGATGTGGCCACCGGAGAACGCGGCACCCGTCTTGTGCGCCATGGAGTGCACGATGCCAAGCAGGCCAGAGGAGAAGGCGATGCCGGCGATGCACTGGGCCTCGTGCATGTGCTGGCGAGCCTCGTGGTCACCGGCGTAGCTCTTGGGCAGCCACTCGTGAATCTCGCGGATGCCGTGCAGGGCGTTGGCGTCGGTGAACATGGAGGCGTACGTGGAGACGTAGGCCTCGATGCAGTGGGTCAGCGCGTCCATGCCGGTGTGCGCGCAGAGCTTCTGCGGCATGGAGTAGGTGAGCTCGGGGTCGACGATGGCGACGTCCGGGGTGATGTTGAAGTCGGCCAACGGGTACTTGATGCCCTTCTGGTAGTCCGTGATGACGGAGAACGCGGTGACCTCGGTGGCCGTGCCGGACGTCGAGGAGATGGCGCAGAACTGGGCCTTCTTGCGCAGCTCCGGGAAGCTGAACGGCTGGATGATGTTGTCGAAGGACTCGTCGGGGTACTCGTAGAAGACCCACATGGCCTTGGCGGCGTCAATCGGCGAGCCACCGCCGATGGCGATGATCCAGTCGGGCTGGAACTCCTGCATGGCCTTGGCGCCCTTCATGACCGTCTCGATCGACGGGTCGGACTCGACGCCCTCGAACAGGCTGACCTCGAAGCCAGCGTCCTCGAGGTCCTTCTGGACGTCCTGCAGGAAGCCGCCGCGGCGCATGCTGTGACCGCCGGAGACGATGATGGCCTTCTTGCCCTTGAGGTTCTTGACCTCGTGACGAGCACCCTCGCCAAAGTACAGGTCACGCGGGTTGGTGAAACGTCCCATACGAGTTCCTCCACATCATTTGCGCCGGCAGCTAGGCCGACGAACTACCGGCGGCATATACCGTCAGCTCCCCGTTTGGCAGCCCCCTGTGGACGTGCCAGAAGCGCGCCGGCTCACATTGCCCTGTCGCCTTGCTTCGCTCTAAATTGTATCCAGCGTGTTACAGACGCAGACGACCCAATCCGCAAGCGTGGAAAACCGACCGCCTACAGAATTTCATGAGCTCTTGATTTACACGAGCGGTTGATCTTGCTCTGGTGGACATCTTGTCTCTCTAAGACATATGTCGCGAGACGGGCCGGCATCCTGGGTACGTACGCCAGCCGACGTGTGGCCTTACGCATGGGGGCGCCGAGCGAGCAGTCCCGCGCGACGCCCCCCGTAGTCCCCTCTTCCGGTTCCGCGACGGCCCTAGAGGTTGGCCTGCGCGATCGCCGCGACCGCCTGGCGCAGTACCTCGGGCGGCTGCACGAGCGCGATGCGCACGAAGCCCTCGCCGCCGGGGCCAAAGCTCGCGCCCGGCGTCACGATGACGCCCGCCCTCTCCATGAGCTCGAGCACGAAGGCCATGGAGTCCGTGCGACCGTGCGGCAGGCGCGCCCACACGAACATGGAGCCGTGCGCGTTGGGCCGCTCCCAGCCAATCGACTCGAGCCCGTCGCAGAGGGCGTCGCGCCGCTCCTGGTAGAGGTGCCCCTGGTCGACCACCTGGTCGCGCGGGCCCGTGAGTGCCGCGATGGCCGCGTGCTGGATGGGCAGGAACATGCCGTAGTCGAGCTGGCTGCGCAGCTTGTAGGTGGCAGCCACCACGTCCGGCCTGCCCACGAGGAAGCTGATGCGGGCGCCCGTGACGTTGAACGACTTGGAGAGGCTGAAGAACTCGACACCCACCTCGTCGGCACCGGGGTTGTTGAAGAAGCTGTGGCCCTCGACCCCGTCGAAGATGATGTCGCTGTAGGCGTTGTCGTGAACGATCAGCAGGTCATGGGCACGGGCGAACTCGACGATCTGGGCGTAGACCTCCGGCGTGCCCACCGAGCCCACCGGGTTTGCCGGCAGCGACACCACCATGTACTTGGCACGGTCGGCCACCTCGGGGTCGATGCCGTCCACGTAGGGCAGGAAGTCGTGCTCGGCCGAGAGCGGGTAGAAGGCAAGCTTGGCCCCGACCATCACGGCCGAGGAGCGAAACAGCGGGTAGCACGGGTCGGGGACGAGCACCGTGTCGCCCTCGTCGAGCAGCGCCAGCGCCAGGCGGCTCATGCCCTCCTGCGTGCCGTCGACGCTCATGACCATGTCGGGCGTGACAGTGACGCCGAAGCGGCTCTGGTAGTAGGAGCAGACGGCGTCCTTGAGCTCGGGAAGGTCCGAGATGGCATACTTCCAGTCGTTGGGGTCCTTCGCGGACGCCACGAGCGCGTCCATCACGTGCGCCGGCGGCTCGAAGTCCGGCGTGCCCACCGAGAGGTCGATGACCGTGCGATCCTGGGCCTCGAGCTCGTGCCTGCGGTGGTTGAGCGAGGCGAAGACCTCGTCGCCAAACTTGTCGAGTCGCTTCGAGAACTGCATGCGTGCCTCCGGGAAGAAAGGGGCGCCCCGCCTGCACGGCGAGGCGCCCGCATACGTGAATGGGCGTAATTGTACGACAGCGCGCGGACCTGGCCGAGCCGCTAGCAGCCCTCGGTGTTGTCACCCAGCACCTGGTGGCCCAGGGCGTCGGCAAGCACGATGGCGTCATAGAGCTCGTCGGGCGTGACGTCGCCGGCCATGTTGTGGATGGTCTCGCCCTCCACGCAGGAGTTCTTGGCGATGGTGCGGACCTGCTCGTCGGCGGTGACGCCGATCTCGTCGAGCGTCACCGGCAGGCCCACGGACAGGCAGAAGTCCTGGACCTCCTTGAACTCGGCCGACGGGGCCTGCTCGACGAGCAGCTGCACGAGCGTACCGAACGCGACGCAGTTGCCGTGCGGGGCCGAGTGGCCGCCCAGCGAGGTGAGGCCGTTGTAGAAGGAGTGGGCCACGGCCAGGCCACCGTTGTCGGCGCCCACGCCGGACAGGTACACGTTGGCCTCGATGACGGCATCGAGCTCGGGAGTCACGACGTGCTTCTCGGCCGCGACGAGCGCCTGCGTGCCGTACTCGCGAAGCGTCTTGTAGCAGAGCTCGCAGAGCGCCATGGCGGAGCGGGTGATGCCGCCGAACTCAAGGGACAGCGAGTGCGTGCGGTCGCAGGCACGGGCCTCGAAGTAGGTGCCCAGGGCATCGCCCATGCCGGCCACGAGGAACGAGACGGGCGCATGGGCGATGACGTCGGAGTCGATGATGACGGCCTCGGGGTTCTTGGGATAGAAGAGATACTTGTCGAACGAGCCGTCGTCGTTGTAGATCACAGACAGGCCGGTGCAGGGAGCGTCGGTGGCCGCGACGGTCGGCACGATGACCACCGGCAGCTTCTCGTAGTAGGCCGTGGCCTTGGCCGTGTCGCCGGCGGAGCCGCCACCCACGCCAACCACGACGTCGATGCCCTCGTCGGCGACGATCTTGCGCATCTTCTCGATCTCGCCGTTGGACGAGATGCCGCCGAAGATCTCGTAGCGACGCGTGGCGCCGGAGTCGCCGAAGCTCTTCTCGATCTTGTCGTGCGTGGCCTTGTAGCCGCTGTGCGAGCAGACGAACAGCCACTTCTTGCCGAGGAAGCCCAGCTCCTTCTCGAACTGGAGCAGGGCGTCCTTGCCCTGGACGTACTTCTGCGGAGCGCGCATGAGCTTGAGTGCTGCCATAAAGACTCTCCCTTTGTCGTGGTCAAACCCCGGGCCAAGGCAGGCCCACCCCCTGTGGCCCCATCCAAGGAGCGAGGGTACCCATATGAGAAAGGTGACCGCCATCGAACGGTCGTCTTCTGCGAACGGTAGGTTTTTGCGTGCGAGCGGTACTTCTTGGAAAAGTGCTTGACAATGGGGCGTCGGAGCGGCGCGTATTGGGATGTCGCGACCGGTCCGCAACCCTGGAGCCCCTCTCGGCCCGCTCGTGGCCCTAGGCCGTCTCCAGGCCCGCCCGTAGTCCTGAGCCGTCCCCCGGGCCACCCCTACTCGAAGTCCCGCCTCGATCGAAGGGCCTTGCGCTCGCCGCGGATGTGCTTCGCCTTGAGCCGGCGCTCCTTCGAGCCCTTGGTAGGCTTGGTCTTCTTGCGTGGACGAGGCGGGTGGGCCCTCCGGGCGAATATGTCGTGGAGCTTGGCCAAGCAGGTCTGTCGGTTCTGCAGCTGGCTGCGCGACTCGCGCGACACCACCGTGACGCCCGAGGGCACGTGGCGCATGCGCACGGCCGAGTCGGTCGTGTTGACGCCCTGGCCTCCCGGGCCCGTGGCACGGAAGACGTCCGTCACGCAGTCGCGGTAGATGCGCTCCGGCGACTGCTTGGCAAGCTCCGCGTACTCGCGCCAGCTGAGCTGCGGCGCAGTGGCCTTGTGCGTGGCCTCCCTCGCAGTACCCGGCGCACCCGCGCCTGACGCCGCCCCGCCGGCAGACGCCCTGCCGCCCACGGCCCCGCGTCCTCTTGCCTCGCCCATAGGCACCTCCCTTGCTCCCTACCGAGAGATTGTAGGGAGGTGCCTATGGGATGGTCTCGTCAATCGACGCGAGGCCTCGCGGCACGCGCCCGCCTCTGGAGGGCTAGGCGAGGGCCGCCGCCATGTCGGCCTCGGGGGTTGTCGTCGGGCGGATGCCGTAGGCGTCGACAAGCGTCTGGAGCACGCCCGGGGAGACGAAGGCGGGCAGCGTCGGGCCGAGGAAGATGCCCTTGATGCCGAGGTGCAGCAGCGTGAGCAGGATGGCGACCGCCTTCTGCTCGTACCAGGAGAGCACGAGCGTGAGCGGCAGGTCGTTCACGCCGCAGCCGAAGGCCTCGGCAAGTGCCGTCGCCACCACGAGCGCGCTGTAGGCGTCGTTGCACTGACCCATGTCGAGCAGGCGCGGAAGGCCCGTGTCGCCCAGCTCGCCGAGGTCGAGGTCGTTGAAGCGGAACTTGCCACAGGCCAGCGTGAGCACGATCGTGTCGGCGGGCGTGTTGCGCACGAAGTCCGTGTAGTAGTTGCGGCCGGGCTTGGGGCCGTCGCAACCGCCCACGAGGAAGATGTGGCGGAGCTTGCCGGCGCGGACGGCCTCGACCACCTTGTCGGCCACGCCAAGCACCGCGTCGTGCCCGAATCCCGTCGTGACGCTGCGACCGCCGTTCATGCCCTCCTGCTGGTGGAACTCGCCATATCCGCCCAGCTCGAGGGCCTTATCGATCACGGCTGAGAAGTCCTTGCGCCCATCCGCGGCCGCCTCGACGTGCGCACAGCCCTCGAAGCGCACCACGCCCGTCGTGAACACGCGGTCCTTGTAGCTGCCCCTGGGCGGCATGAGGCAGTTCGTGGTGAACAGTACGGGGGCCGGGATGGCGTCGAACTCGCGACGCTGGTTCTGCCAAGCCGTGCCGAAGTTGCCCTTGAGCTGCGGATGGGCCTTGAGCAGCGGATAGGCGTGGGCGGGCAGCATCTCGCCGTGCGTGTAGACGTTGACGCCGCGGCCGTCGGTCTGCTCAAGCAGCTGCTCGAGGTCGCGCAGGTCGTGGCCGGTCACGACGATGAACGGGCCGGGCTCGATGCCAAGCTCGACGCACGTGGGAACCGGCTTGCCGTACGTGCCGGTGTTAGCGCCGTCGAGCAGGGCCATGCAGGAGAAGTTCTGCTCGCCCACCTCGAGCACGAGCGGCAACAGCTCGGAGGCGCCGGCATCGCTGCCGATTCCCGCGAGGGCGCGGCAGAAGAAGGAGGCGAGCTTGGGGTCGCGATAGTCGAGCACGGCCGCGTGGTGCGCGTAGGCCGCCATGCCGCGGATGCCGAACAGGACGAGCGACTTGAGCGAGCGCACATCCTCGGGCGCGTTCCAGAGCTCGTCCATGTCGTAGTCAGCGACCGCGACGCCGCGCTCGCTCGCGATGGAATCACGCTCGGCGTGGATGCGGTCGGTGAGTGCGCGGACGGCCGTAGGCTCGAAGTCGACGTTGGTCACGCAGGTGAACAGGCCGTCGAGCACGAGGTCGGACACGCGCCGGGAGGGCGCCTGGTCGCCGAGCGCGCGAGCGAGGCCAACGAGCGCGCCGGTGAGCTCGTCCTGCTCGCGCGCCGTGAGCGCCGACTTGCCGCACACGCCAGCGCTCGTGCAGCCGCCGCAGCCAGCCGTCTGTTCGCACTGGAAGCAGAACATCTTGCGGGCCTGGGCGGCCACCGCCTCGAGAACCCCCTCGTTTCCGACGGCACCCTCGCCGCTCGCGACGGTACGGCCCGAACCCATCTTGTCCTCGGTCATGTCTCTCCTCTCCTCACAGGCGCCCCCGCGCCCTGATCTGTCCGCAGTCCCCCGCGTCTCTCTCGTCGTGGGTGCCGCGCGTCCTTGTCTGCCGTGCGGAGGAAAGGCTATAGTCCCGATGACAAGTTGTCGGTTGTATCTACAACATCCGGGCCAGCTCTTCGAAATCGGGGAAACCGAACTCGTAAACGGAGAAGGCCGGAACTGGTTCGGGAAGAGGCCGAACCCACAAAGGGCAGAGGGTCAGCGCGAGGCTGGAAGGAGAGCCGGTCTCGCTCGGCACGAGGCCCGTCCGTCTGGAATTCGCATCGTGCACGACTCGGAGGGAGCGCCGCCATGGAGAGGGTCTCGCTGGACACGCTGGATTTCGACGACCTCGCGATCATGCCGCTCTTCCAGGGGGTCACGCCCGATGGGGTCCGTGCGCTCCTCGCCTGGCTCAACTCCCGGGCAGACTCGTTTGCCGAGGGGGAGGCCGTCATGCACCGGGGCGAGCAGGTCTCGGAGCTTGGACTCGTCATGACCGGCTCGGTCACGGTCGAGTCGACGGACCCCCGGGGCAGCCGGACGCTGCTCGCCCGCGTGGGACCCCGCCGCGTCTTTGCGGAGGCCTACGCCTGCGTGCCCGACGAGCCCCTCATGGTCGACGTCATCGCCACAGAGCCCACGAGGGTGCTGTTCGTCGACGTCGCCCGCATCATGGGCGGAGGCCCCGGCGTGCGGGCGCAGGCCCCGGCGCCCGACATCGACCGAACCCTGACGACCGTCTCGCGAAACCTGCTTCGCACGCTTGCCCACCAGAGCCTCCTGCTCGCGCGACGCGCCGCGAACACGACGCCCAAGACCATCCGGGGCAAGGTGCTGTCCTACCTCTCCGACCAGGCACTTCACGCCGGCGCCACGTCATTTCGGATCCCGCTCAACCGTCAGCGGCTCGCCGACTACCTCGGGGTCGACCGCAGCGCCCTCTCCGCCGAGCTCTCGCGCATGCGAGCCGACGGCCTCATCGACTATCGGCTCGACTCGTTCAGGCTGCTCCGGGACCCGTCCAGGTGAGGACAACGGCACCGGAAGAGGCCCGTCTCTATGAGAGCGCGGCGAGCAGCCCCCGGCAGCCGGCAAGCACGTCGCGGTACGTGTCGTCGAAGTTGCCGGTATACCACGGATCGGCAACGTCTCTGACCCGGCCGCGACGGTCCCGGGCGGCGGGCCTGAGGCCAGAGTCGTCCGCAGCATAGGAGAGCAGCTTGACGCACTTACCCTCCGAGTCGTCGAGGCCGCCCGCCGAGTTCTGGCCCAGGATGCGGGCGAGGCCCCACGCGTTCTCCTCGTCCATGTAGACGATAAGGTCCCAGCTTCCGTACTCGTCGCGCCTCATCTGGCGGGCGCGGTGGCTGCCTGCGGGGATCCCCTCCTCACCCAGCTTGCGCACCGTGCCCGGATGGGGTGGGTTGCCCAGCTCCTCGCGGCTCGTTGCCGCAGAGTCGACAACGAACTCGTCAGCACGGCCCACGCGCCGCACGAGCTCCTCGAGCACGAACTGCGCCATCGTGGATCGGCAGATGTTGCCGTGGCATACGAACATGATTCTGTGCATCCCTGGATTTCCTTTCAAATATCAGGGTTTCCGCAGGTGATAAACGCTGTTCGTATATCATCGCCCAGTCGCGGAATCCCGAATCGACTCGTGCATGAGCGGATATTTTCCGCCGCAAAAGTTGTAAATTCGGTTGTAAACCTCGCGGATTTACAACTTCGTACACTTTAGCTTACGCGGCACCATCCGTCATGCGGAGCATGTCGCCCCTCACGTCCTCGAATCCAAGGTGGGTGTACGTGTTGTATGTCACGCTAATGTCCGAGTGCCCCATGATGTACTTAAGCTTCGCGGGGTCCATCCCCTTGCGAGCCATCTTGGAGCAGAACGTGTGTCGGCAGACATGCGGGGTAATCTTGGGAAGCTCTTTCTTGTAGATGCTATTGTGCTTGCGGAGGGAGAGCTGGAAGCACTTCTCCCAGTGCATCGCAACCTTCGGCATGCCGTTTTTGTCCAGAAGCAGGAATCCGCTTACCCCGTCAACGACGGGCTCGACAGGCGGGTTGGCACGCTTTTGAAGGATTGCCTTGAAGCATTCTTTGACTTCCTCGGACATGGGCACGTATCGCTCGCCGCTTTTCGTTTTTGGACGCTCGATGTAGTACTTCATATCGCTGCCCCTCTGCAGCTGCTTGTTGACGCGGATGCCTCCGTTTTCGAAATCGAGGTCAGATTTTGTGAGGCCGCAGAACTCCGAGATGCGCAGCCCCGTGTTGAAGAGGATGTAGAACGCTTCGTAATATTGCGAGTAATGCTTATCTCCCTTGATGAAATCGAGGAACCTGCGCTCGTCCTGTGGGGACAAGGCCTCGCGCGCAATGGAGTCGTTAACGAGCACGGTGGCGAGCTCGAAGTTGAACGGGTTGCGCCTGATGAGGTCGTCTTCCTCCGCAAGCTGGAAAGCTGGGCGAAGTACTCCTCGAATGCAGTGAATCGCGCTGTAGCTTTTCCCGAGTTCGCCTTGAAGATAGATGAGCCAATTCTTCGCGTCGAGCGTCGTTATATCGCCGATTTTCCTGCTTCCGAACTCGTCCTTGGCGAGAAAGTTCATAACCGTCTTATAGCCCGCGCGCGTAGTCGGGCGCACCGCCGTCTTGGTCGCAACGTACTTTTCAACCAATTCGAGAACGGTCATCCCGCTTGGTGCAACACGGTCAAACAGATCGCGTTGCACCTGCTTCTCAATTTCGCGGAGGCACAGCCCCGACTTTTTGCCCTTGGGAGGGAGGTCGTGCGTGGTGAGCGTCCACGAGTACTTGTACTTCGTCTTGCCTTTCGCGTCTTTGAACTTGAAATAGTACTGGCCGTTTGGACGCTGCCCCTCTCCTTGGCGAAGGATGCGCCCCTTGCTGTCTTTCCTCGTGGGCACTCTTGTCACCTCCTCTCTTTATGGATGCGCCCCGATGCTGCTTCATTAGTGCATCGGGGCGCATAATTGCTAGTGGTACGGGCTACGTTGAATGACTTTCAAGATTCCTAGGGACGATTCTTGTTCCAATGCATCTTGTTCCAATAAAGCAGGTCGCCCACGAAGTAATAACGACGCGAGGAGTCGCCGTTCAAGCTAAGGAACGTGGGACCAACGCCGTCCACTCTGTCTACCATTAGCTGCAGAAGCCTGTTTGTTCCGAGAAACTTCTTTGCCTCATTTTCATCAACGACCCACATGGCGTTTTCGAGCATGCTGTACACGGGGTTCTCAGGCGCATCCTGAACACTTGCCTTCTTGCTCATTCGAGCCTCCTTTTCACTCGGCGTTGCTTGCAACGCAATTTCATTACGAGCCGAGATTAATTGCGTCGCCATGTATCCGCAAATCGAGAAAAGCCTGATAAACAAGCATTTCTGTTTGCATCCATTCATAAATGAGGAGAAAAAAGTCAGTGCTGTTTTTTGAGATTCACGGGCTCTCCATACGCATGCCCTTCGCTTGTGCGCATCTCGCTTCGCTCGATGCCCGTGGGTTTATTTGTACGAAGTACGTGGGCGGTGGGCATGGGGGCTGTCGGCTATGCCGACCGCAGCGCAAGCTGCGTCAGCCCCTCTTATGCCCTTTTGCCGTTTTTGTCCTCGAAGCGTAGAGCGGAAGGGGCAGCGGTGGTTTCGCCTGATTTATGCCGCGAAGCGGCGGCGAACCTTCGCGCTGAAATTCATCGATCAGCTTTCGCAATTCGCGCAGCCTGCGAAAAGGGCGCGTCTTCCCCTCGTTTATGGGCGACCATTCGGCGTTCGTTTTCGCGGCGCGAAGTCCCCGCGCGACGACGTTTCGCAAGGCGGTGCTGGGTGCGAAAAAAATAACGGGCGCAGCGATTTCTCGCTACGCCCGTTGGTCTCTCGCGCTTAATGAATCTCTGGAGCTGGAACCATATCCCATGCCGTCCCAAAATGCCTGACCCCAAGTACGTGCAGGCAAAGCTCGCCGTCGTAGAACACCGGCTCGTCGGTGTGATTCATGAGGAAGCTCGCGTCTTGCACAATGTACCACTGGAAGATTTCCTCCCAAGGTGTCCACCTGCCGCTTACCAGTTCCATGGGACGGTAGGCCATCTCGTTTGCAAGCACCATGCCGCCGCAGGTCTCCGCGAGGTCGGCGTACGTCTTTATCCCGTAGCCGCTCACCGCGCGCCTCCTTCCAGCTCCTCGATGGCGCGCACGATGCATGCGCGGATGAACCGCAGCTCCCTGACCGTGATGTGCATGGAGAGCATGTCCGCGTCGAGCTCCACGCGCCCGAACTCGTCCACGAAGCGCCATTCCATCACGTTGTCGATGCACCTCAGGGTGCCCTCGAGCCCCTCCCTGTCCTCGAGCGGCTCCTTCCTGCGCATCGCGTTCCCCTCGCGCTCGAGCTGCTTGGCCTTCGCCGCGCTGATGCGTGCCGTGCGCTTGAGAACCTGAATACGCCACTCCGTCTCTTCCTCGATGCTGAATTTGTCCTTATCCTTATCTTTCATGTTCAGCACCTCCCTTCGCGCGACCTCCCCGATGCCGCAGGCATACTCACGGCGCAAGACGTGATCTGCTGCGGAATCGGGGATCGAGCGCGACGAGATGCGGCCCGAAACGAAAAGGCCGCACCCGAAAATCGGATGCGGCCTTGCGGTCGTATTGCGATTTGCTCGATGCGCGGCTCCCTAATCCACCTCTACGCCCTCTGCGTCGGTCGTGTCCCATGTGAAGCCCGCGTGACCTTCCTCCGCGACGGTGGCGAGGCCCGAATACCCGCCGAAGGTGGTATCGTAGACCGCCTGCGTGGTCGAGTAGTTGGACGAGTACAGTCCGATGGAATCCTCGGGGGCGCTGAAGGCACTCTCGGGAATCTCGGCGTCGTTGTGCCAGCCGTAGTCCGTCAGCACGCGGAAGCGCGTCTCGGGGCTTTCGAGGTCCGTCGTATCGTCAACCTCTATCTGGTAGAAGCTGAAGCGGCGCGCTGGGAAGCGGATTTCCTCGCCCGCCGCGACGTTGCCCGAGCCGTCGGTTTCGAGCGCGAGCGTGTAGGGCTGGAGCTGCGGCTCCTGATACTCCGCCGCCTCGTTGAATGCCTGGCCCTCGTTGGCGGCATCGAGCGAGCTCTTCGTGTTCTCCAGCGCGATTTGGAACTCTTCGATGGCCGCCGCGCGTTCCTCCTCGGGTACGCCTTCGATGCCGTAGGCACCGTAGTTGTTCATGGAGTCGTAGGTTCCCGCATCAGCTTCTGCTTTCAGGGTGTCGTAGCATTGCTGCCACGCTTGGATGGCCTCGGCGGCGCTTTCGATAGCCGTCTGCTTCCCCGCCTCGAACACTGCCCTGTCCTGTTCCTTGGCGAGCTCGATTATCTGCTCGTTGGAAAGGCCGTTCAGGTCGCCGAAGGTCGCGCCGTCGCACTGGTACACAGCCACGTTGCCGTTGCCGTCGAACGACAGGATGCGCTCGATTTCTACGTCCTTCCCGATTTGCTCGTCGCCGTCGTACTGCATCCATACGCCCGCCTGCGCGAACGCCTGCGATGCGGGCACGGGCTCGCTCGCGCTGCTGGCGGCACCGCCCGCACCCTCGTCCGAGCCGCCGCACCCGACCAGTCCGAGGCCAGCCACGGTTACCGCGCCAACCCCGAGCAGCTTCAAAACGTTCCTTCTCGTGTATTGCTTCATGGATGATTCCCTCCTTGCTACGTGAATCGCCTTAGACTACGAGCGCTTCGCCCGATTTCTTGCCGCCAGAATCACGCCCGCCGAAACAAGTAGCAGAGCAAGAGCAGGCAGGCCGATGAGCGCGAACGTGCCGTCGCCCGTCTGGGGAAGCTCGTCCTGCGCGCCTTCCTGAGCGGAGCCCTCGTTCGCATCCGCCGACCCATCGGGTCGGTCGCCGCTCTGCGGCTCGTCCCCGCCCGTCTGCGGGAGCTTGGCGATGGGCTCGGTCTTAGTCTGGCCGCATGCCGCGCAGGTGTACGTCCTCACGCCCTCGGCGCTCTCGGTGGGCTCCTTCGTCACAACGCCGCCGTCCCAGATGTGCCCCGTTGCGGCAAGCTCCTGCGACTGCTCGGCTCCGCAGATTGCGCAGGTGCGAATCTGCTCGCCGCTCTCCGTGCACGTGGGCTCGGCCACCGTCTGCCATTCTCCGTAGGTGTGCTCGTCGCCGTCGATGGCGTGGAAATCGACCACGTTAACGCCGACTTCCTGCCTCCAGTCCGCGTACTCCTCGGCAGCGGTGCCCGTGTACCCGATGATGCAGCCACCCAGAATGGGCGTGCCTACGAACTCGGTGACCGACTTGGGCACCCACACGTATTCGAGGCTGCCGCATCCGTTGAGGAACGTGGCGGGAATCTGCGCCACGCCCTCCTCGATATATACGGTTTCAAGGCTGTCGCAGCCGTAGAACTGCGCGTTGCCGCCGCCCCATTCAGAGCCCGCGGGGATGGTCACCGAGACGAGGCTGTCGCAGTCGATGAACACGTCCGAACTCCATGTCACGCTCTCGGGCAGCTCGATTTCCGCGAAGCCCGCTCCGCCGAACGCCACGTTTTCCACGCGCTCCAAGCCGTCGTTCAAGTACACCTCGGTGAGCGAGGGGTTGTCGGCGAACGCACTCACGCCAATCGTTCTCACGGTGGAGGACATGGTCGCCTTCTGCAGGCTGGCGTAGCTCACGCCGCCTCGCGTGGCGAACGCCATGCTGGGCACCTCGGTCACACCTTCGGCAACCATGACCTCCTTGACCTGCGCGGCGTACGGCTCCCATTCGTAGGCCCCGCCCGC
This sequence comes from Olsenella uli, assembly GCF_901212675.1. Lineage (GTDB taxonomy): Bacteria > Actinomycetota > Coriobacteriia > Coriobacteriales > Atopobiaceae > Parolsenella > Parolsenella uli_B. Next base: position 61,241 of record NZ_CAAKOQ010000041.1, read on the forward strand.
GCTTATCGGGGCTATGTCCTCGGAAAGCGTGAGCACGCCCGCATCGTCCAGCGACCAGCCGTCGCCGCCCGCCACCTCTACGGCGTACGCGGGGCGCGCCGCCAGAAACAGCAGCAGGGCGCATGCCGCGAGCAGCGCCGCAAAACGCGCCGCTCTTCTCGTCCGTTCGGTTTTATCCATTGTTCCGCTCCTTTGCGCTTGCTGTATACGGTGCTCGAAAGTGGTGGCAGCCGCCATACGGGCTACTCCACATAGGCTGCCCGCTGCATGGATCGTGGCGAAAACCGCCATGATCCATGCAGCGGGGTTCGATGGCGGGCCGCTACCGCTTGCCCATCGCGTTGGCAATCCAGTCGAGGTTGCTGCTGGCGCTTGCGGTGTTTGCGTTTATCTGCTGGGCTTGGCTGAGAACCTGCCCCTGCATGAACAGATTGCCTAGCTGTAGCATGTTGCCGATGCGCTGCTGGTTGAGAATCTGCTGCTGCCCCTGCTCCATACGGCGCTGATGCCGCTCTGTCTCGTAGAGGTTAACCATCTCCTGCACGGTGCTCGCGCGGTGGTTGCGCACGGCGGTAAGGAAGAAGTCCACGGCGTCGATGTTGTCGTAGTCCATCGGGTACCACGGCGCGACTTCCGCAGCCCAGCGCTGCTGCACGGCGAAGATTTCCCGCTTCGTCTGCTCGATACTCTGCACGAGCGCTTGGTTGTTGGCCTCCACTTGCGCGTTGCTCTGGTCGATGGTGGCGTTCTTGCGCTCTCGCCCCTTGTCGGCCGACTTTGAGATGACCCCGTACAGAACCGCGCCGTTGATGGCGGACACCACGAGGTTAACGATGTTCCAGACCATCACCTGAAGCTCCATGCCGCCCGCCGAGAAGAACGGGATGGTTATCGGGTACGTGATGGCCTTCAGCGGGGTGCTCGTGATGAGCGCGAACGCGATGAGGAAGCCCGCTACGGCGTAGAGCACGGGATGCCGCTTGGTCTTCTTCTCCGTCTTGGCAGCGAATTGCGTGCTCAGCTGGTTGATGCGGTTCTGCAGCCCCACCACGCGATGCATCAAATCGTGCGCTGTGGCGACTCCCGATAGCAAATCTCCTTGGCTCCCCATGTGCTCGACCCTTTCTCTCGTTTCACGGGGCAAATCGCCCCAGTAAGACGCTCGCGCAGCCTTTGCTGCGCCTCTTTTTTCATAATTGGCTGTGTTAACCCGCTAATTGCATCTTCTGCCCCCACGGGGCCGTAACCTCTGATCGTCAGTAATCGGGCGATCGGAGGCGGCGTGGAGGACAGGTTCGGGTACGGGGCGATCGTGAGGGCGATGCGCCCCGAGGAGCGCGAGGAGATGCTGGGGCTGCTGCTCGAGGCGGTCGCCGGCGAGATGCCGGCGGGCGCGGAGGAGGAGCCTCCGGAGGCGTGCCCCAGATGCGCGCCGAGCTCTCCGCCGGGCTGGAGGGCATGCTATCGGAGGACGAGACCTACCAGTGCCTGCTCACGGTTCCAGGCATCGGACCAAAGACCGCCGCGGCCCTCGTGACCTCGATAGACATCAGCCTCTTCCAGGGCGACAGCAGGCTTGCGGCATACTGCGGCCTGGCTCCGAAGGACAGAGACTCCGGCACCTCGCTGAGCTCGGTGACAAGCACCCGCGCGGGCAACAAGGCCCTGAAGAACCTGCTCATATTCAGCTGCAACTCGCTTGTGGGCACCAAGAACAGGTTCGGGAGGTACTACGACAGATGCGTCGCCAGAGGCATGCGCCACAACAAGGCGCTCAAGGCGGTCGCGAGGAAGAGGCTCAGGGTGATCTATGCCGTCATGCGCGACAGGGTGCCATATATCGAGCCATCAGCGGACGGGGATGTTGAAAAGTCCTCCTCTGCGGCTTGACAAAACTATAGGGACACCCCCCTCCGCCGCTCAACAGTTCCCAAAACAAAACGGCTCCCGCCTCATATACGAGACGGGAGCCGTTGTTCATATGGGGATCCGAGCAGCTCAACGCGATGCGCTACTTCTCGGAGATGACCTTTGCCGGAGCGGCGGTCTTACTGCTGTTCTTCTTCACGAAGATGAACGCGATCACAAGGCCGACCAGCGCGATGGCGGCGCAGCCGAAGTATGCGGCGCCCGCACCGGCAACGGTGGATGCCGCGAGGTCGGCACCGCCGGCCGCGGCGTGGGCCTGCACGGAGGACATGATGGTCACGAGCACGGCGGTGGAGATGGCGCCGAAGACCTGACGGCCGGTGTTGGCGATGGCGTTACCGTGGGCAATCAGCTCATCGGGCAGCGTGTTGACGCCCCAGGTGTTAACTGGCATGTTGGCAAAGCCCTGACCGGCAGCCTGCAGGCCGCACAGCGTGGCGGCAAGACCAACGGTAAGGCCGGCACCGGTGAAACCGAAGCCGAACAGCGCGAGGGTGAGGATCACCATGCCGCCCACGGTGACCAGACGCGGCCCCATGCGGTCGAACAGCATGCCGGACACGGGCGAAAGCACGATGCCCACGATGGATGCCGGCAGCATGACCATCCCGGTCACGGTAGCCGATGCGCCCATGCCGTTTTGGATGAGCAGCGGCAGCACCACGTTGGTGCCGGCGACCGCGGCGTTGATAAGGGTCACCATGAGGGCAGCGACCAGGAAGTTGCGCGTCTTGAGGCAGCGCAGCTCGAGCACCGGGGTCTCAAGCTTGAGCTGGCGACGCACGAACAGGATCAAGAAGATCACGCCGATGACGGCCGGGGCGATGACCATGGGGCTGCCCCAACCCATGTCGGAGGCGTTGGAGAAGCCGAACAGCAGACCGCCGAAGGCGATGGTGGACATGACCACGGACGGGATGTCCAGACGGGGATCCTTGAGCGTGCCGACGTTCTTCATCAGCGGAATACCCAGCAGCAGGATGATGAGGGCGAGCACGGCGATGATCATGAACATCGGACGCCAGCCCATGGAGTCGATCACCAGACCACCGAGCACGGGGCCGATGGCGGGGCCGGCGGCCATGACGATACCGGCGATGCCCATGGCCGTGCCGCGCAGCTCAACGGGGAACACCAGCAGCGGCACCGTGCCGACGAGCGGCATAAGGATGCCGGCGCCCGCGGCCTGCAGCACGCGGCCGATGATCAGGATGGCGAAGTTGGGACCCACGGCGCACGCCACGGTGCCCACCACGAACAGGCCCATGGACAGGAAGAACAGCTTGCGCGTGGGGTACTTGTCTATGAAGTAGCCCGAGATTGGCACCATGATGCCCGAGACGAGCATGTATATGGTGGTGACCCACTGCGCCAGGCCGGCGGTGACGTTGAACTCCTTCATGAGCGAAGGCAGCGCCGGGGCCATAACGGTCTGGTTGAACAGCGAGACGAACGCGCCGAGCGTGATCACGCCGACGATGATCACCGCGCTCTTCTCTACTTTCGGTTTGGCTTTTGCTTCTGTCATACATTCGTCCTTTCGGTCGTATTGAATAACCATGCAAGGCCCCTTCGGCGAAACGGCCGGAGGGGGTATACGCCATCGACCCCGTTAAACGGGAACAGGCCATCCGCAAAGCGCGGAACAGTATTCGGTTGTGATGCGTTATATGAGGGCAGAGGTGCGCTGGGCCGCCTTGGCGCCCTTGCGGACGGCATCGCCGCGCGACGTCATGAGGTCGCGACGGACGTTGAGCCAGAAGATATGTTCACAATGCCAAAACATGTTATGTACCTTACAACGTATAATACGGCACCGTCAACCGAATATTTCTTGACCTCTAGGAAAATGCACTTTCGCAACTTATTTACTGAGGCTGTGTTAACCCGCCTATGACATGGAAATCTCCGGGTGGAACGGGTACGGCTGCCGCCAGAGCCCGCGCCAGCTCGTCCGGTATGTCCCCGATCCCATCTGCGCCCGCAGCAGCGAGGCGGCGTCCCCGCCCCGGCGCGCCTAGCGCGCCCAGCAGAACCACGCGAGGTAGAGTTGGGAAGGCGCCTGGTGGACACGCCCCTGAAGCGGGCGAGGAACGCCTTGAGCGCGGAGTGCAGGGCGTTGACGCGGTTGAGCGGGGCGCGCGGGCCGGAGGAGGCGAACCTCTCGTGGGCCGCCACGCCCATCTCGGCCAGGGCGCGCACATAGCCGCGCTGGCGGTCGGTGGAGACCACCGCCCCCTCCAGCGCGCAGCCCGCCATGGCGCGCCGGGCGTCGGCGACCCCCATCTTGCCGCGGCAGGCCGCCACAGCCATCGCATCGCCCCTCGCGTTGACCATGGTGAGCACGCTGACCTTGTCCGAGCTCACGCCGGCAGCGGCCCCGTCGCCCCCGCGCCGGCGTGCGGGGCGGGGCATGGAAAACCCGCCGACCTCGAGTGGTTGCCCGAAAGCGAGTCGGGCACGAGCGCCTCGTCGGCCTCCACCGGGCAGCCCGGGCCCGCCTCGAAGGCCGGCAGCATCGACGCCATCACCTCGCAGAGGCGGTGGCGCATCGAGAAGCTGGTCTTGAGCGAGACGCCGCACGCGGCGGCGGCGTCGCGCAGCGTGGCGCCCGCGAGCATCGCCTCGGCGTAGCGCGCCCAGGTCGCCGCGGGCAGCTTGGTGGTGCCGAGCACCCGCCCCGTCGACGCCCGGAAGCTGCGGCCGCACCCGCGGCAGAGCCTCCTTTGCGCCCCGTCGGCGTCGCGGCCCCTCCTGACGGTGCGGGGGGCACCCGCATCTGGGGCACGCCTCCGGAGGCTCCT
>NZ_CAAKOQ010000042.1:9-54635 GCF_901212675.1 Olsenella uli
TTTCATAATTAAACTATATAGGCATAAAACAGCCTATATAGGCTATTATAGCCGACAGAAATCGCCCATAGGATTCAAGGCAACTTGATTTTTATGGGCGGTGATTGGATGAAGTACTTCGAAATAGGCCAGCGGATTAGGCGCTACCGCAAGGCATGCGGTCTGTCGCAGGAGGCGCTGGCGGGAAGGGTCGGCATCTCCGTCACGCATATGAGCCATATCGAGACTGGAAATACGAAGCTGAGCCTGCCCGTCCTGGCGAAAATCGCCGACGAGCTTTCAGTTGGGGTAGACGCGCTTTTGTCGGACGCGCCGAAGCCCGACAAGGCCGCACTCTCGGCGGGGGTGCAGGAGATTCTAGATTCGTTTGAGGCCAACGAACTGCCCGTGGCAATTGAGGTTCTGTGTGCGCTCAGAAACGCGCTCGCGAAGCAACGCGACTAGGAGGGCGTTTCACGCAATCAGATTTGCACCCGACAAAAGTTGTAAAAAAGTTGCACAAGGTTCAAAAGATAAGGGCAAACCGCTCATTTATGAGGCGGTTTGCCCTTAATGTCAGATGTCGCCGTGGCAGACGAAGAGGATTCTTTGCATCGTCCCAAACCCTTTCATATATGAGCAAAAGTGCAGATAACGGCATATATCCTACTTCGGTTTCCGATACTCCGTAACGTGCTTCCTCTCATATACGAACTGGTTTTCTCATCCCGGGGCGGGCCTCTGCGCGATGACCTTGCGAAAGCACTCGGCAACCTCGTCGGACATCGGAACGAATCGGATGCCCTTCTCGGTCTTCGGCTCATGGGTCACGCAGCGCATTCGATACCACGAGCTATGACGAGTCCCACCAAGAGGATTTCTGCTGCATCCAGATTCCCGTCGAGCTGTGGCGAGCCCAATCGAATGCTGAGAAAACGGGCGGACGAGAAACCTCGTCCGCCCGCAAGGCTTGCATGAGTGTAGATAGACCGGCTACTTGCCCTGGGCCTCGGCCGCAGCGTCGCTGAGCAGATCCTGGTCCCAGCCCACGGCGATGAAGTTGCCGCCGTAGGTGTTGTCGTACACGTCGGTGGTGTCGGTGGACTGGTAGGCCTCGATCACCTTGCGGTAGACCTCGACCTTCTCGGGATCCTTGAGGTCCTCGGTGCGGCAGGCGATGAGGTTCCAGTACTGCTCCTCATCGAGATTGGCGTCCTCGAAGATCACGTCGTCGTGCGAGAGGTTGTTGTCGATGGCGTAGTTGCCGTTGACGATACCTGCAGCGACATCGGGCAGGATCGAGGGGATGTTGTTGGCCGCGATCTGCACGATCTCGATACCGCGGGGGTTGGCCGTAATGTCCTTGACGGTAGGGTTGAAACCGGCGTCCTCGGACAGCTTAATGAGGCCTGCGGACTCGAGCACTTTCAGGGCGCGGCCGCCGTTGGTTACGTCGTCGGGGATGGCCACCTGGTCACCGGCCTTGAGCTGGTCGATGGAGTCGAGATTGGCCGAGTACAGGTGCAGCGGCTGGATGAACGTGTTGGCGATGTTCGTGAGCTCGTAGCCCTTGCTCTCGAGCTCGGTGGCAAAGAAGATGCGGTGCTGAAAGCTGTTGAGGTCGATGTCGCCGTCGGCGAGCGCCGCGTTGGGGGTGGTGTAGTCGGAGAACTGCACGATCTCGAGGTCGATGCCTTCTTCGGCGAGCTTGGCCTTGGCAGGGGCGAACAGCTCCTCGTAGATGGCGCCGGTGACGCCCATCTTCACGGTGACGCGCTCGGCGGGCGCAGCGGTAAAGCCGTTCACGATAAAGTAGAGCGCGACGCCCACGACAAGCGCGGAGGCACCAATAAGGGCGTTGCGGCGCGTATGGGAGGGTGCGGCATCGTCGGTTTTGGCGGCCGCGGCCTTCGCGGCGCGGTGCGCGGGGCTGCTCGTGCGGGCAACGGCGTTACCCACGATCTGGATGATGGAGACCATCACCACGAGCACGACCACGGTCACGTAGATCACATCGAGCTGGTTGCGGTCCTTGCCGTACTGGATGGCGAAGTTGCCCAGGCCGCCTGCGCCCACGGCGCCGGCCATGGCGGTGAGGCCGAGCAGGCTAATGAGGGTGACGGTGGTCACGCGGGCGAGCGACGAGATGGACTCGCGCAGGTACACACGCCAGATGATGTCGACGGGCGAGCAACCCATGGCCTCGGCGGCCTCGACAAGACCCGGATCGACCTCGGCAAGCGAGACCTCTACCTGGCGGGCGAAGAACGGGATGGCGCCCACCACGAGCGGGACGATGGCGCCGGGCACACCGATGGCCGTGCCCATGATGGCGCGCGACACGGGCAGCAGGGCAGCCAGCAGGATGATGAAGGGGATGGAGCGGAAGACGTTGGTCACCTTGTCGAGTACCTGCCACAGAGGGCGGTTCTCGAGGATGCCGCCCTCGCGGGTGACGGTGAGCGCGATGCCCAGCACGAGGCCGAGCACGAACACGAAGACGCCCGACCACGCGAGCATGATGATGGTCTCGACGATGGACGTGGTGAACGTGTCCCATTGGGCCACGACGTTGGGGATGAAGGAAGAAAGACTAGCGAGCATCAGCGATCACCTCTACGTGGACGTTCTCGTTGTCGGGCAGGTAGTCCAGGGCGGCGTCGATCTTTGCGCGCTGGCCGGACAGCTTGGCGATAGTGCCGCCGATAGGGGAGCCGTTCACGACCTCGATGTCGGCGAAGATGATGTTGACGTCGATGTCGAACGTACGCGAGATGGAGCTGATGATGGGCTCGTTCACGTCGCGCGTGAGGTAGTTGAAGCGCACGAGCACCTCGCCGGGCTTCAAGGCAACGACGGGGCTGTTCTCGGCCACGAGGTCGTGCACGCGGGTGAGGCTCGAGGTGGATGCGATGAACTCGCGGGTAAGGTCGTGCTTGGGCGTCGAGAACACCTCGAACACGTCGCCCGATTCGATGACGCGGCCCGATTCCATGACGGCCACGTGGTCGCAGATCTCCTTCACGACGTTCATCTGGTGGGTGATGACCACCACGGTAAGGCCCAGCTCACGGTTGAGGCGCTTGAGCAGAGCGAGGATGGAGTGAGTGGTCTGCGGGTCAAGGGCGCTCGTCGCCTCGTCGCACAGCAGCACACGCGGGTTGGTGGCAAGAGCACGGGCGATGGCCACGCGCTGCTTCTGGCCGCCGGAAAGCTGCTCAGGGTAGGCCGAGGCCTTGTCGGACAGCTCGACAAGCCCGAGCAGCTCGGCCACGCGAGCCTTCCTCGCCTCGTCGGAAAGCCCCGCCTTGGCCAGCGGGAACGCCACGTTGTCGGCGACGGTGCGGCTGGGGAACAGGTTGAAGTGCTGGAAGATGATGCCGATGTTTGCACGCGCGACACGCAGCTCGGCGTCGGACAACGCGGTGATGTCGCGGCCGTCGACGGTGACGGTACCCGATGTGGGGCGCTCGAGCAGGTTGATGCAGCGCACGAGCGTCGACTTGCCGGCGCCCGAGTAGCCGATGATGCCAAAGATCTCGCCCTCGGCGATGGACAGCGTCACGTCGTCCACGGCGCGCAGAACGTGCCCGGCGCTGCCGTACTCCTTAATGATGTGGGAAAGTTCGATCACGGTGGTCCCTTTCTGGGATGGATGCTACAGGTGGAAGAAAAGCTGGGCCCGCACGAAAAAAAAAAGGCGAGAAACCCGTGGGGTTCCTCGCCTTGGAAATCCGTATGCCGTGCGGGCTAGATCATTCGCTGCACGTGCGCGAGGGACGGCGAGGAGGCACCGGGCATCATCATGCCCATGGGCATGACCATCATGTTGTTCATCATGGTCGTTGCGGTCATCTCTCGCCCCTCTCAAAGCACGTCGTATTGCGGTGCATCACCTTACAGGGGAATAGGTCTTCGCACAAGCAAAAAATCAATTCGAAACAATCGGGGCGCTCTACTCCAGCTCAAAGGCACCGGTGCAGAGCTGGTAGTAGTAGCCCCGCTAAGCGATGAGGCCGTTGTGGATACCGCGCTCGATGACACGACCGCGGCCGAGCACGATGATCACGTCGGAGCTGCGCACCGTGGAGAGGCGGTGGGTGATGACGAACGTGGCGCGACCCTCCATCAGGCGGTCCATGCCGCGCTGGACGATGGCCTCGGTGCGGGTGTCGATGGAGCTCGCGGCCTCGCCGAAGGTCATCGCGGGAAGCAGCGATTCTTAGAGCTGTCCGCTTTTGTGGCCTTGAGATTGGGCGCCACGCCCGAAGCTGGAAAAGGGATCCGGGCGCTCGGAATCCTTGACGGGCCAATACCTACCCAGCTTCATATCAAAGCGGGATTCGCAGATCTCTTGCCGCTGCATCTCTACCACAAGGCCCAGGCGACGTTCAAACTGCCCGAAGCCATCGACTGTGTCGTAGCTGCGCAGGGTACGCATGTCGCCGACCTTTTCGCTGTAAAATTGCAAAGGAACATAAGGGCTGGTAACGATAATCAGCCCAGCCGCAAGGGCTTTATCGAAATAGCGAGAGAGAGCCATGACCTCGTGCTCCAGCGCATGCGAATCTGCGATGCGAAGGAGGCCGGCGTATCCGATGGACTTCGGTCGCAGCTCATCGAGGATAACAGCAGAAATCTAAGAACTCGATAAGTCGCTCAGATCAGGCATCTCTATTGCCATGAGCGACAAATGATTATGTAGCTGCATAGGCGCTTCGACTTGCGAGACGTCTATTTCGCCGGACAACAACCTTGGTAGCAAGGTGTCGCGCATTCGTTCCAAAGCTTGCATCTCATCGTCATTACGACGAATCAACGCATCGATAGGATTTACCTGGGATTCGAGGTGGGATATTACATCATTGCCGGGAAGAAAAACCGAGAGCTCCTTAAGAGCCTTTCCATTGATTGACCCAAACACGGTGCCGCCACCATTGAATGTGTCGAGGATCCTTCCTTGAGCACGGACGAGATAGTGGATGAAGCTCTGATTGCCCTCTGAATGGATTGCCGCAAGGCCTCTGCCGATGCAACAGTTCTCATTTGCGATGTTCAAATCGCCAACAGGCGCGCGAACGCTCATGAGCGTATCGCCTTCCTGCGCCATACGCTTTGGCTCCGTGGTAAACAGGCGCCTACGTGGAAAAAAGGCTCCGAACTCGGCACGACCTTGGTAAAAGACCTCGCCATTCCCGCTTTCGTTGTACGAAGACCCGGACGGAGACTGACCCATGGTGATTTGTGCGATGTCTGACAGCATCGCATTAGGCTCGTTTGACTGCGGACACTCTCTAGTAAAAAGCGCCATGGCCATCTCGGCTACACAATCATATGTCAGGCGTTCTAGTTGTCGTGGCAGACGAACAGGATGCGGTGCATGTGGCCTCCCTCGCGAACCGGGTGGGTGGCCGCCATGGAAGACGGCCACCGACACCCTGCCAATCTAGCCCTGCTCTATGCGCAGGGTCGAGCCAGTGCGGCCACGCTCGACCACGATCTTGCGGTCGATGCTCTCCTTGAGCTCGTCGACGTGGCTGATGATGCCCACGAGCTTGTCCGATCCCGAGAGCTCGGTGAGCGTGCGGATGGCGAGGGCGAGCGACTCCTCGTCAAGCGAGCCGAAGCCCTCGTCCACGAACATCGTGTCGAGCCTGATGCCGCCGGCATGCGCCTGCACCACGTCCGAGAGCCCCAGCGCGAGGGCGAGCGACGCCTTGAACGACTCGCCGCCCGAGAGCGACGAGGCCGAGCGCGGACGGCCCGTAAACGAGTCGCGCACGTCGAGGTCGAGCCCCGTCTGGGCGGTGCCGCCACCCTCGCGCGTACCGCGATGGCGCACGAGCTCGTAGCGGCCGTCGGTCATGACGAGCAGCCTGCGGTTGGCCGCGACGAGGACCCGGTCGAACCACCGTCCCTGCAGGTAGGTCTCGAAGCTCACGCGCTCCTTGCCCGCGAGGCGCCCATTTGCCGTGTATGCCAGCGCAGCCACCTCGCCATAGCGCTCGGAGACGGACGCACCCTCCCGGGCGCAGGTGCGCACCTGCTTGGCGACGGTCTCGTTGTGGGCTGCCCGTCCCGAGACCTCCGCCGCCCGCGCGACGAGCGCCGAGCGCTCCTCCTGCGCGGAGGCCAGCGCGGCCTCCGCCTCCTGGGGTGCCACGGGTGGCTTGTCCGACCAGGCATCGAGCTGCTGCGACAGGGTCTCGCGCCGCGCAAGGAGCCGCTCGAGCGCCGCAGACGCCGCACCCCTTGCCTCCTCGGCACACCCCCGCTCGGCGTCGATGGCCGAGACCGCATCCTCGAGCCTCGCGATCTCGGAGCGGGCCTCGGCCTCGCTGGGGTGCGGCAGGGCCTCGGCGAGAGACGCCGAGCGACCCCGTGCGGCAACGAGCCCCTCCCGCGCCGAGGCGAGCCTCTCCCCAAGCTCGGTTGCCGCCCGCTCGCCCTTGGCCAAGGCCGCCTCGGCATCCGCAAGCTGCGCCTTTGCCTTGTCCAGGCCTCGGACCTTCTTCTTGGCCCCCAGCTCGGCGGCCACGGCCGCAGCCGAGGCCTCCTTGGCCCTCCCCAGCTCCCGCTCGCAGGCCTTGACCCTGTCTGACGCGGTGGCCTGCGTCCCCACCTGCGACGCGAGCTCGGAAAGCTCGGCCTCGCACGAGGCCAGTCGCTCCTCGGCGCGCCCGCGCTCCTCGGAGGCCGTGCGGGCCGCGGCCTCGGCATCGTCCCTCCGCCTGCACGCAGCCTCGACCTGCACTTGCGTGGGAACCTGGTCTTTCTGTGCGGCCGGGCTGGGGTGCGTCGTCGACCCGCAGACGGGACATGGCTCGCCGTCCCTGAGGCCGCGCGCGAGCACACCCGCCTGGCCGTCGAGAAACGCGAGCTGCAGCGAGCGATGGGCCTCGTCGGCCTTGACGAAGGCGCTTCGGGTGCGTTCGAAGCGGCCGGCAGCCTTCTCAAGCAGGCGTGCCGCCTCGTCCCGGCTGGTCTGGCGCTCCTCGAGCCGTTCCAGGGACGCACGGGCCTCCTTGAGTCCCCTCTCGGCATCGTCCACCTCGTGAGACGCCTCGCGGACCGCAGACGTCGCCCGCGCAAGCTCCTCCGGCGCGCTGCCGAGTGACTCGACGCGCTTGCCGAGCTCCCGGGCTCTTCCCTGCATGTCCTCCCTCGCCTCGCACGCGGCCCGCTCGTCCTCCTGGGCGCGGGAGAGCTCCTCCTTGGCCTTTGCCTCGAGCCTCTGGGCCTGCGTCAGCTCCGCATAGCGTGGGAGTGACTCCCGGGCCACGCCGATGCGTGCCACGAGGGCCGTCCGCTCGTCTCCGCGCCCGGCCACCCGGGCAAGCTCGTCTGCCGCCGCGGCATCCGCCGCGCGCGCGTCGGGCAGGGTGCGCTCCACCTCGGCACGCTGGCCGTTCAGCTCCGCGTAGCGCTTGGCCTGCTCGGCCTCGCGCGCGCGGGCGTCGACGAGGCGCGAGAGCTCCGTGAGCTGCCGGTCCAGCTCCTTGCCCACTCGCGCGTCCTCGTCGATCGCACCTTCGAGCAGCTCGAGCAGGGCCCGCGCATCGACCTCGCGCTCGAGCATCTCGTCGCGGCAGGCGGCGGCATCCCCCTCCAGCGTGCAGAGCCGCGCGAGCTCGCCCAGGCGCTGGCGCACGGCCGCGGCCTGGCCCGCCAGCTTGGCCCGCTGCGCCTCGAGGTCGCGCTGGAACTCCACGTAGGGCCATGTGCCGAAGAGCTTGCGCAGGATGGCCGCGCGGTCCTTCGTCTCGGCCGAGAGCAGGCGCCTGAAGTCTCCCTGGGCAATCATCACGATCTGCGAGAACTGGCCCCGGTCTATGCCCAGCAGCTCGACCACGGCCGCGTCGACCGCGCGCGGGCTCGTGACGGGCGGACGGTCGGGGGCGTTAAGCTCTGCCCCGGCACCCTCCGTCGTGGTGCCCTCGCCGCGTTTCTTGGGCCGCTCGTACTCGGGGTTGCGACGCACGCGGTAGGTGGCGCCCGCGTGCTCGAACTCGAGCTCCACAAAGGTGGGCGTGGATGCCTCGGCAAAGTCGCTCCTGAGGCTCCTCGGCGTGCGGTCCGTCCCGCTCGGCTGGCCAAAGAGCGCGAAGGATATCGCGTCGAAGATGGTGGTCTTGCCGGCGCCGGTGTCCCCGCACACGAGGTAGAGCCCCGTCCTCCCCAGCTTGGAGAAGTCGACCTCCACCTCGCCCGCATAGGGGCCAAAGGCGCTCATCACGAGCCTGAGTGGCCTCACCTACATCACCCCGATCCTCTCGAACCCCTGAAGCGCCATGTCGCGCTGGGCGTCGCTCGGTGCCGTTCCGTTCTGACGCTCGAAGAACTCCTCGAAGAGCTCGAGGGGAGAGGAGGCGTCCGCGTCTGTCGCCGCCTCGGTGCCGGCCAGGCCGGCCGCCCGGGTGCGGGCGTTGTCGTACTCGATGCTCATCACGTTCGGGTAGGAGGCCCTGAGGCGCGCCATGGCGTCCACCTTGGGGTTCTCGTCGGTCAGCACCACCTGCAGGTAGTCCTCGGCATCGGCGGCCGCCACCACGTCTGGGGCCACGAGCGCCTCCAGCGGCCCCCTGATACGCCTGAGGTCGTGGAGGGGCTCCAGCGTCAGAAGCTCGCACGACACCCGCGCGCCCGAAGCGTGGCCCTCCCCCGCGCGCGCCATGTCCGCACCCGCCGCATCCGACTCCCCCACTTCGGCCGCGTCCGCACCAGGCGCACCCTCCACGTCCGCGCCCGGCGCCCCCAGCTCCACCAGCACGGCAGACTTTGACCCAAGCGCCTCGGAGAAGGAGTACTTGAGGATCGAGCCCGCATAGCGCACCGTGTCGGACCCGATGCGCTGGGGCCTGTGGATGTGCCCGAGGGCCACGTAGTCGAAACCCGAGAACACGCCCGCGTCCACGTTGTCCAGCCCGCCCACCGAGACCTCGGAGTCGCTGAGCTCGGGAGACATTGCCCCGGCCGTCACGAACTGGTGCGCCACGGCAACGTTGCGCACGCTCCGGTCGAGCGCGCACGAGCCCACCACCACGCGCAGGGCATCCATGTAATCCGAGATGTCCTCGTCAGGGAAAAAGTGGCGCACGGTCGCCGGCCGCACGAAGGGGATGGGCCAGATGCGCACGGGGCCATCGTCGTCGGCAAGCTCGACGGGCCTGATGGTGCCGTCATACACCGGCGCCACGTGGATTCCCTGCCGGGCCAGCATCGCCCCCGCGTAGGCCACGCGCTCCGCCGAGTCGTGGTTGCCGGGAATCACGATGGCGGGCACGCCCGTCTCCGCCGCCTCGGAGAGGAACCAGTCGACGAGGGCCACGGCCTCGGCGCTGGGCGTGGCCTTGTCGTACAGGTCCCCCGCGACGAGCAGGGCGTCCGCCTCGTGTGCGCCAAGCATGTCGATGACCTGGGGCAGGACGTGCCTCTGGTCCTCGAGCATCGAAAACTCGCAGACGCGCTTGCCTATGTGCAGGTCCGCGATGTGCAGCAGTCTCATACCCTCGCCCCCTCCTCCTGGCGACCTTCCCGGCCGCCTTGTCGTTGCCATGATTCTACGGGCCTTAGCGGACATTTAATCAACCTGGTTTCTCCCACGGCAGCTCAGAAGCCAAAACGTCGTCTTCAGGGGAAGGTTCGAAGTCTGTAAGCAAACCGTTTTACCCAGACATGTCTGGTGGTCTGCCACATGCTCGCTGGACATATTGGTGGAATGGAGAACAGCGAACGACATCCCACTCGGTCCGAATACGTGCGCGGACTCGCGCACCGGCTCCGCATGCTCAGGGAATCCCAGGGGCTCACCCAGGAGGATGTCGCCAGCAGGGCCGGCATTGCCTCCTACACCTACCAGCAGTACGAGAAGGGCGAGTCCAAGCGCGGCGCGCCCATGAACCCCACGCTCTCGTCGCTGCTCGCCCTGGCAGGCGCCTTCCAGATCGACGTGCGCGAGCTCCTCTCCATAGACTTCGACGCCTCCGGTGACGACGGGTGGCCAAACGCGGTATAACTCCGTGAGCCCGGCGCAGGCCGGATGACCATCCCTACCAAAGCGAGGCCCCATGTACGGACTCCAGGCGGAGGCGCACTTCGACGGTGCGCACTTCCTCACCGACTACTACGGCAAGTGCGAGAACCTGCACGGGCACCGCTGGCGCGTCGTGGCCACCATCGAGGTGGACGGCCTGCAGCAAGACGACGCCCCCATGCCCGCGGGGCCCGACGCCAGCCCCTACGCGCACCTCGGCCGAGACGGCGCCCCGACAGCCGGCGAGACCGACCTGCACGCTGCCGGCCAGCTCCGCGAGGACGGCACCAGCACCGCGACCGGCACCATGCGCGGGATGGTGCTCGACTTTGGCGTGTTCAAGCGGGCGGTCAAGGAGGTCGCCGATGAACTCGACCACACCTTCCTCGTCGAGGAGGGGTCCCTGAGGCCCGCCACCGTCGCCGCGCTCCGCGAGGAGGGCTTCACGCTCTCGGTCCTGCCGTTCCGGACCACCGCCGAGAACCTCGCGCGCTGGTTCTTCGACCGTCTGGCCGAGCGGGGCCTGCCCGTCTCCCAGGTCGAGGTTGACGAGACGCCCGACAACCGTGCCTTCTACGCCCCAGACGGTCATGTGGGCCGCTGAGAAAACCCGCTGGTAGATAACAAAAACCCGCTGGTAGATAACGTTTCACCAGCTAGATTGCTACGAACAAGCCGTGCCGACTCTGTGATGGCGCGGCTTGTGGCTATTTTTTGTCCGCTTTCCCGTGCAAGATGGTGCCACGAGTTACGAACATCTGTTTGACGCGAGGGGAGGCGAGCGATGGGACGGAGCAGCCAGCGGGAAGGCACCGCGCGCACGGTGGGCATATGCCCAGGTGAGCGCACCTATCTCTGCATAGACCTCAAGAGCTTCTATGCGTCGGTGGAGTGCGCAGACCTCAGCATCGATCCGTTCTCCACCAACCTCGTGGTGGCAGACACCAGCCGTGGCCCCGGCACCATCTGCCTCGCCCTCTCGCCGGCCATCAAGCGGCTGGGCGTCTCGGGCCGGCCTCGCCTCTTCCAGCTCCCGCCGGAGGTCCGCTATCGGGCGGTGCGGCCGCGCATGCGCCGCTATATGGAGGTGTCGGCCCAAATCTACGGCATCTACCTCAGGTTCATTGCCAAGGAGGACATCCATGTCTACTCGGTCGACGAGTGCTTCATCGACGCGAGCCCCTACCTCGCGCTCTACGGCCTCACGGCCAGGGGGCTTGCCACCATGCTCATGGACGTCGTCCGGGCCGAGACCGGCATCTGCGCCACGGCCGGCGTGGGGCCCAACCTCTTCCTCGCCAAGGTGGCGCTCGACGTCCTGGCCAAGCACGAGCCCGGTCACGTGGCCGTCCTGGACGGGGAGAGCTTCCGCCGCCGGATATGGCACCACCGTCCCATCACCGACATCTGGCAGATAGGCCCCGGCATCGCCGCCCGCCTCGCCCGGCTTGGCGCCCTCGACCTCGCCGGCGTGGCCGCGATAGACGACGCCACGCTCTTCCGGGAGTTCGGCGTCAACGCCCGGCACCTCATCGACCACGCGCACGGCCTCGAGCCCTGCACCATCGGCGAGATACAGGCCTACGAGCCTGCCCGCCACTCCATCAGCACCGGCCAGGTGCTCGCCCACCCCTACACCTATGAGGAGGCCCTCACGGTGGCCCGGGAGATGGTGGACGAGGCGGTGCTCGGCCTCATCTCCAAACGCCAGGCTTCGGGGCACGTGTCGCTCTGGGTCGGCTACGAGATGACCCACGTGGACTGGGACCTCGTCTGCCGCCGCGCGGGACCGCACACCGGAACGTCGCGCAAGCTGTCGGACCACACCTGCTCGCGCGAGGCGCTCATGCGCGAGGTGGTGCGCCAGTGGCGGGCGTCGGTCGACCCGAGGCGCAAGGTCAAGCGCATCGTAATCGGGCTGGGAGACCTCGTGGACGAGGGGACAGCCGAGCTCACGCTGTTCACGGACGTCGAGGCCGAGGCCGCCGAGCGCAGGCTTGGGCAGACCACGCTCGAGGTCAAGGGAAGGTTTGGGAAGAACGCGCTCGTGCGGGGCAGGAGCCTCCGCCCGGAGGCCACCGGCCGCGAGCGCAACGCACAGGTT
Organism: Olsenella uli; assembly: GCF_901212675.1. Lineage (GTDB taxonomy): Bacteria > Actinomycetota > Coriobacteriia > Coriobacteriales > Atopobiaceae > Parolsenella > Parolsenella uli_B. The sequence goes on from NZ_CAAKOQ010000042.1 coordinate 12,126, forward strand.
GGGGGACACCATGCATAGCTACAGGACGGTTCGCGCAGACGCACGCAGGCCCCAGGTGGCACGGCAGGCCGGTGCCTCGGCCCGAAGCGCCACGGACGCGGCACAGTTCATGCCCTTTGCCGCGCTCACCGGGTTCGAGGAGATGGCGAGGGACCAGGAGCGCCCGTCGCGGGAGCCCCGGCGGGTCCCCACCGAGGAGCGCGCCGAGCAGGTCTCGCGCATGCTCGTGCGCCTGCAGCGGGGCGACGAGGTGGAGGTAGAGCACTACGACCGCAGGGCCTACGCCACCACCGTGGGCACCGTGCGCGAGGTCAACGCGGTGCTGCGGGTGCTGGAGCTCGAGGGCGGGAGGCGCATCCTGTTCGAGGACATCTGGGACCTACAATGGGCGTAGGCACACGGGGAGGAGACGACATGACGCACGACGAGAGGGCATGCGGGCACGAGGCCGACGGCACGCGCGCCAACGGAATCGTCGGTAGGCCCGCCAAGACAGCCGGCCGGGAGGGTGCGCAGGCATCCGCCCGGGAGCCGGGACAGGCACCCGGCCACGAGGCCCCTCGCTACGTCGAGGACGAGTGCCAGCCGGCCGATCGCTTCTTCGTGTCGGTGGGTCGCGCCCTCATCAACGGCGGCCAGTTTCCCTACTCGTTCATGCGCGTCAAACCCGGCGTCTGCATCCTGCCGGTGGTGGGAGAGGGCCCCGGCGCCCAGACCGTCCTCATCCGCCAGTATCGCTTTCCCGTGGGGGCCTGGCAGACGGAGCTTCCCGCCGGCGCCATAGACCCGGGCGAGGAGCCGGCCGTGGCTGCGGCACGCGAGCTTGCAGAGGAGAGCGGCTACACGGCCCGAGAACTCGTCGACCTGGGAGCCTTCCACCCGTCGCCCGGCGCCACGGACGAGACCATCTACCTCTTCCTCGCCCGCTGCGACGCACGGGAGGGCTCGCTTCGCCTCGACCCGGCGGAGGACATACGCCACAGGCGCGTCCCCATGGCCGAGTTGGCCCGGCTCATCGGCTCGGGAGAGTTCTGCCACGGCGCCGGCATCGCCGCCTGGGCACGCGCCACGGCGCGGGACCTCATCTAGGGTCCGCACGGCAGGCCCCGCATCATGACGAGTGAGGACGCGCGTATGGCAGAAGAGACCGGACGGCCCGACGAGACAGGCGAAACGGGCAAGGCCAGCGAGACAGGTAGGGTCACCCCGCTTGCCGTGCTGGGCAAGACGTTTGGCTATCCCTCGTTTCGACCACACCAGGCGGAGGTCATCGACGCCGTGCTGGGCGGGCAAGACGTGCTTGCCGTCATGCCCACGAGCGCGGGCAAGTCGATCTGCTACCAGGTTCCCGCCCTCGTGCTGGGCGGCCTCACGGTCGTGGTGTCGCCCCTCATCTCGCTCATGACGGACCAGGTGGGGGCCCTGCGGCAGCTAGGCGTGGCGGCGGCCTGTCTCAACAGCTCGCTCACGCCAGCGGAGCGCGACAGCGTGCTCCACGATGCCGCCGCGGGCTACCTGCGCCTGCTCTACGTCGCGCCCGAGCGCCTTGACGAGCCGGGGTTCCTCGACCTCGTCCGCGCACAGGGGCTCTCCCTGCTCGCCGTCGACGAGGCCCACTGCATCTCCCAGTGGGGCAACGATTTCAGGCCCAGCTACCAGCACATCCGCGACTTCATCGACGCCCTGCCCCAGCGGCCTCCCGTGGTCGCCCTCACGGCCACGGCCACACGCCAGGTGCGCGACGACATCGAGGGCTCGCTCGGACTTCGAGACCCCTTCCGCGTGGTGGCGAGCTTCGACCGCCCCAACCTCTCGTTCGCCGTCGAGCGCCCGAGCGGCCGGGCCGGCAAGGACCGGGCCCTGCTCGCCTTCGTGCGCGAGCGCACGGACAAGTCGGGGATCGTCTACTGCTCGAGCCGCCGTGCGGTCGAGGACGTCTGCGACATGCTTTGCCAGCACGGCATGACAGCCACGCGCTACCACGCGGGACTCGCCCCCGCCGAGCGCGAGGCCAACCAGGACGACTTCCTCTACGACCGCAAGACCGTTATGGTGGCCACCAACGCCTTTGGCATGGGCATCGACAAGAGCAACGTCAACTACGTCATCCACTACAACCTGCCGCTCTCGCTCGAGAACTACTACCAGGAGGCCGGCCGCGCGGGACGCGACGGCACCAAGGCGGAGTGCCTTTTGCTCTACACCCCCGGAGACGTCCACACCGCCGAGTTTCTGCTCTCCAAGACCGAGCGCGACGACCTCTCCCCCGAACAGATGGAGGAGCTGCGCGCCCACGACGCGGAGCGCCTGCGCCAGATGGTCTTCTACGCCACCACGACGGACTGCCTGCGCGCCTTCATCCTGCGCTACTTTGGCGAGGAGGCCCCGGCCTTCTGCGGCAACTGCTCGAACTGCCTCGCCGAGTTCGAGGAGACAGACGAGCGCACGAACGCGCTCAAGATCGTGAGCTGCGTGGCGCGCGTGCGGCAGCGCTGTCGTGAGACTGGCGCGTTTGCCGATGCGGTGGGCGTGGGCACCATCGTCGACATCCTCAGAGGCTCGCGTGCCCAGCGCATGTTCGACCGCGGCTGGGACACGCTCTCGACCTACGGCATCATGGCCGACGTGCCCGTGCCCAAGATCCGCTCGCTCATCGACGAGCTCGTCTTCCGGGGCATCCTCGCCCGCTCGAGCGACAAGTACCCCGTGGTCATGCTCGGTGGCGGGGCAAAGGGCTTCCTCACCTCTGACGAGCCGTTTACGGTCAAGGTGGCCAAGGGCAAGCCGCGCGAGAAGAGGTCGGCCTGGGGCGCTGCCCGGCCAAGGAGGTCGGGAGGCACCACGGCAACCACGACGGCCGCCGAGCCCTTCGAGCCCACCCCTGACGACGAGGCCCTCTTCGCGGAGCTGCGCGCCCTCAGGACCAAGCTCGCCCGCGAGCAGGAGGTGCCGCCGTACTTCATCTTCTCCAACGCAACGCTCGAGGCGCTCTGCCGTCAGCGCCCCACCACCCCGGAGGCCCTGCTCGAGGTGCCCGGCGTGGGCGCCAAGAAGGCCGAGCGCTACGGGGAGGCCTTCCTCGAGAAGATCGTCGAGCACGCCGCGGGCTAGATGGGCGAATGGCGTGAGGCGCAGGCACCCACCACGCATCGCATGGGCCAGTCGCTCACAGCGCCGCGACCGCAGCACCGCAGCTTGGGCAGAGCTTGGTGCCGTCCTTGACCTCATGGCCGCAATTCGCGCAGGACAACGAGCCAAGGAGCCCCGTCCTGTCCGCACCAAGCGCTATAGTCGGCACCGACGGGCTTGGGGAAGCCCCGGAGGGGGAGCAGACATGTCGAAGGAATCGGTCGCCGCAGCCCTGGCGAAGCTGGGCCTCGGGCAGAGCAGACTCATCAAGGACACCACGCGCGAGGAGCGCGAGGAGATCGTGCGCAAGTCGCTGTCGTGGTGCGGCGAGGGGAGCTGCGAGAACTGCGGCGCGTGCCGCCTGGGCTCGGGTGACCCCTACAGCACCTACCAGCCCTACATCGACGGCATCAAGGAGATCAGCGAGATCAACGCCGAGATTGCGGCCGAGCGCGAGGGGCGCCTCGAGCGCGGATAGCCTCACGGCCCGGCGTCCGGCGTCCCGCGCCCCATGGCCCCGCGCGTAAGGTCAGAGGCTCGGGACGGCCCCAGACAAGAGCCGCGCCCAACCCGCGCGCGGAGGGCAACGGCATACGGGGGCAACGAGGCGCAGGCCTGCCATGCGTCCGCTACAATCTGCTGGGAAACGCACGCGGCGCCCCCGCATGGGCAGGCATGCCGCGCCAACACGAAGGAGACCACATGCACACCGTGAACGTCGGCATCATCGGCCTCGGCACCGTGGGCGGCGGCGTCGCCCGGCTCATCCTGTCGCACCACGACGACTACGTGAAGAGCTACGGCATCGATCTCAGCATCAAGCGTGGCTGCGCGCTCGACGCGAGCGCCGCGGCCGCCTGCGGCATCACCGGCGACGCCTTCACCAACGACTGGCACGAGGTCGTGAGCGACCCCGACATCGACGTCGTGGTCGAGCTCATCGGCGGGGAGCACCCCGCCACCGAGATCTACGAGGCGGCCTTCGCCGCGCACAAGCACGTGGTCACGGCCAACAAGGCCCTGCTTGGCCGCCATGTCGAACGCCTGGCCGGACTGGCGCGCGCGGCGGGCGTCCAGCTTCGCTGCGAGGCCGCGGCAGCCGGCGGCATCCCGGTGGTCAACGCCATCGAGCACAGCCTCATGGGCAACCGCTTCCTCACCGTGGCGGGCATCCTCAACGGCACCACCAACTACATCCTGTCCCGTATGACCACCGAAGGACTGGGCTACGAGGAGGTTCTCGCCGACGCGCAGCGCCTGGGCTACGCCGAGGCGGACCCGTCGGCCGACGTCGACGGCTTTGACGCCGCGAGCAAGACAGCCATCCTCGCCTCGATGAGCTTCCACACGCGCGTCACCACCGACGACGTCTACCAGCAGGGCATCCGCAACATCACAGCCGAGGACATCGCCGTGGCAAAGGACCTTGGCTACACCATCAAGCTGCTGGGCATCGCGCGCAACACCGCCGAGGGCGTCGAGGCTCGCGTGCACCCCACGATGATCCCGAGCACGCACCAGCTCGCCGCCGTGTCCGGCGCGATGAACGCCGTCTACGTGGTGGGCGACGCCGTGGGCGAGACGATGTTCTACGGCGCCGGTGCCGGTTCCTTCCCCACCGCGAGCGCCGTCGTGGGCGACATCTTTGCCCTGGCCGAGCCGCTCAGCCGCGGCGAGCAGCCCCTGGCGGAGGTCGAGCCCTTTGGCCACGTCCTGCCGATTCGCAGGATCGACGAGCTCACCAACAGCTTCTACGTGCGCCTGCGCGTGAACGACGAGGTGGGCACCCTGGCGCCCACGGTCGCCGCGTTCTCCGACGCCGGCATCTCCATCTCCCAGATCAACCAGCTCGAGACCGAGACCGACGGCGCCTGCTCGGTGGTGTTCATCACCCACGAGGCCAGCGAGGCCGCGATGGCCAAGGCCGAGAAGGCCCTCGCCGACCTCGACGGCGTCCGCGAGGTGGCCAGTGTCATCCGCATCGAGGACATCAGCAAGTGGACCAAGGGCGTCTTCGCCAACTAGCCCGTCTCCACAACAAGCCACACAAAGGGGCGACCGCCAGCCAAAAAGCCAGCGGTCGCCCCTTTGTGTCAAAGGCAAAGTCATGAGTGTGTGGGATGTAAGGTGGGGTGTGGGGCGGTGTTCGTGGGGCTGAGAAAGCAGAACCCCGAAGGCAAAAGCCCCAACAATCCAAAGAAGGCAGCAGCCCCGCAGCCTCCCAGTAGCCCAACAACGTAACCAAAAGGCCGGACGGCATGAGCCGAAGCGCGAGGCTAAGGGACTTGCAAAGCAAGTGACCTCGCGCGAAGGCCCATGCCGTCCGGCCGCCAGGTACGAAAACCCAGCCGCTACTTGGAGATGAGCTGCGAAATCTGATCGTCGCGCCGTGCGATCTGCTCGTCCTTCTCGGCCAGCTGCTTGGAGGCAAGGTCGTCCTTCTGCGCGAGCTGCTGCCTGAGGTACTCGACCATGTCGCGCAGCTCGGCGATGAGCTCCTCGCTGGACTGGGAGACCACGACCGGCGCCGCGGCGGCCACGGCGTGCTCGGCAGGCTGGGCCTTGGGGGCCGCGGGCTCGTAGTGCTTGGCGAACTCCTCGACAGCCTCGTCGTCGATGACGTAGGCGCGGCCCTGCTTCTCCGTGTGGCCGTCCCACACGCCCAGGTTCACGAGACGCGTCTTGGCAGTGACCTTAGTGATGCCATACTTCTCAGAAAGATCAGTAAGCGTTGCGGACATAGCTGTGTTCCTTCCTTTCATAGCAATGATAGTAAAGCAGCTACCGCGATAATAGCAAAGTTATCGCTAATGTCACCATAAAGCTACCCTGAAAGGCATCTCTTTTGCACTAATGCGACCAAAACCGTGGCATTCCGGCCGTCGCATGCCCTATGCGCAGGCGCTACTCGACGCCCAGCCGCGCAAGTCCCATCGTTCCCACGGCGCCGACACGCCCTCCGGCGAGTGCGTCCGCCAGCCGCCCGCAGGCGTCGGCCGCCTCCCGCGGCGAGACCATTCGCGCATCCACGAGCAGGCGTGCCAACCCCATCGCGGCAAGCTCCGCAGCAGCGGGGATGAGGTCGACCGGCTCGTCGAGAAAGACGCGGGAGCGCCCGAGGCGGTCGGTCGAGACGGGCAGCCGGCGCCCGTCGATGTTCACGAGCCAGTGCGGCTCCCCGCGATAGGGACAGGTCTCGTGCCGCCCGTCACAGTCATGGGCAACCTGCAGCACGCAGTGCTCGCACGTCATGAGCCGGGGACGGCCGAACACCCTGATGCCGAGCGGGATGGGCGTGGCCTGCGCCAGCTCGCGGACCTCCGCAAGCGAGAGCTCGGGCGAGAGCCACGCAAAGCGGGCGCCCAGGCTCGCCATGGCCTCGAGCATCGCCAGGTTGTGCACGGGCACGCAGCTCCTGAGCTCGGGCTGGGCCCCGCACTGCCGGGCAAGGGAAAGCTCGGAGACGTTTCCCACGGCAACGGGCCTGTCGCGCACGACCCACGGGTCGAGCCGGGCGTGGTCGCTCTCGCGGCAGACCTCGTCCAGAAGGGGCACGAGGCCTTGGGCCCACGCCTCGCCCAGCACCTCATCCGTTGGCTCCAGGTCAATGACGTCGAGGTAGACGCGCTGGACCCCCGCAGCAGCGAGGGCTCGCGCATCACCCACGCACGACACAATCGCGCAGATCTCAGGCATGGCTTGCAAGGGCCGTCACCGCCTCTGCCGCCGCGCGCTCGAGCCGCGCGCTCTTGGTGACGCGGGCCTCAGAGCCCACCGGCATCGGCCGGGGCGTGCGCAGACGCAGGAGCTCTCCGGCCGCGGCAGCGTGCGGCGCCGCGACCACGAGGAAGCGCGTCGGCTCAGCCGGGTGCCTAAGCTCGATGGAATCGCCTGTCCCCACCGGGGCATCGAGCCGCACGACAACCTCGCCGCGAACCTGCTGCCCGTCGCGCGGCACAAAGCCCGCCTCCGGCTCGAAGCCTAAGGACACCCCCACGAGCTCGCCACGGTTGCCCGAGCGCTCGTAGCTCATGAGCTCGTTGCCAGAGGTCCCGCGCAGGTAGGCATCGGTGAGGCCCCGGTTGAAGCTGCGCTTGAGGGCACGGCGACACCTCTCGTCCAGCTCGGGCGTGTCGGTGCCGGCAGCAATGGCGTCGAGCCTCGCGCGCCAGGCGGAGGCCACCGCGTGCACGTAGGCCGCCGGCTTCATACGTCCCTCGAGCTTGAGCGATGCCACGCCCGCCCGGGCAAGCGCGGCCACGTCGTCGATGGCGCAGTTGTCGTGCGTGCAGAGGGGGCGCTCGCGCTCGGCCGGCTGCAGGCGCACGCCCTCGCGACCCACGAGGTCGAAGGGCAGCCGGCACGGCTGGGCGCAGAGCCCGCGGTTGGGAGAGCGCCCCTCGCGCAAAAAGCTCGAGAGCATGCACAGCCCCGAGTAGCTGGGGCATATTGCCCCATGTGCAAAGACCTCCAGCTCGCAGGGAGCAACGCCCAAGCCGGCCGAGCGGCGGGCCTCCTCGGCCGCGATACGCGTGATCTCTGCGAGCGAGAGCTCGCGCGAGAGGGTCACGCGCGCCGCGCCCAGCTCGGCACAGAGTGCGACGCCGCGCACGTCATGAACGTTGGCCTGGGTGGAGACGTGCACCTCGGCCCCCGGCAGCTCGCGCCGCACCAGTGAGAGGAATCCCCAGTCCTGGATGATGAGGGCGTCGGCACCCGCGGCCACGTAGCGCGCGGCCGCCTCGACGGCACCCGCGAGCTCGACCTGCTTGACCACGATGTTGGTCGTCACGTAGACGCGCGTGCCGTGCGCGTGCGCCAGCGAGCAGAGCCCCGCGAGCTCGTCCTCGCCGATGCCGGCCGCGCGACGGCGCGCGTTGAGCCCGCCTGTGACGCCGCAGTAGATGGCATCGGCCCCGGCGGCCAGCGCCGCCAGGAACGCCTCCCGGTCGCGCGCGGGGGCCAGCAGCTCGGGCATGTCTCGTCTCGTCGTCATGGCCTCAGTCTACGACAGGACCCGCTCCGGGCGCATGCCCCGGCAATGCCCCGGCCGCAGGACGACCGCCTGCAACCAAACGCTCCCCGGCATGCGCACTCCACCGATGGCCCCGTCACCTCACGCCTCTCTCGTGCACGAGGGCAAGAAAGTCGAGCCGCTCGGAGCGAATGGATGCGACGCCATCGATGAACTCGCTTGCGTAGCGCACCCTACGCACGGGCTTCACGCCGCCCGGCGGCCTCGGTGAACATCTCCGAGCGGGACGTCACGAAGTGCCCCTCCGCAAGGTCGTCAACGCCTCGACCGACGCTCTCGAGCACATGGGCCTCAGAGGCGGCATCCTCGCGCTCGCGTCGAACGAGGTCGCTGAGCACGCCCATCCCACACACACCACGGCGGTCGGGCATTGGGCGGGAGGTCGCGCGAGCCTACCGCCCGGCGCCCGTCGCGTCATAATGGGAGGGTAGTGCCGAGGCCGCCCAGCTGCGCCTCGGCGGCCGTCGCGTGCCGTCGGCCCCACGCAAGGGGCGAGGGGCGCGCGTGGAATCTGGACACGGACAACCCAAGAAGGGCAGGACCCATGGTCTCACGCATCTACGTGGAGAAGAAGCCGGGCTTCGACGTGGAGGCGCAGCAGCTGCTCGCAGAGCTGCGCACCATCCTGGGCGTGAAGGGCCTCGAGGGCCTGCGCCTTATCAACCGCTACGACGTCGAGGGCGCGAGCGACGAGCTCTTCGAGCGCTGCGTGCCCATCGTCTTCAGCGAGCCGCAGGTGGACACTGCCACCCGCGAGCTGCCCGTGCCGAGCCTCCGCCTCGACGCGAACGGCCTCGTGGACTCCGCCCCCACCGGCACGCACGTCTTTGCCGTGGAGTACCTGCCCGGCCAGTTCGACCAGCGCGCCGACTCCGCGAGCGAGTGCGTGCAGCTCGTGAGTGCCGGCGAGCGCCCGGACGTGCGCTCGGCCACGGTCTACGTGCTCACCGGCGACCTCACCGAGGCCGGCGTCGAAGCCATCAAGCACTACGTCATCAACCCGGTCGAGGCCCGCGAGGCGTCGCTCGCCCCCAAGGCCACACTCAAGATGGACGTGGCCACGCCCCAGCCCGTCGAGGTGCTCGACGGCTTCCGCGAGCTTGACGAGGCAGGCCTCGAGGCGCTCATCGCCGAGCGCGGCCTAGCCATGGACCTCGCCGACATCAAGTTCTGCCAGGACTACTTCGCCGGCGAGCGGCGCGACCCCACCATCACCGAGATCCGCGTGATCGACACCTACTGGTCCGACCACTGCCGCCACACCACCTTTGGCACCGAGCTCGAGAACGTGCGGATCGACGACGCCACGGTCAAGGCCGCCTTTGACAGGTACCTCGAGGTGCGCCACGAGCTGGGCCGCGACGCCAAGCCCGTCTGCCTCATGGACATGGGCACCATCGGCGCCAAGTGGCTCAAGCACACGGGCCAGCTCACGGACCTCGACGAGTCCGAGGAAATCAACGCCTGCACCGTCAAGGTCAAGGTCGACGTCGACGGGGAGGACCAGGACTGGCTCTTCCTCTTCAAGAACGAGACCCACAACCACCCCACCGAGATCGAGCCGTTCGGCGGCGCGGCCACCTGCATCGGCGGCGCCATCCGCGACCCGCTCTCGGGCCGTAGCTACGTCTACCAGGCCATGCGCGTCACCGGCGCGGCCGACCCCACGCGCCCCGTGTCCGAGACGCTTCCCGGCAAGCTCCCGCAGCGCAAGCTCGTGACCACCGCCGCGGCCGGCTACTCCAGCTACGGCAACCAGATCGGCCTCGCCACCGGCCAGGTGAGCGAGCTCTACCACCCCGGCTACATGGCCAAGCGCATGGAGGTGGGTGCCGTCGTGGGCGCCACGCCGGCCGACCACGTGCGCCGCGAGTGCCCCGCACCGGGCGACAAGATCGTGCTGCTCGGCGGCCGCACCGGCCGTGACGGCATCGGCGGCGCCACCGGCAGCTCCAAGACCCAGAACGTCGAGAGCCTCGAGGAGTGCGGCGCCGAGGTCCAGAAGGGCAACGCCCCCATCGAGCGCAAGCTCCAGCGCCTCTTCCGCCGCAAGGACGCCTGCCGCCTCATCAAGCGCTGCAACGACTTTGGCGCCGGCGGCGTGAGCGTGGCCGTGGGCGAGCTGGCCGACGGCCTCGACATCGACCTGGACAAGGTCACCAAGAAGTACGAGGGCCTCGACGGCACCGAGCTCGCCATCTCCGAGAGCCAGGAGCGCATGGCCGTGGCCCTGGCCGCCGCCGACGTAGACGAGTTCCTGCGCTACGCGCGCGAGGAGAACCTCGAGGCCACGGTCATCGCCACCGTCACGAAGAAGCCGCGCGTGCGCCTCTCGTGGCAGGGCAGCCCCATCGTCGACCTCTCCCGCGAGTTCCTCGCCAGCAACGGCGCCCCCAAGCACACGGACGTTCACGTGGGCGAGCAGGGCCACTGGGAGCCCAGCTGGGCCGGCGACACCCTCGCCGAGCGCATGACCTCGCTCGTGACCGACCTCAACGTGGCCTCCAGCAAGGGCCTCTCCGAGCGCTTCGACTCCACCATCGGCGCGGCCACGGTGCTCATGCCGTTTGGCGGGCGCAGGCAGCTCACGCCGAGCGAGGCCATGGTGGCCAAGTTCCCCGTCGACGGCGAGACCACCACGGCAAGCGCCATGGCCTGGGGCTTCAACCCCTACCTCATGGAGCAGGACCAGTTCGCGGGCGCCTACCTCTCCGTGGTGGAGAGCGTGGCCAAGCTCGTGGCCGCCGGCTTTGGCCACGAGGATGCCTACCTCTCGTTCCAGGAGTACTTCGAGCGCCTGCGCGACGTGCCCGAGCGCTGGGGCCAGCCCACGGCGGCGGTGCTCGGCGCCCTCATGGCACAGATGGACCTGGGCGTGGGCGCCATCGGCGGCAAGGACTCCATGAGCGGCAGCTTCGAGGAGGACGGTGCCGAGCTCAACGTGCCGCCCACCCTCATCAGTTTCGCCGTGGCGGTGGGCAAGGCCGCGCGCGCCACCTCCCCCGAGTTCAAGGGCGCGGGCCATCGCGTCATCTGCATCGACCCGGCCGAGTACGGCGACGACTGGCGCCCGGGCGTGGAGGGGCTGCTCGAGGCCTTCAAGCTGGTGGAGGGACTCGTGGAGCGCGGCGAGGCCCTGGCCATCTCCACCCCGGGCTATGGCGGCGACGCCGAGGCCCTCTTCAAGATGTGCGTGGGCAACGGCATCGGCGTGACGCTCGACGAGGGCGTACCCACCGACAGCCTCTTCGTGCCGGCCTACGGCAGCTTCATCGTGGAGCTGGTCGATGACGCCGAGCTTCCCGAGCACACCGATGCCGTGAGCGTCGAGGTCATCGGCGAGACGACCGAGGCCTACGAGCTCGTGGCCGAGGGCGAGCGCGTCGACCTGGCGAGGCTGCAGGAGGCCTGGGAGAGCGGCATCGAGGGCGTCTTCCCCTACCGCACGGCCGCCGACGCCAAGCTGCCCGAGGTGCCCGCCGAGACCTGGCTCGCGGCCGACCATGGCACCGCGCCCGCCGTCTTCACCGGCGCCAAGATTGCCCGCCCGCGCGTCATCATCCCGGTCTTCCCAGGCAACAACTGCGAGTACGACTCCGCGCGCGCCTTCGAGGCCGCCGGCGCCGAGGCCGACACCTTCGTCATCAACAACCTCACGCCCGAGGCCGTGGCCGAGAGCACCGCGGAGCTTGCGCGCCGCATCCGCGAGAGCCAGATCGTGATGATTCCGGGTGGCTTCTCCGGCGGCGACGAGCCCGACGGCTCGGCCAAGTTCATCACGGCCTTCTTCCGCGCGCCCGAGGTCACCGAGGCCGTGCGCGACCTGCTCCAGGCCCGAGACGGCCTCATGCTCGGCATCTGCAACGGCTTCCAGGCCCTCATCAAGCTGGGCCTCGTGCCGTTCGGCGACATCGTGGATGCCACGGCCGCCGCGCCCACACTCACGTTCAACACCATCGGCCGCCACCAGAGCCGCCTCGTACGCACGCGCGTGGCCAGCGACCTCTCCCCGTGGATGAGTGCCTGCAAGCCGGGCGACGTCTACACCGTGGCCATCTCCCACGGCGAGGGTCGCTTCGTGGCGAGCGACGCCGCGCTCGACCAGCTGCGCGCCGGCGGCCAGATCGCCACGCAGTACGTGGGCGAGGACGGCAAGCCGAGCATGGACCTAGCCGTGAACCCCAACGGCTCGCTCGACTGCATCGAGGGCATTACGAGCCCCGACGGCCGCGTGTTCGGCAAGATGGGCCACGTGGAGCGTCGCGGCGAGGGCCTCTACGCCAACGTGCCAGGCGAGAAGTTCATGCCAATCTTTGAGAGCGGCGTGTCCTACTTCGCCTAACCCCCGCTGTCACATTTCCTTCCGGATGATTTGTCACATTTCGGGACCCAGGCGCGCGTCTGGGTCCCGTTTATCCATGCACGCTTTCATCCGTATGATACGTCACATCACGAGCCAGGACGCCTACCTGCCCACCGTGCGCAGGTAGGCGTTCGCATAGCCGAGGTGGGCGTTCTTGGTGGGCCAGGTCACCTTGCAGCCCTGGTCAGTATGCTCCCAGGTTAAGTCTCCTCCGGACGCCTCGCCCCTCTTGGCTGCGACGGCCGCCTTGCCCGCCTCGCCAAAGGGGTCGTAGCTGCCCGAGATGCGCAGGCTGCCAAGCTCGGCGCTCATCATGGTGCCGTCGCCAGAGACGCCAAAGCCCACCACCCCGACGATCCACTTGTCGTTCGCCTTGATGGAGGTGTCCATGGAGAGCGAGCCGCGTTAATTCGGCGCGGCATTGGCCATGGGCCCCACGAACAGCACGCCGGCGACTGCCGCGACGGCGATGAGTGCCACGACCAGGGTGGCGATGCCGACGATGTTGCCTCGGCCGCGCCTGGGGTGCCTGCGCTCCACTCCGGAGCCCTCGTTCTCGTGTTCGTGAGCAAAGGCGCGCTCGGGGCCCTGCGGGGCGGGGGATGCGGCGGAGGGAGTTGGGGCTGCGGGCGCTGGCGGAACGGGAACGGCCGGGTGAGAGCAGATGGCTCGGGGCGGGAGACTCTGGCACGGGCGCGGGCTCTGGGGCAGCCGCGGACTCTGGGGCCGCAGGCGCAGGGGCCCCGACTTTGGGAAGCACCGTCACCGGCTCCGTCACGGACACCGACACGGGCCGCGTCACCAAGGTCTCCCCGACGGGGACCTCGGGCGCCACACCGGCGCAAGAACCCGCCGCCGGTACCTGGCCGCCGTCGCCGGATGCAGGGCCACCGACGCGAGCGGCTCGACCCTGGCGCCGCAGTGGGTGCAGAACTAGACGCCATCCTCGAGCTACGCGCCGCATCGCGTGCAATACATGGAGACCTCCCCGTCCGGAGCATGTCACGATTCGCATGCCGCCCTGCCGAGCGTAACCTCACTGCCGGACAATTAGTTGCGCAACAAATCACGGCCTCCCCCGCCGCTGCGGGCGGGCCCCACCGTGTTCGCACCGTGAAAATGTGACGAATCATCCGGAAGGAAATGTGTGGCTGGGCGTTTGACTGCGTCCCGACGGAACTATAGGATTTCGACTCACTCACGTTTTGCCGGGTCACGCCCGGCAAGCAACTCGAGTGGAGCGAATCCATGAGCCACAACCAGATGACGGTCGAGTCCGGGCGGCATGCATCGGCCCTGCGCACGGCGTTTCCCCTCGCCTTCCCCATCCTCTCGGGGTTCCTGCTCACCGACGCCACCTGCGGCATCTACACCACCTCGCTCGGCCTGCCCTGGTGGTCCCCCACGTTCATGTCCGTCGCCATCTTTGCCGGCTCGGCGGAGTTCGTCGTGGCCAGCATGCTCGTGGAGCCGTTCAACCCGCTCGCCACGCTCATCAGCATCTTCGCCGGCACGGCGCTCTTCACGGCGCTCGTGAACCTCGTGTTCGTGTAAGGGGCCGCCATGGTCGGGCTCGGAACGCTCATCAACGTCGCGTGTATCGTCGGCGGCGGACTCGTGGGGCTCTTCGCGAGCTCGCTCGTCACCGAGCGGCTGCAGGACGCACTCATGAAGTCGTGCGGAGCGTGCGTGATGTTCGTGGGCATCGCCGGCGCGCTCGAGAAGATGCTGACGGGACTGGTCCGCACAGACGGCACCGTCGCATTCGGCACCGCAGACAGCATGATGCTCGTGGCGAGCATGGCCGTCGGAACCGTGCTCGGCGAGGCGGCCGACCTCGACGGGCGCTTCGAGGGTCTCGGCACCTGGCTGCGCGACAAGACCGGTAGCAACGGCGACGCGCGCTTCGTGGACGGATTCGTCACGGCGTCGCTCACCGTGTGCATCGGCGCGATGGCAATCGTCGGCTCGATACAGGACGGCCTCACCGGCGACTATTCGACGCTCGCGCTCAAGGGTGTCATGGACGCGATCATCGTGTGCGCCATGGCGGCAAGCATGGGCAAGGGCTGCGCGTTCTCGGCGCTGCCCGTGGGTGTGTTCCAGGGCTGCGTCACGGCCCTGGCAACGCTGCTGCACCCCGTCATGACCGAGGCGGCGCTTGCGAACCTCTCGCTCGTGGGGTCGGTGCTCATCTTCTGCGTGGGTGTCAACCTCATCTGGCCGCGCACGTTCAAGCCGGCGAACATGCTGCCCGCGATGGTCGTGGCGGCGGCACTGGCATTTGTGTAGCGGGGACACCGCACCAGTGCCAACTTTCGTGTAACACGGAGCATACTCAGCGAGATGCCGGCGTTCGCGTGGTTGGGCTCTCGCGGCGACGCTGGCATTCACGCAGGGAAAGCAACCGCGATAGACGCTACTCTGTTGGTATCATGCCAGTACATTCAGAGGAGCGCTCTACTTCCCATCGTGCTGGCTGTATCGTACGAGTTCATGGCAGTAAACGCAGAGGAACGCTTCCGGGAGGTGGCCATGGGTAACGTCATCAGTCGCACCCTCATGTGCCGCGACCATGAGGTGCTGCACTTCGCGTACGATCCGGCACTTCGCACCGTGGTGGGGAAGCCGAACATACCCGCCCCCGGGCACCTGCCGCTTGGCTGCCTCGACAACTCGGGCACGTTCAGCTCGGCCAGGCTCGCCCAATGGCTGAGCTCAAGGGCCATCCCCGCGACAAGGCCCGGTCTATCGAGCGTGCTGCAGCGCCTTGACCTCGATACGCCAGAGGAGCTTATGGCGGCGAGCCTTGGCCTCTCCCTCTCCGACCAGTATTGGCTCAGGCCCAAGGGGTTCACTGGAGCCTGGCAGAGCGTCAACTACTTCAACAATCCCTTTTCGACCGCTCTGGGAGAAGCGCTGGCACCGCACGATCCCGACTCCGGTGCCGAGTCACTTGCACGGCTCGGCGACGACACCACAACGACGAGCGCGCCAGACTCCTCGCTCAACGGCAACCTCCCCAAGCGTTGGGAGTTCATCGGCGGCTTGCCGCATCTCGTCAAGTCGGGAAAGCCCGAGAACCTCTTCCAAGAACCGCTCAACGAACGCGTCGCCACGCTACTGTGCCGACGCATCCTCACTCCCGGTGATTACGTGCCTTACGAGCTCGTGCAGAACGGCTATCCCCGCTACCTGTCCTCATGTCCCTGCATGGTCGACGAGAACACAGAGTTCGTCCCAGCCGCAGACGTAATTCGCTCCATGAAGGTTCGCAACGAACTCTCTCGCTACGAGGCGTTCGCAGCCGCCTGCGAGACGCGAGGGCTGCACAACGCGCGCGAGCAACTCGCGAAGATGCTTGTGGTGGATCACATAATCGCAAATTCCGACCGTCACTGGGGCAACTTCGGCGTGCTCATGGACAGCGAGACGCGCGAGTGGGTTCGAATGGCGCCCCTGTTCGACATGGGTGAGGCGCTGTGGTGCGACCGGGCGCTGGCAAACGACTTCTCGCCCTACCGCATGAAGTGCCCGATGCCGTTTGCCCGCAAGATCGAGACACAGCTTGAGCGGTATGCGCAAGGCCTCTCATGGCTCGAGGCAGACAGGCTTGTTGGATTCGTGGACGAGGCAATCGGCGTGCTCGAGTTCAGCCGCGCGCTCAAGGACATGCCCGGAAGGCTTTCGGGCATCGCGACGGCGCTAGAGAGCACTGTCGCCGACGTGACCCGTCTTCGGGCATGACGGGGCGTAACGGCTACTGAAGGCGAGGACAGCACACACTAAGCAGCAGGTGGCGTAAATTCATCCAGAGAATCTAAGTTTGCCAGTTGTGCTATTCACCACAGAGCGGGCAACGCAGCCCCTCGCGCCCGCACGGCAGCCATTGCCGCCTGCGACTACTCCCCCACGCGGCAGGCGTCATAGTCGAGTCCGGTCAGGGCCTCGAAGCTGGTGAGGACGGCGTCCTCCGAGATGTCGCAGGTAAGGCGCCAGAGCGGCACGTTCGCCAGCACGGCGTCGACAACCTCGAGCGTACGGGTGGCAGCGGGGTCCTCGGAGGGCATGAACGTCTGGCGGAGCATCGTCTCGAGGAACTCGGCCGCCTCGACCCGTTCGATGGCGCAGGTGCGACCGCGCTCGATGAGGCAGACACCCCGCAGCGGGGCGGATCCGTTTTCGAAGATCCGTTCCTTGCCGCCCCACGGCGAACCCCAGACGGTGACACTTGAGCCGCACTCCCCACCCCCGGAGATCACAGGCTTGTCACCGCTGAGGATATGCGCCGCACGACCGAGGTAGCGCTGCCAGAGGAACGCATGCGTGCTCTTACCCGTGCCGCTTGAAGCGGTGAACACGTACCCGGCACCGCGATACTTCACCGCAACGCCGTGGAAGATGACGCGGTAACGGAGGGGCAACGCATTCCCAAAGGCCTGATAGAGTTTTTCACCTTCAAGATCTTCGACAGTCGCCTCCGGCACGCAAGCACAACGAGTGCTTCTTGTACCACCGAGAGACGTAAGATCCAAGAAAAGCTCTGACCTTTTTCCATCGAAGTCATCAAGCAAAGGACGCGCGCCAATATCTTGAAATCCGTCCTTCCACAAAAAAGCTTGAAAAGAAACCGGAAGAAAAGCACCCGTCACTTTGCACGTGAGTCCACCGACACGCAAAAACGAAGCACTGTCGACGGATTGGAATGCGAACCCCTCATCCACCTAGTACTCTTCTCCAACGCTTCCCACGATGGGGCCCCACCCTGGATCAGTATCCCCATGGTCACCATTAGTAGAGCTCTTGGCAGTTAGGATATCTGCCTCGTTAATGTTGATTAAATCCATCCTGGGGGTTTGATACTCTTCGAGTCGCATAGCGTTACTCCCTATCTAACCGACGATTTCTCCAAAGCCAGTTTCGTTATCGCCGAACTTGTCAGAGCCGTTGGGTGTCGACGCACCCGGATTATTGTTTCCAGGCTGTTGATTCGTCGGCCCTCCTTCAGAGTCCTCGTCTCCGCCATCTGAACCGTCATAGGCATCTTCTCCGCCGTTCAGTCCACCATGAGAATCCCCAGACACACCAGAATCGGATGCAGCTCCATGCGATGAGGTATTGGCCTCATTCTGAGAAGGGCCTGTTTGGCCGCCTGAATTAGTTCCGCCCTTTACCCCAGAACCTTGCCCAGAGTTTTGTGAGGTACCAGAGTCTCCGGAGGCATCGGTATCTTGTGCTGACGTAGCCGGGTTCTTCACTCCGGCAGATTCAGCAATTGCCGGCTGCGAACTAGCCGCAGTTGGCTGAGTAGAAGGAGACGTTGTCGACGCCGACAGTATAACTGCAGGCCTGTTGGTGGATAACGTTGCTACACCAACAGCGACGCCCACAACGACACAAAAGACAGCAACTATAGATATGCCAACCATTGCCGGAGTAATTCGGGTCTCTGCTAAGTGTTTAGCGGAAGCATCATGGGACCTGTGGACTTGGTAAACGGAACCGGCATGGCGGCTTAAACGGTCAAACGATCCACCTTTTTTTGCACTGCCAATTCCATGCTTTAGTTCACGATTCATATGGCGCTCCAGCAAAGACAAGGCGGGCCAGCCGGACAAACCCAGCTGGCCCGCAAGCAATCAAAAACTCGCTCGCTTTGACGGACCTAGTTAGTTAAGAGTCAGAGGACCGTCAGTACCCAGACCGGACTCGTCGCCCTCCTCGCCACCGCTCAACTGAGTAAAGACGTCAGAACCATTGATACGTACGAGATCGAACTCAGGCTTCTGATACTTCTTCATTACCAAACTCCCCTTTTTCACTAATTGATTTACTGGTTATCGGCAGTAACTTTGCCGTTGTTGACAATGAACGTCTTGGCAGGTCCCTTGACGACAGTCCCATCAGGAGTCGTTAGCGACGCAGTAACCTTGAACTTTCCGTTGAAGGAGGGACCGAGACCCTTCCAATACGCGCGGGTGATCAGAAGCGGGAGCTGATCCTTGGAGCCGTAAGCAGTGGCCTTAAAGATATCGGTGCCGTACTGCTTCTGATCTTCCTGGCCATTGACGTTGGCAAGCACGTAGTCATAGGCCGTGGTGGTCGTAAACGACTTGGAACCAAGCTGCTTGCCATCCGCGTCGTACTGAGTAACGTCAAACGCCATGCCATTGTAGTTGTAGGACTCAACAGCGCCAAGGAAACGGACGGCAGAGGAAGCGCCCTCGGTCTTGTACTGAGCCTTTGCATCAACGAGGGATGCGGGGATGAACTTGGCATAGGCATAGCCCGACTTCACGTCCTTGGCAAGCACGTGCTGGGCAGCATAGCTGTCGAGACCCGGCTTGCTCAGAGCCTTGATACCTTCGATGCCCGACGTGAACTTATCGCTGTTGTTAGGCTCGCCCGTACGAAGGTCGCCGCCCTGGGTGTACCAACCGGCGAAGACATAGCCCTCGGGGGCAACGTCGCCCCCGATGCCTGAGGTGGCGCCGGCCTCAGGCGCGGTGAAGGTGCCCTTGGCACGGTAGGCGCTCACGTCCCAGCCGGCCTGGAGGTCATGGACCGGGCTGTAGGCATACGCGTGGCCATCGCCCTTGATGCTCGTTCCATCATTCTTGGCAATCTCGTACTTGCCGTACACCTGAGACTTGCCAAGCGGGAGATTCGCCGTCACCGTGGCGCCCTGAGCGGCATCGCTGGGATCGCTCGCAGACTCCGTGGCCCCGTCGGTCAGCTTGTCTGCCTTCGCAGCGACCAGCTTCTCCAGGTCATCAACGCTCGCCTGGTCATCGAGCTTCCACAGACCACGGCTCTTGCTCGCATCCGTCACACTCTCGGATACCGCGTTCTGGCTGTCGAAGTGCGCGGACGCCTTGTACTGGCCGGACGTGAGGTAATCGCCGACGTACTCGGACTTGATGTTGGCGAAGCTCGGGGTGTCGAAGTTCGTGCTGTAGGAAGCCGGGCCGTTAGATTCGGTTGTCTCCTGCTCGTACAGATTCGCGGCCGTATCCAGATAGACAGCCGGGAGCTCGCCGACCTTGCTATCGGAGATGGTGGACACGGCGCTGTCCGTCAGATACGCCTTTGCGGCGCCCTCGAGCTGGAGCGTCGCCTTGATCTCCACATCTCCGACATTGGCACGCCCGCCCGGCGCGATGTAGCCGAACTGGGTGTCATGCGCAACGAGCTTCGCACCCGTCGGCTGGCCGTTATTCGTACCGTCGATACGGACGGTGCCGAGGTCGTCAGCGTTGCCATACGCATTAAAGCTTGCATCGTCGGTCGGGTCAATCACGACGGTGCCGTACGACTGGATTGCCTGGTGCTTTGCATTCTCGGCCGTGAAGCGACCGTCAGTGATGGTCAGCTTGCTGTTGGTTCCGGCGGTTACGCAATAGGATCCGCCGTAGTTGCCCTTGTTGTCTTCCGCCCAGCCCGTACTGCCCTCGACCTTGGCCATAAAGCCCGACGGGGCAGCACCGAGCACGGCCGTCGCAGGCTTGCTGGCCTCGCTGCTCGAGACAAGCTTGATGGCGTAGCCTTCACCCCTACCGTTATCGGTCACGATGTCGCCGGTGCCCTTGGTCTCGAAAGAGCCGCCGGGCTGGACCGTAATGGGCTTGACCGCATTGAAGGGCGAGCCCACGTTGCGGGCGTCGTTGACATTGACGTCCTGGAACGTGAGCTTGGCACCATCGGCTACGTTGAACTCGATGCCGTAGAGGTACGCATACGAGTTGCCGGTCTTGTTGACGATGGTCACGTCGTGGTTGATGTTGACGGACTCGGGGGTGGTGCCACTCGTTGCACTATACTTGTGAGTACCAAAAACGTTGGTATAGAAGAAGTTGAACAGGCCATTGCCATCCTCGCCGTTACCGGTGAGCTCAATGGTGGAAGCCCCGCTCTTGACAGCATCGATGAACTGCTTGCCACCGCCGGTTACCTGGACGGTACCGGCCGCAACAGCCGCGGGCTGGGCGGCATCGGTCGCACCGTTGTCAGCGGCGGCCGTGGCCTGCTGGGTGGCCGAGGCGCTCGAGGCCGCCTGCGTGGTGGCAGCGGCCGTGGTCGCAGCCGTGGTCGCGGACTGGGCTGCCTCGGTGGTCGCGGCTTCCTGCGTGGTGGCCGCGGCAGTGGTCGAGGGCTGCTCGGCGGCAACCGCGAACACGGGCGTGGCCGTGAGGGCGAGACCAAGGACTACGGCGCTAGCGGCGCGCGTGATACGAGGAGCCACCCCCCCCCCCAAGCATTTTCTTCATGTCCTTCTTGCTCCCCTCGTCAACGGTGCGCCACCCTTGTGACGGCTCATCCGAAACACCCGAATATGAATTCAGGAATGAAACAGGCCATAGTATAGGCAGTTTCAAAAGTGATTCTCCTCATACTTTGTAACGCTTGCGTAAGGGCTACCGCTTTCTGGTCAACTTCTTTCGCCTACATTTAAGGGATACCTGTTTACCAGCTTGTTTACCTATTTTCCATTTTAATTGGTGATTTCCAGGTTCGCATCTCGAGAAACGCGGAACAGATTTGCCGCCTTTACGCAAGCATTACAGATTCCATACAGGCCTGTTTCAATTTTATGCACGCGAGCGTCCATGCTAGGCCCGTCTGGCCTTTCTGCAGGCCAATGCTGATTGACCGGCACACCCCTCCCAAAACGAGAAAGAAGGACGTTCATGGCCCAACTCAACCCGAACATCTCGCGTCGCGGCTTCATGCGCCTAGCGCTCGCCGGAGCCGGCTCCGCCGCATTCGCCTGGGCCTTCGCCCAGGACCCCGAGGCCGCCTTCGCAGCGGAGGAGGCCTCTGCCGCCGCGCCCTACGCCAACACCGTGAAGATCGCGATTCTCTCCGACATTCACTACATGTCGCACACGCTCTTCGCCGAGAACGACGCGTTCCACTCCGCGGAGAACTCTGATCGCAAACTCTTCCGCCAGAGCGCCGACATCCTCGACAAGGCGCTCCAGGACGTGCGCGCCTACAAGCCGAACGCCATCTTCGTCTCCGGCGACCTCACCAAGGACGGCGAGCAAGTCTGCCACAACGAGGTGCGCACCAAGCTGCTCCAGACAGCCGGCGACAGCGCCAAGGACTGCGTCGTCCGCATCATCAACGGCAATCACGACATCAACAACAACGTCGACGG
Organism: Olsenella uli; assembly: GCF_901212675.1. Classification (GTDB taxonomy): domain Bacteria; phylum Actinomycetota; class Coriobacteriia; order Coriobacteriales; family Atopobiaceae; genus Parolsenella; species Parolsenella uli_B. The sequence goes on from NZ_CAAKOQ010000042.1 coordinate 33,813, forward strand.
CCGCGACTTCACCAAGATCGGCGCCGACGGCAAGGCCGCCCCGGCCGGTGCCGTCACGCCCTCCGAGTTCCGCAGCGACGCCTACTACGGCAAGTGCGGCTACAACGACGCGGACGAGCTCTACGTCAACAGCTCGTACTACCTGCAGCCCAAGTCTGGCCACGACGCCACGGCCGGCGCCGCCTCCTACGTCACGCACTTCGCCGGCACGGACGGCACCAGGGTCACGATGATCTGCGTCGACTCCTGCCGCTACTCCTACGACACCACCGACACCGGCACCGACGAGCACGAGACCCACGGCCGCATCACCGGCGTGCCCAAGGGCGCAGACGGCAACGCCGTGTTCGACCCGAGCCAGCTCGGCACGACGGGCCTGCTGCCTTGGATCGTCAAGAAGGCCCAGGATGCCAAGAACAACGGCGACGTCGTCTTCGCCATGCAGCACCACGGCATCGTGGCGCACTTCGGCCAGGAGCCGACGATCCTTGCCGACTACCTCGTCGAGGACTACGACGTGGTGGCCCAGTACTATGCGTGGGCGGGTATCAGCTGCGTGCTCACCGGCCACATGCACGCCAACGACGTGGCCGCGCACCAGTTCCCCGAGTTCCAGGACACCAACACGTACCCCACCGCCGTGCCCGCCATCTACGACATCGAGACCTGTGCCACCGTCACCTACCCGTCCGACATCCGCTACCTCACGCTGAACTTCGGCCGGGACGCGGACGGCGCCACGGGCGCGACCCTCGCCTTCGCCTCGCACAAGCTAGGAGCGGTGACCTACACGCTGAAGAACGGCGACAAGCTGGCCGACTGGGACGACGCCGGCACACCCGCGCAGGGCACGATCGCCGACATCACGGAGTTCGGCCACGAGCGCCTCCTCACCAAGGCGCTGCTCACCAACATCGTGAGCGTGTACGGAACCATGGCGCTCGAGTACATCGAGGCCACGGACGGCCCGTACTTCATCGAGAGCCTGAAGATCCCCGGTGGCGGCATCAAGGCGCTGCTCGCGAGCATGCTGAGCTCGACCCTCGCGCCGGACGCGACCGAGGAGCTCACGGCCGACCAGCTCAACGGCGCCGTCTTCAAGTTCCTGGCGAAGTACCTGACGGACGCCGGGTACACGAGCGTGGACACGGGGCTGAAGATTGCCGTGCCGGACAAGCAACTTACGCCCGGCATGACGTACCAGACGGTGCTCGGCAAGGCCATCAGCATCTGGTACAACACCGCGAACAGCCTCATCACCATCAACAACACCGACAACGCGGCCTCCGCAGCCTTCACGCTCTCGACCACGCCCGAGCAGGACGCGCGCGCCGCACAAATCGTGAACGACGCCGTGGCAGAGAACGGCGGCGTCATGCCCGCCGCCGTGGTGCACCTCAACGCCACCATCTCCGCCGCGGGCGACGTCTCGCTCAACACCTTCCTCAACACGGTGTTCGCCGACCTCGACACGATCATCAAGAACAAAGGCGTCGAGGGCGCCAAGCTGCTCGACATGATCCAGCGCATCCTCGTCGACGCCTGCGACGCCCCGATCCCGGCCAACACCAGCGAGAACCTGCTTGGCATCATCAACTACGCCTACGCCTACCACCTCAAGGGCGACGAGCAGCGCGACGCCTGGGTGCAGACCGCCCTCGACGCGATGAACACGAAGACGGGCGTGGACGCCGACGGCAACAAGGTCGAGAATGACGGCTCGCTCATCTCGTTCGTCCGCAAGGCCGTGGACGGCAACGCCAACGACGCCGGCCAGGCCAAGGCCGCCGACCTCATGCTCATCCTCGCCGCGATCCACACCGACGCGACCAAGCTCGCGAACATCGACGCCGGCGCGGTCTTCACCACCATCATCAAGAATATCCTCTCGAGCAACTTCGGCACCGCCGACAAGCTCGTCTCCGCCCTCGCCGGCTCGGACAGCACCCCCGGCATGGCCATTCCCGACATCCCGGCGCTGCGCACCTTCGTGATGCCGATCCTCTACACCCTCACCGAGGATGACAACGCCGCCAAGCCGGGCGATGACGCCGAGAGCGGCACCGAGCCCGACGCCTCGAAGGTCGACCCCTCGGCCGGCCTCGAGAACCAGGGCGACCACCACTTCGGCTTCACCGTGGGCACGGGCGCGCTGACCGGCGAGGTCGTGATCTCCGGCGACGGCGTGAGCGAGAACGCCGCCAAGCTGCAGCTCGGCAAGACGCTCCAGCTCACCGCCACCTACCAGAGCAACGCCCCGCAGACCTACGCCGCCTACGACGGCAAGTGGAGCTCCGACAACGAGGCCGTGGCGACGGTCGACGCCCAGCGCGGCCTCGTGACCGCCGTCGCGCTCGGCACCGCCAACATCAGCGCGATGGTCAACGGCGCCACGGCGAACGTCGCCGTCACCGTCGTCGCGGCCGAGGTCGCCGGCGCCGACATCCTCAACGTCGACTTCCGCCGTCGCTCCGCGCAGGACTGGACGGGCAAGCACGCTGCCGACCGCTCGCACTACAGCGGCGGCACGCGCATGGACAAGACGCTGCGCCAGCCCGTCGCGATGATGGACGGCAAGGGCGGCCTGGGCTACAAGCTCACCGCCGACGACTACTCGGCGATGCAGAACGGCTTCACGATGGAGCTGCTCTTCAAGGTGCCGAACACCAAGGCCGACGGCAAGAACTACCGCGGCCTGTTCGACAACGTGCAGAACGACGGCATGGGCCTCCACCTCGACAAGGACGACGGCGCGAAGCTCACCTTCGAGGTGAAGAAGGGCGCGAGCTCGTCTAAGACCGCGAGCGTGAGCGGTGTCAAGGCCAACACCTGGTACCACGTCGTCGCCGTGAACGACAACGCAGGCACCGTCTCCGGCCAGGCGCAGATGACGCTCTACGTGAACGGCACGCAGGGCACCTCCTCGCCGGACGCTCAGGCCGTCGGAAGCCAGGAGAAGTCCAACACCATCTACATCGGCGCCGAGGAGTCCATGAACAACGGCGGCCCGGAGTTCCCGGCCGTCCGCAACACGGCCATCGCCTTCGCGCGCATCTACGGCAAGGCGCTCTCGGCCGATGACGCGGCCTCGCTCTACGCGAAGAGCGGCCTGCAGCAGCAGTAACGACGCGCCCTGTGCCCGAGCCGCCGCTACGCGAGGGCGGCTAGGCGTAAGCGCCCCGAACCCTCCTGCCACTTCGGCATGGCGCCCGGACCCCGCAGCCGAGCGCGACGGACCCGGAAGCCTCACGGCTCCCGGGTCCGTTTTGTCTAGCGTGAGCGCTCAGGCATGGCTTTCGGAGCACGCATGGTCTTCACGTGATAAAAGGGGCGGTCGGGGCGTGGCGTTTGTCCCTGCATGCCCATCCCCTCTTCCGTATCGTCAAGCAGGCCCTTCGTTTTCTCCAAAATAGGATTCCGGATTATCCCGAACGATATTCTCGTTATTTATGGAATGGAATCTCCGTATCTTCCTGAATGTCTAACTCGTATTTTTCTGAATGTAGTTCTCGCATTTTACCGAACATAACTCACGTAAAATACCGAATATGCAGTTAGGAGGCCCTGATGAACGATAAGACCAATCAAGACACAACCAACCTCACTCCCCATGGCTACAAGCCCCGTCTCATCGAGAAAAGGCTCGACACGCTGATGGCGACTTTCGGCTGTGTCGAGATCACCGGGCCGAAGTGGTGCGGCAAGACGTGGACCGCCATGACCCGCTGTGCAAGCATCGCAAAGCTCGACAGCCCCACCGAGCGTGAAGCGGCAGAGATGGACCCCAAGCTCGCTCTGGTCGGGCAGCCTCCTCACCTCGTCGACGAGTGGCAGGAAGTTCCCGAAGTCTGGGACGCCGCAAGGCGCTTCGTCGACGATGCCGGAGACAAGCACGGTTTGTTGCTGCTTACGGGGTCGACCGCCCTCAAGAAAGCGGAACGGGGAAGGGTGCGGCACAGCGGGGCGGGAAGGATAGCGCGGCTTACCATGCGGCCCATGACGCTCTCCGAAGCAGGAGAGTCCTCCCCCACCGTTTCGCTCAAGAAACTGTTCGAAGGCGAACCGCCGCAGCCCGCACGCTCAGATACCGAGGTTTCTGATGTAGCGCGCTGGTGCTGCAGGGGAGGTTGGCCGGCAGCCCTCGGCTTGTCCGACGAGACGGCAGTGGAGGTGGCGGCCCAATATATCCAAGCCGTCCTGGACGTCAACGTTCTGGAAGACGGCCGCTCGCCGGCTTTGGCTCTCGCGCTCATGCGGGCCCTCGCGCTCAACGAAAGCCAGGCCGTGACCTACAAGACCCTCGCAAAGGATATGGCTGGCGGGGAGAAGGGGCCGGACGAGGGCACGCTCTCGGCCTATCTCGAGCTGTTCAGCCGCTTGCAGCTTATTGAGGACCTCTATGGATGGGAGCCTCCCATGCGTTCCAAGGCGCGGGTGAGGGTGAAGCCGAAGCGCTACTTCTGCGACCCTTCGCTCCCTGCCACCCTGCTTGGCGCAACCCCAGCGCGGCTCCTCAAGGACACGCAGACCCTTGGCATGCTCTTCGAGAACCTTGTGATTCGAGATCTTCGGGTATTCCTGTCGACGTATGCCGGCATCGGCAACGATGTCCGGTACTACCGTGACGAATCAGGGCTGGAAGTCGACGCGATTCTCGAGTATCAGGGTAGCTGGGCCGGCATCGAGATCAAGCTCAGCGACACGAAGGCCGACGAGGGGGCCAAAAATCTGCTGGCCCTCAAAAAGAAAATCCTCTCCAACCCGGCAGCGAGAAACGCCGAACCCGCCTTCCTTGCCGTCATCGTTGGGCGCGGGAGCCTGGCATACACACGAGACGACGGAGTGATGGTCATACCGGCGGCGGCCCTCGGAGCATAAGCCCGACCCCAGACGCATCTTGATCGGCATGGCGCCTGGCCCCCGCAGCCGGACGCGACGGACCCGGAAGCCCCACGGCTCCCGGGTCCGTTTTTTACTGGATGGGGCACTCGTATTTTGCCGAATGAGATTGCCGTAATTTCCTGAGTGAATTATCCGTATTTTACCGAATGACTAGCTCGCATTTTACCGAGTTAGTCCATCTACCTGCGACTATGCAGAAGCCAGAGCCCGCCCCCTACCGCCGCAGGATGACGCGCAACTCGCCGAGGAGGCGGCCCGGGTGCACCACCACGCCGCGCACGATGCGGAAGACGAGGAAGCCCGGGTACAGCCACTTTCGGCCGCGCAGCACCGGGTAGTAGAGGCAGCACCACGTATAGCTGGGAAAGAAGCGACTGCCGAGGTATTCGGCCCGCGCCTCCCCCGCAGACTTACCCTCCTCCGCCAGCTCCTGCAACCGGTGTGCGACGCGGTTCTCCGTCGTGCCGTAGGTGCCGCATCCCAGCAGGTAGAACCAGAGGCGCTGCTGGTCCTCCGTGAGCTCTGGCGCGGCCCCCTCGCCGCCGAAGAGGGTCTGCGCCATGTCGCGCACGAGCCGGTCGAATTCCGCGAGGCCGAGCTTCTCGAGCTCTCCCTCCAGGTACGGGCCGAAAAGCGCCTCGCCGTAATGGCCGAGCAGCACCCACTCGTCGGCAATGAAGCGCACGCCGCAGCCGGCGCGGCTGAAGTGCTTGTAGGCGTGGGCGAGAAAGTAGAGGTACTCATCCGCCGGCGAGAACAGGAAGCGCAGGGGCTCGTTTCCGTCCTGCCGGGCGCGCAGCCACGGGTTCTCGTAGTACGCGCAGAACGCCGGGATGTCCTCGTCCATGTCGTCCATCAGGCCGCGGTGCATCTCGAAGTTGAACATCGGCTCCTTGTAAAAGCAGTCGTCCTTGCTCGCACCGACGTGCTCACCCCGGTAGCCGAGACCCTTCATGATACGGACGATCTCCTCGGTGCCGCGCTCGACCGTCTCCGCGCGCTCGGCCTCGGTGGCACCCTTGATGCGGAAGCCGCGCCCGTCCGGCTCCGGCTCGACGAAGCCGTAGAGGATGTCGTTGTCCGCCATGGAGCGCAGGCCAGGCTGCGGGTAGTACGCGCCGATGAGCACGCCCTTGAGCGGCAGCCACGAGAGGCCGTCGGCCTCCATCTGCGCCGTGATGCGCTCGCGCTCCACGTCGAACTGAAGTTGGCGGAGCAGGGTGAGGTCTGCCGCGGAGCCCCAGGACTTGCGCAGCTCCTCGGGAAGGGCCGCGCGCGCCGCCTCGCCGAGGCCGGCCCAAGCGATGGCCTCCACGCTGTCGTGCTTGGCGAGCGCGCGGACGTTCTCCCATGTGGCACCGTCTTGGAGCGCAGGCAGCCCCTCGAGCGGGGCGCCGAGCATGCCCGACCGCATGAGCTGCGCGAGGGCGAGGCCGGCCGCACGGAGCGCCGGGGTCAGCCTCGTGGCGCCCGAATAGGCCGCCGGCGTTGTGCCCTGGGACGCCTTCGCCACGACTTGCTGCTGCTTTGCCGCCATCAGCGGCCCCCTTCTGTCTGGCCGCCCAGATGCAGCTCCTGGTCGCACAGGGAGACTGCCTGGGGGCGGTGCGTCACGATGAACACGGTCACGTCGCTCATGGAGCGGATCGAGTCAAGCAGGCGGCACTCGGTGTCTGCGTCGAGCGCCGAGGTGGATTCGTCGAGCACGAGGATCGGGGCGCCGCTGTAGAGGGCGCGTGCCACGGCGAGCCGCTGCATCTGGCCCTCGGAGAGGCCGTGGCCGTGCTCGCCGAGCATGGTCTCGTAGCCGCGTGGCAGGCGCTCCACGAACTCGGCGGCGCAGGCGGCGCGGCAGGCGGAGCGGACGCGCGCCATGTCCGGCTCGGGGCCGCGCTCGGAGAAGGCCACCGCCTCGGCGATGGTGCCGGACATGAGGCCGTTGCCCTGTGGAACGTAGGCGAACATGCCGGCCGGCAGCGCGGACACGTCCACGGTAGGGCCGTCCGCGCACGCGAGCGCGACGCGCCCGGACGTTGGGCGGCGAAGACCCATCAGCAGCATGAGCAGGGTCGACTTGCCCACGCCGCTCGGCCCCGTGACCACGGTGAACGAGCCTTTGGGGACCGTCGCGGAGAAGTGGCTGAGGGTGGGGCGCGACGCGGGAGCGGAGGAATTCTCGGCAACGGCTCTCTTTGCGGGCACCACCTCGCGGCTGGCGTAGGCATAGGAGACGTTCTCGAACCGGATGCTCTCGAGCCCGGCGTAGAGGCTTCGGGGCCAGGTCTCGGACGCGTCGTCCGGGGCCGAGCCGAGCACGGCGGCCTGAGCGGGCCCGTCCCCCTCGGGCGTGCCCTCGCCCAACCATGCGGGAACCGAGCGCGCCTCCCCCTCGGACGAGCCCTCCGCCCCCATCAGGCGCTCGACGCTCGCGCAGGTAGACGCCAGCGTGAGACCGATGCCGCTCGCGCTGGCCAGCGGGCCGCGGATCTGCCCGACGAGCTGGGTCACCGCCACGAGGGTACCGGCCGTGACCGTCCCCACGAGGATTCCGTGGCCGCACCACACGAACCCGACGAGGTAGGCGAGCTGCATCACGAGGTTGAAGCCCGAGGTGGCGAGCGTCGAGACGTCGCTCTTGTGCATCCGCTCGCGCAGGTGCTCGCCCATCAGGGCGTCGGCTGCACGGCTCGTCTTCTCCTCCACGCCGAAGGCCCGCACCACCGTGACACCCTCGAGGCACTCCTGCATGAAGCTTCGGACGCGCGCCTCAGCCTCCTGGACGCGCAGGTGGAGCCCACCGATGCGCCGACGCAGCAGCGTCGAGCCGACGGCGAAGGTACCGCCCGCGACGAGAAACAGCAACGCGAGGCCCGGGGCGATGAGGGCCATGACGGCAAGCACGCCAACCATACGCACCACCATGGAGACGACGGTCATGGGCAGCGAGGTAAGCCCGCTCGTGACCACCGTCACGTCGGAGGTGAGCACGCTCATGAGGTCGCCGGTATGGCGGGCGGCGCCGGTCTCCTCACCTCCGAGCAGGGCAGTGAAGACGGCCCCGCGGAGGGCGTTGTCGAAATCTCCGCGGGAGCGCTCGGCCACGTGGCTCTGCGCGGCGCCGAGCCCCACCTGCACGACGAGCGCCACGCCGAAGGCGACGCAGGCCCGTGCGAACGCGGGACCGTCGCCCGCCGTGGCCGAGTCGACCACGTTACTCATGAGCAGGGCATACGAGACGGCAATGACGGACATGGAGCCTTGCAGGACGCACAGGCCCACAATGCGCCACACCTTGCCACCGAGCGCTGAGCGCACCCACGCCCAGAGCTCGCGCACCGGGCGCTCGGTCTTGACGAGCCCACCGCGCGAGCCCGCCCGGCTGTTGCCACGACGACTCACCGGCTGCCCCTCACGCGGCGGCCGAGCCAGCCCTTCGCGCGCTTGGCGAAATGCCGCGCGGGGGCTGTCGTCACCCAGAGCCAGACGTAGGCCCGATACGGCAGGCCCGCCATGTCCACGTGCTTGTCGCCGCGGTAGAACTCGGAAAGCACGCCCAGGACCTGCGAGTCCTCGACGTGCTCCTCGGTTATGCAGTTGTCGCCGATGATGATGTAGCCCTCGGGCAGCACACGCACGACGCGGTGCAGCACGTAGTTGCCGTGGGCGCGGTAGAGGGCCACGTCGAAGCGGTTGAGCCTGCCCGCCGCCGGCCGCACGACGATGGTGTCGCGCCGGTTGCGCAGCATGGGCCACATGCTCACGCCCACCGTCGTGGAGACGTAGACCCCCTCGATGCGGAGCACGTCCTCGATGCGCGGCTGGGAGCCGGCCGGGGCGGCGTCTTGCGCGGCGGCCGTCGCGGCATGCGTCGACGCGGACTGCGCGTTCCGGTCTGAAGCAGTCTGCCGGTCAGAAGCGGTGCTCGTCACGCAAGGAACCCGTTCTCGCGCATCTTGGCCACGAAGCTGGCGACGTCGGATGCGGCCTTCTCGGGCGTCGCGTCGTACTCCGCGGTAAGCGCCTTGGCGATGGCGTCCTCGTCGAGCCCCTCGGCGACCTTCTCCCAGATAAAGGAGCCCGTGCCGTTGAGCTTGACCATGCCGCTGAACTCCTTGCTGGCCTCGCCCGTGGCGATGACGACGCCTTGCCCGGCGACCTGGCGCAGCACGAACCCGTCTTTGATCTTCACAGCGTTCCCCTCTCGGCAGCCATGCGCCAGCCCGGATGAAAACTCATCGCGGGGGCGACCCGTCCTGTCCATGATAGACCGTGCGGAGGGGGCGCCGCCCGGATTCTGAGACCCTCCCTTATTCGTCCGTTGCCCTCGGGAAGAAGGCGTAGGCGCGACCGTGGGGCGTCTCCGCCTCGCAGACGTCGACGCCGAACGCGTCGCCGATGGCGCCAAGCACGGCCGCGTCGCGCGGAGCGCCCTGGGCCGCCACGCCGCCGCCCCCCAGCACGACGATGCGGTCGCAGCTCCGCAGCGCGAGGTCGAGGTCGTGGATCACCGCAACGACCGAGGTGCCGCGCCGCTCGCTCAGCTCGCGCACGAGGTGCATCGTCTCATGCGCCGCACGCACGTCGAGGTAGGTCGTCGGCTCGTCGAGTAGCAGGATGCGGGCATCCTGCGCCACGGCCATGGCGAGGAAGGCCCGCTGGCGCTCGCCGCCGGAGAGCCGGCGGGCCATCTTGCCGGCAAAGCTGGCGATGCCGACCTCCTCCAGCGCCGCGTCTACCGCCTGCTCGTCCTCCGCGCCGGGCCGTCCGAACACGCCCATGTGCGCATAGCGCCCGCACATCACGAGGTCTCGCACGATCATGGCCGGCGTACGGTGCACCTGCGGCAGCAGGGCGACCAGGCGGGCGCGCTCGCGGGCGGGCAGGGCGTTTACGGGCTTGCCGGCAGCAAACACCTCGCCGCAGCTCGGCTCCAGGAGGCCGTCCGCCAGCTTGAGCAGCGTCGACTTGCCGCAGCCATTCGGCCCGATGATGCCCGTCACGCCGCCAGCAGGGATTGCAAGGGAAAAGCCTCCGAGCACCGGGGCCGATCCGTACGAGAAGGAGACGTTGCGGAACTCGAGCGCAGGAGCGTCACTCATCGCGATATCCCCTCCCCCGCATGATGAGATAGACGAAGAAGGGTCCGCCCACGAAGGCGAGCACGATGCCCACCGGCAGCTCGTACGGGGCGAAGGCGGTCCGCGCGAAGGTGTCGCACGCGACGGTGAACGCGGCGCCCCACACCGCGCAGAGCGGCACGAGACGGCGCGCGTCCACGCCGAACACGCGCCGGACGAGGTGCGGCACCACGAGCCCCACGAAGCCGAGCAGGCCCGCGAAGCTCACGGCGCTCGCCGCCAGCAGCGAGCCTGCCGCGAGAGCCGCCACGCGTACGGCCGAGACGCGCACACCGAGCGCATGCGCGCTCTCGCTGCCAAGCGTCAGCACGTTGAGGGTGGGCGCCAGCACGAGGGCCACGGCAAAGCCAGCCAGCGAGAACACAGCGGGAAAGCCGAGGTCTCCCAGCAGCACGCCCGAGAAGCCGCCCACGAGAAACGAAGAGGCACCCACGTAGAGGTTCGGCACGATGATGAGCACGGCGTTCTGCGCGGCGCCGAAGATGGCGTTGAGCGCCACGCCGGCGAGCACGACCGTCAGACGCGAGACGCCGGCCCGGGCCGAGACGGCGAAGACGAGCAGCGCCGCCGTGAGCGCGCCCGCGAAGGCCGCGAGCGCGAGGCGCGCCGGGTCGCCGGCCGCGCCGAGAAACGGGAGGGCCGACGCGGCGAGAACCACCACGCCGGCGCCCGAGTTGATGCCCATGATACTCGGGCTGGCAAGCGGGTTGTCGAGCACCGCCTGCACGAGCGCGCCAGCAACGGCGAGCGAGGCCCCCGCGAGGAGCCCTGCCGCCACACGCGGGATGCGCATGTTCACGAGGATGTTGCGGGCCACCGGGGTGATCTCCCCGCCCGTGAGGAAGCCCCACAGCTCAGACGGGCCGACGCTGCTGGCGCCCACCATGAGCCCGACCCCCGCCACGAGGGCGAGGCAGACGAGGGAGCCCGCGAGGACGGGCGCCAGCGGCAACCTGCGGAGTCGCATCCGTCCGGGCCTTCCGCTACAGCGTGGCAAGGGCCTGGCCCAGGGTCACGTAGGCCTGGTCCCACTCGGCGTTGGGCTTGCGGAAGAAGTGCTCGATGTCGAGCACCGTGACGTGGCCCTGCTGCACGGCGCCGATGCCCTGCCAGGCGGCATTGCCCTCGACGGCCTGCTCGTAGTTGCGCTTGGCCGTCGCATCGTCCTTGGCGGCCGGCAGCACGAAGATGTAGTCGGGGTCGAGCTCCGCCACGGCCTCCATGCTGAAGTCAGTGAGCAGGCTCGGGTTCTCCTCGGTGAGGAGCTTGGCGCCGAGGGCCTTCACCATCTCGCTGGCCATGTGGTCGGGCTTCTGGGCACTCACGCCCTTGGAGGAGGCGTTCATCACGAGGACAGTCGGCTGCTTGTCGGCCACGGAGTACTGCGAGAGCGCCTGGTTCACACGGTCCTGCACGTCGGTACCGTTCTGCTTGTAAAGGTCGTCACGGCCGGTGACCTGGGTGCAGGTCTTGAGCATGCGCAGGTAGTCGTCAAAGGTGTCGACCTTGAAGAAGGCCACGGGGATGCCGGAGGCCTCGAGCGACCGCCTGAGCTGGTCCTGGCTGGGGCCCTTGTTGGAGCTGTCATCGTCGGAATTACCGGAGAGGATCACGAAGTCCGGGTTGAGGGCGAGGATCTGCTCGATGCTGATGGACGTGTGGTCACCGATGCTCGCGACCTGGGACTGGTCGAAGCCGAAGTTCTTGAACGCGTCGTCTGACACGCCCACGACCGAGCCGCCCGCGTCGCGCCAGATGTCGGCGAGGCTGCCCATGCCAACCACCACACGCTGCGGGTGAGAAGGCCTCGAGCGCACTCGTGACGCCGGACACCACTTCGAAGGGCACGCCCACCTCGGCGAGTGCGGACGCCTCCTCCCCGCCGCGCCCAAAGACGTACGGGTCGCCGCCCTTGAGCCGGACGACGAGCCGCGCCGCTGCCGCCTCGCGGATGAGGATCCGGTTGATCTCACCTTGCGGGACGGGGTGGGCACCGGCCTGCTTGCCGACGTTGACGAGCCGGGCACGACCGGCCGGCGTCGCGGAGCCGGCGCGTGCCAGCAACTCTTCCGTGTCGAGCCGGTCGTGCACGACCACGTCGGCATGTTCGAGCAGGTAGCGGCCACGCACGGTGATGAGGTCTGCCCTGCCGGGGCCGGCGCCGACGAGCGCGACGAGCCCGTAGCTCACTGCCTCAGGCACGGTCGACCTCCCGGAGCGCCGTGCGAACCTCGGCCGCAGCACGTGCCACGAGCTCGTGGTCGTGCCCGTCCGAGACGATGCCAGCCACGAGCCGCTCCGTCTCGCAGACGGCCGGGAAGAAGCACGTGCTCTCCTCGGCATTGTCCGCCACGCTCACCGGCACATGGGTGCGCGAGCAGGCTCGGGCGATAACCGAGTTCACCGGTCGACAGTCCGTCGCGGCCACGACGAGGCTCGCCCCTTCGACGTCCGCCGGAAGCCACTCTCGGCGCTCGAGGGCAATGCCCGTCTCCGCCGCCTCGCGGGCGCGCGCCTCGGCAGGCGAAGGGTCGATGGCCGTGACTTTGGCGCCGAAACGCACAAGCATGCGGGCTCTGCGCAGGCCGACGGAGCCCAGGCCCACCACGATGCAGCGGGCTCCCGAGAGGTCCCTGAAGAGCGGGAACTTGGTGTGGGTGGGAGTGGCGGAGGCATCGGGCCCGGCCGGCTTCGACTCCAGCGCCCGCAGGGCCGCACGCGCATGCTCGAGGTAGAGTTCGCGGACCGCCGGCAACGCACCGAGGCCCTCGAGCTCGCAGGAGACGTCGTACCCTTCGGCCGCAAGGGCCGTGCGCCAGCTGCCGGGCGCCTCGCCCGCGATATCGCGCGAGGCGTGGGCGGCCGCCGTAAGCATGAGCGGGACGAGGCGGACGCGGGTGATGCCCAGGCGCTCGCGGTCGAGCGCGAGGAGCCGCCGCACAGTGTCGACACCCGGGTAGCCGTGCATGGAGCCGACGAACGCGTCGTCGCGGCCAAGCTCGCGCAGGTGAAGCGCCAGCGAAGCATAGGTGGAGCCCGTCACGGCCGACCCCTCGTCGACGCCATGCGCCACAAGCACGAGCGCCTCGCCCGGGCGGCGCGGATGCCGAGCGTCGAGGATCTGCGCAATACGGGCAAGATCGTCCTCCGAGGAGAGCAGCGGCTCGCCGAGCGCTATGCGGGAGAAGAGGAACCGGCAGGACGCCACCGCCCGCTCGACCTGCGCGAACGCTGTGCCGTGGACAAGGTGGCCCGGCTGCACGAGTACGCGGCGGACGCCGGCACGGGCCAGCTCGTGCAGCGCCTCCGAGACGTCCGGGACGCGGACGCCGCGGCGCGCGAGCACGCGGCGGGCCTTCGCGCTCGTGTAGGCCTCGGCAAAGGCCGGGCGAGCTAAGGCGTTCGCCGAGCGGGCGACGGCAACACCGGTGTCATCCGCATCGGCGGCCTCGCCTGCCGCCGCACACCCGAGGCCCTCGCGCAACATCTCGGCTACAGGCGCGATGCTCGCCGCCCGTGCCTCCTCGCGCGAGGTTCCGTAGCTTGCAAAGAGCACGGCGTCGAGGGAAGGCGCGGCCGCCTTCCCACAGGACGCCGCGCCGGTTCCCTCGTCAGCCACAGCTACTCCTCTATCTCCAGAAACACGCGCGGCGCGAAGCCGTCCTTGCCGATGTGATACGCATTGAGCGCCGGATGCTCCGCATCCTCGAGTGAGAGGATAAGGTAGCAGGTCGTCGGGTCATAGGCGAGGCGCTTGTCCTCGTCGGACGGACGCGCCGGCGTCTCGGGGTGGCTGTGCCAGTTACCCAAAAGCTCCCAGCCGTTGGCACGGGCGTCCTTCACCGCTGCGAGCTGCTCGCGCGGGTCCATCGTGAAGTGCTCGTTGCTCTCGTCGGTGTTGGTGAGCAGGTAGACGTGCCTGATGTGGCCCACCTTGTGCTCGCCAGCCGCACCCAGGAGCTCGCCGGGGGCCAGCTCCTCCACCGTGCCCGCGATGAGCCCGCACATCTCGTTGGGCAGCCCCGACCGGGCATGCCCCAGGATGCGCTCATAGTCCGCCCGCAAGAGCGTCAGCTTGTCGACCATTGTCACAACCAGTCCTTCTTGCCTGTTCGTCGCGGAAGCCAACACGGGTTCGCAGCGTGCGTCGTATTGGCCCGAAAGAGGAGGGAAGCGCACTAGGTACGCAACCGACGATTGAGCACCAAGACGACGTGCTATGCGAGGCCGTGGTGCGCTTCCGCGCACTCGGGCTGCTCGTAATCTATCAGCTCGTGGATCGTCGGGTGGTCGGAGCAGATGGCGCAGTTCGGGTCCGCGGGCGGTAGCTTGATGGTGTGGAACTCGCCCTTGAGCGCGTCGAAGGTGAGGAGCTTGCCGGTGAGCAGCTCGCCGATGCCGCAGACGTACTTGATGGCCTCGAGCGCCTCCAGGCAACCGATCACACCGGCCATGGCGCCGATCACGCCGGCCTGCTTGCAGGTGGGCACGGCGTCCTTGGGCGGCATGGTCTTGAAGACGCAGCGGTAGCATGGGCCCTCGCCCGGCACGTAGGTCATGAGCTGGCCCCTGAAGCGGATGATGCCCGCGTGCACGAAGGGCTTCTTGGCCATGACGCAGGCGTCGTTGATGAGGAACTTCGTCGGGAAGTTGTCCACGCCGTCGATGACGAAGTCGTAGTCCGCGATGAGGTCCATGATGTTCGTGGAGTCCACGAACTCCTGGTAGGTCTTGACCGTGACATCGGGGTTGATGGCCTCCATGGTCTCGGCCGCGGAGTCCACCTTGGGCTTGCCGATGTCGGGCGTGGTGTGGATGACCTGGCGCTGCAGGTTGGAGAGGTCCACCTCGTCGGCGTCGACGATGCCGATGGTGCCCACGCCGGCCGCGGCGAGATAGAGCGCCGCAGGCGCGCCGAGGCCGCCCGCGCCGATGATGAGGACCTTGGCGGCGCAGAGCTTCTTCTGGCCCTTGACGCCGACCTCCTTGAGGATGATGTGGCGGCTGTAGCGCTCGAGCTGCTCGCCGGTGAACGCCATTAGCGCCCACCGCCCATGAAGTAGAGAAACTCCACCGTATCGCCGTCAGCAAGCTTGTGCGAGGCAAACTCGGCGTGGTCGACGAAGGCGTCGTTCACGGCAACGGTCACGTAGTCGGGGTTCTCGACCTTCTCCTGGTCGATGAGCTGGGCCACGGTAAGGCCGTCCTCGACGGTCTTCTTGTCTCCGCCAACGGTGATGTTCATGTTCTCTCCCCTCGGCCTCACGGCCTGGTCTTCCCGCCTTGCGGGCAGGCTGGCTTTGCTCCCGTGCGGGGCATTGTCGCTTATCCCACCCGTGATTCCACTTTAACCTATCTATCTACTAGGTTTTAGGGATATACTAGCACCACCTTTTGAGACGCAAGGCCAAACTCGCGGTTTTCTTCGTCCCCATACGAGGGACCGCAGGCCCCACAACCCAACGGAGGTTCACCATGGCCGAAACCGACTACAAGATTGACGACACCGTCGACATCACGCCGCTCGTGTGCCCCATGACGTTCGTGACCGCGAAGGCGGCGCTCGAGGAGCTCGAGATTGGCCAGGTGCTGCGCGTTCACCTCAACGCCGGCGAGCCGATGCAGAACGTGCCGAGGAGCTTCCGCGACGATGGCCAGCAGGTGCTTGCCCTCAAGCCGTCCGACGAGGGGGACGACACCTATGACCTCGACGTTCGCAAGCTCGAGGAGGCGTAGGGCCATGTCTTTGCGCGTAAGCGACGACACCTTCCAGGCCGAGGTGCTCGAGAGCCCCGTGCCCGTGCTCGTAGACTTCTACTCCGACTCCTGCGTTCCCTGCAAGCGCATGAACCCCATCATCAGCAAGCTCGAGCCCGAGTTCGAGGGGCGCGCCAAGTTCGTGAAGGTCAACGTAAACTTCGACCTCGACCTGGCCCAGCGCTACGCCGTGATGGCCAGCCCCACGTTCGTGCTCATCAAGGGCGGCCAGGAGGTTGCCAGAAACCAGGGGACCATGGCCAAGGGAGACCTCGCCAAGCTCGTGGAGAAGGCGCTCTAGGAACAGCCAAGCCACATCGAAGTGCCCCAGGTGGCCCCGCCCGATCGAAGGATTGGGCGGGGCCACCTGTTTTGACCCGGATGGATTCACGCCCGCCTTCAAAGAACGGGCCGCCCCGTCCTCGGCACGAGGAACGGGGCGGCCCGAAGAACAGGGTCAGCCAGGCAGGCAGGTGCCGTGGGCACCTACTGCCACTCGGGCGAGTCCATCGGGATGGGATCGTCCTGGTTGGGCACGTAACGCACCTCGACAACCTCGCCCTTGCCGGTGTCGGGCTCGTTGTACGCCTTGGTCACGGCCTCGACCATGGAATCCCAGCCCTCGCGGTCAAGCGTGAACTTGAAGCGGTCGCCGGGCTTGGCGTGGTCGTCGAACCACTGGATGGTGGCATCGGCCACGCGGAAGAGCTGCTCCTCCGTCTCGCACGGCGGAAGGATTGCCTTGCCCTTGGTGATGTGGTTGCCAAAGAGGCCGCCAAACAGCAGGTTGAAGACCGGCCTGCTCTCCCAGGAGTCCACGGGGCACTTCTGGGCGCACTTGCCGCAGCTCACGCACTTGTCGTAGTCCACCACGATCTTGCCGTCCACGTCGTGGCAGGCGTCGAAGCGGCACACCTTGGTGCAGATGCCACAGTGGATGCACGCATCGGGCAGCCACCTGACCTTGCGGCCGCCCTTGATGCCGAGGTCGTTCTCCTCTGCCTTGAGGCAGTTGTTCTGGCAGCCAGTCACGCCAAACTTGAACTTGCCCAGCAGGTCGCGGCCGTAGTAGCGCTCGTCGAGCTTCTTGGCGATGTCGTAGGTGTCGATGTTGCCCGACGGGCAGATGCGGCAGCCCTGGCAGGCCGTGACGGTGCGCACGCGCGGGCCGCAGCAGCCCGGCTCCACGCCGCCCTTGGCAAGCACGGCCTTGACCTCGTCGGCGTCGGCGATGTTGATGAACGGGATCTCGATGGCCTGGCGGCTCGTCAGGTGCGCGTAGCCGCGGCCGTACTTCTTTGCGACGCGGGCCACCGCCTCGAACTGCTGCGTGGTGAGGTCGCCGCCCACCACGCGGATGCGCAGCGCGTAGAAGCCCTTCTGCTTCTGCGCCATGAAGCCGCCCTTCTTGAGCGCGGCGCTGCTGAGCTTGTTCGTCGGCTTCTTGGGCGCGGCGGTTGCCGCCGCCGTGTCCTCGGTTGCAGTTGCCATGTCACTCACCTCTCCTGGGGCGTCCCCACGCCCCGTTTGGCGCCTCCCCGATCCTCCTGGGGACGGCTCTTCTCCGAGCCATGCGAGCCATGGCCCGGGGAAGAGCCGTCCCCGAGGCGGTCGCACTAGGAAAGCGCCTGCCTAAAGTCCTCGATCAGGTCCCCGGCGTCCTCGATGCCCACGCTCACGCGGATGGAGTCCTCGAAGACGCCGGCAAGCATTCGCTCGTCGGGCGTGTTGTCGGCGAAGATCGTCGAGTCGGGGTGCAGCACGAGCGTCTTGACGTCGCCGATGTTGCTGGCCCGGTAGGCGTAGCGCACGCTGTTGACGAACTTGAACGCGCGCTCGCGCGAGCCGGCGCGGAAGGTCATGAGCGCGCCGTACCTGCCACCGAACTGACGAGCCGCCAGCTCGTGGTCGGGCGCATCGGGAAGGCCGGGATAGCCGACCTCGCTCACGAGGCCGCTGTCGCAAAGCCACGTGGCGAGCCTGAGGGCGTTGTCGCACGCGCGCTCCATGCGCACGTCGAGCGTCTCGAGGCCCACGCAGTTGAGAAACGCCGTCCACGGGGCGAGGCAAGCGCCCGTGTCGCGCCAAAGCCCGTTGCGCAGGCGCGCGAGCAGGGCAAACGGCCCCATCTTGCGCCACTTGGCAAGCGCGGGATAGCGCTCGGCGTCCCACGAGAAGCGCCCGGAGTCGACGATGATGCCGCTGATGGCGTTGCCCCCGCCGTTCACGTACTTGGAGGTGGACTCCACCACGATGTCGGCACCCAGCTCGAGCGGGCGGCACAGGTAGGGCGAGGCCACGGTGTTGTCCACCACGAGCGGCAGCCTTCGCTCGTGGCACCAGGCGGCGATGGCCGGCACGTCGAGCACGCCGAGACGCGGGTTGGAGATGGTCTCGGCGAACACGAGGCGCGTGCGGTCGGTGACGGCGCCCTCGAGCTCGGCCGGGGTAACCTCGTTCACGCGGCGCACCGTGACGCCCATGCGCTCGAGGTCCTCGAACAGCTCGATGGTGCCGCCGTACAGGCAGCTGCTGGCAACGAGCTCGTCGCCCGCCTGGCAGAGGCCCATGATGGTGTTGAAGGTGGCCGCCATGCCGGAGGCGCAGGCCAGGGCCCCAACGCCGCCCTCGATCGCGGCCATGCGGCGCTCGAAGCTCGAGACGGTGGGGTTGCCCACGCGCGTGTAGCAGTAGCCCGGCTGCGTGTTGTGGAAGATGCCCTCGAGACGCTCGGCGCTCTCCTGCTGGAAGGCGCTCGTCTGGTAGACGGGGACCATCGTGGCCGCGGGGGTCACGCCGCCGTCCGGGCCGCCCGCGTGGAGCAAGGCGGTCGCGAGGTGCATCTTCTTGGGGTCAGCCGATGGCGTGGACGTCATGGTCTCGCTTCCTCGTTTGCGTGGTGCCCGGCCGCTCGGGACGTGTGCTCCGTCGCTGCCACTTGTTGTTTCCAATACTACCATCCTACTGGGTTGGTAGGAATACAAAAAGGCCTCACACTACGAGCTCAAACGTCTGTTCGCCCTATGGTATAGTCCAAATACTGTCAGCGACGGCCCGGGAGGTGCGACGTGAATCCAAGAGCGGGACGAACGGACGCCCTGAGCCCGCAGGCAGTTCAGCAGATCATCGACCGCATCCTCGCAAGCCCCCGCGCGCGGGCAAACAGCGCGTTTGCCGGCCGCACCTTCGCCGACGAGCCCATCATCAGGCGCGGCTCGCAGATGGCGGGCTACCTCCCCAAGCGCTGCCAGGAGATGCGCGCGCTCGCCAGCTCGCCAGAGCTCCGCACCAAGCCCGAGGCCTGCGTCTTCTACCACCAGGCGCGCCTCATGGAGGACTACACGGACGACGTCCCCTACCACGGCTACTTCGAGCAGTACTTCCCCACCTACCAGGCCATGAGCGACCGCCAGCTGCGCGGCTACTTCACGTGGAGGACGGCCGTGCGCGCGGGCGTGATGGAGGAGGCACCGCTCTCGTTTGCCTTCGTCCATCTCTATGAGCTGCTCATAGGCGTTGGCACCACCCCCGGCGAGCAGGGCTTTCATGACATAGAGCACTTCTGGCAGAGCTTGAGGGGCCACGCGCCCCAGCTCGACCGCCACGTCAGGCTCTGGCTTCGCGACTACGTGGTCTACCACGGGCTCGACCCCAGGCTCGTGGCCCCCTACGTCGACCTCGAGTTCGACCAGGGCCTCATCGCGATGCGCGACGGCATCGCCGCCTGGGAGGGCCGCCAGGTGCCCCCGCGCTTCTCCACGCCCGCCTCGCTCATCGCCCCGAGTGGCGTGGCGCCGGCGCTGCCGAACCCTGCGCCCCCGGCCCAGGACGCCTCCGCCAAGAGGAGGCGCAAGCGGGGTGCCAACGCGGGGGACGGGGCGGACAACCCGACTGAGGAGCGGCTCTTCTCGTCGTTCGACGTGCTCTCCAGCTACCGGCCGCGCGTGAGCCGCCTCTACCGCGACCGGCCGGAGACGCTTCGCCACGTGTGCTGCTCGGTCGTGGTGCAGCTGGCCCGCCATTACGATGCCCACCGCAAGAGCGGCCTTATGGAGAGCCTCTTCGGCAGCCCGCTCGCCATGCCCTACGACATGTTCTACTCTGCGGTGTTCTGGAGCGAGCAGCCGCACCCCGACACCACCTACGAGCTCGATGCCATCAACCGCTACACCTGCGCGCGCGGGAGGTGGTACTGGGAGGGCTACCACGGGTCACACACCAAGAGCACCAAGCTGGGGGCAGTGCTGCGCGCATCCGACCAGCGTCTGAGGGCGGCCATCAGCTACGAGCACCCGCTGGTGGAGAAGACGGTGCCCAAGTACCTCGCCAAGATCATCGACCGCGAGATCGAGGCCCGGCTTGCCTGGGAGCGGGAGCAGGAGGCGCGCGTCATCCACGTGGACCTCTCGCAACTGGCGGGCATCCGCGCGGCGGCGAGCCTCACGCAGGAGGCGCTGCTCGTGGACGAGGAGCGCGAGGAGGGGCCGGCGGCTGGCGAGGCGTCCGAGGGAGTGCCCGTTTCGTCGAGTGAGGACGTGGAGGGCAGCGGTGCGGCAGACGAGAGCGAGGCCGAGAGCACATCCGAGGAGGCAGCAGGACATGCAGGGGCGACGGTGACCGAACAGGCGACCCTGGACCTGGAAACCCCGCCGCACGTTACGCCAGGGCCATCGACCCAGACCTCGCAGGGCACGTTGGAGCCGCCCACGCAGACCCCGCAGGCGGAGGTCGGCGCGTCCGCCCCGCTTGGCCTCACGCCGGACGAGCTCTCCCTGCTGCGGTCGCTCCTTGTCGGCAAGCCCGCCCACGCGGCGCAGGGCACGTCCATGGACATGCTGGTAGACGGCATCAACGAGAAGCTGTTCGACCTGCTGGGCGACACGGCTCTGGAGTTCGACGATGCCGAGCTGCGGCTCGTGGAGGACTACGTCGAGGACGTCAGGGCGGCGCTGGACGAGGGGTAGCGAAGGGACGGAGCCGCCCAACATGTGGCACGCCAGCGCAATGCCGTCGCATCGTCTCGTAC
>NZ_CAAKOQ010000042.1:54645-102868 GCF_901212675.1 Olsenella uli
GCTCGCATGCTTACAAACAATTGTTCGTTCTTATGGTATGATGGGCCTCTTCGACGACGGGAGGTTGCCATCATGAGTTCACCTACGGGCCAGACCGCCAAGCCCCGCGTGCCCAAGCGCATCGCGGCCGTCATCATCAACTCGCTCAAGGGCGGCGTCGTGCCACGCATCGGGCTGCCCTACATCACCGTCGGCCGCGAGACGGAGATTGCCGCCCTCCTGCACGACCTCGACCTCATCGCGGACGGGGGTGCCAGCTTCCGCTTCCTCGTGGGTCGCTATGGCGCGGGCAAGAGCTTCCTGCTCCAGACCATCCGCACGCACGCCATGGGCAAGGGCTTCGTGGTGGCCGACGCGGACCTCTCGCCCGAGCGTCGCCTGCAGGGCCGTCACGGCGAGGGCCTCGCCACGTACCGCGAGCTCATCCGCAACCTCTCCACCAAGACCCGGCCCGAGGGCGGGGCGCTGCCGCTCATCCTCGACCGCTGGATCTCCGGCGTGCAGGCGCAGGTGGCAACCGAGGGCGCGGACGCCTCGGGCGCACCCCTCTCCCCCGACGGCCCCGCCTTCTCCCAGGCCGTCGAGCGGCGCATATACGACGAGGTCAACAAGCTGCAGGATCTCGTCCACGGGTTCGACTTCGCGCGAATCCTCGCCATGTACTACCACGCCACCGTAGAGGGGGACGACGAGCGCAAGGGCGCCGTCATCCGCTGGTTTCGTGGTGAGTACCGCAACAAGACCGAGGCCAGAGCGGAGCTGGGCGTGAACGTCTGCATCACCGACGACGACTGGTATGACTACCTCAAGCTGCTCGCGGAGTTCCTCAAGGGCGCCGGCTACCAGGGCCTGCTCGTGCTCATCGACGAGCTGGTGAACCTCTACAAGATCCCAAACGCCATCACGCGCCAGTACAACTACGAGAAGATCCTCACGATGTACAACGACACCCTGCAGGGCAAGGCGCATCACCTGGGCATCGTCATGGGCGGCACGCCCCAGTCCATCGAGGACCGGCGCCGGGGCATCTACTCCTACGAGGCGCTTCGCAGCCGCCTGACGCAGGGGCGCTTTGCCCAGGAGGGGCTCACCGACATGCTGGCGCCCGTCATCAGGCTCAACCCCCTCACCTACGAGGAGCTGCTCGTCCTCATCGAGAAGCTCGCCGACATCCACGCCGGCTACTTTGGCTACGAGCGCACGCTCTCCACGGAGGACCTCGTGCGGTTCCTGCAGATCGGGTTTGGCCGCGTGGGGGCGGACACGCACCTCACGCCCCGCGAGGTCATCCGCGACTTCGTGGAGCTGCTCGACATCCTGTGCCAGAATCCCGGTGCGAGCATGGAGACCCTGCTCTCCGGGGAGCAGGGGGTCGGCGAGGTTCCGGCTGCGCCCGCAGCCGGCGGCAGCACGCTGTCCGGCACCCATCACGACCCGGCCGGCGGCGCCCCCTCCAAGCGCGACCTCTCCGGCTTTACGCTCTAGACGTCCCATACGCCCTGCGACCCACGAGGCCAGCCATGGCCAACCCGAGCCCGCCAAGCCTTTCGGGTTTCCCCGCAACCTGTTCGCGAGCTTCCAGAAGGCGCGAATTGCCTGCGTGGTGGTGTATCCCGCGGCCTCAAGGCCAGCGTCTCCCTCTGCCTTGAGGCCAGGGTCGATGCGGGCGTTTATCTGTGCCATCGATGCGGTAGCGCCCTTGGGCTCCCCCCCCCGTCCGATTCCGTCATCCTTGCTTAACGAGCCAGCAGACAACAGAAGGAGACAAATCGAACAAGTTCTGGAGATTGGAACCCAAGGCAAAAAGGCCCTCTCCCTCTTCTAAATTGAAACATTTGTTCGTATACTGGCCACAAGGAGTTAGAGCTTAGGACGCACGGGCACAAGGCGGGGACAAAGGCCAAAGCCCACCACAAGCCGCAGGCCACGCAGAAGAGAGGTCCGGCTCGCAGGGGCCACAGCCCTCTACGAGACAAAGACTCGCGGAGAGGGTCCGACACCAGGGGTCGGGGCCTCCTACAGGGCACGTCTCCGCAGGGGGAATGACGCAAGACGAAGGAGGGGCGAGCAGGCATGGGCACATTCGACCGCTACGCGCCGTTCGTGCAGGACTTCATCTACGAACACGACTGGGAGAGCCTGCGCGGCATCCAGGTGGCCGCCGCCGAGGCCATCTTTGACACGGACGACAACGTGCTGCTTACGGCCTCGACGGCATCGGGCAAGACCGAGGCGGCATTCTTCCCCATCCTCACGCTCTTCGACGAGGACCCGCCCACAAGCGTCGGCGCCGTCTACATCGGACCGCTCAAGGCCCTCATCAACGACCAGTTCCTCCGCCTGGGAGACCTCTGCGAGGAGGCCCACATCCCCGTGTGGCACTGGCACGGCGACGTCTCGGCCTCGCACAAGGCCAAGATGCTCAAACATCCCAGCGGCATCCTGCAGATAACGCCCGAGTCGCTCGAGGCCCTCCTGCTGCACAAGCACTCGGCCATCTCGCGCCTCTTCGGCGACCTGCGCTTCGTCGTCATCGACGAGGTGCACTCGCTCCTGCGCGGCGACCGCGGTGGCCAGACCATCTGCCTCATCGAGCGGCTCGGCCGCATGGCAGGGGTCAGCCCCAGGCGCATCGGCCTTTCGGCCACCATCGGGGACCCGGACGCCGTGGGCGCCTTCCTCTCGGCGGGCACCGGCCGCGGCTGGGTCGTTCCCCGCGTTGAGGAGCCCCGGCGCAGCTGGCGCCTCTCCATGCAGCACTTCTACCAGACGGGACCGCAGGCGGCGGACGCCCTCGCCGCACCCGGCATGCCAAGCCTTCGCGAGCAGGTCGAGCAGCCTGATGGCTCCGTCATCGAGACGCACGAGCGACCCCTGCCCCCGCTGGCCGAGAAGACCGACACCGCGCCCAAGGAGGCAGACCCGGGGCTTGGCTACATCTTCGAGCACACGCGAGACAAGAAGTGCCTCGTCTTCGCCAACTCGCGCGAGGACGCCGAGGCCGTCTGCATGGAGCTTCGTCGCTATTGCGAGGTGCGCCACGAGCCGGACCGCTTCCTCATCCACCACGGCAACCTCTCGAGCTCGCTGCGCGAGAGCGCCGAGGACGCAATGCGCGACGACGAGCGCCAGCTCACCTGCGTCACCACGGCAACGCTCGAGCTTGGCATCGACATCGGCAGGCTCGAGCGGGCGTTCCAGATAGACGCCCCGTTCACCGTGAGCGCCTTCCTGCAGCGCATGGGCCGCACCGGCAGGCGGGGCCAGCCGCCCGAGATGTGGTTCGTCATGCGCGAGGAGCAGCCCGAGGCCCGGGCGCTGCTTCCCGAGACCATCCCCTGGAAGCTCCTCCAGGGCATCGCCCTCGTGCAACTCTACCAGGAGGAGCACTGGGTGGAGCCGCCGCGCCTGGACCGGCTACCCTACAGTCTGCTCTACCACCAGACCATCGCCACGCTCGCCAGCGAGGGCGAGCTCTCGCCGGCAGGGCTTGCCCAGCGCGTGCTCAACCTCACGGTCTTCCACCGCGTCACGGGGGACGACTTCCGCGTCCTTCTGCACCACCTCCTCGAGACGGATCAGATCGAGCAGACGGAGTCGGGCGGCCTCATCGTGGGCCTGGCGGGCGAGCGCATCGCCAACTCTTTCAAGTTCTACGCCGTGTTCCAGGAGAACGAGGAGTACACGGTACGCAGCGACTCCACCGAGCTGGGCACCGTGGTGCAGCCGCCCCCGCCAGGCGAGAAGATCGCCATCGCCGGCGCCACCTGGATCGTGGAGGAGGTGGACCACAAGCGCCACCTCGTCTATGCCACGCAGGTCAAGGGACGCGTGCCCGCCTACTTTGGCGAGTGTCCCGGAGACATCCACACCCACGTGCTCGAGCGCATGCGGCGCGTCCTCTCCGAGACGCGCGGCTACCCCTACCTCATGGACAACGCCGCCGGCAGACTGGTGCTTGCGCGCCGCGCCGCCACGGCGGCCCAGATGGTGACGAACCCGCTCGTGAACCTGGGGGACGACACCTGGGCACTCTTTCCCTGGCTGGGCAGCTACGCCTTCCTGGCCCTGGAGCGTCTGCTCAAGATCAAGTGCGCGCGACAGCTGGGCCTCAAGGGGCTCGACTCGTCACGGCCCTACTTCATCCAGTTTCGGATGCAGGCGGGTCCGCAGGAGTTCTTCTCGGTGGTGGCCCGGGAGGCCATGGCCGACTTCGACCCCATCGAGCTCCTCTACCCCGGCGAGCTGCCCGTGTTCGAGAAGTACGACAACCTGCTGCCCGCCGAGCTCGTGCGCAAGGGCTTCGCCGAGGGCGTGCTCGACGTGGCCGGCATGCGCACGCGCGCGCTCGAGTGGGCCCAGCTCGCGGGGCCGGCGGGCCTTCCGGGCGACGCGGCAGCCCTACGGCCCCTCTCGCCAGACGCCATCGAGTAGCGCGGGGCTTGCGAGGGCTGCGTCTTCTCAAGCCCCCAGCTCGCGTTGGCATCTCGCGGCAATCGAGGTAAAGAGCGGCAAAGCGGGCAAGACGGAAGGCCTGGCGGAGTTCTGCAAGCGTTTCCCCGACGCTCATCCCCTTGTCGTGGGAAGCCAGAACCTGACGGTGGAGCGGTTCCTCATGGACGAGCCGCCCCTGCTCTTGCCAGGGACGTGGGCGACGCAGGTCAGTCCCGCAGCACGGAGCCGAGGAAGTCGTCGTCGTAGGGAATGGCATCGGAAACGGACCAGTCGCCGTCCGTGGCAAGCACGAGGTAGTTGTCCTCCACGGCAAAGGGCTCGTCCTCGCACGCGACCACGAAGACGTGGGAAAAGGCCTCGCGCCAGGTGGCGACCACATCACGCAGGAAGTCCACGTCCTCCCCCTCCCGCTCGCTCACCACGTTGGCCATGAGCAGCCCATCGGGCACAAGGCAGGCGCGGGCCGCACGGGCCGCCTCGAGCGTCGCAAGCGCGCGCACCGGTTCGGCCCCGCAGAAGGCGTCGAGCACGATGGCGTCGTAGGCAAGCGAGGCGCCGCCGCTCCCCGCACCCGCCATCCGAAGCGCCCGCCCCTCGAGATAGGTCCGCCCGTCGCCCTCGACGAGCCGAAGCCTCCCCGGGTGCGCCGCCATCGCCTCACCGAGGAAGAACCACCTGCGCGCCGCGCGCGTCACGGCCGCGTCGAGCTCGACCACGTCCACCGTGGCGTCAGCTGGCCCCGAGGCCAGCGCGTGCTTGGGCCACGCGTAGCCGCCACCGCCCACCATAAGCACGCGCCTCGTGTCGGGACGCACGGAAAATGCGTGGTCAAAGGACCGGTAGTACGAGAACACCGGCTCCATCCTGCGCCCGTCGAGGTACGTGGCGCTCTGGTAGACGCCGCCGACCTGCATGACCCTCACGCGCGAGCCGTCCTGGGCGCGCACGGTACGCACCAGCCCCCACCCGTCCCGCAGCCTGATAATCCTTGGCACCAGCCCAGACGCACCCATGACGCACCACCATCCCACCCGACGTATACTCGGAAGCAGCGTATCGCAAGAGGGGGACCATCCGTGAAGATCGACCGAGATCGCGCCCGGGCGGCGTTTGCCGCCTACGTCGCGCCATACGACTCGAAGAACCCGCGCGTCTCGCTCAAGGTCGCGCACACCTACCGGGTCGCGGGCCTCTGCGACCGCATCGCCAAAAGCGCGGGCCTCTCGCCCGAGGACGTCGACCTCGCCTGGCTCTGTGGCCTCCTCCACGACGTGGGCCGCTTCGAGCAGGTGCGGCGCTGGGACACCTTCCGCGACGCGGACTCGACCAGCCACGCGCGCCTTGGCGCCCGCGAGCTCTTCTGCGAGCGCAAGACGCTCGGCCGCCCGGACCCGAGCTCCCAGCTGCCCCACGTCCGCGACTACCTGGACGACGCGAGCGAGGACGAGCTCATCCGCACCGTCATCGCCGTCCACAGCGACCTCGCCATCCCGGAGGGGCTCGACAGACGCACGCGCGCCTTCGCCAACATCGTGCGAGACGCCGACAAGGTCGACATCCTGCGCACGGTCGAGACCGACACGCCCGAGACCATCCTGGGCTGCTCGGCCGAGACCCTGCTCGACAGCACCATATCGCCCGAGGCCACGCGCGCGTTCGACGAGCGGCGCTGCATGCGCCGCGACGACCGCTCCCAGCCGGCAGACTTCCTCGTGAGCTTTGCCTGCTTCGCCTTCGAGCTCGTCTATCCCGAGAGCTGCCGCGCCATGCGCGAGCAGGGCTACGCGCTCAGGCTGCTCGAGCGGCCCTTTGGCATCACCGAGCCGTTCCACAGGCCCGAGACCCGAGCCGAGCTGGCCCGCATGGCCTCCGAGATGCGCACCTACCTGGAGGACGCCGAGCGATGAGCAGGCCCCGCATCCTCATGGTCGCCACCGGCGGCACCATCGCCAGCGCCGAGACGGAGGTGGGCCTGGTCCCGCAGCTCACGGGCGAGCAGCTTGCCGCCTACGTGCCGCAGGCGGCCGAGCTCGCCGACATCGACATCTCGCAGCCGATGAACATCGACAGCACCAACATGTGCCCGGCGGACTGGCTGCGCATCGCCGGCGCCATCGTCGAGCGCTACGACGACTACGACGGCTTCGTGGTCCTGCACGGCACCGACACGATGGCCTACACCGCGGCGGCCCTCTCCTATCTCGTCCAGCAGAGCCCCAAGCCCATCGTGCTCACCGGCTCGCAGCAGCCGATGGCCAGCCCCTTCACCGACGCCCGCATCAACCTCTACCAGAGCGTGCTCTACGCGGCCGACCCCGCGTCGCGCGACGTGTCGGTGGTGTTTGGCGGCAAGGTGGTGGCGGGCACACGCGCCCGCAAGCAGCGCACGATGAGCTTCAACGCGTTCACGAGCGTCAACTACCCCGAGCTCGCGCTCATCAGAAACGGGCGCATCATCCGCACGGCGCCGGCACCCTCGAGGGTCGCGGCCGACCATCCCGCCGGCGCGGCGCTGCCAGACGGCCCACGCGTCTACGGCAGCCTCAGCACGCACGTCATCGTCCTCAAGCTCACGCCCGGGCTCCTTCCCGCCACCTTCGACCTGCTGTGCGACGACTACGAGGCCATCATCCTGGAGACCTTCGGCATCGGCGGCGTGCCCGACACCCTGCGCGACGCCATCTTTGGCTGGGTTGACTCGGGCCACACGCTCGTCATCACCACCCAGGTTCCCGAGGAGGGCCTCGACCTGGGCGTCTACGAGGTAGGCCAGGCCTTTGCCGAGCATCCGGGCATCCTGCGCGGTGCGGACATGACCACCGAGGCCCTCGTGGCAAAAACGATGTGGGCGCTTGCCCAGGCCCACGACGCCAGCCACCTCCGCGAGCTCTTCTACCGGCCCGTCAACTGCGACCGCCTGCCCGAGGAGTAGCCCGTGCGGCACCAGGCCGTCACGTCCCCGCGCCATCGCCACCACCGCGTACCGTCGCAGCCATGCGCCGTCACGCCACCACGGGCGCGAGCCGCCGTAGCCACGCGTCGCCACGGGCACGAGCCGCCGCAGCCGCCCCACGACACGGCCACCAGGCCCGCAAGGTTACAAGTTTGTGGCGCACGGCCCCCACCTGCGCCCTTGCCACGTCCGCCCAGTTCGGAAGCGTCTAGACTTCAGGCATTCGTCAGACTGCGGTGCTTTCTCAGACCCCGCGGCGGGCGGCCCTCGTGCCCGTCGGCCACGCGCGTCCAACCGCCGAACAAAGGGAGACCCTATGAAGTCCATTTCGAGGCGCTCGTTCGTCGCCGGCAGCGCCG
The DNA here is from genome assembly GCF_901212675.1 of Olsenella uli. Taxonomy (GTDB): domain Bacteria; phylum Actinomycetota; class Coriobacteriia; order Coriobacteriales; family Atopobiaceae; genus Parolsenella; species Parolsenella uli_B. The sequence goes on from NZ_CAAKOQ010000042.1 coordinate 62,413, forward strand.
GCGCCGCGGCCCTGCTCGCGCTCGCCGCATGTGGCGGCAACTCCGGCAACGGCGGCTCCGGCGACAAGACCTACAAGGTCGGCGTCCTCCAGCTCACCGAGCACTCCGCGCTCGACGCCGCCAACAAGGGCTTCATCGCCGCGCTCGACGAGAGCGGCCTCAAGTACGAGGCCGACCAGCAAAACGCCCAGAACGACCAGAGCGCCTGCGCCACCATCGCCTCCAAGTTCGTGGGCGACGGCAAGGACCTCATCTTCGTCATCGCCACGCCGGCGGCCCAGGCCGTGGCCGGCGCCACGAGTGACATCCCCATCGTGGGCACCGCCATCACCGACTACGCCGGCGCCAAGCTCGTCAAGGACAACGACAAGCCCGGCACCAACGTCACCGGCACCTCGGACATGAACCCCGTCGACGACCAGATCGCGATGCTGCACAAGGTCCTGCCCGACGCCAAGAAGGTGGGCCTGCTCTTCGCCTCCAACGAGGCCAACTCCGAGATCCAGATCGAGATGGCCGAGGCCGCCCTCGACAAGCTGGGCCTCTCGCACGACCGCTACACCGTCTCCAACTCCAACGAGATCCAGTCCGTCGTGGAGTCGATGGTGGGCAAGGTCGACGCGGTCTACTCCCCCACCGACAACACCATCGCCGCAGGCATGGCGCAGGTGGGCCAGATCGCCAAGGAGAACAAGCTGCCCATCATCCCGGGCGAGAAGGGCATGTGCGAGGCCGGCGGCCTCTGCACCCTTTCGATCGACTACACCGAGCTTGGCCACATGGCCGGCGAGATGGCCGTCAAGATCCTCAGGGGCGAGAACAAGCCCGAGGACATGGCCATCGAGCAGGAGGACGCCTCCAAGCTCGAGGTCGTCAAGAACGACGACATGGCCCAGGCCCTCGGCATCGACCTCTCGGTCCTCGACTCGTAGGGCAGCCCCGCGCACCATCCCTCGCGCCCCGGCATGGAGAGTCCTCCTGCCGGGGCCGCGTCATGAACGGAAGGAACGACATGGCAACAGCAATGCTCGGCGCCATCTCCCAGGGCATCCTCTGGGGCATCATGGTGCTCGGCGTCTTCATCACGTTCAAGCTGCTCGACATCCCCGACCTCACGGTCGACGGCAGCTTCGCCACGGGCGGCGCGGTCGCGGCCGTGCTCGTGGTGTCGGGGGTCGACCCCACCGTCGCCATCCTCGCGGCGACGCTCGCGGGCGCGGCATGCGGTGCGGTCACGGGATTTCTCACCACGATCTTCGAGATCCCGGCCATCCTCGCCGGCATCCTCACGCAGATCAGCCTGTGGTCCATCAACCTGCGCGTCATGGGCAAGTCCAACACGCCGCTGCTCACGAGCGACACGGTCTTCAGCGGCATCGGCGACGTGACGGGCCTGCCCAACAACGTCGTCGCCATCATCGTGGGCCTCGTCGTGGCCGTGGTGGTCGTGGCCCTGCTCTACTGGTTCTTTGGCACCGAGATCGGCAGCGCCCTGCGCGCCACCGGCGACAACGAGGACATGATCCGCGCCCTCGGCGTCAACACCAACACCACCAAGATGATCGCCCTCACGCTCTCCAACGCGCTCGTGGGCCTCTCCGGCGGCCTCATCTGCGAGCAGCAGAAGTACGCCGACATCAACATGGGCACGGGCGCCATCGTGATCGGCCTCGCGGCCATCGTCATCGGCGAGGTCCTGGGCCGGCTCACCCCCGGCAAGCTCACGAGCTTCTCGAGCCGCCTCATCTCGGCCGTCGTGGGCTCGGTCGTCTACTTCCTCATCCGCGCCATCGTGCTGCAGATGGGCATGGACGCCAACGACATGAAGCTGCTCTCGGCCATCATCGTGACCCTGGCCCTGTGCGTGCCGGTGGTGTGGGAGCGCGTCCAGCGGCGTCGCTCTTACTCGAAGGGAGGCGAGGCGTGATGGCCACCCTCAAGCTCACCAACGTCAAGAAGACCTTCAACAAGGGCACCGTCACCGAGAAGCGCGCGCTCACGGGCGTGAACCTGACGCTTCACGAGGGCGACTTCGTGACCGTCATCGGCGGCAACGGCGCCGGCAAGTCGACGCTGCTCAACATGATCGCGGGCGTCTACCCGCTCGACTCGGGCACCATCGAGCTCGACGGCAAGGACATCTCGCTGCTCACCGAGCCACAGCGCGCCAAGTACCTCGGACGCGTCTTCCAGGACCCGATGCGCGGCACCGCGGCCGACATGCAGATCGAGGAGAACCTGGCCCTCGCTAGGCGTCGCGGCAAGCGGCGCGGGCTTCGCTGGGGCGTCACCAAGGAGGAGCGCGCGGAGTACCCGGCACTGCTCAAGACCCTCGACCTGGGCCTCGACACGCGCATGAGCGCCAAAGTGGGCCTGCTCTCGGGCGGCCAGCGCCAGGCCCTCACCCTGCTCATGGCCACGCTCACCGACCCCAAGCTGCTGCTGCTCGACGAGCACACGGCGGCCCTCGACCCCAAGACGGCCAAGAAGGTGCTCGAGCTCACCGAGAAGATCGTCACCGAGCGCCAGCTCACGACCCTCATGGTGACGCACAACATGAACGACGCGATTCGCCTTGGCAACCGCCTCATCATGATGAACGCCGGCAACGTCATCTTCGACGTCGCGGGTGAGGAGAAGAAGGCACTCACCGTGCCCGACCTGCTGGCGAAGTTCGAGAAGGCCTCGGGCAGCGAGCTGGCCAACGACCGCATGCTGCTGAGCTAGGACGCCCTTCGCGCCCTGGTTTTTCGGCCGCCCGACGCAAGGCCCCGCACTGGGCGCGCGTCGGGCGGCCTTTTTGCAGGCCTCACGACCATCGCTCCCAACCATTTTGTGCGCATCCGGACGCCCTTTTGGGACGATGACGCCGATCACCGACGAAACCCTGCCGCTCGCGGAGTCCGCAGTGCTGTCGCACCCCCGCCATCCTCGCGTGTTGGGTTTGTGTCGGGTCCTTGTCGGAGCGCTGTCGGGCACGACTCCGCTAGGCTTGCCCCCACCAACGAGGACGGGAGGCCCCATGTCAGCTCAGGCGAGAAGGCTCTTTGCGCAGCCGTTCTATCGCGTCATGAACCCACTGCTTGACTATGCGAACGACACGCTGGGCACGAGCCCGCTCGAGACGGTGAGGCTCGACGCCACCGACCCCTGCGAGCTCGACGAGGCGAGCCTCGTGCTCGACGCGCTCTGGACGCATCCCGAGCTGGTCTCGTCTTTCGTACGAGAGAACCCCGCCGGTCTCTCCGAGCAGGACCTCGAGATCGCGCGGGGATGGCGCCACCCCGTCACGGACGCCTTCGTCTTCGTCGACGCGGAGGGTGACTACGCCACCGCCATGAACGCGGAGCGGCTCTTCGTCGTGGAATCGCTCGTCCGCCGCATCAGCTCGCAGATACGGGCAATCCCCAGCCTCGCCGTCCTCACGCTCATCCCCTACCGGGGCCAAGTCGTGACCGACGGGCGCGTCATCCACCTGAGCGACCGCCCAAGGCCCGACGCCACCTCGGTGATCTCGCGACTCCTCTCGAGGACCACGCTCCACGGCCCCATCACGGGCGCCGACGAGCTTCTCGCCTATGCCGCGACCCATCCGGCCTCATCAAAGCCCGAACGGAGCTGGCTCATCGGGCAGGCACCGTTCCTATGAGCGGGCTGCCGGGAATGCTATCCTCAAAAACATCTTCCCAGCAAAGAGCCATACCCACGCAACCGGAAGGCACACACCCCATGAGAAACGAGACGACCGAGGCGCTCTGCCGCCTCGTCACCATGTTCGTGGCCGCAATCGAGCGCGAGGGGGCCACGATTCCCGAGCAGCTCGTCGGCCAGATTGCCACCGACCCGCTCAAGGCGTGCGAGGAGCTCAATGAGTTCGCACTCACCTGCGGCGCCGTCGACGACGAGCTGGACGCCGCCCTTGCGGCCATCTACGAGTCGATGGACGCGTCCGACGCCCGCGGCGCGGTTGACGACCACACGCGCGAGCGCGTGCTGCGCGCCTTTGACGAGGCCCACCGCGAGCCCGAGCCGGAGCCGGAACACGAGCCGGAGCCTGCCGAGCAACCCGCCGAGCCGGCGGCGAGCGCGCAGGAGAGCGAGCAGCCGAGCGAGCCCGCGCGCAAGCCCCACCGTCGCAGCCGCCGGCAGCGCGGCGAGGAGGGCCCGCAGGAGACGCAACCCGAGCCCGGGCAGCAGCCCGCCGCCAAGAAGGAGGCCCCCGAGCCAAAGCCCGAGGCGCAACCCCAGGACCGAGACGCCAAGGCCAAGGCCGAGCCCGAGTCCGCCCCCGCCCCCAAGCCCGTGCCGGCCGCCGCGTCGGGCGACGTGCTCACCGTCGACCAGGCAATCGCGGTGCTAGGCGTGAGCAGGCCCACGGTCTACAAGCTCATCGAGTCCGGCCGGCTGCCGGCCTACAAGAAGGGACGCTCGTGGCAGATATCGGCCGAGGCCGTCGCCGCCCGCGCCAACAAGTAGCGCCAGAGCCGAGGAGACACCCCGCCCAAGACACCCGCAGGTTCCATGAAACTGCAGGCACGACCAACCGGAGCTCCCTCACCCGAGGGGGCTCCGCTCGTCCTCGAGGAAGAGCGGCACGGCGACGCGCGTGTAGACGGCCAGCCACATGACCGACATGCAGAAGCCCGCAACGACGTCGGACGCGTAGTGGACGCCCAGGTACACGCGACTGAGCCCCACCATCACGATAACGAGGAGAAACGCCGCGCACAGCCCCAGCCTCATGCGGCGGTCACGCTCGTAGTGCCAGACAAACCAGACGAGCAGGCCAAAGAACGCCATCGCGACCATCGAGTGGCCCGACGGGAAGCTGAAGCCGCCCGCCGTCGCCAGGCGAAACCCCTCGGGCCTCGGCCTCTGGATGATGACCTTGAGCACCTGGTTGAGCAGGACGACCAGCCCGAGGTTGGCCGCGCAGCACAGCCCCGGTCTCCTGCCCGGCGCGAAGGCCGCCACCGCAAGCAAAAGGACCAGCAGCGTGACCGGTGTGGCCAGGGCCGAGAAGCTCTCCATGATGGGCGTGAGCCAGTCGGCCCGCATGTGCTGGACCACCAGCCAGTACGCCGCGCGGTCGAGCTTCATGAGCTCGCCGTCGAGCACGTCCTCGAGCAGCGCCAGGAACACCGCGCCGCACACCACCACGAGCACGAGGCGAAGGTTGTTCCGCACGAGGCCCCACAGCCTCGCAAGCAGCGCGGGACGTTCCGCGCGCGCATCCCTCTCGTCCATAAGCCACCTCCATAGCCACAATACGCGCTCCAGTATGCAACAGCCCGCATCGCCCGGCCAATAACCCGGCACTACGCGTCGTACGCCTCGCGCATGCGCTCGAGAAACGCCTCACAGGCCCACGTCTTCACTCACAGGCCCGCGTCCTCAACTGGAACGGCTTCCACACGAGGTAGCTCGGCAGGTCGAGCCTGACGTCGAGCGGCACGAACGCGAGCCCCGAGTCTGCCGACACGTCCGCAAGCCCCGCAAGGCAGACGGCATAGCCCATGCCCGTCGCCACGAGGCGCGTCGCGTTGAACGTGAGACCAAAGGTGGTCACGAAGTCGAGCCTGCCGCCTTCGCTCGTGAGCCTCTCGTCGCTCAGAAGGCCAATCTCGCGATAGCTCTCCGGGATGATGAGCGGCAAGCCGGGAAGGTCTTCGAGGCCGATGAGCTCGCGGCCTGCCAGCGGGTCGCCCGCCGGCACGACGATTAAGCTATGCCGCATATTTGTTGTCTAGCTCCCAGACCTCAAGAACAAACAAATTAGAATCAAAATATCCGCTGGTAGAAAGGCCACCTATCTCACCTCGATTACCCTTTACTCGATAGGGGTCGGGCTAGACAACAAATGTGCAAACATCTTTCCCACGTCCCTGCTCGAGTCCCTGCAAACAACCCAAACACCTAACAGACAAGCTCTTGACGTGGTCTCAATGTGATATCACAATGGTCTCAGCATCGCAGCAGCGACGGCTCGGGGCCCGACCCTCCCCGCCTCCAACTGGGCGCATACAGGCGCCAGCGCGCCGGCATGGTCGAAAGGAACTCTCATGAGCGCTCGCACACCTCAGACGAACCCAACGCCGCACAGTTCCGAAAAGCCCCTTGAGGCCAAGACCGGTTGGGGCATGCTGTTCGTTATGGCAGCCCTGCTCGTTATCCTCGTGGCGGCAGTCGTCATCACCAGCATAAACGTCGCCTCCTACCCCGAGGCCTCTGTCCCCGCCAGCGCCGGCGTCGCACTCGCCACCTCCATCGTCCTGCTCTGCCTCTGGTGCATCCCCGTTGCTGGCTTCTTCACCGTGCAGCCCGGCCAGGCGCGCGTCTGCATCCTGTTCGGCACCTACAAGGGCACGGTGCGCAAGAGCGGCTTCTTCTGGGCAAACCCCTTCTACAGCCGCTCGCTCTCGAGCGCCGACGCCCCGCTCGACATCCTGCTCACGAGCAAAGCCAAGGCCGGCAAGGGCCTCTCCACCACCGTGTCCGTGCGCGCCCGTACGCTCAACGGCGACAAGCTCAAGGTCAACGACAAGATGGGCAACCCCATCGAGATTGCGAGCGTCGTGGTCTGGCACGTGGCCGACACTGCCCGTGCCCTCTTTGACGTGGACCATTACCCCAGCTACGTGTCCATGCAGGCCGAGACGGCGCTGCGCCACGTGGCAAGCGTCTACGCCTACGACCACATGGAGGACGACGACGCCTCCAGCCAGTCAATCACGCTGCGCTCCGACATCGAGGAGGTCTCCGAAACCCTCAAGGCCGAGCTCGACCGCCGTCTTGCCCCTGCGGGCGTAGCCGTGGATGACGCGCGCCTCACTCACCTCGCCTACGCACCCGAGATTGCGCCGGCGATGCTGCGCCGCCAGCAGGCAGAGGCCGTCATCGCCGCTCGCAAGAAGATCGTCGAGGGCGCCGTCTCCATGGTGGACATGGCGGTGACCAAGCTCTCCGAGGACGGCGTGCTCGACCTGGACGACGAGCGCAAGGCGGCCATGGCGTCCAACCTCATGGTGGTGCTCTGCGGCGAGTCCGAGGCGCAGCCCGTGGTCAACACCGGATCGCTGTACTAGGCAGGAATACTCGACCGGCACCGACCCCGCCTCGCGGCGCGGGCTGGCACCGGCGCACTCACGAACGGTGGCACCATGGCGCGCAAGCAATATCCCCTCCGCATAGACCCCGAGATCTGGGAGGCCGTTCAGCAGTGGGCGGCCGACGAGATGCGCAGCGCCAACGGTCAGGTGGAATGGATGCTGCGGGATGCCCTGCGCAGGGCCGGTCGGTTGCCCGATAAAGACAAGAAGCCCTCACGCGATGCCGATGCATAAGGCTCTCATGCGCCGGACGGCCTCATGGCCGCCCGGCGTTATTTTGCAGGCTGCAGGCAGACCGCGAGCCACCATCTCGGCTGCGCCAGGCAAGCGAACCGTTGCCGTCACCTAGCGCCCGCCCGGATTTCCCCGCTGCCATCTCGGTTGTGCCGGGTTAACGGACGGCTGTTGCCAGTCGCATCAAGTCAGCGAGCCGTTGCCGCCAGGCGGTCGAGGAAGCCAAACAGGGCTTCGTTCATGGGACGATAGTCATGGGCGAGCAGGGCTTCCGCAGACTCCACGTAGGGACAATCGGCATACCGTGCAAGCTCGTCAGTCGAAGCCGCAACGATACCCTTGATGGACTCGCTCGTGAACTCGAGATGGCATTGGAATCCGTAGACACCCTCGGCATAGCGCACTAACTGCCGCGGACAGCCTGCGCTCGTCGCCAGCACCTCGGCACCAGGCGCAAGCCCCGGCATGTCGCCATGCCAGTGACCCACCGGCAGGCCCTCGCCCAGGCTCACGAGCAGCGGGTCTGCAAGACCTTCGGCCGTGAGCCCGATGGGAAACAGACCAATCTCACGCTCCGGGCTATGGCCAAAAGAGCCGCCAAACGCATCACCCATGAGCTGAGAGCCCAAGCACACGCCCACCACGCGCATGCCCGTATCGGCGCAGACACGGATGAGCCGCTCCTCGGCCGCGGCGTCAAAGTATGGGCATTCGGCCTTAGTGGTGGCTGGAGACTGAGGTCCGCCCATCACAATGAGCTGGTCGATGCCCTCGGGGCTCGCCGGCAGCACGTCCCCCGCATACAGGCGCGTATACGTGACCTCATGACCGCGCGCCCGGGCCCACTCCTCGTACGCACCCGGCGCCTCAAACGACTCGTGAATCACAAAGTGCACGCGCATGCCGCCCACAGCCAACCCCTCTCGTCATGGTTTTGGCCATGGTAATCCCGTGCAAGGCCGCCAAACAAAATGGAAACGCTCCGTACACCCACGCCTGTCGACGGCCAACGGAGTGCCGAGAGGCCGGCCCCTGGGGAGCCGCACAGCCGGCAGCCCGGCGCCCACTGCCGGCAATCTGGGGCCCGCAGCCATCCCGGATCCCGTGCTACCGACCATGCGTTCACCCATTTGTTACACGATGCGGACGCTTCTCTCGTTCTCGTTGGAACGACAGGCCGGAGCCCTTGTCCACGCCCGTAATCCCTGAAACCGATACACCCAGCTCAGGGACCCTATTCTTTACCGGCGTTCAACCATCTCGCCCCCTCCGCGCGCTTCAATGCCCGAGTTTGGCAATGCACGAGGTCCGCCCAGAAACGGCTCGCAAAGGAGACTGCGGCGGATGGTTTCTCCCTTTGAGGCCATGGGCAGATGGGTGGCATGCTCGTGATCGTGGCCGTGGGCTACGTTGCCGGCGAGCTCGACTACCTCGACGACCACACCATCGAGCACATCTCCAACCTCGTCATTGACATCGCCATGCCCTGCCTCGTGGTTTCCTCCGCAACGGAGCTCGACCCCTCCGCCGCCTCGACCGAGGTGCCCTGGAGCTTCGCCCTCGCCACGGTGCTGTGGCTTGCGCTGCTCGGAACCTGCTGGCTCTGCAACCACCTCCTGCGCACGCCCAGGGAGCAGCACGGCCCCTACCTCTTTGCCGGCACCTGAACCAACACGTCGTTCCCCGGCATCCCCATCGCGTTCGCCATCCTGGGCCAGCGCAGCGCCATGGGGGCGAGCATCTTTGACATGGTCACCACGGTGTTCAACTTCACGATTGGCTTTGCCATCCTGTCTGCCAGCGGAAAGGACGACCAGAAGAAGTCCCCGCTCGACATACTCAAGGCGCCCGTGGTCTACGCCTGCCTCATCGCCATCGCGGTGTTCTTCACCGGCTGGCAGCCGCCTGCGGAAGCCCGGAGCGTGCTCGCGAGCATCGGCGAGATTACCTCGCCACTTGCCATGCTCGTGGTGGGCGCGCTCGTGGCGCAGGCCGAGCTCAGGGACAATTGGACAATTGGGGACGTGTTCGTTCTGCACCATTCGTTCTGCACCAAGGCACTTTGAGACGCACCCGCACCGCTGTTCCTCAGCACCCCGCTGCAGCAGGCGTACAACATCGGCGACATGATGGTCACCGGCTATAGCCTGGGTGACTCCGCCATCGCGGCCATCGACGCCACGAACTCGTCTTACTCGCTCATCATCAACTTCTCCTGGGGCCCCAACGGCAGCCGCGGCATCGTCGTCGCCCAGTGTTTCGGCTCGCACGACCGCGAGCGCCTGCGCAGCTCGGTCGCCGCGATACTCGTGCTCAACGTCATCGGTGCCATCATCCTCACCGCCGCATCGCTCGTGGCGCTGCGCCTCGCGATGGAGTTCCTCAACACCCCGCCCGAAATCTTCGACCAGGCCTACTCCAACATCGTCATCGTCTGCGACGGGCTCTTCACGACGCTCTTCTACAACGCGCTGGCCGGATTCCTCCGCGCCATCGTCAACAGCGCGGCCCCGCTCTGGTTCCTGCTTGCGTCGGGTCTCGTGACCCTTGGCCTTGACCTCGTGCTCATTTCCGGAATGGGCTTTGGCATCCAGGTGTCGACGCTCACCAACGTGCTTGGCCAGGCGCTCGCGACTCTGCTCTGCGCCCGCTACATCTGGCGCCACCACCGAGACCTCCTGCCCCAGCGCGAGAACTTCGCCCTCGACCGGCGCCCCTACTTCGACATGGTCACGCAGGTCTCTCGATGGCGTTCATGAGCTGCATCTATGCCATGGGCTCGCTCATCCTGCAGCGCGCCATCAACGCGCTTGGCAACGCCATCATCACCGCACACAAAAGGCGAGCGGCCCCGACGCATCGGGACCGCCCGCCAGAGGCACAGCCAGGTTCGACCAAGAGGAAAGGGCCCTTACTCGCCCCAGACCTCCTCGGCAATCTCCTTGACGAGGGCAAGCTTGGCCCACTGCTCCCTCTCGGTGAGCTTGTTGCCAATCTCGCAGCTCGCGAAGCCGCACTGCGGCGAGAGGTAGAGGTTCTCGAGCGGCACGTACTTGGCGGCCTCGGCGATGCGGGCCTTGACCTCGTCCTTGTCCTCGAGGCGCGGGCTCTTGGTGGTCACGAGGCCAAGCACGACCCTCTTGCCCTCGGGCACGTAGGCCAGAGGCGCGAAGCTACCGGAGCGGGCATCGTCAAACTCCAGGTAGAACGCCGAGACGTCCTCCTGGGCAAACAGGTACGGGGCAACCGGGTCGTAGCCGCCGGAGAACGCGTAGGTGGAGTGGTAGTTGCCGCGGCACACGTGCGTGGTGACGTTGAGGTCTGCCGGCAGGCCAACGAGCGCAAGGTTGTTGATGTGCACGCCCTCGTCGGAGATCTTCTTGAGCGTGATGGTGTCGATTCCCAGCTTCTTGGAGAAATCCTTGTCGCAGTAGATGCCCCAGGTGCAGTCGTCGAGCTGGACATTGCGGCAGCCGGCGGCGTAGAGCTCGAGAAACACCGTGCGATAGGCCGCAGCGAGGTCGGAGACGAGCTTCTCCTCGTCGTCGCCGTAGACGGCGCGCAGGCTCTCGAGCTGACCGTCGACGCGATTGAGCTTGAGCTCGGAGAGGGTCTGCGCAGGCGAGGGAAGCGTCTGCTTGGCGACGACGCCCTCCTCCTCGAACTGCTTCACGAACTTGTAGTCCTCCACGAACGGGTGGTTCTCGCCGGAGATGGGTCCGGTCACGACAGCGGTGTCGGCCGTGGTCTCCTCGCCGTGGAACTGGTAGCCCTCGCGCGCCACGCTGTGGCTCACGCCGTTGAGCCCCCACATGAAGTCGAGGTGCCAGTAGCTGCGGCGGAACTCGCCGTCGGTGATGACGTGGTAGCCGGCGGCCTTCTGCTTGGCCACGAGGTCGCGGATGGCGATGTCCTCGACGGTGCGCAGCTGCTCGGCGGAGATGAGGCCGGCCTCGCGGTCGGCGCGGGCCCGCTTGAGGACGTCGGGGCGCAGGAAGCTGCCCACGTAGTCGTAGCGGAAGGGGGTGTGAAGAGTGCTCATGGATGTCTCCCGTGGGGTTGTCGGCGCAATCGCCGTGCGTGCTCGTTTGACGCCATCAACCCTATACGGAATCGGAGGCCACGGGAAATACCATCTGCGCATGCCACACCATAGGCTGCTTCTATGGCCCTGCATGCCCCGCGCAGAAGCCCGCGCCGCATAGGGGCCCGGCAGGCCACGCGCCGCCGCGTAAGTGGTCGGCGGCAAAACCACACGTCTCGCAAGCGGGCCCAAGCACCGCGCAGTTCGCAAGGCCTGGTAGCGCCACATCTCGCAAGCAGGATGCCCGCAAAACCATACATTCCTACCAGGCTATTGGGATTACGGTCCCGCGAGGCTAGAATGGGGAGCGCTCTGAACGTCGAGTTCCCCGTGAGCTCCCAGACCCAAGAAAGGCCTCGCTCATGAACCAGCCCCAGCACACCGCTGACACGCACGCCACCCGCGGCCTCACGCGCCGCAGCTTCCTCGCCCTTATGGGCGTTGGTGCCATCGCCACCCCGCTCGCCCTCGCCGGCTGTGGCAGCACGCAGCAGGCCCCCACGACCGCAGCCAGCACCTCGGCCGCCACGTCGGGCGACAGCCTCGCCGGCACCAAGCTCACCTTCGTGGGCGACGACGCCTTTGCCCCGTTCCGCTCCATGCAGCCGCAGAACGACGGCTCGCAGAAGCTCGTGGGCCTCGACATCGACGTCATGGACGAGATGGCCAAGCGCCTCGGCTTCGACTACGAGTTCGAGGCCCAGGACTTCGCCGCCACGCTGGCCTCCGTGCAGGGCAGCGACACCTCGTTCACCATGCCGATGAGCTCCAACGACGAGCGCAAGCAGACGTTCGACTTCACGCGCGGCTACTACCAGCCGCTCGTCGGCGCCCTCTCTAAGGGCGGCGACAAGCTCGAGAGCCTCGACGCGCTCAAGGGCAAGAAGCTCACCTGCACCACGGGCACCGTGCAGAACAAGTTCGTCACCTCCGCCCTGCCCGACAACGAGCTCACGACCTTCGACGGCGGCGACCAGTGCCTGCAGGAGGTGCTCGCCGGCCGCGCCGACGTCTACATCTGCGACGGCGCCGAGGGCCTCGCCATGCAGCAGGCTAACCCCGAGACCGTGCTGGGGCTGCTGCCCTCCGCCGACACGGACCAGTACGTGAGCGTCTACCGCATCATGGCCAAGAAGGGCGCCACGTTCATCCCCGCGTTCAACGACTGCGTGGGCGAGATGATCGCCGACGGCACGATGGACAAGTTCATCGCCAAGTGGACGAACGAGAGCTTCGTCTGGGGCGACAAGGCCACCGAGGCCGCCGAGGCCGAGTAGCGGAGACGTCCAGGCGTACTCGCTTGTCACACGCGCGGGCCGGCTGGGGCATGCCCCTGGCCGGCCCGTTCTCGAATCGAGGTACCCATGTCGCTGAACTTCCAGCTCATAGCGCCGTACATGACCATGTTCGCAAGCGGGCTTGTCGTGACCTTCCAGGTAACGGGGGCGTCGCTCGTGCTCGCCTTCGTGCTGGGCGCGGTCATCGCCGTGCTCAAGGTGCTCCCGTGCCGGCCACTGCGCCTCGTGCTGGACTTCTACACCTCGATCTTCCGCGGTGTGCCCCTCATCGTGCTGCTGTTCATGGCCTACTTCGCAACGCCGCAGCTCACGGGCTACAAAATCTCGATGCTTGCCGCCGGCATCCTCACGCTGGGGCTCAATGGCTCGGCAACCATCTCGGAGGCGGTGCGCGGCGGCATCGAGGGCGTCGACCGGGGCCAGTACGACGCGGCCAAGGCCCTGAGCGTGCCCTACGTGCCCACGATGGCGCACATCATCATCCCGCAGGCGCTTCGCTCCGTGGTGCCCGCGCTGGTCAACGAGATCATCACCGTGCTCAAGAGCTCGGCCCTCGTCTCCGTCATTGGTCTCATGGACCTCATGCGCGCGGCGGAGAGCATCCAGGCCTTCACCTACCGCGCGTTCGAGCCATTCTTCGTGGCGGCCATCATCTACTACGTCATCGTGATGGCGCTCTCCGCCCTCGGCCGCCTCTGGGAGCGGGCACTTCGACGCTAGCTGTCACATTTCCTTCCGGATGATTTGTCACATTGCGCGCAATGTGACAAATCATCCGGAAGGAAATGTGACGGCTGCACTATCCTCTTCTGCCGGACAAAGAGGAAAGGGCCTTCTCATGCCAGCAACCAGCCAAAGCGCAACTTCCCGCGAGCACCACAGCGCCATCCCGGGGCTGCTCGCCTCGGTGGCGATGTTCATCGTCTGCATGGACACCTTCATCACCAACGTGGCGCTCCCCACCATCGAGGCCGAGCTGGGCGGCGGCATGGCGGCGCAGCAATGGGTGGTCGACGGCTACACGTTGCCGTTCGCGACGCTCCTGCTGCTTGCCGGCAACCTCTCGGACCGCCACGGCTCCAAGCGCATCTTCGGCATCGGCATGGCCCTCTTCTGCGCCGCCTCGCTCGTCTGCGGATTTGCGGGCACCATCGCCGTGCTCGTGGCGGGACGCGCGCTTCTGGGCACCGGCGCGGCACTCGTCATGCCCTCGAGCCTGGCACTCATCAAGGAGGGCTACCCGGACGGCCCCAGCCGCTCCAAGGCGCTCGCGTTCTGGGGCATCGGCGGCTCGGTCTCCACGGCGGTGGGCCCCATCCTCGGCGGCATCCTCGTGCCCATCCACTGGAGCCTCACCTTCCTCATCAACATCCCGTTCTGCCTGGCCATCCTTGCGCTCGTGCCCAGGCTCAAGCCCTCGCCCACCATGCGCGCGCCGTTCGACTTCGTGGGGCAGGTGCTTGCCATCGTCGGCCTCGGCTGCTTCGTGGGCGGCATCATCCAGAGCGGCTCCGAGAGCCTCGTCGGCCTTCCGCTTTCCCTGCTCGTCGTGGGCATCGTCGCCATCGTGGCGTTCATCTGGTCGCAGTCGCGTGTACCCTACCCCATGATGCCGCTCGACCTGTTTGGTTCGCGTGCCATGCGCATGGCGATGCTCGGCGGCTTCTCGATGATCCTCAACTGGAACGGCCTCGTCTTCATGAGCACGCTCGCGCTCCAGCAGCACCTGGGGCTCACGCCCTTCATAAGCGGCATGGCCTTCGTGCCCTGCGCGTTCACCGGCGTCCTCGGCAACCTCTGGAGCGACCGCCTCATCGGCGGCAAGGGCTTCCGCTTCGCCCTGCTCGTGGGATTTGGCTGCATGCTGGTGGGGTTTGCCGTGCTCATAGCGGGCTCGCAGGCGCTCACGCTGGCCCATGTGGCGGCCGGCACCATCATCGTGGGCTTTGGCGGCGCCATCGGCACGCCGGCCCTCTCCGCGCTGGTGCTGAGAAGTGCCAGTGCCAACCAGGGCGGCATCGCAAGCGCCGTCTTCAACACGATGCGCCAGGTGGGCGGTGCCCTCGGCGTGGCCGTTTTCGGCGTTTTTGCCACGGCGCTGCCCACCTTTGCCGATGGCCTCACGGCCGCCTTCGCCACCTCGTTCCTGCTCGTGGTGGCGATGTTCGCCTACGCATTTCGCTCCAGGGACCTGGGCGCGCACTAGCTACGGGGCAGGCGCCCGCGGCGTGGCTCGGCCTCACGCCAGCCGCTCGCGCCAGACAACCGCATCACACCGCCGGTCGCCTCGTCACCCCAGGCCCTCGCAGAACTCCCGCGCCGTCATCGCCGGGACGACCGAGCGCGCAAAGGCCTGGACGTCTCGCGTGATGATGGCCTCCGCGCCTCCCAGCTCAGCTGTGGCCCGCACGATGCCGTCCTCGAAGTCGGGCTCGTCCGACGAGAACGCGAGGTCGACGACCTCCCGCGTGAGCTCACCCAGCTCCACAATCGCGGAGAAGCCCCGGAGCCGCTCGCGGACGATGGCCTCGTCGCGGTACTTGCGGCAGAGAATGTAGTAGGCGTCCTTGAGCGACCCCGCCGGGACCAGCACCTCAAAGCCCTCCTCGAACAGGGCCTCGAGGAGGTTCGTCGCGGCCGCGTGCTCCGGTCGCGAGGCGCTGAGGTAGTCGAGGATGACGTTGGTGTCGAGCAGCACCCTAGCCAAATCGCCTCATCCTCTCCTCGCCCAGAAGCTCGCGGTCGGACACCCCGGCATCCCACACGGGTTCGTTCTCCGAACCATCGATGCGCGAGGTGAGGGCACGGAACCTTGCCAGCCGCTCGGCCCGCCTGCGCGCCGTCTCGTCCGCTGGCACGATCGTCACCCACGGCTTGCCGTTCTTGAGCACCATCACGCTCGAGCCGCTCGCGTTCACCTGCGACGTCAGCTCGCTGAAGCGGTTCTTGGCCTCACGCACTCCCACCGTCGTCATGCCCATCTGGTTCCCCTCTCACTATGTGGCTACATACTACTTGTTGTGGCCATATTCAAGATCGGCAACTCTCGCCCCGGGCGCAACCCGATCCCATCGCGACCTGTCCGCACGCAGCCGAGTTCGCGGCCGACGGCCCGCGCGCGGGCGAGTACCTGCTGGCCGGCGACGAGCTCGCGACCAACGAGGCCGGCGTCTCATCCATCTCCTACGCCGACTACGCCGTCGCCATGCTCGACGAGGCCGAGCGCACCGGCTCCGACGCCCACGTCCGCGAGCGCATCTCGGGCCTCGGCAAGTAGCGGGCCAGCGCCACTCACCTCATAACCGCTCGGGCGCACGGGGAGCACGCGCGGGACGCGCACGCAACACCCTGGGGCACATCGGTGGCCTCAGCTAAGCCGCAGCGTGCGGAGCGTGAGGAAGCTCACCGTGCCCGGCTGGAGCGTCACCTTGCCACGCGGCTGCCGAACGGCAAACGAGCACAGGCTCGGAAGTTCGTCGCCCGAACCCAGCTCGAGCGGTCTCCCGTTGAGCAGGACATGGCGGCCGCGAAGCTGGCCCGTCGAGACGAACCCGAACGCCGGGGCCTCCGACGAGCTCAGGGTGTACCGCTCGCTTGCCACGGGAAGCACAAGGCACAGCTCGTCTACCTGCGAGCTATTGATGACAACGAGCGTCGCCCCCAGGATATGCCCCGCACGGGCAAACGCGTAGACGTGCGCCTGGCCCTCCCCCGAAACGCGTGAGAGCACGAGACTGTCCTGGTCATAGGCGCCGTTGCCCACGAGCCTTCGCCAAAGCCAGAGCAGCCACCAGTTGGGACGCGGCATGAGGTCGCCCTCGTCCAGAAGGCCATAGTCCGATGACGCGAGCGTGTTGTGGAAGAGCACGCCACCGGGCGCCGCCGCGGCAAACCTCGCGAGCTCGTCGGCCTGGCGAAACACGTCGAGAAAGGTCGATCCCCACGTGTTGCCGCCGCAGTTGGCGTCCCCCGACTCCGTGACCCAGAGGGGCGCGTCTGGGCAGGTGCGGTCGCGCAGCGGCTCGTAGTAGCGGCGGGCCTCATCAGCCACGTCAAGCGCCGCGTCGCTCGCCGCCTCGTCGGCGTCCCAGTGGTGGCCAAACGCGGCACCGCGCTCGGAGACCCCTCCGTAGATGTGGTAGCTGAATACGTCGGGCGCCTCGTGGCACGCCTCGAGCAGCCGGCCGCTCGTCACGAACGAGTCGCCCAGCGCGCGCACAAGCGGCAGGCCGGCGAGCTCGGGCGTCACCGGGTCCATCGCCCCGCACGGCCCCACGAGCAGGACGCCCGGGTACTCCCGCCGCATCATGCGATAGAACGCGTCCTGGTCCTGGGCATAGCCGTCCGGGACGTAGGGCCTGCCGTCCGCGCCCGCAGATCCCATGAACGATATGTTCGGCTCGTTGCAGAACTCCACCGCCGAGACGGGCGTACCCAGCTCGCCCGCTGTGTCAAGCAGCATCCGCACCTGCGCCGGGTCCCACGCGCCCGTGCCCCCAAGCGCGCGGCACTCCTCGTTGCCAAGCCCCGGCAGCACGGCAAACGACACAAGCAGCTTGCCGCCGACCGCGCGGACGAAGTCGAGCACGCCCCGCCACTGCGCAAGCGTCAGCACGGCTCGGTATGGAGCGGGTGCCGTGCCGCCGGTGTGGCCGTCAAAGTCGTAGTAGGTGCCCGTGGCCCACGAGCCGCTCACGCGGACCCACGACGGGCCGATGGCGCGCGCGAGCATGCGCAGCCGTTCATTTCCCAGGTCGATGGGCCCGCGCCGGGCCATGAGGTGCTTCGTGTCACCAAGCAGCGATGACATGTCGAGCTCGGACGGAACGCCCTCGGGCAGGCGCATCTGGGGATACGGCTCCGTGCCGGCAACCTGCGCCGGCGTGAAGGGCTTCCAGAACGTACCGCCCGTAACCTCGGTCATCTCAATGTCGTACGAGATGACCCGCCTGTCGCGAGGATGCGCGACTCCCAGCTTCCTCGTTCCCACCACAAACTTGCGCACGTCTCCGCCCCCGACTCCTGGCCCGCCTTTTGACCAGCTTCTACCCGCGCCGGCTGCAGCTAGCCAAATTCGGGGGCTCGGGAGCGCAGAAAACCGCCACGCGTCACCTCACGAGGAGGGTCCAATGGGCTACCAGACGCTCGAGAAGGCGCTTTACGCCGACCCAAGCTCAGATCGCTTCGCCTCCCGGGAACGGCTTCTCCAGGAGCGGCTCACGAGCGAGTCCTCGTTCCGCACGGGCATCCGGCTTGATACGGGCGAGCTGTTCCTCGCCGTGCCGCGCGAGCTGTCCCTCGCCAACGAGCGCATCCTGCGGCGCGAGCGCAAGGTGTCGGCCCTGTGGCGCTCTCTCCCTCCCATCGCGCTTGGCGCATGTATCCGGTCCCTCATCATGGACGAGGTCGTCTACAGCAACGAGATCGAGGGAGTCCACAGCACTGAGAGACGCTCTTCCGCAGCGGGCAGGTTGTCATCACGGGCCCTCGCGGCCAGACGGTCCACGAGGGCGTCTCGCCCGAGTCCAGGATCGAGGAGATGCTCACGCAGTGGCTCGCCCTCTCTCGGTCCGAGGACATCCCCGAGACGTGCAGTGCACTTCTCTGCCATTTCCTCTTCGAGCACATTCATCCGTTCTACGACGGCAACGGACGGACGGGACGCTATCTCCTGGCCCTCCACCTCAGCGAGCCCCTCTCCCAGCCGACGGTTCTCTCGCTCTCGCGCACCATTGCGGAGAACAAGGCCGAGTACCAGCGGGCATTCGACATCGTGGAACGCAAGCTCAACGCCGCGGAGGCAACGCCGTTCGTCCTGACCATGCTCCGCCTCATCGGCGAGGCGCAGGACGACCTCATCGCAAACCTCTCGGAGAAGCAGCAGGCGCTGCAAGTCATCCGCGCCAGTCTCGAGAATTGCCAAGCCGTTAGAGATAGGCCCCGCTCCGTGCTCCACTACGCCGCGCAGATGGAGCTCTTCGACGCCTTCCACGAGACGCGGGCCACCGATGTCGCAAGTCACCTCGGCGTCTCCCGTCCCACGGCCCGCAAGGCATTCGACGAGCTCGTGGAGGCCGGCTTCCTGTGCCGGACAAAGGCGACGCCGGCAACGTACCGGCTCACCGATGCCGGGCGTCACGTCGTGGGGCTCCTATGATGTGAGGCGCACCAGACGTCGGAAGGAACAGCCATGGTGACGAAGCCCGACGGGCCCAAGGCAAGCCGCAGGCCTGAAACGCCCACGCATGCGATAGCCAATAGTCCGACAACTCCCACAAACATCGAGGTACGTGGGGCGCGGGTCCACAACCTCAAGAACGTCGACGTGGACATCCCGCTCGGCAGGCTCGTGGGCATCGCCGGCGTGTCGGGGTCGGGCAAGAGCTCGCTGGCGCTGGGCGTGCTCTACGCAGAGGGCTCGCGGCGCTACCTTGAGGCGCTCTCCACCTACACGCGCCGCCGGCTCACCCAGGCGGGGCGTGCGCAGGTGGACGAGGTGCTCTACGTGCCGGCGGCGCTCGCCCTGCACCAGCGCCCGGCCGTCCCCGGCGTCCGCTCCACCTTTGGCACCATGTCAGAGCTGCTCAACAGCCTGCGCCTGCTGTTCAGCCGCTGCGGCAGCCACCAGTGCCCAACGTGCGGCACCCACGTGCCGCCCACGCTTGCCGTCGCGGCCGACCAGCCCATCACGTGCCCGCACTGCGGCGCCACGTTCCACGGCCCTGGCGCCGAGAGCCTCGCGTTCAACAGTGCCGGGGCCTGCCCTACCTGCGGCGGCACCGGCATCGTGCGCACGGTGGACGAGTCCACGCTCGTCCCCGACGAGACCATTTCCATCGATGACGGGGCCGTGAAGCCGTGGGGCAGCCTCATGTGGGACCTCATGAAGCAAGTCTGCCGCGAGATGGGCGTGCGCACCGACGTGCCGTTCAACCAGCTCACGCCCGCCGAGCGCGACATCGTCTTCCACGGCCCCGCCGAGAAGCGTCACATCCTCTACAAGCCCAAGAAGGGCGACGGCTTCGCCGAGCTCGACTTCACCTACTTCAACGCCGTCTACTCGGTAGAGAACGCGCTCTCCAAGGTCAAGGACGAGAAGGGCCTCAAGCGCGTCGCAAGGTTTCTCAAGGAGGGGCCGTGCCCGGACTGCGGCGGCACGCGTCTCTCGGCCGCCGCGCGTGGGCCGCTCGTGCGCGGCATCAACCTGGCCCAGGCGTGCGAGATGACCCTCGACGACCTGCGTGCCTGGGTGGCGGGCGTGCCCGAGACTCTGCCCGCCGAGATGCGCCCCATGGCCGAGCGCATCTGCGAGAGCTTTGCCGACACGGCGCGCAGGCTGCTCGAGCTGGGTCTTGGCTACCTCTCGCTCGACCGGGCGGGCGCCACGCTCTCGACCGGCGAGCGCCAGCGCGTGCAGCTGGCCCGAAGCGTCCGCAACCGCACGACGGGCGTGCTCTACGTGCTCGACGAGCCCAGCATCGGCCTGCACCCCGCCAACATCGACGGCCTCGTGGGCATCATGCGCGACCTCATCGCCGACGGCAACTCCGTGGTGATGGTCGACCACGACACGCGCATCCTCGCCGAGGCCGACTGGCTCGTGGAGATGGGCCCGGTCGCCGGCGCCAAGGGCGGGCACGTCATCCCCCAGGGAACCGTGGACGGCGTCGAGCATGACCCGGCAAGCCGCATCGGGCCCTTCCTGGCCGGACGCGAACGGGTGGTGCGCGGCGGCGTCGAGCCGTGCGGCGATGCACCCGCGGCGGGGCAGGCCGAGCGGGCCGGAAATGTGACAAATCATACGGAAGAGAATGTGACGGGGTGCATTCACCTCGAGACGGGGGCCATCCATACCGTCAAGCCGCTCGTGGTCGACATCCCGCGCGGGCGGCTCGTGGCCGTGACGGGCGTCTCGGGCTCGGGCAAGACCACGCTCGTGCTCGAGAGCCTCGTGCCCGCCGTGAACGCCAAGGCCGCCGGGACTCCCCTGCCCGCCCACGTGCACGCGGTAGAGACCGACGGCGTCCGCCGCGCAGAGCTCATCGACTCCTCGCCCATCGGCATCAACGTTAGAAGCACCGTAGCCACCTACGCGGACGTGCACGACGAGCTGCGCCGCGCCTACGCGCGCACGGCGGCGGCAAAGGAGGCCGGCTACAAGGCGGGAGACTTCTCGTACAACACGGGACGCCTGCGTTGCCCCACCTGCGACGGCACGGGCCAGATCTCGCTCGACGTGCAGTTCCTGCCCGACGTCGACATCCCCTGCCCGGACTGCGGCGGCACGCGCTACGCGAAGGCGGCAAGCTCCGTGACGCGCGCGGCGGCGGACGGCAGCGAGCTCTCGCTGCCGCAGCTCATGGCCATGAGCGTGGACGAGGCCCTCGAGGCCACGGTGAGGCTGCGCCGTGCGCAGGCTCGCCTGCAGACCCTCTCCGACCTGGGGCTTGGCTACCTCACGCTGGGCGAGGCCACGCCGGCGCTCTCCGGCGGCGAGGCGCAGCGCCTCAAGCTCGCAAGCGAGATGGGGCGCGCGCAGGACGACACGGTCTTCGTGTTCGACGAGCCCACCATCGGCCTGCACCCGCTCGACGTGGCCACACTGCTCGGCGTGTTCGACACGCTCGTGGCCCACGGCGCCACGGTGGTGGTAATCGAGCACGACCTCGACGTCATCCGCAACGCCGACTACGTCATCGACCTCGGCCCCGGCGGCGGCGAGCGCGGCGGCCGCATCGTCGCCACCGGCACGCCCGCAGAGATCGCCGCCTGCCCCGAGAGCGTCACGGGCCGCTACCTCTGAGGCCCGCACGCATCCCAACCCATTTCAACAAGCTGCGCGAGCAGGTCAAGGCCGCTGGCGCCGGCGACTCGGACTACCTGCACTCGCTCGCACGAGGCGCAGGAGCAGCTGTTTTCCGAGCATGGCGGCCTCAAGGCCATCATGGCCAGGGGCCTCACCCCGTTCTCGGCCATGCCCAAGGGCTACGGCATGGACGACGGCCGCACGGCGTAGCGGCGCTACGGTGTTAGCGGCGTCGCGGCATTAGCGGCGGCGCGTCGGGCACGGTAAGATGGATGCCAACACCGTCACCGCAGCTAAGAGGACGCACACCGTGCAAGAACACCCCACCGGCGCCACTTCCGAGGACGCCCCCGCCACCAGTCCCGCCGCTCCCGGCTCGCTTGGCGAGCTGGTGCCAGACCTCTGGTTCGACCCCAAGCAATGGCCCGACTACGAGCCCGAGGCCCCGCTCACCCCCGACGAGGCGCTCGATCGCTACCTCGATTGGTGCGCCGGGCGCGGCATGGAGCTCTGGCCCCACCAGGAGGAGGCGCTGCTCGACCTGGCCGCCGGCGACCACGTGATCTTGGGCACGCCCACGGGCTCGGGCAAGTCGATGGTCGCGCTGGGCCTCGCCTACATGACCATCTGCCAGCACAGGCGCGCCTACTACACCGCACCCATCAAGGCCCTCGTCTCCGAGAAGTTCTTCGACCTGGTGGAGGTGCTCGGCCGTGACAACGTTGGCATGATCACCGGCGACACCCACATCAACACGGACGCCCCCGTCATCTGCTGCACGGAGGAGATCCTCGCCAACCAGGCCCTGCGCGAGGGGGCCGCGAGCGACATGGCCGCCGTCGCCATGGACGAGTTCCACTTCTTTGGCGAGGCCGACCGCGGCTGGGCCTGGCAGGTGCCACTCCTGACCCTGCCCAACACGCAGTTCCTGCTCATGAGCGCCACCTTGGGCGACACGAGCGCCATCAGCGCGGCGCTCGGGCGCCAGACCGGCCGCACGGTCAACGAGGTCACCCAGGCCGAGCGCCCGGTGCCCCTCTCCTACCAGTACGTGGACACCTCGCTCGAGGCCACCGTCGAGCTGGCCCTGCGCGACGGCGACGCCCCCATCTACATCGTGCACTTCGCCCAGGACGCGGCGCTCAACACCGCGCAGTCGCTCGCGAGCTACGGCGTGGCCACCAAGGAGCAGCGCGACGCCGTGAAGGAGGCCTGCAAGGGCACGCGCTTCACCACGGCCTTTGGCAAGACGCTCCAGCGCCTGCTCGGCTGCGGCGTGGGCGTGCACCACGCGGGGATGCTCCCGCGCTATCGCCTGCTCGTGGAGAAGCTCGCGCAGCAGGGCCTTCTGCCCGTCATCTGCGGCACCGACACGCTGGGCGTGGGCATCAACGTGCCCATCCACACGGTGCTGCTCACGGCCCTCACCAAGTACGACGGGCACCGCATGCGCCGCCTTCGCTCGCGAGAGTTCCACCAGATCGCGGGCCGCGCGGGACGCGCCGGCTTCGACACCGAGGGCCGCGTCATCGCCGAGGCCCCCGAGTACGAGATCGAGAACGCCAAGGCCCTGCTCAAGGCCGGCGGCGATATCAAGAAGCAGCGCAAGGTCAAGAAGAAGCGCCCGCCCGAGGGCTTCGTCAACTGGGGCAAGGAGACCTTCGAGCGCCTCATCGCCGCCCCGCCCGAGACCCTCGTGCCGCGCCTGCGCATCACCAACTCGATGGTGCTCGCCGAATGCGAGCAGGGGGCCGACGCCCACGGCCGCATCATGCGCCTCATCGCCGACTCGCTTCAGACCGACACCGAGAAGGCCCAGCTCGTGTCCCGTGCCGACGAGATCTTCGCCACCCTCATCGACGCCGGTGTCATCGAGCGCACCGAGCTCGCCGACGCCGTCGACGCGGCAAGCCCGCAGCTGCTCGAGGCCCTGCCCGCCGCCGCGGCCTCGCCGCTCGCGAGCCCGGCCGTCTACAGCCTCACGGTCGACCTCCCCGAGGACTTCGCGCTCGACCAGCCGCTCTCGCCCTTCCTGCTCGCGGCGCTCGAGCTGCTCGACCCCGAGAGCGACACCTACGACCTCGACCTCATCTCCATGGTGGAGGCCACGCTCGAGGACCCCTACCAGGTGCTTCGTGCCCAGGAGCGCGAGGCGCGCGGGAGGGCCCTCGCCGAGATGAAGGCCGAGGGGCTCGAGTACGACGAGCGCATGGACAAGCTCGCCGAAATCACCTACCCCAAGCCGCTCGAGGACGAGCTCAACGCCGCCTTCGAGACCTACTGCGAGAAGGTACCGTGGGCGCGCGACTACTGCCTGCGCCCCAAATCGATCCTGCGCGACATACTCGAGACGGCCGCGGACTTCAAGACCTACATCCAGCACTACAAGCTCGCGCGCTCGGAGGGAACGCTGCTGCGCTACCTCTCGGACGCCTGGCGCGTGCTCGACCGCACCGTGCCCACCGAGAAGCGCTCCGAGAGCCTCGATGACATCGTGGCGTGGCTTGGCTTCATCGTGCGCACCACCGACTCCAGCCTCGTGGACGCCTGGGAGGCCGCGGGCGAGGTACCCGATGCCCTGCCGCCCGAGGTGGCGGACGCCGTGGTCAAGGACCGCCACGGCCTCACGGTGCTCGTGCGCAACGCCCTGTGGCGCCGCGTGCGCCTCTTCAAGGCCGAGGAGCTGCCGACGCTCGGTGGCCTCGACCAGCTCTGGGGCTTTGGCGAGCGGCGCTGGCGAGCCGTCCTGGACGAGTTCCACGACGCCCACGACGAGCTGCTGCTCGACGCGGACGCCCGCAGCACGGCATACTTCCAGGTGGACGAGTCCGACGAGAAGTCCGACCACGTCTGGCACGTCACGCAGATCCTCCACGACGCCGACGGCGACAATGACTTCCAAATCAAGGCCGACCTGAACCTCGACGCCACGCAGGAGCAGGGCGAGGTCGTCTTCAAGAACTACCGCGCAGGCTCGATAGAGGAGCTTATGGAGCAGGACGGGCAAAAACTCTAGATAACGGATGACTTTTGCACAGGTAGACTACCTGCATTTTTCTTATGTTACCGCAGGTAGTCGGCCTGCCTTGCAAAAGAAAAAAAGTCCGTTTTCGATACTATTTGGGCGCCGCACCGCGTCACCACGGAGATTGCGCGAGTCCACCCGCGTCGCCCGCCCTTGCGGGCGCAGCCGACCCTGCCACGGAGATTCCGCGGGCCCGCCGCCCCGCTCCCTCCCGCCCGCACACGGCGTCGAGTAGACTGGAACGCCACGAGAGCCCAAGGAAACGGAGCCGTCCATGGCCAAGCTCAACTACAACCTCGTGAAGATCACGCACGCCGCCGGCACGTCGGCCCAGCTGCCCAAGCCCGGCCGCCCCGAGATCGCCTTCGTAGGCCGCTCTAACGTGGGCAAGTCATCCATCATGAACAAGCTGTTCAACCGCAAGAGCCTCGTGAAGGTCTCCTCCAAGCCGGGCAAGACCACCACCATCAACTTCTTCGCGGTGGAGGGCGTGGACTTCGTCGACCTGCCAGGCTACGGATTCGCGCGCGTGGGCGGCCACGACCAGGACCGCTGGAACGAGCTCATGGGCGGCTACTTCGAGGGCGGGCGCAACATCCGACTCGTCGTGGCGCTCGTCGACATCCGCCACGACATGATGGACCTCGACGAGGAAATGGTCGATTACCTGCTCAAGCTCGAGCTTCCGTTCTGCGTCGCCTTCACCAAGGCCGACAAGCTCAGCAAGAGCAGGGCCGCCCAGCAGGCCCAGGCGCTCGCCCGCCAGTTCACCCTGCCGAGCAACGTGCCCGTCGTGGTCACCTCGGCCACGAGCGGCATCGGCATGAACGAGCTCAAGACCACGATCGAGCAGGCGCTGCGCGGGTAGGGCGGTACGGGGCCCCGGCGGCGCGTGGGAAGCCAGCGCCACGCAGGCCCCGCCCCCTAACGCCCAAACCGCCGGGCCCGGTCGCTACCCGTCCTCCCCGTGGGCGGACTCGTTGATGCCGTCGGGGATGCCGGCACCCTCGAAGACGCCCGCGTAGCCGTCCTTCGTCCGCACCGGGTCCCAGTGCAGCGTCATGACGATGCCGTCCTCGCGAAGGAACTGCTGCTCGATGCCCTCGAGCACCGCATGCGCCTCGAGCGGGTCCTCCTCGGCGGGCATCACCACGTGCGCGCTCGCGAACTTGCGGCCCGGACCGTAGTCGTGGACCATGATCCCGTGCATGCCCAGCACGCCCGGCCGGCTCAGGATCTCGTTGCGGATGTGGCTCACGAGCTCGTCCGACGGCGCCTTGCCAAGCAGCGTGTCCAGCGCCTCGCGGATGAGCTGAAGCCCGCTCACCAGCACGAAGAGGCCCACCGCAAGGCCCACCCAGCCATCGAGCTCCAGGTGGGTGACCCGCGAGACCAGCGTGCAGGCAAGCACCGCGATCGTCGTGAGCGCGTCGTTTCTCGAGTCGACGCCCGTGGCCGTGAGGGCCTCCGAGTCGATGCGGTGCCCCAGCGTCTTGTTGAAGCTCATCATCCACACCTTCGCCGCCGCGGAGAGCAGCATCACCGCGATGAGTGCCCAGCTGCACTCGATCGGCTCGGGCCTGAGGATGCGCTCGAAGCCACTGCGGGCCAGCTCAATGCCCACCGACGTGACCAGCACCGATATGACGAGCGCCGCCAGGTACTCGTAGCGCCCGTGGCCGTAGGGATGGCCCGGGTCGGCCGGACGGCTCGCGAGCTTGAAGCCGATGAGGCTCACCACGTTGCTCGAGGCGTCGGAGAGGTTGTTCACGGCGTCCGCCACGATGGAGACCGAGCCCGAGGCCAGGCCCACGATGCCCTTGGCCAGGCAGAGCGCCACGTTGAGCACGATGCCCACCATGCCGGCGAGGATGCCGTAGCCCACGCGCACCTTGGGGTCGTTGACGCGCCCGTAGTCCTTCACGAACAGCCTCGAGAGCCAGTCCGTCATGTCGCGATTCCCTCCCGCATCTCCCATGCCTGCCGCTCGCCGATGCCACGCAAGAGTGTTCCCCAAACCGGGCATCATTAGAGGAGCGTGGCCCTGCTCAAGGAGAAGGTCGACAAGGACGAGACGGGCGTTGCCGCCGGCAAGGGCTTCTACGAGTACGGGAAGAAGTTGGGCTGAGCGGATGGGCGGGACCGTCCCGGATAGCCTGGCACATGACCCGACCTCAGACCGCAGCCGACCGGCACGCGTATCGTCGCCGCAGCTTGTAGCACAAGGAGGGCCCCGAAGCCGGATTGACGGCTTCGGGGCCCTCCTCGTCACGCGAGCCGGACACGAACGGGTCGCACTCCGGCGCAGATGCGCTTCCTAGCGGTTGCCGCCACGGTAGCCGCCGTTGCTGCGGCCATAGCCGCCACGGCTGTCGCGGTTGTCGCGGGCGCCAAAGCTGCCACGGTTGCCGCCAAAGCCGCCGCGGTTCCCACCGAAGCCACCGCGGTTGCCGCCAAAGCCGCCACGGCTGTCGCGGTCGTCACGACGGTCGTTGTTGCGGTCGAAGCTGCGGCCGCCGCGATCGTCACGATTGCCGCGGAAGCCACCGCGGTCGCCACCGCGGTCAAAGCTGCGGCCGCCGCGATCGTCACGGCCGCCAAAGCCGCCACGGCCACCGCGGTCGTCACGGTTGCCGCGGAAGCCGCCGCGGTCGCCACCACGGTCCCCGCCGCGACCGCCACGGCCGCCACGGTCGTCGTGGCCGCCACGGCCACCGAAGCCGCCACGGCTGTCGCGACCGCCACGGAAGCCGCCGCGGTCGCCACCACGGTCGCCGCCGCGACCGCCAAAGCCGCCACGGCCACGGTCCTCGCGCGGCTCATCGAGGCCCAGGGCCACGAGCGGGTCGATCACCTTGTCAAGCAGGGACAGGAGCTGCTCGGCGTCCTCCTCGGAGAGGCCGGGGACGAGGTCCTCGCCCTTGCGCTCGGCAGCCTCGGCGCGCTCGATGGCGTCGTCCTCGGCGAAGACGACGACCTTGCGCATGTCGGGCTCCTCGGGCTCGATGCGGCCCACGAGGTCCTTCTTCTCGGCATCGGCCAGCACGGCGTCAAGCTCGCGCAGGCGCATGCCCAGCAGGTCGGCCATCTCCTTCTGCTGCATCTTGGGCTTGAGCTGCAGGAGCTTGAGGGCGCGCACGAGCGTGCTCGCCTTGCCCTGGTTCTCCTCGGCGGCGCGCTCGAGGGAGACGCGGCGACGGAACAGCAGGTTCTCGGCGCGCTTCACCTTCGCGACGAGCTTCTCGTTGACGCCCTGCTCCTCCTCGGCGTCATCGGAATCGGAATCGCTCGTGGCCTCGTCGTCAGCCTCGGCGTCCTGCTCGTCCTCGGCGGTCACGTCGTCGTCAACGGACGTCTCCTCGGCGATCTCCTCGTCCTGGATGCTCGTCTCGTCAATCGTCTCGTCGTTCTCGAACTCAGACATTGCGTCTCCTTCTTGCGCCTCCCGGCGCCAACATGGGCACTTCCGCGCCACCGTGCCGGATTCTCCAACTCAGATCATCCGTGTCATTCGTCTCGGCCCTTCCGGGCACCCGGCACCAGCGGTTCAGTGTAAGGGCTGAAAGCCGCCCCACAGCCCGCAAATTCCCGTCACCGCAAAAGCGGCGCAACTATCGGCCTCGCCTCGCGCCGCCCCTTGTCACAGCCTCGGCCCTAGTTCTGCCGATACGTGCTGAGGAAGTCCGCGATGTCCTCCATGCACTCACGCAGGATGCGACGACGCGGCAGGTAGACCACGCGGAAGTGGTCGGGCTCACCCCAGTTGAAACCCTTGCCCGGCACGATGAGCACGTGCTTGTCATGCAGCAGGTCGAGCGCAAACTGCTCGTCGTCGGTGATGTTGAACTTCTTCACGTCGAGCTTCGGAAAGATGTAGAACGCCGCCTTGGGCTTCACCGCCGTGATGCCGTCAATCTCGTTGAGACCCTTGTACGCGCAGTCGCGCTGCTCGTAGATGCGGCCGCCCGGCACGATGTAGTCGTTCACGCTCTGGTGACCCCAGAGGGCCGTCTGCACGATGGACTGCGCCGGCACGTTGGAGCACAGGCGCATGTTGGAGAGCATGTTCACGCCCAGCATGAAGTCGCGCATGCAGCGCTTGTTGCCCGAGAGCACCATCCAGCCGATGCGGTATCCCGCGATCATGTGGCTCTTGGAGAGGCCCGAGAGGGTGACGCACGGAAGGTCAGGCGCCAGGCTCGCGATGGAGACGTGCTCCAGGCCGTCCATGACGAGGCGGTCGTAGATCTCGTCCGAGAAGATCATGAGCTGGTTCTCGCGGGCGATGTCGACGATCTCCTGCAGCACCTCGCGCGGGTAGAGGGCGCCCGTGGGGTTGTTGGGGTTGATGATGACGATGGCCTTCGTGCGCGGCGTCACCTTGGCGCGGATGTCGTCCATGTCGGGGTACCACTCGGCCTGCTCGTCGCAGAGGTAGTGCACGGGAGTGCCGCCGGCGAGCGTGGCGCACGCGGTCCAGAGCGGGTAGTCGGGGCTGGGGATGAGGATCTCGTCGCCGTTGTCAAGCAGCGCCTGCAGGCACAGGTTGATGAGCTCGGAGACGCCGTTGCCGGTGTAGATGTCCTCCATCTGCACGTTGGGCAGGCCCTTGATCTGCGCGTACTGCATGATGGCCTTGCGCGCCGAGAACAGGCCGCGCGAGTCGGAGTAGCCCTCGCACTCGGGCAGCTGGTAGCGCATGTCCTGCACCACCTCGTCGGGCGCGCGGAAGCCAAAGGGCGCCGGGTTGCCGATGTTGAGCTTGAGGATGCGCTGGCCCTTGGCCTCCATGCGGGCGGCCTCGTCGACCACCGGGCCGCGGACGTCGTAGAGCACGTTATCGAGCTTCGAGGACTTCTTGAACTGACGCATGGGGACGCTCCCTTGGGTGGAGGTATGATCGAACTTGGCCGCGGGCACCGCGCCCGGGGCCGCGGCCTCAGGCCGCGCAGTAGCTCGCTCGCCGCTGGGCTCCGGCTGTCGGCTGGCGGCTGCCGGCTCATGGCTGGGCCCCGTCGGCTCGTCGGGATTGCCGGTACCTTCCGAATCACAGCCACTGGCACCCGCCGACCCGTTGCTGGCGATCGCCGATTCCTCGCCGGCGCCTGCCAGCTCAAAGTCTCCCGCACCCTCGCGGAGCCACGCCTCGGGAACGTCGAGGATTCGCGCGAGCAGCGCGGCCGGGGCCGGCCTTGGCACGGTCTTGCCGCTCACGTACTGGCTCACCTGGCTTTTGCCAAGGTGACCGCCCACCTCTGCGGCGGCGTGGACGAGGTCGGACTGCTTGAGGCCGCGGACCTCCATCGCGGCCCTGAGCCGGGAGGCGAACTCGTTTTCCATACCCACCTCAATCCACAGGTTCAATTTCTACTGGTAAATTGAACTTACTTGGAGTTTCGGGCTTCAAAAGTTCAATTTATCGACATTCTAACACGCGTGATATTGAACCATACGGACGAATCGGTAAGAACAGGTTCAAAGGTTCAATTTCAACCGATTCGACCAATCCGTGGAAAGTGTCGCGGAAAACGACACAGGGAACGGGTTTGCCAAGGGATACACTGTCCTCCACACCGGGTGGAGGGAGAGCGCTCATGGACAGTCCCATCACGACAGAAGACGCCGAGGCAGGTAGCCACGAGACGCAGGGACCCGACACGCGCCGTCCCACCTGGAGCCTGGGCTTCAAGGTGTTCCTTGTCATCGCTACGCTCGCCCTCGCGGGCGGGGCCATGTACATGGCGGGGTTCGTTTCGCTGGGTGAGGTGTCAGCGCAGGGCATGCTCGTCGCCGGCGTCGGCGGGGCGCTCGTCATCCCCTACCTGTGCCTCTACGCCCGCCTCATCTGGCGCTCCACCCTCGCGGACCTCGACGATGACGTCACCCTGCTCTCCTGGGTTCACCGCCTGCGCGCCTGGCGGTTCGGCGTCGTCGTGATCTGGGTGCTCGTGGCGCTGCCCGTGGCGGTTCCCTTCGTGAGGTCGCGCATCCTGACCTCCTACCCCGAGGCAATCGTGGGCGACGCCATCAACGCGGTCTGCCTCGCGGTCGAAATCGCGCTCGGCCTCGGCTTCATCATCTCCGTCGCGGTGGGCGCGGCCGGCTACGGCGTGTCGACCTCGGCGCTGCGCCACATCCGCCCCCTCGTTCCCCGCACCGTTCCCGAGGGAATAGAGCTCAAGGCGAGCCAGACGGACGCGTACCTGCCCGAGCAGGTCGCTGCCCTGCGCACGCGCGTGTGCAGGGACGCCCGGCTCACGTTCAGCTTCACCTGGGACGAGGCGCTTAACCTCGAGGGGAACGCCAGCAAGAGCAAGAGCGCCAAGCGCCGTCGCAAGCACCAGGGGGCGAGCGCCACGGGCAACCCCCGCGCCGACGCCATGGCGGAGATTGCCCAGAGCGCCTCGATCTCGCACCTGCGCCTGTTCGCGTACTGCTTCGCCGCGTTCATCGTCTGGGTGGCCGCCTACATCACGCTCGGCCTCGTGTTCGGGTTCCTAGACTAGCGTCCGCGCGAGCGTGGGCCCGCCGCCCACGGCCCGCCATCACGTGTGTGGCCACCGCCTCCGCGGACCGCGTCCACGGGCCGCGCCTACGTCAGCATGCCGCCGCAGGCCGCGCCCCTACACCAGCTTGCCGGAGCAGTGGTCGATGCCGTGCTGCACGGCCTCGGCAACCCAGCCGGAGTACTTGCGGGCCCTGGACTCGAGCTTGCCGTTCACGAGGGCGTCGAACTTCACGCGGATCATCTGAAAGCGGCGGACCTCCGTGGCACGGTCGAGCGACAGGCAGCCCTCGCTGGCGGTGTAGGGGGCCATCGACGCCACGATCTTGGGGTTGAGCATGACCTGCATGCCCTTGGAGCCCTCGAATGCGATGATGGCCTTGTTCACGCCAATCTGGTTTGCCGCAAGGCAGGCGCAGTCGTCGAGCGAACCCAGCGTGTCGAACAGGTCCTGCACGACTCCGGCATCCTCGGCAGTGGCCGCCTCCGCCGGCTGGCTCAGAAACTCTTCGTCCTTAACGATGTCCTTGATCACGGCAGCACCCTTCGCTCGACTCGCACCTGCCGACGGCCTCCCACACGAGGGACTCGTCGGCATCTAACGAGCCACGATGATACGGGATTGGCACCACGAGCGGCGGCGACCATATCCTGTCCACAGGCGGCGTTGGCCACGAGCTGGCCCTTGACCACATCATGGCTCGCCCTCCCTCACCACACGAAGCGTGTCGCGATAGGGCCCGTCGATGCCGATGACGTCTCGCAGCACGTCAAGAAAGTAGCTGCCGCTTGGCTCTCGGTGGATGAAGCCAAAGCCCCCGGGCCTGCAGGCGAGTGTCACGGTGCCCTCGAGCTCCCCAGGACCCTCACCAGAGCATGGCTCGTAGCTCGCGCGGTCGTACAGCAGCGTTTGGCCCACAAAGTACCAACTGCCGCCCACCCGCGCGATGCGCTGCGCAAGCGTGCCGCCCCTCCACGTGGACCTCTCGCAGGCAATCCTGTTGACAACCGCGTGCTCCTCGGCCGTGCGCAGATCCACGACACGCAGCTCGCTCGTCTCGGGACTCTTGTCGCGAATGGCAAAGCGCGAAAACCTCTGGGTCTCGGCAATCTGGGCCAGCCTCTCCACGCAAGCGGAGGCGGTCCCCTGCGGAGGGGCCCCGATGAACAGTTCGAGCGGGGTCCTACCGCCCGCCAGGTCAAACTCGAAGAGGAACCACTCCGTGTAGGCCATGTTGGCCTGGACCACGAGAGGCGAGCTTGCCGACTTCTCGTAGTAGGCAGCGGGCCTCACGGCGTCCTCGAACGTCTCGCGAGAGCGGTCGAAGTACTCGGCACTCCGATCCTCCCATCGCCGGTAGACGGCATAGAGGTCCTCCCAGATCTTGTCGGCAACCATCTCCCCACCCCTTCCTCGGACCATTGGGAGGTCGAGCATAGGGGGAGCCAGAAGCGGTCCGGGCAAGAAAGGGAAGAAACCCCGGCACCCGCCGACACAGACCCGACAAGCCGCCGACAAGAATCGGGGAGACTATGCCGCCCGACGGCTCGGCGAATGTTCAAAACTCATATCACCACAGGTACGCGAGGTAAGAGGAAGCCCTCGCAGAATTGTTGGTTATTCATCCGCGGGCGCGCCATGGCGCCCACCCAGACGCCCCACCAAGCCAGCATCGGGCAGCAGCCTCGCCACAAGCGAGCGTCCCGCCAATAGCCCCTACCGAACCGGCACGATCACGTCGTAGCGAACGGCCTTGCCGGCAAGCGAGTAGCTGGGCTTGATGCCAGCGAGCAGGGGCCCCTTGACCGGGCGCTTGATGACCACCTTGCGCGGCCCCGCCCCCACCGCCGCCCTCAGCAGCGCCTCGGCGTCTTCGCACGGCGGCTCGAGCCGGTGCAGGAGCTGAAACTTCTTCTTCACCGCGGCGCTCTTGGTGCGGGCGGGAAACATCGGGTCGAGGTAGACCACGTCGGGCACCTGCGCCAGGCTCGGCAGCACCTCCAAGCTGTCGGCCTCGAGCACCCGCATGCGCCCGACGGCACCCGCAAGCTTGGGAATCTCCGCCGCGCGCGCCATCGCGTCCCTAAGCAACGCCGCAATCGTGGCATCGTGCTCGCAGAGCGTCACCTCAAAGCCGGCCGCCGCCAGGAGCAGCGAGTCCTCGCCCAGACCTGCCGTGGCGTCAAAGACGGTCGGGGCGTCGGCCCCCTTGACCCGCGCTGCCCGCACGAGAAGCTCCCTGCCCAGGCGGTCCGCACGCAGGCGCGGCAGCATGCGCGAAAAGTCGCCGCGAAGCTCCATGCCGTCCGCCACGAGCGCAAGCCCCTCGTCCGTCTCGCGCAGCTCCGGGACCGGCATGGCCCCCGCCCCCTCCTCGCGACTCTCCCGCATGCATCCTCCGCCCAGATTCATCGTCAGGCCCTGCGACCGCAGCCCGGCCCACCCGTCGCCGAAAGCATAGCCCAAGCCAGGCACGCAGCCCGTCGCCCCCATTGCGACGGTTTCGTAAAAACCCGCGGGCGGCATCGCCCCTCGTCGCGCAAAGGGGTACACCGTCCCACGCAGGGGAGACAACAAGGGGGCAATCATGGCAGAGACGATAACGACGGAGAACGGCACGGAGGGCGCGACGGCAGCAGACGGGTATGCGCAGAAGCCTGTCTTCTACCAGGTGAGCACGCTCAACGCGCTCATGCTGGGCAACTTTGACGGCGTGGTCACGGTGGGCGAGCTCAAGCGCCACGGAAGCTGGGGCATCGGCACCTACGAGGGACTCGACGGCGAGGCCATCGTCTGCGACGGCCATGCCTACGACGCGCACGCCGACGGCACCACCTGCGAGTACTCCGACGACGCCCGCCTGGCGTTTGCCACGGTGGCCAACTTCACCAACCGCGCCGCGCAGTTCGAGATCTCCGGCGCGACCACGATCGCCCGGGTCAAGGACGCGCTCGACGACGCCCGCAAGGCCTCCGACGACAACGACAACGCCTGGGTGATGATGGCCATGCACGGCACCTTCCCCAGCCTGCGCGTCCGCAGCTGCGAGAAGAAGCTCACCAAGCCCTATCCCACCCTCTCCGAGGTGGCCAGCAGCCAGCACGAGCACAGCTACGAGAACGAGAGCGGTTGGGTCATCGGCGTGTGGGTGCCGGCCTACCTCGAGGGCATCAACCTGCCCGGCTGGCACATCCACTTCCTTTCCGACGACAAGAAGCGCGGCGGGCACCTGCTCGAGCTGGCCGTGGGCACGGCATCCGGCAAGCTCGAGAGCTATGCGCGCTTCGAGATGGACCTGCCGGTGAACCGCGAGTTCGACAAGCTCGACCTGGGCGAGGACCTCGCCAGCGCCACCGCCTCGGTGGAGGGGTAGACTCCAAGCATCGCACGCCCGCCCGAGGAGGCCCCATGACCCAGCAGCAACCCTACCCGCCCGTCATCGAGGGCGTCCTCGAGCACAACAGGGCCTTCGTGGCGCGCGGGGACTGGCGCGACCACGCCGCCCCGGGGCGCCCGGCCAAGCAGCTTGCCGTGGTGACCTGCATGGACACGCGGCTCACGCGCCTTCTGCCCGACGCCCTGGGGCTCCAGAACGGCGACGCCAAGATCATCAAGGTTGCAGGTGCCACCATCGTGGAGCCCTACGGCGAGGTCATGCGGTCGCTGCTCGTGGCCGTGGCCGAGCTGGGCGTCACCGACATCATGGTGGTGGGCCATACCAACTGCGGCACCTGCGACATGGAGGCCACCCACATGCTGGGCGAGCTCGAGCGCGCCGGCGTCCCCCGCGAGCGCATCGAGGCCGCGACCGGGCAGGATTCGCGGGCCGCACGCTTCCTCGACGGCTTCTCCAGCCTCGAGGACGAGGTGCGCGCAAGCGTGAGCAAGATCCGGAAGCACCCACTTATGCCAGAGAGCGTCCGCGTCTGGGGCTTCACCATCGACATCGAGACCGGCGAGCTCACGGCCGTGACCCCAGCGGCAGGCCCCGCGGCGGGCCCCGCGCCCGAGCATTAGCCGACGCGGGACGGGGACAGGCCATGGGCAGCAGGAAGCAATCGGCGCGCAGGCGCGAGCGGGAGGCGTTTCGCTCCCAGCTCGGCGACATGGGAGACCTGTTCGCGCAGGAGTCGGCCCGCAAGGCCGCCGACGACGAGCGCCACGAGCAGGCCCTGCGCGCCAAGGCGTGCGAGTCAAAGCAGCGCTACGCCACCCGCGCCGACGCCAGGGCCACGATAGCCACCTGTGAGCGCCACGGCTCTCCCGCGCTCTACCTCTACAAATGCCCCTACTGCGGCGGGTGGCACCTCACGCACAAGCGCCCCAGCCGCTAGCAGTGGCCACCCGGCAGGCCCTCCCACCAGGCAGCCGGCACACGCCTCCACGGCGCCTACAGCGTCACGTTGCCAAACTCCGAGAGCTTGAGGTCGGGGTTGTGCTCCTCGGCCCACTCCAGGCTCCACGGCCGCGTGAAGAGCAGCAGCCGGTGCCCGCGCATATCCTCCACCTTGCAGGTGTCTCGCGTAAGGTCGAGCGTGGCCAGGTCGAGCTCCTCGGGGTCGTTTTCGACCCAGCGGATGATCTCGAAGGGCAGGGCGTGACGGTCGACCTCGACCTTATACTCGCTCTTGAGGCGCTGCTCGAGCACCTCGAACTGCAGCACGCCCACCACACCCACGATGACGCTCTCCATGCCCGTGCCAACCTCGCGGAAGATCTGGATGGCACCCTCCTGGGCCAGCTCCTCCATGCCCTTCACGAACTGCTTGCGGCGTAGCGTGTCCATCTGCGTGATGCGCGCAAAGCGCTCCGGCGCAAACGTGGGGATGCCGGCGTAGCGCACGTGGCGCCTGCCCGCGCAGAGCGTGTCACCGATGGAGAAGATGCCCGGGTCGAACAGGCCCACGATGTCGCCGGCCACGGCCTCGTCGACGGTCGAGCGGTCGTCGGCCATCATCGACGTGCCGGTGGCCAGCTTGATCTTCTTGCCGCCCTGCACGTGGAACGCGTCCATGCCGCGCACGAACTCGCCCGAGCAGATGCGCAGGAAGGCGATGCGGTCGCGGTGGTTCTTGTCCATGTTGGCCTGAATCTTGAACACGAAGCCCGAGAAATCCGGGTCGGTCGCCTCGACCTCCTCGCCCGTCTCGGCATCCTTGTGGGGCGAGGGGCTTGGGGCCAGGCGCAGGAAGTCCTTGAGGAACGGCTCCACGCCAAAGTTGGTGAGCGCCGAGCCAAAGAACACCGGCGACAACTTGCCCGTGGCCACGGCCTCGGCGTCAAACTCGTCGGCGGCGCCATCGAGCAGCTCGATGTCGTCCATGAGGGTCTGGTGGTTCTCCTCGCCGATGAGATCGTTCATCTCGGGCGCGCCGAGCTCGGCCTCAACCTCGGCCACCTTCTTGGCCGCGTTTGCGTGGCCGTCGCCCTGGAACGCAAGCACGTGGCGGCTCGCGCGGTCGAACACGCCCTTGAAGCTGCGGCCGCTTCCGATGGGCCAGTTCATGGGGTATGTGCCGATGCCCAGCACGTTCTCGATTTCTTCCATGAGGTCAAAGGGGTCGCGCGCGTCGTGGTCGAGTTTGTTCACGAAGGTGAAGATGGGGATGTGGCGCAGCGTGCAGACCTTGAAGAGCTTCTTGGTCTGGGCCTCGACGCCCTTGGCGCCGTCGATGACCATGACCGCCGCGTCGGCGGCCATGAGCGTGCGGTAGGTGTCCTCGGAGAAGTCCTGGTGGCCCGGGGTGTCGAGAATGTTGACGCACTTGCCGTCGTACTCGAACTGCAGCACCGAGGACGTGACGGAGATGCCGCGCTGCTTCTCGATGTCCATCCAGTCGGAGACGGCATGCTTGGAGCTGCTCTTGCCCTTGACCGAGCCGGCAGACTGGATGGTGCCGCTGTAGAGTAGCAGCTTCTCGGTCAGCGTGGTCTTGCCCGCGTCCGGGTGCGAGATGATGGCAAACGTGCGATGACGACGGATTTCCTCGGGCAGGGACAGCATGTGGGGCCTTTCTTGAGAGCGACGGTCCCTTGGCGCGGCCGTCGCGTTACAGTCAAACTCTATAAGGATACTCGCGAATCCGTCCGATTGGGAAACCCTATGAACATCCAGATCTTCGGCACGAAGAAGAGCTTCGACACTAAGAAGGCCCAGCGCTGGTTCAAGGAGCGTCGCATCAAGTTCCAGTTCATCGACCTCAAGGAGAAGGAGATGAGCAAGGGCGAGCTGCGCAGCGTGACGCAGGCGACGGGCGACATCGACGCCCTCGTGAATCCCAAGGCGAAGGACGAGGACACCGTGGCGCTCGTCCAGCACCTCGCGGAGTCACAGCGCTTCGACACGCTCCTCGAGAACCAGCAGATCCTGGCCGAGCCCATCGTCCGCAACGGCCGTGCCGCCACCGTGGGCTACAGGCCCGAGGTGTGGGAGGGCTGGGAGTAGATAGGGGTTGGGTCCGCGGAGCAATGACTACCGTCATCCCGTCGGACTTCGCTCACACACCGGGACCATATAAGTCGCCAGGAGGCTTCAGCCGGCAGGGAAATGCCGCCCGTGCCGTCCATACCGGGCGCCCGGTCGTTCCGCGTCGTGCCCACGAGGGCCTGCCCTGTCCCTGATTTCCGTCCCACGCATGGGCACCCGTGGCCCTCGCGATGAGATTTCGCGATTCATGCCACGAAAACGCGGTTTGTGGGAAACACCCCCGCCGTCATCAGGCGGTTTATCAGCAAACACTAACAAGCCGAAAGCCATCGTTTCCTGACGCGCGTGCCTAGACGGCAGGTTACCTGTGGTTTTGTCAGAAGCAAAAGCTGCGGCCCACACCGACCAGGTTGGACCACGCACATTCATTGGCAATTGGCCGGCTATGAGACAGCCGTCGGGCCACCCCGTTTCCCACAAACCGCGTTTTCGTGGCGCGGAACGCAAAATCGGATCGCCAACCCCCGCCACACCGCCATGCGCACGCACCCGCGGACAGTAAGTCCTGCGTTAGCAACCGTCTAACAGAAGCGCCCCCACCCCAAGCCGCAACACCATCGAAGACGCGCGCCCGGCCAAGGCCGCTGGCGCCCGCTTTGCCTCGCGGACACGCGGCGGGCATCATCGAGGAGCCCTGGTAGCCCTGGGTATCGGGGCGCTCACGAAGCGCCCCACCTGCGGCGCGGGATGCGCCTGGTACACCAGAAAGCACGGCACGCGATGTTCGCAGGCGATGGGAACCGTGACGAAGCCCGGATGCAGCCCCGCCCAACTGCCACTCGTCACCACAGTGCCGCCCTGCTCCTCCGCCTCATTGAAGAGGGCATAGTCGAAGCTGTCGACGTCGATGACCTTCGCGTGAGCCTCGAGCTCGAGGGCATCGCGCAGGCGGTCCATCGCGTCGTTGCCATGCCGCAGCACGCGGATCCTCCGGCCCGCGAGGTCGGCAAAGGTCACCTGCGTTCGGCGGGCCAGGGGGCTTCCCTGCGGCACGTCGAGGTTGAGGACCGACGAGAACAGCGGCAGCAGCCCGCACTTTTCACCCCACCTCACGGCGGAGTAGCTCGACTGCGCCACGTCGACCTCCCGGAGGGCGTCAGCCCGCCTCTGGGCCGTCGCGGCGCCGCATCTCCCGCCCCGCCGCCCGTTGCGGGAGGGCTCGCGGCCGGCCGCGGGCTTGTCGCAGCCGGCCCTGCGGACAATCTCGCCGGCGCCCGCCCCCTCGTGGTAGGGCTCCGCCATACCGTCGCGCCCTGCGGCGCCAAGATGCGCGTAGCGGCACACGTCCCCTCCGCACGACGTGGGTCTGGGCAATCCGCATCGTACCGCTCGGGATTGTGCCGTGCCCCCGTCTCGGGCGCGGCACGTTGCACTCAGAACGCCAATTCACCCCCCCCCGCAATTTGTTGACCGCGCGGCGTTTTGGTGACCGAACGGCAACGATGGGGAGCCCCCGGTTGCCTTTCGAATGACGCGGGCGCACGATGGTATAGGAGAGAGGCTCGCTTGATACGGGCGGGCGCGAACGGACGAATACGACGGAAGGACGCGATATGTGCACGGGAATCAGGTTCAGCGACGATGAGGGCAACATGTATCTGGCGCGCAACCTCGATTGGAGCACGCGCTACGGCGAGCGCGTGGTGGTGACTCCGAAGGGTTTCCCGCTCCCCTATTCCTTCCTCGCCGATGCGAGGGCGGAGCACGCTGTGATCGGCATGGCGGTGGCCCTCGACAACTATCCGCTTTATTTCGATTGCGGAAACGACGCGGGCTTGGGCGTTGCCGGCCTGAATTTCCCCGGATTCGCCGAATACTCCAATGGCCCCGTTGACGGGAAGACGAACATCGCCGCCTACGAGTTCCCCGTGTGGGTCGCGGCCAACTTCTCGACGGTTGACGAGGTGGAGGCAGCCCTCGCCGACGCGAACATCGTCGCGAAGCCGGTAGACGACCGGCTCGGCGTGTCGATGCTGCACTGGATTGTCGGCGATGGCGCGCGCTCGATCGTGATCGAGCAGATGGCCGACGGACTGCATGTGATGGACAACCCGGTCGATACGCTGGCAAACCAGCCCGAGTTCGCCTGGCATATGACGAACCTGCGCACCTATATCACCGCGACGGGCGATTTCCCCACTGCCGCGAGGTGGGGCCGCGCCGAGCTTGCCCCCTTCGGTGCGGGCGCGGGCGCGCGAGGCATCCCGGGCGATTCCTACTCCCCTTCGCGCTTCGTGAAAGCGGCATTTTTGAACGCGAACTACCCGCAGAAGTCGACCGAGCGGGAAAACGTCCTGCGCGCGTTCCATACGCTTAGCAACGTGGCGATGGTCGAGGGCTCGGCAGCGATGGCCGATGGCGCCTTCGAGCGCACGCTCTACACGGGATGCTTCTCTGCGCGCACGAAGACGTACTACTACTCGACCGACGATGACCCCTCCATCAGAAGCGTCGCGCTCGCCGACTGCGACACGGGCGACGCGACTAAGCTCTTCGTGGCGTAAAGTCCGAGGCCGACGATCGAAAGGGCGGGATCGAACGCATCGCGGAGACATCCCGGACAGCCAGGACGCTGCTCACGGACGGAACCGACTGTTGGCTCATCGACGATTAGGAAGATAAAAAGTGAGAAGAAGAGGCGGGCAATTGCCCGCCTCTTCTCACATCACCCACGTGAACACGGCACGGAATAGCCAGACGAAAAAGCCCGGCGTGACCTTCGGCACCGACACGAGGAACCTACCAACCCCCTTCATCGACGTCACACCATTCGGGTCTTTGGCGTGCTGAAGCGCCTCGCTCATGAGGCAAGCCATCTCTCCCTCGTCGTCCCGCCTTGCGATGGCGGCAAATCAGGGCGAAGGTGCGGTCGCCTGATTCCTATATCGCCCAGACGGGCACGGCCTC
>NZ_CAAKOQ010000042.1:102878-169832 GCF_901212675.1 Olsenella uli
AGGCCAGCAGATACGGCTCCTTTGTAGACATCGCCGAGTTGAGCGGTGACCTCGCTCATGTCCTTCGAATCTATCTACATCGTTTCATTTCTTGCTCTATCCCTTGGAGGGCTCTCGTTATATCGACGTCTATGCAGAGAGCGCCGTCCGGGCGCAATCCCGCGCCACCGCCCTTGTTGATAACGATGGCGGAGGCATCTCGCAAGGTTTGCTTCGCCTCTGCCAGTGCTCCTGTGACGAGTGGATTCCTCATCCCCACGCCGAGCTCCAGGATCACCGACCTGTCGTTTACATGCGCGGCGAGGAAGTCCTTGAAGGCCGCGTGCTTTCCCATCCACTCAGCGGTCTTGAAGAAGCTGTTGCCATCTGCCATGTTGACCCGCATTGGCGCGCCGCACCTCTCGCACTTAGGGTGGTATTCGTTAGGCACGCGGCAGCCTTCCTCGTGCGCCGCCATCTCGTGCACGGAGCGCTCGCTCGATACGGGCGCAGCCTCACATCCCGCGCTACAGGCGAGTTCGGTGAATCTGCCCTCCATCTCGAACAGGGGCGTTGGATCGAAGCCCGCCAACTGGAAGTGACCCTCGGTGTTGGTGGTCACGATAGAGCAGGAGCGGCCGTCCACGATGCTGGATAGCGCGCGCATCGCGGCACTCACCGGATCCTCGTAGGTCTTCAGGTTGATGAGCCTGCCCCACGTCGCGAAGACGAAAACGCACACGGGACCGCGCAAGCGCATCGCGCGGAAGATTTGAGGCAACCATGGCGCACTCGACGAAACGCCCCGCGACCGAGGGCAACCGGGGACGCGACGAATGGATGGCGGTGACCGAGATGCAGGAGTACATGGGGGCGAGCATATTATCGGAATCGAACCTATCGCCAGATGGTAAAATGAATACAACGTATTCAGTATAAGGAGGCTTTTATGACCACGATGACGCTTCGCATGGACGACGCCGACGCCGAGGTCGTGCGCAAGTACGCGGCCTTTGAGGGGGTTTCGATCTCCGATTTCCTGCGGGACGCCGTGTTCGAGAAGATCGAGGACTCCCAGGACCTCGCAGACCTTCGCGCGGCCGCGGCGGCAGACGACGGGGCGCGCTTCTCCCTCTCCGACGTCAAATCGGAGCTCGGGCTATGAGCTATCGCGTCGAATTCTCGTCCGCCGCTAAGAAGCAGCTCAAGAAGATGGACCGGTTCGACGCGTCGCTTATCCTGAGCTGGATCGAGAGGAACCTAGAGGGCTGCGTGGACCCCCGCGCGTTCGGCAAGGGTCTCACGGCGAACCGCACTGGAGAATGGCGCTACCGGGTTGGCTCCTACCGCGTGCTCGCCGTAATCGAGGATGATCGTCTCGTCATCGAGGTGTTCAAGGTGGGCCACAGGAGCACGGTCTACAACTAAGCGAAAGCCTGCGCCGGAAACACCCTCGGAGCCGCTTGCTCCAGGATGCATTGGCCGCGAATAACAGCCAACCGCTCCCCCGTGCCGCGCTGCTGGAAAGTCATAGGCGCGTGTGGAATCTTGCTTGCCCAAACGGGAACCGCCATGCCGCCCAGCCCGCCCGGCAGCCCGACTTGGATGACCAGGACGATCTCGCGTTTCTTGGAGTCGCGGTAGAACCACACGTCGCGCAAGTTCGCCCCGGCGTTCATGTGGCTCTTGAGGACCTCGGATAGGG
Organism: Olsenella uli; assembly: GCF_901212675.1. Classification (GTDB taxonomy): domain Bacteria; phylum Actinomycetota; class Coriobacteriia; order Coriobacteriales; family Atopobiaceae; genus Parolsenella; species Parolsenella uli_B. Next base: position 104,563 of record NZ_CAAKOQ010000042.1, read on the forward strand.
GGCGTTATTTCATTTGCTTGTACTGTGGTCAAATTTGGGAATGCTATTCCTAAATTTCTCTACCCCCCCCCCACTCGATGGCATCGGTTCCGCCGCCCAGTCATTCCAGTTGCACCCAGTTTTCACTGCCATCTCGAATCGAGTGCCGCCAGGTAACGCCATGCCGTGTTTCGGGACAAAAGATAGCCGCTAATCCTCAACAAGCCAAGACCCGGCTCGGTTGCTGCCGATTCTCTTCAGGTTGCCCGATGATGTCGATAAGGCGGATGACAACGTGGCCTCCATGCCCTTCGACGGCTTCACCACGCGCAAGCTAGGCTGCGACAAAACAGGGGTACGTCCCCTGTTCACGTCCTGGGATGAGCATGAACAGGGGTACGTCCCCTGTTCACGTCGCCCCCTGTTCACGCGAGGCCAGTCGCTACGTGGGGCCGCCGTGCCGGGACGGCGCGCGGGCGATGCGGCGTCGCACCACGAGCGCGACACCCCAAATCAGGCGCAGGCACACGGCGAGAACAAGAAGCCACCCCACGATGCTGCCCGCGTCCTCGAGCAAGAGGGTGTTAACGCCCCCATCGTCGAGAACCGACGACCGCACGCCCCGCTCGACGGCCGTGACGAGTGCGGCCCCGGAGCCCCTGCCGGCGGTCTCGGTGGAGGGGCCGGCGACGCGCTGGCACACGACGATGTACCTCTTTTGGTTGTGACCGTACGGGTGGCATGTCGACAGGGTGAGCAGGTCCTTGCCCTCCACGACGGCGACACGGCCGATGTCTGAGGGATAGATGACCTCGGCGGAGACCATGCGGTAGGTGAAGGTGCCCCACAGCGTCGAAAGCGTCGCTTCGTCACCCACCGCCATGTTCTCGATCCACCGAAAGTACATCCCACGGTGCGCCGCTATGACGCAGTTCGAGCCGTCCTCGCCCAACGGCGCCGACGTCCCGGCCACGACGGCCGCGCCGTGGCTGAGGTTTGTCTCGCTCGAGCCGAGGTAGACGGGGGCCTCGCACCCCATGGCAGGCACGCTCAGCGTGGCCACCGGAAGCCCGGCGAGACCGCTCGCGTCAAAGGAGCCCTCCGAGCCCCCGAATCCAAACGGGTCGTTGATGGCAGGGCCCTCGCCCTCGCGAACGCGCTCGTTGTATGACCTCAGCCATGGCAGCGCGTCGGCGGCAGCCTGGGCCAGGGGCGGGGCCCCGGGGACACTCGAGCCCTCCTGCCCCGACGAGGCCGAGCCCGAGGCGGCACGGGCCGCCTGCCTGACGGCTTCGGCCTGCCCCGCGGCGTCGGCCTCCCGGGACATGCGCGCCAAATCCGGGGAGATGAGCAGCAGCGCCCCGACAAGAAGCAGCAGCCAGCCAAGCAGGCGCACCGCCGCGCGTCGTCCGGGCCTGCCGCGGCCCGCCTGCGTCCGCGCGCGTCTACCCGCGCGCCTGCAGCCATCCACATCGCTCACCTGAACCCACTGCCAGCCCACGTGCCCTCAGCGCCTCATCCGGCGCACGAGGCGCCAGGCGCCATACGCGACCAGGAGAAGGGCGAGGGCGAAGGCCAGGCCCACGGCGACGGGGGGAACCTGCACCGCCTGCCTCGCAAGGAGCGGAACCTCGCCCAACTGCCCGCCGGCCTTCCTGTCCACCCAATCCTGCGGCACGTCGCAGCGCTCCGCGTGGACGAGCAGGCGATGGCTGTTCACGCCGTAGGGCGTGCAGGTCACAAGCGTGACGAGGTCCTCGCCATCCCGTATTTCCAGGCTCGAAGCATCGTCGGGCAGGACGACCTCGGTCGAGGTCACCCTGTAGGCATGCTCCTCGCCCAACACCCGAATGACGAAGTAGTCGCCGACGCCGAGCTTGTCCAGGGCATCGAAGATCACCGCGGAGGGCAGGCCCGTGTGCCCGGCCAGGACGGAATGGGTGCTGGGACCACCCACCGGCAACGATGAGTTGGGAACGTGCCCCACGGCATGCGTCATTCCCTCGCCCTCAACACCGTGGTAGATGGGCAGATCGACCCCAATGCGGGGAATGGCGATGGAGCCCATCACACCGTTGCCGGCCAGGTTCAGAAGCGACACGTACTCCTCGTCACTCGTCCTCGGGGCATCCGGGTCGAACGGGTCCACGACGTAGGCGCTGCCGGAGGCGAGACGCTCGTTGTAGTCCACCGCCCGCCTCATCTGCGCGGAGAGGTCCTCCGCCGGGGTCTCGTTCGTCACCTGCTCGAGGTCCTGGGTCACCTTCGCCTGCTCGCGCCTGTTGAGGTAGTCGCTCGCGAAGGGGTAGGCGATCATCGCGAGGCCCAGGGCAATGACAAGGGAGGCGACAAGGACGAGCGGCACGTTGCGCCTCCGACGCCGGTGGGCGCCACGAGGACGGGCGGAGGGGGCATGCTTGCCCCTCCGCCCGCGCGGGGATCTGTCAGGGCGAGGCGACACTCGTCTCCCCCTGCGCTAGTCCTGCTCGCGGTTGCGGAAGCGCGCGACCACGATGCCGCCGCCAACGACGAGCAGCACGCCACCGGCCGTGAGCGCGATCGTGCCGGCGCCGCCGGTCGTGGGAAGGACGCCCTGCTTGGGATCGACCTTGTCGGGCGTCGAGACGTTGAAGTTGGTCTCCGTCACATTGTCGGTCGCCAGGGTGTCAGACTTCGCGGAGTTCGCGGAGAGCTCGACGGTGAAGTCAGCGATCTTCTGGTAGCCGGAGGGGACCTTGGTCTCGGAGACCTTGTAGGTGCCGGCCTTGAGGCCGTTCACGTAGACGTAGCCGTTGGAGTCTGAGGCGACGACGCCATCGGTGTGGGCGGTGCCCGAGGCGTCAACGTAGGTCACGGGCTCGCCGGCGGCATCCGTCACCGTGAACTGGGCGCCGGCCAGGGCGGCGTCCTTGTCGCCGAGCTTGCGGAAGCTGAAGCCATAGGTCTGGGCCCAGGGGTCCTTGGGCTCGGTGTTTACGTTCCCCGCGGTGTACGGGTTGGGGCTGAAGGTGCCGAAGGCCTTGTTGCCGACCTTGCCGGTCTGCATGTTGATGGCCTTGACCTTCGCGCCATAGGTGATCGAGACCGGCTGGCCCGGGTGGGCGACGATGTAGGCGTGCGTGAAGTGGACCGTGTAGGTGTGGTCGCCGTTGTCCTTGACGGTGTAGTCGGTCCCCTTGGTCAGGGTGACGTCGCCGTTGGTCACCTTGAAGGAGTTGAGGTCGACGTCGAGGCCGGCATCGGGCTGGTCCGTGACGGAGTACGTGATATGGGTGGCGTCCGCCGGGTAGTTGGGGATGGTGGCGCCGATCTGGAACCTCGCCGTGTCGCCCACGCCGAAGGAGTTGCTCGACTGGCCCGCGTTGCCGTTCGCGTCGACGATCTTCTTGTCAGGCGCCGGCACGTCCTCGGTCTTGGCAGCGGTCTCCTCGAACGTCTTGGTCACGTACGCGCCATTACGCACGGCAGGCGTGGTGTCGACGAGCAGGGTTTGGTAGACCTTCGTCACGCCGCTGTTGGACGTGACGACGACCAGCCAGTAGCCCGAGTCCAGCGTGAGGGTCGCATGTCCGTCGCTGCCGGCGGTGGCGGTCTGCTTGGGCGTGCCCTGGCTCGCGAGGACCTTGGCGGAGATGGCGTCGGCGAGCTTGCGCCCGTCCCTCTCGGACTGCATCTTCTCGACCGTGTCATAGGCCTCGGGAAGACCCGTGACCTTGGAGGTGTAGGTCAGGTTGTTGGTGCCGTCGATGTCGGCATCGAAGATCTGGTAGGCATTCACGACGTCGCCCTTGGCGATGTTCGTGAGCGTGAAGCTGGAGTCCTCGACGTCCGTGGCGCTCGTCTTCGCTATGGCTGGGGCCGGAGACAGCGTCAGGCCTGCCAGCAGGGCCGCGATGGCCACCGTCCTTCCGACGAATGGGACTTTCTTCATAGCCATTCTCCTTTCCACTGAGGCCCAAGCCTCTCGCCAGACTTCTTCTTTGGCTATGCGCACCGGTCAGGCGGCCGGAACGTAACGGGGTGGTTGCGCCGACGCGGGTCGCCGCGCCGGTTCCTAGCGCCGCATTCGCGAGCGCCGGGCGTCGTGCAGGCGACAGGCGAGCAGCGCGAGCACGCCCGAGGCGATGAGGCAGGCACCCGTCGCGAACATGCCGCCGGTTCCGGGGCCTGCGGTGTCGGGCAGCGCGGGAATGGGCTTGTCGGCGACGGTCAGCTGATTCTCTTGCTCCGGGGCACGCATGTCGCCCCCGTCTGCCAGCCCGACCTGGATGTGGTTGCCCGGGGCGCCGCCGGCCTCGCCGGCGTCACTGAAGACGCGGATGCGATAGACGTTGTCACTCAGGCCGTAGCCGCTTGGGGCGTAGGTCTCCTTTACGAAATACGTCCCCACGCGCAGGCGCTTGAAGGTGATGAGGCCGCCATCGTTCGTCTCGAGCTCTTCGAGCCTCACGTCCCTGGCGGGGTCGAACGCGTCGTCCCCGTCATCCCTCCAGATGGTGAACTTGGCGCCCGGAAGCGTCTCGTGGCTGTCCTCGGTGCTGACCTTCAGGAGCCTCACGTCCTGCTTGTAGTAGAAGTTCATCATCGTTGGGATGTCTGCCGAGCTCATGGCATGATGCAGACCCGGCGATGTCAGGTTCGAGGCCGTAAGGCCCTCGCCCTGGCCGACCGTGTAGCTCAGCGAGTAGTCGCGCGAATACCAGTTCGCCGCAATGAACGCGAAGTCCTTGGGAGGGGCGGTCTCCGTCAGGGTGTAGCTTCCCCAGGGAAGGCCGGTGACCGCGACGTTGCCCTCGCCGTCAGACACAAGCGACTCGCTCACCGTTTCCTCGTGGGGGTCGCCGTTCGAGTCCGTCCACGAGCGCACGAGGCTGAACGTGGCGCCGGGAAGGGGCCTTTTGTCCTCGTCGACCTTCTTGAGCGCAAGGTCATAGAGCACGCCCTTGACCTCGGGCCTGGGGAAGTCGACGGACCCCTGCTTGTCGTTGGTGGCGCTGCCGTCATCGCTGTAGCTGTAGGAGAGCGATGCGCGGTCGTTCGTGTCGTAGGGGTTAGTGACGCCCGCCGGGTCGTAGGAGCTCTTGAACCTGGGCGTCTGGGTGTTCAGGCGCACCTTGTAGGCAAGCGATGCCACGCCGTAGTTCCACGTGGAGGTGGTGACGGTCACCTTGGTGACGGCCCCGTGCTCGTTGCGCTCCTCGTGGACCACGGGGTCCTCGGTCACCTGCCGGTAGCCCTGCTTGTACTGCGGGTCCCACGTGAGGGTGTTCGACGCATCGTCATACGTCGCGGCCCCCGCCTGGGCGCTGACGTCACCCAGGTACTCCACGTCGGCCCCCATGACATCGGTCACAGAGCCAAGCGCGGGGTTGGGGCCCTGCCTCACGGCACCTTTGATGGAGTCCTGCACGAGCTTGTACGCCTCGTCCGAGAGGCGGACGACCTTGCTCGCACCCACGCTCACCTTAAGGCCCATCAGGATGTACCTGCCGCCCATCCTCACGAAAAAGGTCGTGTTGTTCGCCTGGCTCCAGGAGACGGTCACACCCTTTGCGATGGTGCGACCCTGGGGGTCCTGGATCTCGAAGGTGGCGCGGTTGGCGTAGTGCGCGCCTCCGGCTACGGTGATTGCGCTGCCGTTGACGCTGTCCTTCACCGTGCCAGGGTTCTCGCCGTTATAGGCATTCGACGTGACGCCTTCCCAGGGCATGGACTCGAAGAAGGACTTGTAGTCGGTCACCTGGACAGCCTTGGCGCAGGTGTCGACCGAGAGATGCACCCAGAACTCGTCCTCGGTGCCGGTGGGCTCCACGGTCTTGGTCACGCGGACGGCCCCGTCGGGCGACTCTATGAAGTTGTATTCGGAAAGCTGCGAGGAATCGAGGCCCTCGCTCGTGGTATGGGACGGATCGTATCTACCAGAGACGATTTGCCATGAGTTATCACCCGTCGTCTGGGCCAGCGCACGAGTCGCCAGGAGCCCGAAGCCGAGCACGAGGAGTGTGCAGGCGAGCAGCGCCGCTACGCCTAGTCGCGGAGGCAGCAAGGCCCCCCCCCCGCAACATTTCGAGAGCTGCCTCACGGCACGTGGCGCGCATATGGAGTCGTCTCATTGTCACATGAATCACAACCGTCATGCCTGCAAACCGGACACTGCGCGCAGAAGTGAGGACAACGCCCCCGTGCGTAGAGTAATTTGGCTCATAGTACAAGAGCAGATTGGTAAGCGCAAGGTAAAGATGCAGTACTGGTTGTCTTGCGATGCCAGGGGCCGGTCGGCCCCGCCCCCGGCTCAGCCGCGCATGCTCGGTCGCCGCCGCATTCCTGGCGTCGCTCTGCGTCACCACGTTATACTGCTGAAAACGCATTTGTATTGCATTTCGAGCGATGGGAGCGCAGATGCCCGGCAGCTACAAGGAGCTCATCAAGGGCAACCCCGACGAGACCGAGATCAGGAGCTTCCTGGTAGGCGGCGACCAGGTCTCCGTGACCCTGCGCATCCCCGACACCCTGCGCGACGCGGCCAAGGAGGAGGCGGCCCTGCGGGGCATGAGCTTCTCCGCCTTCGTGCGCACGTGCATGATCGAAGAGCTGGCGAGGAAGGGGGCATAGAGGCGTGAAGTCGCTAAGCAACGTCGGCGCCGAGCGCCTGGGAGACGCCCTCGGGGAATCCATCGACGACGGCGCGAAGTTGTCGATAATCAGCTCCTATTTCACCGTGTTCGCCTACGGGGAGCTCAAGGAGGAGCTCTCCAAGGTCGACGAGGTGCGCTTCCTGTTCAGCGAGCCCACCTTCGTCAAGCGTATGGCCGACTCGAAGGAGCCGCGCGAGTTCGAGGTAGCCCGCCGCGAGCGCGAGGTCGGCGTCGGCGGCTCGGGGCTCGAGCTCACGCTGCGCAACAACCTAAACCAACGCGCACTCGCCCGCGAATGCGCCGAGTGGATCCGCGAGAAGGGCGTCTTCAGGTCCGCCAAGATGTCCGGCGCTATACAACCGGGCGGCACGTACGTGGTGGAGAATCCCTCCGGCGACGACCATGCCTTCATGGGCGCCGCCGCGAACTTCACCCAGGAGGGCCTCGGCTACGAGCGCCGCCCGGGAACCGTGACCTGCGTGAGCCATTTCGAAAACGCCACCGAGGCCATCGGCCTCAAGATGATGTTCGAGTCGGTCTGGGACAACCCCGCCATGGTCGAGGAGGTCACCGCACGGGTGGCCGCCCAGGTCGAGACGCTCTACCGTGAGAACCCGCCCGAGTTCATCTACTTCCTGACCCTGTACCACCTGTTCCGCGACTTCATGGAGGACGACGAGGATAACGGCATCCGCCCCGGCCTCAAGTTCGAGGAGTCCGTGGTCTGGAACAAGCTCTACGACTTCCAGAAGGACGCCGTCGTGGGCGCCATCCGCAAGCTGGAGAAGTACAAGGGCTGCATCATCGCCGACTCGGTGGGCCTGGGCAAGACCTACGAGGCGCTCGCCGTCATGAAGTACTACCAGGAGCGCAACGACCGCATCCTCGTGCTGTGCCCGAAGCGCCTGCGGGACAACTGGACCCTGTGGACCCAGGACAACGACGACCGAAACCCGCTAGCCGACGACCGCTTCAGTTACACGGTGCTCAACCACACCGACCTGTCGCGCTACCATGGCATGAGCGGCGAGGTGGATCTCGAGCACCTGCGATGGGGCCACTTCGACCTCCTCGTCATCGACGAGAGCCACAACTTCAGGAACAAGAGCACCGACGCGGACAAGACCGACCGCTACACGCGCCTCATCGAGGACGTCATCAAGTCGGGCCAGCGCACCAAGGTGCTCATGCTCTCTGCCACCCCGGTGAACAACCGCCTGCTCGACCTGCGCAACCAGATAGAGCTGATCACCGAGGGAGACGACGCGTACCTCGAGCAGACCGACGGCATCCCGTCGATCACCCACGTGACGCGCGTCGCCCAGCAGAGGTTCAACGAGTGGAGCAAGCTCTCCGACTCCGAGCGCACGACCGAGAGCTTCGTGAACGCGGTGAACGCCGACTACTTCAAGCTGCTCGACGTGCTGACCATCGCGCGCAGCCGCAAGCACATCACGAAGTACTACGGCGCCGCGAGCGGGACCTTCCCGGCGCGCCGGCCGCCCCTGTCGTTCCAGACGCCCATCGACCTGGAAGGCGAGTTGCCGCCGATCGCAGAGCTCAACGACATGATCGCCCAGCTCACGTTCGCCCAGTACCAGGTGCTCTCCTACGTGCGCGCCGACCAGCGCCGCAAGTACGAGGACCGCTACGGGGACACGTGGGGCAAGGACTTCGAGAGCCAGGTCCACCGCACGACGGCGGTGGCCAACCTCATGCGCATCAACGTCCTCAAGCGCATGGAGTCCTCCGTGAACAGCTTCCGCATCACGCTGCGCCGAATCCTCGACGGCTGCGTCGACCTGCGCGCGAGGCTCGACGCCGACGCGTCGGGGGTCGCCTACGGCACCGAGGGCCTCGAGGACGGCTTCGACGACGACGACGCCGAGGAGTTCGAGGCCGGCGGCAAGGTGCGCGTCGACCTGCGCGACGTCGACGCCCTGCGCCTGGGCCAGGACCTCGACTTCGACATCCAGGTGCTCCGGGCCCTGCTCGCCTACGCCGACGCGGTGACGCCCGAGCGCGACGCCAAGCTCGTGAAGCTGCGCGACTTCATCGCCGGCAAGGTCAGCGAGCCGTACAACCCCGACAACCGCAAGGTGCTGGTGTTCAGCGCGTTCGCCGACACGACTGCGTACCTCTTCGAGCAGCTGGCCCCCTGGCTGAAGCGCGAGCTTGGCGTCGAGTGCGCCGAGGTGGCTGGCAGCTCCAACCGTACCTACTCGCTGAAGCTTCCCCGGACCACCTTCGAGAACATCCTCGCGAGGTTCTCTCCCGTCTCCAAGGAGTTGCCGGAGAACCAGAGGGCCCTCGGCGAGATCGACGTCGTCTTCGCGACGGACTGCATCTCCGAGGGCCAGAACCTGCAGGACTGCGACTGCCTGGTGAACTACGACATCCACTGGAACCCGGTGCGCATCATCCAGCGCTTCGGCCGCATCGACCGCCTAGGTTCCACCAACGCGCAGATCCAGCTGGTCAACTTCTGGCCGGACATCGCGCTCGACGAGTACATCCAGCTCGAGGGCCGCGTGAAGGGCCGCATGGCGCTGCTCGACGCCTCGGCCACCGGCGAGGAGAACGTGCTTGAGGCAAAGGGCAACGGCGAGATGAACGACCTCAAGTACCGCCGCCAGCAGCTCCAGCAGCTCAAAAGCGAGGTGCTGGACCTCGAGGACATCTCGGGCGGCATCTCCATCACGGATTTCGCCTTCGACGACTTCCGCGTCGAGCTCCAGCGCTACGCGAAAGAGCACCCCGGAGCGCTGGAGAACTCGCCGGTGGGCCTGCACGCCGTGGCCGCCATACCCGACGAGCTCCGAGGCGACGTGAAGCCGGGCGTGGTCTTCTGCCTCAGGCAGAACGACGAGGCCAACGACCCCAGGGACACGAACCCCGTCTTCCCGTACTACGTGGTGTACGTGTCAGGCGACGGTGAGGTCATGACGAAGCACACGCAGCCCAAGCCGGCGCTCGACATCATGCGCGCCGTCTGCTCTGGGCATCCCGAGCCCATCGCTAAGCTGTGCCGCGAGTTCAACCGCGAGACCCGCGACGGGACGAGGATGGACGCCTACACCGACCTGCTTGACGATGTCGTTGCGGCCATCACCGGAACGCAGCAGGACAAAGGCATCGAGAGCCTGTTCAGCCTGGGAGAGGTCGGCAGCGGCACCGTCATGGGCTTCAACGACTACTCGTTGGTATGTTTCGCGGTGCTGCGATGAGCGGCATCGACTGGAACGGAATCCTGCGCCTGCCCGAAGCGGCGCTCGCGGGATGCCGCCGCATTCCCAAGACGGTGCTCGTCAAGCAGGCCATGCTCACCAAGACCGAGCAGAAGAGGCTCGACAAGGTCGCGCGCCTCGAGCACTTCGCCACGGTCCAGAAGTCCACGACGCGCATCCCGCCGTACGAGGACGACGAGCGCAACGTGCAGAGCGTCGTCTTCCTCCGTTGCGAGATGACAGCCGGGACCATGGCGGTGGCCGAGGTGGCGGAGCTCGTGCACAAGTGCTTCCCGAACCCGACGGTGCTCCTGGTCGAGGCGGGCGGCTGCGCGTGCATATCGGTCGCCCTCACGCGGAGGAGCCAGGCCGAGCAGGGCGCGACGGTCGTCGACCGAGTCGAGTCGACGGGCGCGTTCGATCCTGGCCGTTCAGAATACGCGGACTTCCTAGGCGCGCTGGCATTCGGGCGGCTCTCGCAGGGCGACCTCTGGGAGTACCTGGTCGACCTGTCGCGCACCGTAGCGCTGTCCCGCGCGATTGGCGGCCTGGGGTTCTACCCCGTATGCCCCGCTCGAGACCGGGAAAAGCTGATCGCCCTCACGTCGCGCTACGATGAGATGGGAGCCTCCGTCAAGCGGCTGAAGGAGCAGCGGCGGTCGAAGGACATAACGCTCAACGAGTCCGCGAAGCTGAGGATGGAAATGAAGGAAGAGGAGCGACGCCTGAGGGCGGTCGCCGATGAGATAAAGGAGATCTGCAATGGCCGTTCTAGATGAGTATATTTTGCGAGCGGCGCGCCTTTTGAGTGATGCTGCAGATGAGGATGTTGATGCGCTCTGCCGTGAAATCATGCAGGTCTTCGACCTCGACTACACTAACCCCGAGGCTTTAAAATATATCAATTCCTCAAGCTCATTTCGCTACTCGAAAAGCGACCTAGGGATGATTCTCCAGAAGCTGCGCCTAAAGCGGGAAGACTCAGACGACAAAGCGTTCGGTGCCGCATTCTGCGCAACTATAACGCAGCATATCAGGAGACTGGAGCAAGCTCTTGAAGAGGGCGTGAAAGACGACGAGCTCAAAGCCGTATACGACTCAATCGACTACGTCTACGCAAACGCGAGGGGCTACGACTCCTACACGGACGGACTAGCCTCCTATTCCTATGGGTCTTCCAATCGCAATGATTTCAACGATGAACAGACGCAACTACGTATCGACAAACTGAAGCATTTCCGTGATGAGGAGCTCCGTAAGCTGAAAATCGCCGAAGCGCAGGGCGCTAGCGTCAGCCTCACGGCATCCGCCACGAGCAACGTACAGGTCACGTTAGAGGCAACCTTTGAACAGATTGACAAATTGCCAGAGACAACGCTTTCCGATGACGAGAAGACGCTGCTCAAAGGGATGATGGGCGATCTCAACACAAAAGATAAAAGCAAACGGGGCAGCAAGCTTGACAAACTCCTGAGCTGGCTTGCCGGCAAGGGCACCGACGTTTTTATTGCCGCCATGCCCTACATAGTTCAACTAATCAAATCTCAACTTTCCTAGGAGGAGACCTCATGGGCGAGATAGAAAAGATGACTCTTGAATCGGAGAGTCTTATTGACGACCGCCTGAATAAGCTCAAGGAGCTGATGCCCGAAGTGTTCTCCGAGAGCGGAATCGACTTCGACAAACTGCGGCTGGAGCTTGGCGACGAGGTAGACGAGGGCCTGGAGCGCTATGCGTTCACGTGGCCCGGCAAGGCCGATGCCATCCGCCAGTCGCAGATGTCCAGCACTGCTACTTTGCGTCCCCGTATCGAGAAAAGCCGCAGCCGCGATGGAGAGGATGGGTCCTTCGACTCGGACAACATTTATATCGAAGGCGACAATCTCGAGGTGCTGAAGCTCCTACAGCGCGGCTACCACGGCAAGGTCAAGATGATCTACATCGACCCACCCTACAACACGGGTCACGACTTTGTCTACAAGGACAATTTCGGCAACTCTGTCGATAACTATAAGGAGCAGGCGGGACTCGCCGGCCAGTCCAACGCCGACACAAGTGGCCGCTACCATAGCGACTGGTGCTCGATGATGTACCCTAGGTTGAGACTGGCTCGAGAGCTCCTAACCGACGATGGCGTCATTTTCATTTCGATTGACGATAACGAAGACCGCAATTTGCGCATCCTCTGTGACGAGGTGTTCGGAGAGGCAAATTTCGTTTCTCAGCTAATCTGGGAACGAGCTTACTCGCCCAAGAATGACGCCAAATACGTTTCAAATAGCCATGATTATGTTCTCGTATACGCCAAATCCATTGAGCGCTTTGTGATTGGACGCCTGCCGAGAACAGACGAGGCAAACGCCCGCTACAAGAATCCAGACAACGACCCTCGAGGCGTTTGGAAGCCAAGCGACCTCAGTGTAAAGACTTACAGCCCAGATTCCGACTATCCAATCACAACGCCCTCGGGGCGTGTTGTAGAGCCTCCAGCAGGACGCTGCTGGAGGCTCTCGCGAAACGCGTTTCGCGAGAGACTCCAGGATAACCGCATTTGGTTTGGCCCAAACGGCGACAGCGTCCCTTGCATCAAGCGTTTCCTAACAGAGCTCAAATATGATGGAATGGCTCCAACTTCAATCATGTTTTACAAAGAAGTGGGTCACAGCCAGGAAGGCGCCAAGGAGCTCGTATCTCTATTTGACGGAAAGGGCTATTTCGATGGACCGAAACCGACGAAACTACTTCAGCGCCTGATAACCCTTGCGAATCTGCTAATGTGCGATAAAGAAGTAATAGAAGTGTAAAAAAATTTGCCGTTCCTATCCGGCACTTAGGGCTGTGTCGGATAGGTCAGGCGTTAGGCTTCCGGCAAGTCTATCTTGCCGACAAAGCTGTAATAAATCTCAATGTCCTGCCTGCGGGTGCCGTTCTCGTCATAGCTGCACTCATGCACGACGATTTTCTCAATCATTTCCCGCAAGAGGGTGGGGGTCAATTCTTCAAAAGCAAGGTGCTTTCTCACAATCCCCATGAATTTCTCGGCGTTGACGGTGGCGGCCTGCGACTTGGAAAGTTCCTCCTGCAAAGCGGCAGCCCGGTCTTTCAGTTCCCGCTGCTCCTGCTCATAGTCCGCCGACAGCTCCATGAAACGCTCGTCGCTGATTTTGCCGCTTACATTGTCCTCATACAGCCGCTTGATAATGCGGTTCACTTCGGCAATGCGTGTCTGGGCCTGTTCAAGCTGCTTCGTGGCTGCGGCGGTCTTTCTCTTGCCGCCGATTTCGTTCTGCTGGATGAGCAGCTTTACAAAGCGGCTCTCATGCCTGGCGGCGTATTCCGTCACTTGCCGGAGATTGGAAAGCACGCCCGCCGTCAAAAGGTCGGTGCGGATAAAGTGTGCCGTACAGTCACGGGTACGCTTCTTGTAGCTGCCGCAGATATAACAGTCCTGCTTGCGGTTCTTGTTCTGATACCGCTGCTGATACAGCACATGGCCGCAGTCGGCGCAGAACAGCATACCCCGGCTAGTTCTTCCTGTGTCATTCCCAATTGTGTTCGCAGATGACGTATTTGCTTTCCTGTTGTAATATTCGTCTGTTCCTGGTTCAAAATAGTTTCTCCTTTCTGATACTGATTTTATCAATGATATTTCGCAATAGCCAGCAATGAACGCTTGCATTGCGCAAGACGTTACATTATCTTCTGAAACATATAGCGCACCTTGTCCAGGCGGCTGTTTGGACGGCGGGGCTGGATGACTGGCTTGCCGACAGCGGCCTGATACCCTTTCAGTTCTGTAAGGCATACGCTCTGCCCGTTGGTGTAAAAGGCCAGATCAGTACGGTATGCCTGTATACAGCGGGCGGGAATCTCGCCAGTAAAGACAACTTCATCCTTTTTTACCTGGACCGTTTCGATGGTGGCACAGTATTTCGGTGCATCATGATAAGCCCTGGAAAGATATTCCCGGGGCGCATAGAGGGTGAAGGAGAGATAAGGTTCCAGCAGTTGCGTCCCTGATTCCTTCAATGCCTGTTCCAATACAATCGGGGCCAATGAGCGGAAGTCCGCCGGCGTGCTGACCGGACTGTAATAAAGCCCGTATTCAAAGCAAATCTTACAGTCCGTTACGTTCCAGCCGAACAAGCCCTGCTCCAGCCCGTAACGGATACCATCCCTGACAGCGTTTTGAAAACTCTGGTTCAAGTATCCCAGCGAAACCCGGCTCTCGTATTGTACACCGGAGCCAAGCGGGAGTGGTGTAACAGACAGTCCGATGGATGCCCAAAACGGGTTGGGCGGCACCTCGATATGGATGGTGTGGCTGGCTGCTTTGAGCGGCCGCTCCATATAAATGACGGTGGGTTCCTTTACCACTGTTTCAAGCTTGTATTTTTCCGACAGCAAAGCGGAAACAACCTCCAACTGCACCCGGCCCAAAAAAGAAAGAATGATCTCATGGGTGATGGAATCCACCTCGCAGCGCAAAAGCGGGTCAGTATCCGCAAGTTGCGTAAGAGCGTCCAGCAGCCGTTCTCTTTGCGCTGCCGTTTTCGGCGCAATCGACGTCCGCAGCATGGGGAGGGGGTCCTCACGCCACCTTTTACGAGGGAGCCGGGTTGGGTCCCCTAATACATCGTTTAACCTCACGCTGTCGCTGGGAAGGATAACAATTTCACCCGGATAAGCGGTGTCTGTCCGAACAATTTCCCCTTTGGATGGAATACGCATCTCTGTGATTTTCAGCTTTTCTCTCCCGGCCAGGGCCACCGTATCCCGCAGGCGCAGCGTTCCGCTGTATAGCCGTAGATAGACACGCCGCTGGCCGCAATCTGTATACTCCACCTTGAAAACGCTGCCGCATAGGGCGGCGCTCCCCTGTTCCCCAATCGGTTGGAACAGCCCTGTCACCGCATCCATCAACGGTTGAATGCCAAGGCCCTTTTTGGCGCTGCCATAATAGACCGGGAACAGGGAGGCGTCTTGAACCCGCCGCTGTTCCTCCCGCACAAGTTTTTCCCGGCTGATTGGTTCTCCTGCGATATACTTTTCCAATAATTTATCGTTATTTTCGATGACCGCATCCCATGCTTCTATGTCGGTATTTTCCTCCAGGACTATTTCCGGGGACAGCGACACCGTCTGCTTGATGATAATATCGGCGGAGAGCTTATCCCGAACAGACTGAACCACGCTCTGCAAATCAACGCCAGCCTGGTCGATCTTGTTGATAAAGATAACGGTGGGAATGTTCATTTTCCGCAGGGCATGGAACAGAATACGGGTCTGGGCCTGCACGCCATCTTTAGCGGAGATCACCAAGATGGCCCCATCTAAAACAGCCAAAGAGCGGTACACCTCCGCCAAAAAATCCATGTGGCCGGGCGTATCCACAATGTTGACTTTACATCTGTGCCACTGGAAGGAAGTGACTGCCGCTTGAATGGTAATCCCACGCTGCCGCTCCAAAAACATGGTGTCCGTCCTCGTTGTCCCTTTTTCGACGCTCCCCGGTTCTGAAATGGCTCCGCTGGCATATAGCAGGCTCTCCGTCAAGGTCGTCTTTCCAGCGTCTACATGGGCAAGAATTCCAATATTGATTATTTTCATGTGATTGTCCTCCCTTTACTGCCCCGAAGGGCATAAAAATCCCCAGCAGTAAAATACTTTTACCACTGGGGATGATAATTTGCGGACATACACATATACAGCTTACACCTGTTTGTGAGTGCTGTTTTTGGGGATATGTCAAAATTGATAAGGCAAAAGTATTCTTAAATTGGGTACAAAAAACTAAGCCACTACAAAAGGGACTATCATAATCCTTTGTTCCCACTATTTGATTATAGTTTTATTTAAGAATACCTTGCCGCATATTTTTTACTCCTTTTCTGGGCTTGAATTATTATATCACATCAGTTTTAGGAAAACAAGTATCTAAAAGAAATTTTTCTTCCCCTTATATGTAACAATCATACCGGCTTCCTAACGTTCAGAATGGTTTCTACTGTCTGCTGCGGTGTTTGGTTGGAATTGTCCAGCCAAAAGCCGATCCGTGGTGTTGTCTGCATTTTACTAAATACAAATTCAATGTATACAGAAAGAAATATATAAGGAGTGGGAGGGATTCCGCCGTAGTCGGCATTGTAGGAAAATCCAAAAGTTTAGATTTTCTCAAAATGCTTATCTTTTGGTCTTTGGTTCGGAATAGTGTAGTGCTGGCGGTCTATCTATTGTTTTCGGTTGCTTGCTTCTTTACCGTACATGAGCATTTAAGCACGGGTGATATTGTGCTTGATTTTTTCTCAGGCTCAGCATCGACCGCCCATGCCATGTTCCTGCAGGAGCTCGGAAAAGATGATCGCTATCAGTTTATCCTTGTCCAGCTTCCAGAGCCTTGTGACCCGAAACGCGACGCCTACAAGGACGGGTATGAGACTCTCTGCGACATAGGCGAAGGACGCATTCGCCGCGCAGGCGACAAAATCAAAACCGAGCTCGAGGAATCCAACCGTCAACTCAAGCTTGGCGAGGGACCCAAGCAGCTTCCCGACATCGGCTTCCGTGTGTTCGAGCTCGATGAGTCCGGCATTGAGAAGCCCGAGCCCGGTCAGCTCCTCTTCGACGTGGTCAAGCCCGATCGCTCCGATATGGATATCGTCTTCGAGATGATGCTCAAATGGGGCCTCGAGCTCACGCTGCCCGTCGAGAAGTCTGAAGCCGCGGGCTATCCCATCTGGTCCGTCGCTTGCGACGAGCTCGTCTGCTGCATGTCCCGAGGCCTCACCATTGAGGCGCTCGAGGCCATCGCCGACATGGAGCCCAGGCGCGTTCTCATCCTCGATTCCGTCCTCGACGACACCCTCAAGCTCAACGCCGTGCAGATCTTCAAGCACGCCGGCGAGCGCATGGGCTGTGAGATCGAATTGAGGACGGTCTAGCATGGCGGCGCTCGAGTTCAAGTTCTCATCCGACCAGCAGCACCAGCTGGAGGCCATCGAAGCAACCTGCGACCTGTTCCGCGGACAACAATTTATTGGCAGCGTATTCTCCGCCGATTCCGGCCGCAAAGGCCAGACGGCAATCGGCGAGCTCATGGTCGGCCACGGCAACGAGCTTCGCGTGGCGCCGGGCCAGCTCCTCGACAACCTGCACGCCGTGCAGGAGGAGGGCTGCCTCCCGGCAACCGACGTCCTCACCGATGGGCGCCTGCGAGACTTCACCGTCGAGATGGAGACCGGCACCGGCAAGACCTACGTCTACATCCGCTCCATCTACGAGCTAAACCGCCGCTACGGCATCACCAAGTTCGTTATCGTCGTGCCGAACGTGGCCATCCGCGAGGGCGTCCTCAAGAGCCTCCAGACCACCCGCAGGCACTTCGAGACGCTCTACGACCGCACGCCGCTCGACTACTTCGTGTACGACTCGAAGGACATGGGGCCGGTGGGTAACTTCGCCACGTCTAGCTCCATCCAGGTCATGGTCATCAACATCGACGCGTTCAACAAGGGCCTCGAGAAGGATGGCACCGCGAAGGAGGGCAACCTCTTCCACCGTCCCAGCGAGAAGCTCACCGGCGGCTTCAGCCCTCGCGAGCTCGTGAGCGCCTGCAAGCCCGTCGTCATCATCGACGAGCCCCAGAGCGTCGACAACACCAAGCAGGCCAAGGCCGCCATCAAGAGCCTGAACCCGCTGTTCGTGCTGCGCTACTCGGCCACGCACAAGCAGGCCTACAACATGATCTACCGCCTCACGCCGGTCGACGCCTTCGAGCGCCACCTGGTGAAGGGCATCTGCGTGGACTCGATCAAGGCCGAGGCGAACCTCAACGGCGCGTACGTGAGGCTCGAGTCCGTCAAGTCCGACCCGTTCTCCGCCAAGGTGTCCATCGACGTGCGCCAGGCCGACGGCACGCAGAAGCGCAAGGCCGTCACGGTGAAGACCGGCAACGACCTCTACCAGAAGAGCGGCGAGAACAGCGACTACGAGAGCGGCTGGGTGGTCAACAACATCGGCGCCGCAGTGGGCGACGAGTTCATAGAGTTCCAGAACGGCGAGGTGCTCGAGCTCGGCGAGGCGCTGGGCGACGTCAACGAGGAGGTCGTCAAGCGCGCGCAGATCCGCCGCACCATCGAGGACCACCTGGCCCGCCAGTTCGAGCTGTGGCCGCGCGGCGTGAAGGTGCTCTCGCTCTTCTTCATCGACCGCGTCGACCGATACCGCGTCTACGAGCCCGAAGTCCACGGCGGCCTGTACGCCCTGATGTTTGAGGAGGAGTACGCAGGTGCCCTGAACTCGAAGGCGCCTCGTCGCATCGCAAAGGCGGCGGGGATCGGCAAGGGCACGTGGCTCGAGTGCTACGAAGCCGTCGGCGCCCCGCTGGTGCGCGACCCCCACGCCGTGCACCAGGGATACTTCGCCAAGGACAAGAAGGGCAAGTTCAAGGACTCCAAGGGAGCCGCCGGCACCGCCGACGACGCCGGGGCCTTCGAGCTCATCATGCAGAAGAAGGAGACGCTCATCTCCTTCCCGGACGGCAAGGACGCGGACAAGGACGTCTCTTTCGTCTTCAGCCACTCCGCGCTCAAGGAGGGCTGGGACAACCCCAACGTGTTCCAGATCTGCACGCTCGTCGAGACAAAGGACAACCTGACCAAGCGCCAGAAGATCGGCCGCGGTCTGCGCCTGTGCGTGAACCAGGATGGCGAGCGCCTGTACGACCCAGAGGCGAACGTGCTCACCGTCATCGCGAACGAGAGCTACGACGACTTCGCCAACGGCCTGCAGAAGGAGCTTGAGGCTGAGGACTTCAAGTTCGGCGTCATCACTCCGGAGAGCTTCACGAAGGTCACGGTCAAGGGCGATGATGGCGTCGAGGAGCGCCTGGGCTACGAGAAGTCCAAGCAGGTCTACGACCACCTCGTCGCGACCGGCATGGTCGACGACAAGGGCGCGGTGACGCCCGAGCTGAAGGCGGCCGCCGAGGAGGGCAAGGTCGAGCTCCCCGCCGAGCTCGAGCCTGCCAAGGAGCAGGTCGAGGCGATCATCATCCACAAGTCCCAGAGGGTCCAGATCCGTGACAAGGCCAAGGAGGTCTCGGTCGAGCTGCAGAAGGACGTCACGCTCGACCCTGCGTTCCAGGCCCTGTGGGACCGCATCCGCCAGCGCACGCGCTTCCAGGTCGAGGTCGACTCCGGCAAGCTCATCGAACATGCCATCGAAGCTGTCGACGGCATGCTCGCCGTGCGCCCGCCCCAGGTGACGAGCGAGCGTGCCTCGCTGGGCATCGACGACGCGGGCGTGAGCGCCGAGGGCACGGGCACCTCCGTGGTGTCCGTTTCGGGAAAGGTGAAATACGACCTTCCCGACCCGATCGCAGAGCTGCAGGACGCCGTCGGGCTCACCCGCGGCACCATCAAGGCGATCCTCGAGGGCTGCAGCCGCCTCGACGAGTTCGAGATCGACCCCGCGACCTTCCTCGCGCAGGTCGGCGACAAGATCAACCGCGTGAAGAACGACCTCATCGCCCAGGGCATCAAGTACGTGCGCCTTCCCGAGGACGAGTGGTACACCATGCGCGACCTCGAGCTTGACGACTACACGGCCTACCTTGGGCAGAACGCGTGGAAGCCGGACATGACGAGCAAGAGCCTGTACAACTACGTGGTCTACGACTCGGCGGGGGTCGAGCGCTCCTTTGCCGAGGCTCTAGACAAGCAGGAGGAGGTTCTCGTGTTCGCGAAATTGCCCTCGGCGTTCAAGATCGACACGCCGCTCGGCAGTTACAACCCCGACTGGGCGTACGTCGAGGAGGCCGACGGCGAGCGCCGCGTGTACTTCGTGACCGAGACCAAGGGCGGCAAGAACGGCGAGCCCGCCCTGCGCGACGCGGAGAAGATCAAGATCGGCTGCGCCAAGAAGCACTTCGAGGCGCTGGACCTCGGAAACGACTTCCATTACAACGTGCGCACGACCTACCAATACGAGGCGGTGAAGGCTTAGGATGTCGAAGCTGCCCGGAAAGATGACGCGAAAGCAGCACTGGGTGCCGCGGTTCTACCTGCGCCATTTCGCGGATTCCTCCGGGCAGCTTCATGCCTACAGCAGACAGAAGGGCTCCTTCTTCCGCACGAATTGCGAGAACCTTTGCAGCATGCGCGATCTTTATGAGGTCGAGCATGCCGATGCGACAGGCGATGCGACAGACAGATTCTATGCGCAGAACCTCATCGAGGTTAAGCTATCTGAGCTCGAGAGCCGCATCGCGCCGCTTTACGATCGCTTTTTGGAACGCCAGAAAGAAGACCAGTGCGAAGACGAAGGGTATTCTGATGGGAAAGCCGCCGTTTGCGAGCTGGCAGCAAATATCATCGTCCGGCACCCTATCAGTATGCGCGTCGACAAGAAATGGTCACGCGAGACTGCCGAAGAGCTGCTCAGAAACGTTCATCTGACACCCTATGAGCTCGGCTTGCTCGATTGGTCGGATTGGCGCGGGGATTCCCAAGCGGTGGTCGAGCTTGCCGCCGCCGCAACCATGCTCTTCTCCAACGATGATATTGTGCCAGTTAACCGTATTCGAAAGGCTTTTTTTGAGAAGAGCTTCTCCATCCTTAGGGCACCCGTCGGCTCAGGGTTCGTTACGACGTCGATGCCTATGTTCATCATCGGGCCCGAGGACGACTCGTACGATTTTCATCTCGCGTATATGCCGTTGAGCAGTGAGTATGCTGCGGTCTTTTCAGATGACCCTCTATTTCCGCCGTTTGCGAGACTCGGTTTTTCGGGCGTCGAGTTCATGAACCGACTTCTTCTGCTTAACTGCGAGCATTGGGATGTCGCCATATCGAGGGGAAGCGGCCCGCTCGAGCACGCGGTACGCGATTGAAGTCAAGCGAACAGTGCCGAATTCATGCACGAGATGTTCACGCGCGACGGCAGGGAGCTATCCCTCGACACAGTGATCTACGACCGCTCGAAGAAGAAGGGGCAGACGATGATCGATACCATCGACCGTGGCTGCCTCGAGGGCGGCTGCCTTGATGACGAGGACCTGCGCATCATCTTCGAGCACCTTCTGGGGAGAAGACGGCAAGGACCGGGAACATTAAAGGGTCAAGCAGCGTATTGATAAAATTGACCCCGCCAGCAATAACCGCAAAGGATAGATAGGGCTTTAAGGATGGATGCAGGAAAAGCAACGATAAGCGGCGTGTTCAACGGATCGCGCCTGCTCGAAATACCTTTTTACCAAAGGGCGTACGTCTGGGGAGAAGAGCAATGGGAGCGTTTCCTCGGCGACATGGAGTTCGTCACGGCCTCGAAGCGGCCCTATTTCCTGGGCTCCATCATCCTGAAGCAGGCCTCCTCCGGCAACACCTGGTCCGAGGTCTCCGAGGTTCGCACCGTCATCGACGGCCAGCAGCGACTCACGACCATGGTCATCTTCTTCAAGGCACTCTGTGCAAAAAACGGCACCAACAATTTGTTTGAGCGAGATTTCGTCCTGGAGACCGGCGATGTCGCCTTGCGGCACGGCAAGTACGACCGGCAGGATTTCGAAAAGGTCGTCAGCGCCACGGGCTGCGAACCCCTCGAGGGCTCCTCGGCCATCGTCCTTGCCTACAACTACTTCCTCAAGAATATCGACCCGGAGAAGGTCGACAGGAACACGATCAAGTCGAACGTCCAGTTCGTCTGCATCGATCTTACCGAGGGCGAGGACGAGCAGCAGATATTCGACACCATCAACTCGCTCGGGGTGCGCCTGACGACGGCGGAGCTCCTTAAGAACTACTTCTTCAACCGCGAGAACGAGCAGGCGTTCAAGGAGTGCTGGGAAGACGTCTTCGAGCCCACGGCTGAGAAGAGGGAGTATTGGGAGCAGGAGATCGTTACCGGGCGCATCAAGCGCACGCTCGTCGACCTCTTCTTCGACGCGTTCCTCCAGATTCTGGTCCAGGACAAGAGGCGTGGCGTCACGACCGAGGACAAGCTCTTCTATTCGCGTACTTCGAACCTCTTCCAGTCCTACAAGGATTTCATCGGCAGGTACTGCAACGGCGACAAGGTCGAGATTCTCGACAACATGAAGGCGTATGCCGAGGCGTTCGAGTCCACATTCGACCCTGGCTACTGCGACGCGGACATCCCCTCCGCTTCCGGCGTCGAGCGCCTGAACGTGCTGATATTCGGCCTCAAGAACTCGACGCTCATCCCGTACGTGCTCTACGTTCGAAAGAACGCGGAGTCTTCGAGCGAGGAATCTAAGATCTACGCCCTGCTTGAGAGCTACATCGTCCGCCGAATGCTGGTTCAGGCGACCACGAAGAACTACAACAGGCTGTTCACCTCGCTGATCTTGAACGAGGTGAAGGACGCGGAGGCGCTGAGGGAGGCTCTCGAAGCCAATGACGAGGCGACGACGTACATGCCCGGCGACGCCGAGGTTCGAGCGGCATTCGAGGAATCGTGTCTGTACAACCTCCAGTCCAAGGGCGTCCTCTATCTGCTGGAAAGCGCCATTCGTCCGGGCATGAGCAGCACGGCCCTGCTCGGGTTCAACCAGTACACCCTCGAGCACATGATGCCCAAGAAGTGGCGCAACAAATGGGGAGCCCTCGACGATGAGGCTGCCACGCGAAGGGACCGGAAGCTCCTCACGCTCGGCAACCTCGCCATCATCACGCATTCGCTCAACGCCTCCATCCGCGATGCCGATTGGCCCACCAAGAAGCAGGGAAAGGGATACAAGGACGGCCTTGCCCTCTGCGCCGCCGGCCTTGCGACCATGGCCGGCGCCCTAGAGAAGGAGTCTTGGAACGAGGGCGATATCGCCGATCGCGCCGAATGGCTTGCGGGCAGGGGTTGGGGGTCTGGCGCTAGGCCCTACCTGCGTCCCATCTCGAAGATGCTTGCGGTGTCGGAACCCGC
The DNA here is from genome assembly GCF_901212675.1 of Olsenella uli. Lineage (GTDB taxonomy): Bacteria > Actinomycetota > Coriobacteriia > Coriobacteriales > Atopobiaceae > Parolsenella > Parolsenella uli_B. The sequence continues at coordinate 127,340 of NZ_CAAKOQ010000042.1, forward strand.
ATCGATGACGGATGGAACCGGCTCTTCCAAAAACGTAGTTCGTGGCGATGTCTCTTCCGTCGGCGCGTCAAGAGGCTCGCCGAGCGCTAGGAAGAACCTCATCACGTGCTCAATTCTCTGTTGCAGGGACTCGCTCAGCTCGCCGTAGGAGGCCGCCAGCCGCACCTCCTTGGCCAATTCCGCCATCGAGTCCCTCAGTGCCTTCTGCACGCTCACGGAGGGCCTCACCTCGACCTGGGTATCGGTGAGCTTGGCGATGATGTAGTCCTGCCTGTTCATGCCGCTCCAGGCTGCCATCTCGCATATGAGCTTGCGCTCCTCGGGCGTGCAGCGGAACGCCATCGTCTTGCTGCGCTTGCGGGCGCTGTTCTCGCACGGCATCCTTCTTACCCCCTCGCCCCGTCGAGCGCGGCGGCCATCTCGTCCTGCTTCGTGGGGAACAGGTGCGCGTAGCGGTAGGTGATGTCCACCGCCTCGTGGCCCATGCGCTCGGCGATGGCCAGCGCGGAGAAGCCCATCTCTATCAGCAGGCTCACATGGCTGTGGCGTATGTCGTGTATGCGGATGCGCTTCACGCCCGACGCCTTGCACCCGCGCTCCATCTCGTGGGCCAGGAAGTGCTTGGTCACGGCGAACAGGCGCTCGTCGGGGGCGACGTCGTCGCGCATCTCGATGAAGTCCGCCATCTCGTCGCGCAGGAAGGCGGGCATGACGATCGTGCGCACGGACTTGGGCGTCTTGGGGTCGGTCACGGTGTCAACGCCGTTGAGGCTCTGGTACGACTTGTTGATGCGCAGCCGCGAGCTCTCCAGCATGAAGTCGGACGGCGTGAGCGCCAGGAGCTCGCCGCAGCGTATGCCCGTCCAGTAAAGCAGCTCGAAGGCGTGGAATGAGAGAGGCTTGTCCATGACGGCCTCGCTGAACCTCAGGTACTCGTCCTTGGTCCAGAACTGCATCTCGCCGCCCTTCTTCGAGCCTATCTTGTCGACCCTGCGCACCGGGTTGTCGCTGAGGCCGTAGTAGCGCTCGGCGTGGTTGAAGATGGCGTTGAGCTGGTTGTTCACTGTGCGCAGGTACGTCGGTGCCCAGGGCTTCCCGTCGGCGTCCCGGTGCTCGGTGAGCTCGTTTTGCCACCTGATGACGTCGATCGGCCTCACGTCGCACATGCGCATGTCCCCGAAGAACGGCACCGGCTTGTCGTTGATGATGTATTCCTTAGTCATCCACGCGTGCTTGAGTATTTGCTCGCATGAGCACCGCTAATTATTGCGAGTCAGCACCAGCGCTATTGCGGTTCGGCACCGGTGTCAACAACGTCTTGGCACACAACAGCTAGCGAGATGACTCGATTCGCCCGATCAGGCCGTTGGCCCATGCCACGGCGTCGTCGGCGGTTGGCAGGACGTCGAGCCCGTCTGCCTGGGCGGCGTACAGTGAATCCCAGCCCTCGCCCTTCTCGATCGTCGGCGGCCATTCCTGCTCCTGGCGGTACGCGAAGAGCCTGGCGCACACCGCCCTCGTCTCTGCGTAGTCAACCGTTCCGCCCGATACCGCGATCTGCAGGTCTATCAAATCGTGAGCGCGCTCGCTGCCGGGGCTGCTCGCGGCGTGGAGCTTCTGGGCGATCTGGTGCTCGAGCCTCATGCACGGGACCGGACCGGGCTCGGGGAAGCCGAGGGCCCTCATCACGGCGGCGGCTTCGGGCGACGAGACCATGTCGGGGTTGTCGGCGTCGCCGATCTCGTTGTGGCCGACCTCGAGCGGAAGCGTCATCCACGACTTGCCGTTGTAGGCGATCTTGATCTCGAACGGGCGCATGACGTACGCGGCTGGAACGCCTTTCGGGGAGGCGGGTTCCCTCGGAACGACGACCCCCGTGAATCCGCACCATCCCATGGCGAGCGCGTCTTCCAACCGCGCGATGTAGTCGCCCAGGGAGGATGCCCTGGCGGTGTCGAGGTCCCGCGAGAAGCGCGTGGCGTCTTTCCCGAAGCGGATCTTCAGGGCGTTCCCGCCCTTTGCCGCCCCGTCGGGCAGCATCTGCCCGACGATCGCGGTTGCGAGCAGCCTTTTGACGCGGCCCGGCTCGTCTCCCGCGCTCGCGCAGAGCCTGTCGATGGCCATGTCGAGGTTGCGTCTGCTATTTGGCCTCTTGGCTTCCTTCATGGCAGCTCCCTCATCAGGTTCTCGTATTCGCCGGAGGTGACGAGCCCCTCGGCGTGCGCGCGTCTCGCCGCTTCCGCAAGGCGCTCGCCCATGACGGACCCCTCGCACGCCTTGATGGCATCGGCGACGCGCTGGGAGGGTATGCCCTCGTAGAACGTCGTCGATGCGCCTTTGGGCGCGGACACGGTCTTTACCCAGTCGGGCAGCTTGCGTCGCACGCGCCTCGGCGTCGCCACGAACATCGAGCGCGGGTCGACGAGGGCGAGCCCGTGCATGGACAGCACGGACTCGCCCCACAGGTAGCTCCCGTCACCCACGAGCGCCACGGCCTCGGCGAAGGCGTCGAGGTGAGTCGGGACCCAGCGGGCAACCTTGTACACCCCGTGCCCGCGGCGAACCAGCCTCCCGTCGGCGCACCACCTTCTCATCTCGCCTGTAGTCACGCCCGCCTCCCGCGCTTGAGAGGCCGTCACGATGCCGTAGCCGTCGGCTGCAATTTCGTATATCTCGTCAAAATGTTTCATGTCAAAAGTCTAACATTTTTGTATGCTTTTTGACATAAAGAGACGGTTCCATGGCCTTTTTCCGTCAAGTCCCCGTTTGCCGCAGGGCTCGTTCTCGACATCGAGCTCTTCATTCCCCCAGCAACACCTTCTTGCTCGCCTTCATTCAAAGCTGGCTTGCAGCACCTAAATAGAGGGCACGAATCGGATACCTCGGCCCTCCGCGCCCGCTTCGGGGCGGGAATCGTAGCCAGCAGTTTTTCGCCTTGCGCCACCGCAGTTCAGAAGGCATATGCCTCGGCCATGTAAGACGAACGCCGCAGCTGGTGGTGGAGGGACCGCAGATGCGATCCGCAAGCAAGTCGCAACGAGCGAGCCGGTCGGCGGAAGGGACTATATTCATAAGGGCCGAGAGCGTCTGATCAGATCGAGAGGATCCTCTCGAAGAACCCGAACCATCCCGACAGAGCCCTGCTTGAACGGCTGCGAAACGATCTCGCTGATGCTCTTGGAGGTGTTTAGATCGAAAGAATCGGAATTGAATGAGGGGCTGCTAGGCTCATTCCCCGAAATCAAGTCCGAGTTTGAGAGCTACGTCTCGTGGCAGGACGGCATGGAGACGGGTGCCTTCCTCACCTACGGGGACGTCTTCCGGTCCCATGTCGAGCGTGCCCTGACGACCGGGGATTCGGTCTTCCACGAGAGGACGGCCGACTTCATTGAGAACCTCTTCCTCACGGGCGACGATTACGCGACGAGCGTCGTGTACGTGGGGGTCCTCGAGGGGCTGAAGGCGGACTGCGACAACGAAAAGGTCCGCGCGTTCCTCAAGCCAGTCACCCGCAAGCAGTTCGAGGAGCTCGTATATTAGCCGGCCGGCGTGCCGCCGAGAGGCGAATAGCCGCAGGCGCCAGTAGGGGCGGTCGGGAATTAACGAACCGTTTTCCGAGGTAGGCATGCAATAAGAAAGCCTCCGAACCAGAGGCCCGAGGCCGTTATTCCCACTATTTCGTTGGCGGCTTTGCCCCGCGGCGATGCCGAAACAGCATCAGGCGGCACTCGGCGGCGCCAGAACTCGAGTCCGGAAGCCAGTTCCCGCTATTCCCACTCGGCCGCGCCGACGGGCTTCGGGGTCAGGTCGTAGCAGACGCGGCAGATGCCGGGGACCCCGGCCGTGACGCAAGCGGTGATGCGCTTGAGCAGCGCCCCGTCGAGCTCGGGGACCTCGGCCGTCATGACGTCGACGATGTTGATGCAACGGATGATGCAGGGCCAGTCATAGGCGCGCTTGCCCTCGCGCACGCCGGTTGCGCGGAAGTCGGGCACGACGGCAAAGTACTGCCAGATGGTGAGTCCTGCGTTGTCGATCTCCTCACGGACAATGGCGTCCGCCTCGCGGAGCGCCTCGAGGCGGTCGCGGGTGATGGCGCCGAGGCAGCGGACGCCCAGGCCGGGGCCGGGGGAACGGCTGGCGCTCGACCATGCTCTCGGGCAGGCCGAGCTCGCGGCCGACGACGCGGACCTCCTCCTTAAAGAGCAGCTTGACGGGCTCGCAGAGCTCGAACTGCATGTCTTCGGGCAGGCCACCGACGTTGCGGTGGGCCTTCACGCCGTCCTGGGGCTCGAGGATGTCGGGGTAGATGGTGCCCTGGGCGAGGAAGCTGACCTCGTCGCCAACCTTGCGGGCCTCTTCCTCGAACACGCGGATGAACTCGGCGCCGATGATCTTGCGCTTGGCCTCGGACTCGACAACGTCGACGAGCTTGCCGAGGAAGCGATTGATGGCGTCGAAGTAGACCAGGTTGGTGTCCATCTGGTTCTTGAAGACGTCGACAACCTGCTCGGCGATGAACGCCCGGGCGAGCTCGGGAGGTGGTGATGCGTACCATGTCGTCGGGACGCTTGTTGGGATCCACGCAGGGCTCCTTCCGTTTTTTGGGGGGGGGTGTGCTCTGACGTGCACCGCGCGAATGTCGCGACACCTCATTATATGCAGGGAGTATCCCGGTCCCCACGCGCTATCCGCAAGTTTTTGCCCCACGCCGCAATGCGCGCGCGGGCGCTCGCGTTCGTGGCCACGTTGTGTGTGCCGGCGCCTCGTTGGCCGCCATGTTTTGCGTGCTGCTGCTCATCGTGCACCACGTTCTGCGTGCAGGCGTCCGCCGTCCGCCATGTTCTGCATGTCGAATATGTTGAGAGCCACGTTTTGCATGTTAGTTGACCGAAAAAAGCGTAACTCCCGGCGCTCGATGCGGCCGCGCTGCCGTACGCCCGCCACACCGGCGGCACCGCGATCCGAGGGGACCGCCAGCGAGAGCCTCGGGGCAGACGTGGCCGAAGCATGCACCGGTGGAGACGTCGGAGAAGCGCACGTCGTAGACCATACCGACGCTCCACCCAAACATATTCAAAAATGAAACCCCAGCTCAACTGGTGTTTCCTTTACGGCTCGATGCCCTCGTTGATGGCGTCTGCGATAGCCTTGCGGTCGTCGGAGGGGCGCAGGAGGTTCTTGAACTCCTCGCGCATAAGGAGCACGGCGGTCTTGGACAGCAGCCTGACGTGGGTCGTGCCGACCTCGGAATCGGGAACGAGCAACGCCAGCGCGATGTCGACGGGCTTGTTGTCGAAGCTCGGCCAATCGAGGGCGCGGTCGTTCTTGAAGACGATGACGGCGGCGTGGTCGATGGCGACGCTCTTTGCGTGGGGCACGGCGAAGCCGTCGGTCATGCCCGTCTCACCCATGTCCTCGCGCTCGAGAAACGCCTGGTAAACTGCGTCAGGGTCGGCGGTGATGCCCAGCTCACCCGCACGGTCGGCGAGGAAGCGGAGAACCTCCTCCCGGCTTTGCACGCTCTGGCCAACAAAAACGTTCTCTTCCTTCACGAAGTCGCTCATGGGACTCTCCCCTCTGTGAATACTCACAACGTTTGATCCAACGCCCCGGACCGCACGGCCCGGACCTTACTGCAGTTTGCTCGCGAGCAGGACGCTCGCCACGCCGAACGCGGTCATTATCCCCAGAACCGGGAGCAACGACGCGCAGGCGCCGTGCAGCATCCCGGCTCCAAAGGACCCCACGAGCGACGCGAAGACGCTGTAGGTGTTCACCACGGCCATGTTCTGGGCCATGTTTGCCTGTCCCCACTCGGTGCGGGACACGAACGGCATGGTGACCACGGCGGCGCCCCAGCTCATGCCGGTAAGAAAGCAGGCTACGGCCTGGACGGCCAGGCCGCCGGTAAGAAGCGACGCGATCATGACGAGCGGCGCCACGGTGCCGTCGCAGCCAATGATCCGCATGGTCTTGCGACGGCCGAGCCGCTCGAGGGCGACGCCGCACGAGAGCCGACCGACGCCGCTTCCCACGTTAACGAAACCGATGACCACAGTCGCGGCGAGGTCGCTCGCGTCGAGCGACAGGGGCAGCTCGCGCCCGATGCCGGTAATGCCCATGCCAATGCTTCCAAGCATGAACAAGAAGGCGTAGAGCAGCCAAAACGTCGATGTGCGCAGCATCTGCGGCGACGATACGAAGCGATCATCGGAGGCGTCAGATGCGACCTTCCCCGCGTCGCCCACGCGCGCCGCGAGACCTGCCGCCTCATCGTCGGCAGGGGCCTTGAGCACAAGGGCGCTCCCGGCCACGAGCGCGGCGAAGGCGACGGCAAAGCCCATGAGCGTCGCCCGCCACGGGAACATCAAGTAGAGCTGCGTGGCGAGAGGCCCCAGGGCGAACCCACCCGCGCCAAAGCCCATGAGGCAGACGCCCTGGGCAAACCCGCACTTGTCGGGAAACCACGAGGTCACCGTAGGGATCACCACGTTGTAGACCCAGCCGATCCCGAAACTCGCGACAACGCCGTAGGAGGCGTGGACCGCAAAGAGCGCCGAGGCGCCCGAGGCGAGCGCGGTCCCCAAAAAGCCCGCGGCGAGCATGGCCGCGCCGGCAAGAAGGGCGACCACGTTCTTCTTTGCGCGGACAAGCGGGCCCACGGCGAGGCTGCCCAGCGTGAACGAGCAGACAGACAGCGCAAATACGAGCGTCATCTGCGCGACGGACCAACCGAACTCGACCTTGAGCGGCGCGAGCAGCACAGAGTAGGCGTAGATCAGGCCCAGGAACAGCAGCAGCGCCGTGGAGACTGCCAAAAGGCAATGTCGCTTCTTGTCGAGCATCATCTTCCTTAGTCGCCGTGCCCGGGGCGGGCGCAGGCGCGGTCGCTGGTCGGTCGCGGGCTGGAACAAGCGACGGGGCGCGCGGCTCGGGAGGGCGCCGCATACCCCGTCGGCTTATACAGGCTTTAGGGCCTAGCGGGCGGCCTTGAGGATGTTCTCGATGTCCTCAACGTAGAGGAACTTGAAGGCGCCGGCGTGGTCGCCGCCGCGGGCGTCGACGGCACCCTGGGCCATCTCGTGGATCTGTTCATCTGTCGGATCGATGCCGAGCTCAGAGAGGCTGGTGGGCAGGTTGATGGAGTGGCACCACTCGTTCCAGGCCTCGATGCCGCGCAGGCCGGTCTCCTTGGGGTCGTGGAAGTTGTTCTGGACGCCCCAGACGTTGACGGCGAACTGGGCGAAGCGCTCGGGGTCGACGTCGATGACGTACTTGGCCCAGCTGGACCAGATGGCGGTCAGGCCGGCGCCGTGGGCGACGTCGAACATGGCGCCGATCTCGTGCTCGATGGCGTGGCAGGCGAAGTCGCCGACGCGGCCGAGGCCGGTGAGTCCGTCGTGGGACTTGGCGCCGGCCAGCAGGAGGTTGGCGCGGGCGGCGTAGTTCGTCGGGTTGGCGAGCGCCTCGGGCACGAAGGTCTTGACGGTGCGCATGAGGCCCTCGGCCAGCTCGTCGGAGAGCTCGACGTGCTGCTCGGTGGTGAAGTAGCGCTCCATGGTGTGCATCATGATGTCGGCGCCGGGAGCCGCGGTCTGGAACGCAGGCAGCGAGTAGGTGAGCTCGGGGTTCATGATCGCGAACAGCGGGCGGGCGCACTCGTGGTTGTAGGAGCGCTTGAGCATGGCCTCGCCCATGGTGTCGATGTTGATGACGGTGGAGTTTGAGGTCTCGGAGCCGGTGCCGGCCAGGGTCGAGATGGCGCCGATCTTTGCAATCTTATCGGTGCTCACCTTGCCGAGGAAGAGGTCCTCGAGCTCGAAGTCGTTGGCAAGGCCGTAGGCGATCGCCTTGGAGGAGTCGATGGCCGAGCCGCCGCCGATGGCGAGGACGAAGTCGACGCCCTCCTTCTTGCAGAGCTCGACGCCCTCCTTGACGAGCGAGAGGCGCGGGTTGGGGACGACGCCGTCCATCTCGATGTACTCAATGCCCTCGGCAGCAAGGCCGCGCTCGATGCGCTCGAGCAGGCCGGTGGTGCGCACGTAGTCGCCACCCCAGTGAATCAGGGCCTTGTGGCCGCCGAACTCCTTGATGAGACGCCCGGCCTCCTCCTCGGTGCCCTTGCCGAAGACCATCTTGGTGGGAACGAGATACTCGAAGTTGACCATTGCTGGTGTTTCCTTTCGTTTGCGGGTGACTGAATCAGAACTACGCGGGAGCCGTTACTCCTTGGTGAAGTACATCGAAATGCCCTGGCCGCCGCCGATGCACATGGAGACCATGGCGTCCTGATTCTCAGGGTGACGCTCGGCGAGCTCGTAGGCGCACTTGATGGCGAGGATGGTGCCGGTGGCGCCAATCGGGTGGCCGATGGAGATGCCGCCGCCGTAGATGTTGACCTTCTCGGGGTCGAGACCGAGGTCGCGAGAGACCGCAAAGGCCTGGGAGGCGAAGGCCTCGTTGATCTCGAAGAAGTCGATGGCGGTCAGGTCGAGGTCGAGCTTCTCGGCGAGCTTCTTGGAGGAGAAGTACGGGGAGTAGCCCATGAGGGAGGCCTCGTAGCCGGCGACGGCGAAGTCGCGGATGCAGACCATGGGGGTGCAGCCGAGCTCCTCGGCCTTGGCGCGGGTCATGATGACCACCGCGGCAGCGGCGTCGTTGAGCGAGGAGGAGTTGGCGGCGGTGACGGTGCCGGTGCCGTCGGTGACGAAGCAGGGTTTCAGGCGAGCGAGGCTCTCGGCGGTCACGCCCTCGCGCGGGTTCTCGTCGGTGTCGAAGACGGTGACGGCGCCCTTGCGGCCGTTGATCTCGACGGGAACGATCTCGTCCTTGAACACACCCTCGGCAACCGCCTTGCAGGCGCGCTGCTGGGACTGGGCGGCGAAGGCGTCCTGCTCCTCGCGGGTGACGTTGAACTTCTTTGCGACGTTCTCGGCGGTGATACCGTTGTGGGACATGTCGAGAGGCCAGGTGAGGATGTCAACCACGCCGTCCTCGAACTGCTTGTGGCCCATGCGGGCGCCCCAGCGGGCGGAGGGCACGTAGTACGGGAGCTGCGAGAGGGACTCGGAGCCGCCGGCAACGACGACCTCGGACTGACCGCACTTGATCTCCATGATGCCGTCGGCGATGGACTGCAGGCCCGAGCCGCACTGGCGGTTGACGGAGTAGGCACAGGTCTCGTTGGGCAGGCCGGCCTTCAGGCTGATGGCGCGGGCGACGAAGCCGTTGGGGCCCCAGGAGCCGACCTGGCCGATGATGCACTCGTCGACGACAGCCGGGTCGATGCCGGCGCGCTTGACGGCCTCGGCGACGACGATGGAGCCCATGTCGATGGCCGAGAGGGTCTTGAGGCTGCCGCCGAACTTGGCGACGGCGGTGCGGGCGCCCGAGACGATGACGATGTCGTCGGGCCTGTTCTCGAACTTGCGGTTGCTCATGGCAATGCTCCTTTGCGGGAGTGGCTGGATGTCAGGGGCCGTGGGGCGCGCGGGTGGGTCTGGGTCGCTACTCGGAGTAGTCGTAGAAGCCCTTTCCGGTCTTGCGACCGAGGTTGCCGGCGTCGATGAGCTCCTTGAACACGGGGGCCGGGCGGTAGAGTTCATCGTGGTCGAAGCCCTCATAGAGGTTCATGAGCGAGGCATAGACGACGTCGATGCCGGAGAAGTCCATGAGCTCGCAGGGGCCCATGGGGTGGTTGCAGGCGAGCTTCATGGCCGTGTCGACGTCCTTGGCAGAGACGCCCTCGGAGACGAGCCATGCGCCCATGTTCTCGTAGGGGTTGATGACGCGGTTGACGATGAAGCCCGGGGTGTTGGGGGCGTCGACGGAGACCTTGCCGAGGGCGTCGGCAAACTCGTGGGTCTTGGCGGCGGCCTCGTCGGAAGTCTTCTCGCCGCGGATGATCTCGACGAGCTTCATGACCGGGGCGGGATAGAAGAAGTGCATGCCGAGGACGGACTCGGGGCGCTTGGTGGAGGCGGCGATCTCGTCGATGCTGATGCCGGAGGTGTTGGTCAGCAGCACGGCGTCATCGTCGGCGTACTTGTCGATCTTCTGGAAGGTGGACTGCTTGAAGTCGAGGCGCTCGGGGACGGCCTCGATAACGAACTTGGCGCCGGCGAGCTCGGAGTAGTCGGTGCTATACGAGAGACGGTCGAGGATGGCCTGGCGCTCCTCGGCGGTCATCTTGTTCTTGTCGACCTTCTTCTGGAGGAGCTTGCCGACGAGGGACCCGGCCTTGTCGAGCGGCTCCTGGGCAATGTCGATGTTGACGACGGTGAAGCTGGCCTGGGCGCACGTCTGGGCGATGCCGCCGCCCATAAGACCGCTACCGATGACCGCTACCTTGATTGCATCCATTTCGGTTCCTTTCGAACGATGTGCCTGAACTGCGGTTGGTTTAAAACGTGCAACCCAGATGCCGAGGCTTCTTGTCGGACCCGGGGTAATCTACTGCGAAGTGAGACGGGAGGCTGTCCCCTCGTCCTATTCGAAGTCGGCAAGAAGGCTGGAGGGGCCGTCCTGGTTGAACAGCGAAGCGTCCATGAGCTTGAGGTCGTCGGCGATGATGGGCGCGAAGTCCATCATGTCGAGGACCTGGGCCTGAAGGTCGATGCCGGGGGCGATCTCGACCAGCTTGACGCCCTCGGGAACGAGCTCGAAGACCGCGCGCTCGGTGATGACGACCACGCGTTGGTCCTTCTTGCGGGCAGCCGGGCCGTTGAACGACAGCTGGCCGACGCGGGAGACCATCTTCTTGATGGCGCCCTCCTGCAGGATGGTGAGCTTACCGTCCTCGAAGGAGTACTTGGCGCCCTTGGCGGTGAAGGTGCCGAGGAAGACGACGGTCTTGGCGTTCTGTGTGATGTCGACGAAGCCACCGGCGCCGGCGCAGCGCGGGCCCATCTTCGTGGAGTTGACGTTGCCCTCGCCGTCGAGCTCGCCCATGCCCATGTAGGTCACGTCGACGCCCGCGCCGTCGTAGTAGTCGAACTGCTCGGGGTGGCTGACCATGGCAAGCAGATTCTGGCCGATGCCAAAGTCGATGCTGCCCAGCTGGACGCCACCGTAGATGCCGCTCTCGACGGTGATCATGACCTTGTCCGAGAGGCCCTCCTCGGCGCAGACGCGGCCGACCATGTCGTTGGGGATGCCGGTGCCCAGGTTGACGACGCAGCCGGGGTAGAGTTCCTTACAGCCGCGTCGGGCGATGAACTTGCGCTCGTTGAAGGGCGCGGGCTCGACGGCGGACTGCGGGACGCGCAGCTTACCCACGTAGGAGGGGTCAAAGTAGATCGAGGAGGTCATGCGGTGGTCCTCCTCGGGGTTGGGGCAGATGACGACCTCGTCGATGAAGACGCCCGGGACGATGACGTCCTTGGGATTGATGGTGCCGGTCTCGGCGACCTCGCGGACCTGGGCGACGACCTTGCCGCCGTAGCGCTTAGTGGCGAGAACCGCGTTGAAGACCTCGAGCTTCATGGCCTCGTCGGTGGTGGTGAGGTTGCCCATCTCGTCGCAGACGGTGCCGCGGATGAGGCACACGTCGATCGGCACCTCGTGGTAGAACATGTACTCCTCACCGTGGATGGTGATGATCTCGGAGATGTCGGGGAGGGGCTTGGTGCGGTCGTTCATTTTGCCGCCCTCGACGCGCGGGTCGATGAAGGTGCCCAGGCCAACCTTGCTCATCTTGCCGGGAAGGCCGCAGGCCATCGAGCGGTAGAGCTGCGCGATCTGGCCCTGGGGCAGGCAATACGCCTCGACCTGGTTGTTGGCGATCATGTCCATCCAGCGCGGCTGGAGGCCCCAGTGGGAGCCAATGATGCGAGTAACGAGGCTCTCGTGCGCGAGGTGCTGGATGCCGCGTTGGCGGTCGGACTGGCCGCAGGAGTGCAGCAGCGTGAGGTTCTTGGGGTGTCCGGTGGTAAGGAAGCGCTCCTCGATAGCCTTGAGGTTGGACTCTGAGGCCGAGACGAGCGTCATACCGATGGTGCAGATGGTCTGCCCGTCCTCGATGCCTTCCGCGACCTGCTGCGGGGTGACGAAGTTTGCCTTGAGGGACTTACCTGCCATGCTCGTGGTTTCCTTCCTGGGTCGATTGCTTGCCGAGGGTTGCGAGGACCTCATCGCGGACGGCGGCCCTGTTGGGCTTATCGCCCCTCGTCTGGGGAATCTTGTCCACGAAGGCGAAGGCGACGGGAATCTTGAAGTGGGCAATCCGGGACGCGAGCGCCTCCCGGATCTCGGCGGAGGTGATCTGGGAGCCGGCGGTGCGCACGACGACGGCGACGGGAACCTCGCCGTAGAGCTTGTCGGGCAGGCCGGCCACACATGCCTCGGCCACGTCATCAAGCTCGCAGAGGACCTCCTCGAGCGCCGAGCACCAGACCTTCTCGCCGCCGCGGTTGATCATGTCCTTCTTGCGGTCGACGATCCAGACCATGCCCTCCTCGTTCGCGTAGGCGAGGTCGCCGGTGCGCAGCCAGCCGTCGGACTCGATCTCGCCGCCATCGTGGCGGAAGTAACTGCTGGTCACACATGCGCCGCGCAGGAGCAGCTCGCCGGTCTGACCGCAGGCCGCCTCGGTGCCGTCCTCGCCGACGATCTTCGCGTCCACGCCGGGAACCGGCTTGCCGGTGGCGCCGGCGTAGACGGAAGTCGGCGAGTCGAGCGGAAAGAGCAGCGCCGGACTCGCGGTCTCGGTCATGCCGTAGACCACCTGGAAGGTGGCCGTGGGCATCCACTCGTGGAACCGGCGCATCGTTGACACGGGCTCGTAGCTCGAGCCGGAAAGCATGCAGCGCACCGAGGGCAGCGAGGGGAACTCGTCGCGCAGAGACACGAGCTCGGCGAACGACGTCGGCGATCCATGCAGGTAGGTAATCCGGTCGTCACGCACGCAGGTGAGCACGCGCCTCGCGTCAAAGAGGCGATGGAGGTAGGTCATCGCACCCACGTAGACGAACTGGGCAAGAAGCGCGATGAGCCCCGTCACGTGGTAGATGGGGAGCGGGATGAGGCAGCGGTCTGAGGGGGTGGTGCCCATGAGCCGCTGGTAGACCATCGTGGCGTGCACGACGTTGCGGTTGGAGAGCACGACGCCCTTGGCGCTCGAGGTGGTCCCGCTGGTGAACATCATGATCGAGGCGTCCTCGGGGCCGCCGCGCGGCTCGCACACGGGCGCAAAGCCCTGCGCCTGCGGAAACCCGAAGCCCTTATTGCAGCTGGTCGCGACCACGGTCTCGGAGGGGCGCACGCGCAGGCTCTGCCTCCACGACTGGAACTCTTCGCCAATGACGAGCGCCTTCAGGTCTGCCGCGCTCACGATGGCGGCGACCTCCGGCACGCGGTACTTGGTGGGGATCGGCACGCAGGTGCAGCCTGCCTTCGAGATCGCGTAGAGCGCGACGGCGAACTCGGCGTCAGCGTGCATCAGCAGGCCCACGCGGTCGCCAGGGCGGACGTTGGCGTTGGCGCACAGGTAACCGGCAAGGTCGTCAGCGTGGCTCTTGAGCTCGGAGAACGTGGTTCTGTGGCCCCAGTCGTCGACGATGGCGATGGCATTGGGCGTCCTTGCGGCGGTGGCGGCGAGCTGCGCGTAGAGCGTGGGCTCCATGGCGTCGAAGGTGTACACGTCGTGGCCGCCCGCGTCCACGAAAGACATGCCCTGCTGGACAGATAAGTTCCAACAGGAAGCACCGCTAATCATCGCGTCACCCCAGACCCTTGCCGATGGAAAGAAGCGCGAACGTGCGCTGGGCGGCCAGGCGGAAGTTCGCCTCCGCCGCCGCGAGGACCTCTTCGATCGAGGAGACGTCAACCACCGTGGGAACGAGCGCACCGACACCGCAGCCGAAAAGCTCGGTGGCGTCGGCGTTCATGCCCCCGACCACGGCGACGCAGGGTACGCCCGCCGCGCGGCAGCGCGCGGCGACACCCGAGACGACCTTGCCGTGGGCGGACTGGGAGTCGGCGTGGCCCTCCCCGGTGACGCACAGGTCGCAGCCGACGAGTGCCTCGTCGAAGCCCACGAGGTCGAGCACGCGGTCAACGCCACCTACGACCTCGGCATCGAGAAAGAGTCGCGCGGCCGCGCCGAGGCCACCGGCGGCTCCCATGCCCGCCTGGCCCGAGACGTCCACGCCGAAGGTGTCCGCGAGGACGGTAGCGAAGCTTGCCATGCCCGCCTCGAGCTCATCGGCGCACTCGGGATCGGCACCCTTCTGGGGACCGAAGGTGTAGGTGGCGCCGCGGGACCCGACGAGCGGGTTGTCGACGTCGCACATCACGTGGAAGCTCGTCTTTGCAACGCGCTCGTCCACGCCGGAAAGGTCGATGCGGCGAACGCGCGCGAGGTCAGCGCCCACACCCTCGAGCTCCTCTCCCGACTCGCCCACGAAGCGCGCACCGAGAGCCCGCATGGCACCCATGCCGCAGTCGTTGGTGGCCGAGCCGCCGATGGCGAGCGTAATGTCGCGCACGCCGCGGACGAGGACGTCGGCAATGAGCTCGCCGGTGCCGTAGGTGCTGGTACGAAGCGGGTTCCTCTCCGCGAGCGAGAGCAGGGGCAGCCCGGAGGCGGCGGCCATCTCGATGACCGCGAGGCCGCCCGGCAAAAGCCCGTAGCTCGCCTCGACGGGGCGCCCCAGCGGATCCGCGACGATAAGCGTCACGCGCTCGCCGCCGAGGGAGGCCACCAGGGCGTCGACCGTGCCCTCCCCGCCATCGGCGGCCTCCAAGGAGGAGAAGGCCGCGTTCGGGAAGAAGGCCGCGGCCTCCTCGGCCAGAAGCTCAGCGGAGCGAGCCGAGGAGATGGTGCCCTTGAATGAGTCGCATGCGAAGAGGAACCGCGTCATTGGAATTAGTCCGTCTCTTCCATCTTGTCGTCGGAGAACTGGTAGCGGCCAGCGGAGCCGAAGAGGTCCATGTAGCGCTCGAGCCACTTGGAAGCCTTCTCCTCGGCGTCGGTCGCAACGAAGATGTAGTCGGGGTTCTCGTTCTTAGCGAGGAACTCGCGAACGGCGCCGACGTAGGCGCGGGAGTAGTCGGTCCAGAGGTTGACCTTGTTGATGCCGCCGGCCACAGCCTTCTGGAAGTTCTCATCGCCGGCGCCGGAGCCGCCGTGGAGGACGAGCGGGTAGTCCTGACCGAGAGCGGCCTTGATCTCGGCGAGGCGCTCGAAGTCGAGACGGGGCACGTAGTCGGCGGGGTACTTGCCGTGAGCGGTGCCAATGGCGACCGCGAGGCAGTCGCAGCCGGTACGCCCGACGAACTCGACGGCCATGTCCACGTTGGTATACATGTCGTCAGAACGACCGTCGCCCTCGGCGGCCTGGCCGACGTGGCCGAGCTCGGCCTCGACCGAGGCGCCGTGGGAGTGGGCAAAAGCCACGACCTGCTGGACGCGGCGAATATTCTCTTCGAAGGGCAGGCTGGAGGCGTCGCACATGACGCTCGAGAAGCCGGCCTTGATGCAGCGGCAGATGTCCTCGAACTCCGCGCCGTGGTCGAGGTTAAGCGCCACGGGGACGTTCAGGGGCTCTGCGATGGCCTTGACCATGGGGGCCCAGACCTCGGGGGTGGCGTTCATCTTGAACTGACGGGGAGACAGGTCGAGGATGACCGCGGACTTCTTGGCCTCGGCGGCCATACAGGCGGCCTTGATCATGTTGTAGCTGGGGCAGTTCGGCGCGGGAACCGCATAGTGGTTGACACTTGCGTGCTGGAGAATTTCCTTCATTGAGGTGTACATGCCCGAGTCCTTCCTTGCTTATATATGCGCCTGACTCGCCAGCAGAAGCTCGTTCGACCAGCCGAAAGCGGCTTACGGGTACGGCGTTAGGTATAAAAAGGGCGGGGAGATACGCCGTGGAGTCTCCCCGCCCTGGCGGAGCGAACGTGCGGGGAACTAGCCGAGGAGCTGGTCGAGAACGCCGTTGCCAGCCATGTCGCCATCCTCGTTGACGGGCTTGCGGAGGAGGAAGTACAGGGTGCCGTTGACGGCAGCGCCGATGAACCAGAACGCGACGAACTGGAGCGGGTTGCTCATCATCGGAATAACGAAGACGCCGCCGTGGACAGCCGCGGACTCAAGGGCGAAGTAGCCGCAGAGGCCGCCGGAGATGGCGCCACCGATCATGCAGGGGATGATGCAGCGCCAGGTGTCCTGGACCAGGAACGGGATGACGTACTCCTGGATGTAGCAGCAGGCGAGAACGAGGCCGGAAACAGTGGTCGAGCGCTCCTTCTCGGTGAACTTCTTCTTGCCGGCGAAGCGGTCGATAATCTGGGCGAAGCAGACGCCGAGCGGGTTCTGCATGCCACCGCACATCTTGCAGGCCGCGGGGCCAAGGATGCCGTCGGCGTTGAGGCCATTAGCAACAAGAGCGACTGCCTTGGAGATCGGACCGCCCTGGTCGGTGGACATGCCGATGCCGATGGCCGCACCGAAGACAGCACCGCCGACGCCCTGAAGGTTGGTAAGCATGGAGGTGATGGCGGTCATGAACCATCCGATAGGCACGCCGATGACGTACCACATGAGCAGGGAGGTCAGCGCGGTGCCGACGACCGGGATGATGAGGATCGGGAACACGGACTGGACAGAGCTCGGGACCTTCTTCGAAGCGTCCTTGAGAAAGTTCACGATGTAGCCAGCGACGATGCCGCCGGCGACGGCGCCGAGGAAGCCAGCCTTGATGGTGTTGGAGATGACACCAACGGCGAAGCCGGGAGCGAGGCCGGGCTTATCGGAGAGGGCGTAGGCGGTGTAGGCGCCGATGATGGGCACGCACACGTCGAAGATTGCGGAGCCGATGGAGTAGATCACCATGGCGAGCGTGAAGTCCTTGTAGCTGCCACCATCGGCGATCAGGGCCTTCATGTCGGCCGCGATGTTGTAGCCGCCCATGGCCTTGGAGATGCCCCAAAGCACGCCGCCGCCGACGATGAACGGGATCATGTAGGAAATACCGGTGAGCACCGCGTCCCAAGCTTGACGGCCGGCGCTCTTCTTCTTTGCATTCTTGCGCTTAATCTCAGCCATAGTTTCTAAATCGCCTCCAGAACCTCGTCAACGATGCCAAGAGCAGTCTCGAGCGTCATAACCTCATTGGTCTTGCAGCTCAGCGTGGGGATGGGATCGAAGCGCTCGCCGTGCTTGATCTTGACATCGGCCGCGATGATAGCGGCATCGGCACGAGCAAGATCCTCATCGGTGATGACGTTCTCGGCGCCCGTCGCACCCTGGGTCTCGATCTTGGCCTCGCAGCCGCGGGCCTCGATGGCCTGCCGCAGGGACTCGGCAGCCATAAACGTGTGGGCGATGCCGATCTGACAAGCGGTAACGCCAACGATGAACTTCTTTCCTGCCATTCTCCTTCTCCTCTCCGCTCTTTCCTTCGATGTACAGAACCTAACCCAGCCAACGCCTCCGCCCTTTTTGGGGTTCTACTCATATGGAGGCTCATTGGCATGAATCATATTTCCAACACAGATCTTGGGGGGTGAAACTAACGTTTTCGATGTTTCTTCATACCCGCTTCATATTTTGTTCTTATTTTGTTCGGTTTTTGTCTCATAGCAATTATGATTTGCTAGATTATGTAAATCTTCGCACACACTTTCTTCATATTTGACGAGTCAAGCCCTATCCCAGACCATCGGATTGCCTATGATTCAGCCAACGCAATTACTCGCATGCGGCCGCACGCATTAAGAGAGGAGTCATAGATGTCCCGTGCCCTGGAAGGCGAGAAGCTCGCCATCAACGCGAACGTCGTTCTCATCGTTTCTTATTTGTTTATGGGAGTTTGCCTTCTGCTCGGCGCGATCCTCGTGCTCACGCAGCCGCTGCCCTACGCGGAGAACCTGTTCGTCATGAAGGTCTGCATGGGTTGGATCATGCTCCCTGCCTCGGCCTTCATCATCGGATCAAGCATCGTAAAGATCGCCCGTCGCCGCAATGCCATCGTCATCGACGAGAAGGGCATCACCGACAACACCGACTCCATGGGATCGGGCTTCACTCCCTGGGACCGGATCGCGGACGTGCACCTGCTAAAGCTCAAGGACGGCACCTTCCTGTGCGCGGTCCCCGTGGACTTCGACGAGTGGGTCAAGACCCGCAACCGCCGCCAGGCGCGCCTCGCCCAGGCGAACATGGACATGGGCTTCGCCCCGATCCGCATCCAGTTCAAGAAGGCAAGCGACCGCTTCAACGCGCAGGACGGACTCGCCGCGGTCAAGCGTTTCCACCCCGAGAAAGTCAGCAGAATCAGGAAGCTCAAGTACTAAGCACCCCATAGCCTTCCTTCGAGGGCCGGTGCCAGCCGGCCCTCACCCTTGTCACGACCTCATGCTTGGAGCCACATCCTGTTATGCTCGACGTCTTATCCAAAGTCGCCTCCTTCGTCGCCATCATCCTCATGGGCGTGGCGGCAGGCCACAGTGGCAAGTTCGGGGAAAGCGCCGGCCGCCTAATCTCGAAGATCGTGTTCAACCTGACGCTCCCCTGCGCCATCATCCGCGCCTTCGAGGCGTCCGAGCTCAACCGATCGCTTCTGCCCCTCATTGCTCTCGGCTTCGTCTCGAACGTTCTGCCATTCTTCCTCTCGCTGGCCGTATATGCCAACAAGCCGAAGGAGGAGCAAATTCTCCAGCAGTCGAACGTCGCCGGCTTCAACATCGGCTGCTTCGCGCTCGCCTTCGTGCAGGCCTTCTTCCCCTCGCAGGGGGCAGTCGCGACCTGCCTGTTCGACGCTGGAAACTCCCTTATGTGCACCGGCGGGACCTGGGCGCTCATCCGTGCATGCGTGCTCGGCACCGACTACCAGTGCTTGCGCGACAAGGCGAAGGTGTTTGCTCGTGCGCTCCTCTCGTCGGTGGCGTTCGACTGCTATGTGGTCCTCATCGTCATGGGCCTCTTTGGCCTACGGATTCCGCCCCTAGCCATCACGCTCATCGACCCCGTTGCGAACGCGAATTCCTTTTTAGCGATGTTCATGATCGGACTTATGATTAGATTCTCGGTCAACAAGGCAAAAGTTGTTGAACTTGTTCGTCTGCTGATCTGGCGATTCGCCTTCGCAACGCTACTATCATTGGCTGTGCTGTTCCTACTGCCCCTCGACCCTGTGGCCCGCAAGGTCGTCGCCGTCCTCGCCTGGGCGCCGGCGCCCTCCATGGGGCCGGTCTATACCCTGTGGGCCGGCGGCGATAAGGGCCTGGCCGGAATGGCAAACGCATTGACCATCCTCGCGAGCATCGTCGTCATGACCTCGCTCGTGATACTTCTGGAAGTGTAACCATGAACATTCTTTGCTTCGGCGAGCCTCTTATCAGGCTTTCCACTGTCGCTCACGAGCGTCTTGACGACGCCAGGAGCCTAGACATCTCCTACAGCGGCGCTGAGGTCGTAGTCGCGACCACGCTGGCGCAGCTCGGGCAGAACGTCTCGTTCGCGGGCATAGTCTCCGATAACCGCCTCGGCACGAACGCGATCATGAACCTCGCGCGCTACGGCATCAACACCTCGAAGATCTTGCGCTCGAACCACCGCATGGGCCTCTACTACACCGAGCGCGGGCGCTCCATCAGGCCGACCGTCGTCACCTACGACCGCTCCGACACCTCAATGGCCAACGCTCGGCGCGAGAGCTTCGACTGGGACCACCTCTTGAACGGCGTCGAGGCGTTCTTCTTCTCGGGTGTCGTGCCCGCGATCTCTGACGAGATGTTCCACGCGTGCATTGACGCGCTGCGCGCCTGCAAGGGCCGTGGCATCAAGACCTTCATGGACCTCAACTACCGTGAAACCATGTGGACGCGCGAGGACGCGCTCTCAAAAGTGGGCAAGCTCATTCCGCTCGTCGACGAGCTCATCGCGTCCGAAGACGACATCATCTCCATCGAACACGCGAGCGTCGAGGAGCCCGACCTCTTTGACTTCTGCCTCAACTGGGCGCGCAGCATACTCAATGACTACTCGCTGAACTCCCTGTGCTTCGTCGTGCGCCAGATCGACCGCTACGACGTCGCGCGCATCCGCGGCGCCAAGGTCACGCGCGAGGAGACGTACCTCTCGCTCCCCCAGCACGTAGCGCTTGCCGACATCTCCAGCTGCGGCAGCGTCTTTGCCGCGAGCGTCGTCCACGGCGAGACGAACCGCTGTGACCCGCAGTTCCTCGTCGACTTCGCCACGATGTCCTCGGCGTTCAAGGCAACGGTCTCGGGCGACCTCTCGAACGCGACCGAGGCCGAGATCGCCCGGCTTCTTGTCGCCGGCGTGAAGCCGAGCATCAGACAGTAAGGGGGCGCAGGCATGGCGTTCAACGAGGTTATTGAAGAGAGAGTCAGCTGCAACTGCCTGACCAACGGGGTCATGCCCAAACCCGGAGCGCTCCTTTGCGGTGACGCGGGCATCGAGTTCGAGACCCGCGACGGCGTGCGTCAGCTGCGCGTTGCCTGGGACGAAATCACGAGCGTCGAGGCCGATATCTTCCGCGGAGACATCCGCGAGCTCGCGGTCCACACCGACTCCGGCCAGATCCTCACCCTGATTCCCGAGGATGGCGCGGCGCTCGTCAAGGCAATGGGTGCCCACCTGGATCGCGAGGTCTTTACCTCGCCGAACGAGGAGGCCGCGACCGGGCCAAGCCCGCTGCAGAAGCTTCGCGACCGCCTGCGCCGTGCAGCCGGCAAGTAGCCGCGACGGGCGCGCGGGCTCCGAGCCCGTCGCGCGCCACGTTCTGCGTGCGCCCGCTCGCCGTGCGCCACGTTCTGCGGGCACGCGACGCTCGCATGCGCCTACGTCCTGTTCCGATCCTACATCACGGACGCAGATGAGGTCGTCCTCTCAACCCTCAGTGGCGACCTGGCCGTGAAGAGGAAGGGTGCCCTTCTGGAGATGGAGTTTCCCGCATACGAGCTGCGAAGCGTCCCGGTCACAAAGGCCATGGAGGAGGCGATCGGGGCGAAGCCACTGGAAGCGTACATGGGAAGGGACCTACTATTCGTCTTCGATGACGAGGAGACCATGAGGGGGCTGCGGCCGGACATGGCCAAGCTGCTCGACCTGGATGGCCCGCTGCTGCAGGTCACGGCGCCGGGTACTGATCCGAACTCGGCGTCCCAAAGCTACGCCCCGAAGCTCAACGTTACCGAGGATCCTGCGCGTGGATCCGGCCATTGCTACATCGCCCCCTATTGGGCCAGAAAGCTCGACAAAGAGGACATCGTGGCATACCAGGCGTCGCAGCGGGGAGGGACGCTGTATTGCAGGGTGTCCGGCGACAAAGTGTTCATCACGGGGAAAGCCGCCCTGTTTTCGGAGTGCGAAATCCACATCTAACCGTAAACGGCGGCGCGCGTCCCGGCGGCGGACGGCAGCGCCACGGGAGAAGCGATGGTCATCAAGCATTGGCGGGCTATGCAGCTCTTCGATGGACATCGCTCGTACGAGGGGCCTAACGCATACCCCAAAGGCTTCGAGAAGCTGCTGACATACCTAGCGGACGAATTCGGCTGTGAGGAGATGCGACTGCAGCCCGGCGATACCTGCGATAGTCCGACCGAATCGGAATGCCTCGCGATGCCGGCCTTTTACAACCTGCCGAGCAACGAAGAGGCCAGGCGAAGGCCCGAGGACGGCACCTTCGCACGCTGGACAAAGAGACTCCGCGAGCTTTTGTAGGCTCCCTCGAAGGCGCGAGCCTTCCTTCCCTCCCGCCGCCTCCACGCACCACCCATGGTGGGCGCGAGCCGCCTGTCCGCTTGCGCCCACCATGGGACGCGTCTCCAGGCGACACGCCCGCTACGAAACAATCGTCTTGTAATAAGCGCCGAAGTCTGCGAGCGAGTCCATGACGGGTATCATCTGGCGGCCGAGTTCGGTGAGGCCATACTCGACGCGGGGAGGATTCTCGCCATAGTCATGGCGAAAGACCAGCCCATCATCCTCCATCTGTCGCAGGCTGTCGGTGAGCACCTTCTGGGAGATTCCCTCGAGGTCGCGGCGCAACTCGTTGAAACGCCAGGGGCGCACGCGCAGGTTGCGGACAATGAGCAGCTTCCACTTGCCACCGATAAGCGCCACCGCCGTCGCGACCGGACACTCCGGAAGCTCCTCTTTCGCCTTCATGGGAGACCCACCCTCCTCGATCGTGCCAGTTTCAAATAAGATACGCAGTTACAAATATGTGCGTACTCGTATTTGCATGTGCCTTTGCGTTGAATGTATCCCACGCAGGAGATGCCTGCAAGGTAGATCAGCCTCAGGAGAGGAGCCACTATGGCCAATTACGCAAAGACCAACGTCGGCAATGAGGGCCGCGTCGAGTTGCACGAAGTACTCGGGCTTACCGGGGCCGAGGTGAGCGTCAACAAGCTTCCCGCCGGCGCTGGCGTTCCGTTCGTGCATGCGCACAAGGATAACGAGGAGATCTACGGCGTGCTCGAGGGCGCTGGCTCGGCCACAATCGATGGAGAGGACATCGAGCTTGCCGCCGGCGACTGGCTGCGCGTCTCCCCCACTGCGCACCGCCAGTTCCGCGCCGCGTCCGACTCGGGCATCACGTACGTCTGCATCCAGGTCAAGCAAGGATCCCTCGACGCCTTCACGGCCGACGACGCCATCTTGTTCTAATTCGCGACGTCAGCGCGCGAGGGGCCAAAAATCCACGCATTGTCCCCTCGCGCAGATCTCACGCTCACCCAGGTCGCGACCGCCTGCGAGCGCGCCACATAAATAAAAAGCAAGGTACGTCTTACTTCAAATACTCCCCAAAGAACTCGCCCAGCTTCGCAAACGGAATGACGTCCATCTGATCGTAGAGGTCGGCGTGGCTGGCGCCGGGGATGATGAGAAGCTCCTTGTTGTCCCCGGTCAGCTTGCCGTACGCGGTTTCGCTGAAATAGCGTGAGTGCGCCTTCTCGCCATGCGCCAGCAGCACGGCGGAGCGAATCTCGCAGGCGTACTGCAGAATCGGCATATTCATGAACGACAGCGAGGACGTCACGCTCCAGCCACCGTTTGAGTTCAGGCTGCGGGGATGGTAGCCTCGCGGAGTCTTGTAGTAGGCGTAATAGTCCTTCACGAACTGCGGCGCGTCCTCCGGCAGCGGATCGACCACGCCGCCCGCCAGCGCGTAGCTGCCGTCTTTATAGTCCTCGGTACGCTGCGCGTTCAGCGCCTTCCGCTTCTCGAAGCGCACCTGCTCGGAATCCTCGGCGTCATAATAGCCGTTGGCGGTCACGCGGGTCATGTCGTACATCGTCATCGCAGCAGTGGCCTTGATGCGGGTGTCGATGGCCGCGGCGTTGACTGCCATGCCGCCCCAATCGCAGATGCCGATGATGCCGATGCGCTCCGGGTCAACACTTTCCTGCACAGAAAGGAAATCCACCGCTGCGCAGAAGTCCTCGGTGTTGATGTCCGGCGATGCGACATAGCGGGGCGTACCGCCGCTCTCGCCGGTATAGGATGGGTCGAAGGCAATTGCGAAAAAGCCAGGCTCCGCCATCTTCTGCGCATAAAGGCCGGACGATTGCTCCTTCACCGCGCCAAACGGGCCGCTGACGGCGATGGCGGGTAGCTTGCCTTCCGCGTTCTTCGGCATGTAGGCGTCGGCCGCCAGCGCGATGCCGTATCGATTGTGGAAGGTCACCTTGCCGTGCTCGACCTTGTCGCTTTTAGGGAACACCTTGTCCCATCCCCGCGTCAGATTCAACTGCTCCATGCTCACGCTTCCTTGTTGGCCACCCTAAGGTATGCGTCGTCGTCCACGGGCTCCAACCACTCGTTCGAGGCCTCCTCGCCCGGAACCTCCAGCGCGAGATGGGAGAACCAGCTGTCGGGCGCCGAACCGTGCCAGTGCTTTACGCCCGGGGCGATGTTGACCACGTCGCCGGGGCGCAGCTCTTGTGCCGGTTTGCCCCATTCCTGGTAAAGCCCTCGGCCGGCCACACGGACGAGGATCTGCCCGCCGCCACTTTTGGCGTGATGCGTGTGCCAGTTGTTGCGGAAGCCGGGCTCGAACGTAACGTTGTAGACGCCGACCTGCTCGGTGGAAAGGGGCGCGAGGTAGCTTTGCCCGATAAAGTACTTCGCGAATGCGTCATTGGGGGCACCGATGGGAAAGGCCATCTCGTTTTTCGAGTTTTATTCGGAGGGCTCATGTACACGATCGGACAGGTGGCGGAGATGTTCGGTCTGCCCGTTTCCACGCTGCGGTATTACGACAAGCAGGGATTGTTCCCGGGGCCTGGAGCGGGCATCCGGCATTCGCCGATTCGGCGATACGGAACTCGAGGCGCTTCGGGTCATTGAATGCCTGAAGAAGGTGGGGATGGAGATCAAGGACATCCGACTGTTCATGGAATGGCGTGCGGAGGGCCCGTCAACTTATCCCAAGCGCAAGGCCATGTTCGAGGAGCGAAAGGCCCACATGGAGTCGGAGATCGCGAAGATGAACCGCGCACTGGACATGTTGAGGTTCAAATGCTGGTACTACGAGCAGGCGATTCTGGATGGCAATGAGGATAGGGTGAAGGCGCTGATTCCCGACGATTTGCCGGACAGTGTCAGGAAGGCATACGAAAACGCCCACGCTCGATAAAGCCGTTCGCTACCCATGTGACTCCGGCAAGGAGCTCCTTCCGGGCAGAACGGAAAAGAAAGCCTCCGAACCAGAGGGTCCGGAGACCGTTATTCCCACTATTTCGCTGGTGGCTTTGTCCTGCGGCGACGCCGAAACAGCGTCAGGCGGCACTCGACAGCACCAAAACGCGAGTCCAGAAGCCAGTTCCCGTTGCCCCCACTCGATGCCTTCGGTTCTGCCGTCCCGTCACTCCAGTTGCATCCAGTTTTCGACGCTGTCTCAAGCCGAGTGCCGCCAGGTAACGCCATGTCGCGCTTTGTCGGCTTCGGGGACAAAAGCTGGGACAACTTCAAATAATATATTTTTCAAACTCAGGGGCTTGGGACTGCGGACAAAAAGTTGGACCGTCAGGGTCCGGTTGGGAGTGGAGTGGTCAAGGTTTCCTGGACAATTATTTAAGCATCTTCAGGCGGCATCTCGCTCTAAGCCGCAAGGCGCCATATATCCGTTCTTGGAATGCAGTCGCTGCCCGTTGTGGTAGAGCTCGATGTACTTGAACGCCTCCTGCCTCGCCTCGTCCCTGGATTTGTATCTTCTGTCATTTATCAGCTCTCGCTCGAGCGTCTTGAAGAACGACTCGGCCACCGCATTGTCCCGCGGATTTCCAGGCCTTGACATTGACTGGGCCATCCCGTGCGACTCGAGGCGTCTCTGGAATGCGCGCGAGGCGTATTGGGACCCCTGGCCGTCGTGGAACGCCAGCGAGAAGTCATCCGGCGAATCCTCCCTTCCGACGGCCTGCCCAGGCGCATCGATGGCCAGCCTCTCCGTGGTCCTGCCCGACATCGACCATCCGACGACCTTGCGATGCCACGCGTCCATCGCGGCCGCGAGGCAGAGCCAGCCCTCGTCGGTATCGATATAGGTGATGTCGCCGACCCAGAGCCTGTTCCTGGCGTCCACGTCGAAGACGCGGCTGGTGAGGCTCACGCGCGGATCGCCCTTCTCGACCGGCTTCGCCCGCCCGTGCTCTCTCGCCGTGCCCTTAGCCTGGAGGCCCAGCCTGCGCATGACGGCCAGGACGCGCTTCTCGCTCACGACTATCCCGACGCGCCTGAGCTCGCGGTTGATGCGGCGGTAGCCGTACCGGCCCTTGTGCAGCTCGAACTTCTCGACGACGAACCCTTCGAGCGCCTCCCGCCCCATCTGCGCGTTCGACTTGGGCCTGTTCAAGCAGTCGTAGTACTCGGATCTGGAAACGCGGAGGATCTCGCATGCCTTCCTGATGGGGCCGAATTCGCCCCCATGCGCCCTGACGAACTCGCACCTCACGCATGGTCTTGACTCAAGAAGGCCCGGAAATTTTTTAGGAGGTCGTTCTCGCGCTCCAGCTCCTCGACCCTCTTCCTGAGCCTCACGATCTCGTAGTCCCTGTTGACCTTGGGACTTCCGTTGCCGGGAAAGGCGGCATCGCCCATCTCCTCGTATTCCTGGGCCCAGCGTCTGAGCGTGGAGTCCTTGATCCCAAGCTCCTTTGCGAGGTCGACGACCCTCATCTCTCCGCCCAGCACCACCCGAGCGGCCGCGACCTTGAACTGCCTGTCGTAGCGCTTCCTTCTTTGGGCCATTCCGAACACCTCTCGCCCTTAACTTGGTGTCCAGAAAACTATACCCTCTCCACTGGGAAGGTCCGCGTGACGGTCCAAATAATCGTCCGCAGTCCCTCCGCAGTCCCCCCGAAGAGAACGGGACACGACTCCTCACCCGAGCGCAGGGCGGAGAGGATGTTCTCAAGCGTAAAGCGCGAGACAGAATCGGACTCAAAGCCGCTCGGCAAGTCAGGCCTGATCATCGTGTCAGTCTCGTACACCTCGACAAGGCCACGAAGCACATGCCCGAGCACCTGCTGCTCGCAAAGGTGAGCGGATGCCTTCTCGGCAGCCGGCAACGCGTCAAAGTCCCTGAGCCAATAGCGCCTGAACCGGCTCAGAACACCGCCAAGCGTCCCATAGAGGTCCTCGAAGTAGTCGACGAAGCCCTTGCCCGCATCCAGCCGGCAAAACCCATCCATGACGGAACAGCGGAAGTACAGCTCTATCGGCGATGAGAAACGCCTCTTTCAGGAGCCCGTCTCGTGTGACAGCACTCAATTTCTCCCACCCCCCCCTAGCTGGAACGGGGCGTGAACGGGGGGGGTGCGGATGTGAACAGGTGCCTGTCCCCTGTTCACGCCCCCGCGGTTCACGCCACCTCGCTAGATGTCCTTGCACTCGTAGATTGCGACGCTTGCGACGCAGCTCGCACCGTAGGCGACAAGCGACACCGCGATGCAGCCCACGATGCATGCGATGAGGTTGTTCTCGATCCAAGCCGCGACCATCGCGAACCCCTCGTCCGGCATGATTCCCGCCCCCACCGCGACGCCGAGCGACGCGATGATTCCCAAGCCGCAGGCGAACAGGCGCATGGCGCGCATGGCACCGAACTTGACGGTGAGCGGCATCGCCACGGCGCATATGATCAGACCCCATGACATGGAGACCGCCGAAGCGCCCAAAAGCGCCGGCACGCTTCCGCCATAGGTCGCGGGTGCCACGGGCAGCATGCGAAACAGGGCCTGGAACGCCCCTCCCATCACGACCGCCGCAAGCACGCCGACCACACCCAGAAGGAGTACGACCAGGTAGCGGCCCGCGATAATCTCGCGACGCGAGAGCGGCAGCGTCGCACGGTACCGATCCCATCCGTTCTGATTGTCATAGCCCGCAAACGAAAACATGCAAAGCAGGACCATCATGACGGCCACGCTGCCGACGGCTGAGACAGCGCCTCCGCCAAGCGTGAGGAACGTGCAAATGAGCACGAGCGTGATGAGAATCGGGGGCAAAAACGGCGCAAGCGTCCTGAGGTCGCACATCATGGCGGTCTTCATCGGGTCTCTCCCTCCAAAAAGAAGTGCAGGTAGTCATCGATCGACGCATGGTCGCACGGAACGTCGGGGAACGCCTCGGCGAACTCGAAGCGATTGGGCACGAGAACGTCGAAGGAGAACTCGCGGCGCAGCTTGCGCGCGCCCTCGACGCAGCCGAGCACCTCGTCTGCCTGCGCCTCGATGCAGCGGGCGATGCCGGCACGATCGGTGATGTCGTCTCGCGCGACGTCGAAGAGGATGCGGCCGGCGCCGATGGCAACCACGCGGTCGGCGATGCGCTCGAGGTCGGTCGTGATGTGGCTGGAGAGCAGGACGCCGTGCGCGTGCCCCGCGACGTCCTCGGGCTCACTCGCGAAGTCACGCAGCATGTCGAGGGCCTCGTCGCGGGCGATGGGATCGAGACCGGCGGTCGCCTCGTCGAGCACGAGCAGCTCCGCCCCATGCGAAAGGGCAACCGCAAGCTGCAGCTTCATCCCCATGCCGCGCGAGAGGTCGGCGACGCGGGCCTTCAGCGAAAGGCCGAAGGCGGTGGCAAGCGCCTCGAAGCGCGCCTGGTCCCAGGTGGGATATGCGGGCGACACGCAGGCAGCGGCCTGGGCCACCGTGCGGTCCCGCGGGAAGGGACAGGTGTCGAGCACCACGCCCACGCGCGAGCACACGGCTCGGGTGTGGGCTCCGTCAGCGCAGGCATCGAACGGGCGGCCGAACAGCTTGATGGAGCCGGAATCGACGTGCATGAGGCCCAGGGCGGCGCGCAGCGTGGTGGTCTTCCCCGCCCCGTTGGCACCGACGAAGCCCACGACCTCGCCCGGCCCCACGGTCAGGCTCACGTCGCCAAGTGAGAACGTGCCGCTCACACGCCGGCTGACACCCTCCATTTCCAGCAGGTTTGTCATCTCTCCACCTTTCTCTCGTATAGAGTCGTCGGGGTTTGTCTACGTGATATCGCTCGGTATCACGAGATCAAGCATCTCGTGGAGCTCGGCGCGAGAGAGCGCGAGGCCCGCAGCCTCGGCGGCGGCTTGGCCCAGGAGCTCCTCGACACGTCGCATGCGCCGCTCGCGCAGGAGCTCGTTGCTCGTCTTCGAGACGAAGGTGCCCCTGCCCGGGACCGTCGATATAAGACCTTCGGCCTCGAGATCCGAGTAGGCGCGCTTCGTGGTGATGGCCGAGACCCCCAGGCCATCCGCGAGCGCGCGAATCGAGGGAAGACGCTCTCCCGCCGCCAAGGCGCCCGAGAGGATCTGCGCACGCACCTGCGAGGAAATCTGCTCGTAGATGGGTCTATCACTCGAGTTCGAGAGTATGACGTCCATATGCTCTCCCTTGCCGTATATATCTGTTAAGCAGAGTATATACACGATATATACAGTCTGGCAAGAGGTAATTCACCGCAAGGCGTGAAGGAATGAACGGGGGACGTAGCCCTGTTCACGCCCGTGAGAACAGGGCTACGTCCCCCGTTCACGCCCCGTTCACGTCCTCGCCGCATCTTGGTCCCTCGACAGCGCAGCTTGGCCGAGCGCCGAAGGCTCTGCCCTTTGTGGCGCCTACCATGGGGTTAGTCGGAAGGAGGCCCCTTGAAGATCACGGTCGAAGAGCGGAAAACGGCCCAGGACCTAGAAGTCACGATCATCTGCGCGAGAGCCGATCGCCGTGTGCTCGACATGATAACGAGGCTGCGCATGCTTGACAGGAAGGTGACGGGCACGGCCGACGGCTGCACGCGCGTGCTGAGCGCAGAAGACGTCCTGTTCATCGAGTCGGTCGACAAGCGCACGTTCATCTATACGGCCGACACGGTCCTCGAGACGAGCCTGCGCCTTTACGAGATGGAGGAGCGCCTGGCGGACTGCGACTTCCTGCGCATCGCGAAGGGCTGCATCGTCAACTTCCGCGCGATCACCGCCCTCAAGCCCGACGTCAACGGCAGGATCATCGCCACCTTGGAAAACGGCGAGCAGGTCGTTATCTCGCGCCAGTATGCGCCCGACGTCAAATCGAAGCTCGGTCTGAAGTGGTCGAAACGAAGGAAGGGAGACCGGAATGATTAACAGGGACGTTATCGACACCGATAAAAAGACGCCCGCGGAAAACCTCGGACAACTCGTGAAAAGCATCTGCATCGGCTTCACCGTCGCCATGATAGCCTTCTTGGCATTAGGGACTTGTTTCACTGATGACGCAGCCAAGCAGGGCATTTACTATTGCTGGTCGATTCTCGCCGCGTGCGTCGCCGCCTCCGCGCTGCAGCTCGTGTTCTTCACGCCCGCGGTGATCAGACGGATGGCGTATCCCGCGCGCCTGGTGCTGTTCGGCGTTTGCCTCTACGCAGTCCTCTGTGCATTGGCGTTTATCTTTGCTTGGATTCCCGTGAACAACCCCGGGGCGTGGGTTACCTTCACGGTTGTCTATCTCGCCATCCTGGCGGTCCTCACTCTTGTTTTCAACGCCAAGCTGAGCCGCGAGACCCGCGAATTGAACGACAGGCTCGCGGGATACCGCAAGAGCAGGGAGACGGAATAAGGGTATAGCCGAGCATTATCGATGCTGGGCAAATCCTTACTCCCATTCCTCGGAATACCGCCCAGTGCGAGGACCTGATGCCAAGGCCGGCGCAGGGCGATGCTCAGCCCCCGTTCGCTACCCCAAGCGCTTCCCGCGCGGTCATACCCTTGTAGCCCTCGTTCGCGCGCATAAGCGGGTTCATGTGCAGGGGAGTGTCGATCCAGGTGCCGATTGCTCGGTCAGCCTGATCTGATTGGAGGAAGACGACCTCGTGTTCAGCATAGACGATGGCGGAACTTCCTACGTATTGCGGTCTACCCAAGCCATCATTCGGTCCTTTTCGATTTCGAAACTCGAAGTTTTTTACAGTTTCGAAACCGATAAGGGCAATATGCGCAAGGGCGCGTCGGGGGGGGGTAAGCCCCAGCCACGTCATGTCGGCTGGGATGACGGGCGTATTCGCGTGCGCTACAATGCGGACATCAGAGATGAAAACACAGTCCCCGTCGGGTAGTCGTGGGCGTGCGGGAGTCCGCATCAGTAACCTGCCTCCTTGGTTGTCCCTTCTCTGCATGGTCATCTACATAAAGGAGGAACCAACCATGCAGATCAGCGTGTCGACCACCCTGACCGTATTTCATGACGGCCAATTCTGGGTCGGACTGGCGGAACACGTCGAGGACGGAAGGTACGGCGTCGCCCGCATCGTCTTCGGCGCGGAGCCGTCCGATGGGGAAATCCTGCGATTCGTCGTCGGCAAATGGGAGAGGCTCCCGTTCTTCGGTGGCAAACCGGCTGAGGCAAGCAAGTCCGCGAAGAACCCCAAGCGACGCGCCCGCGAGGCAGCGAAAACCCTCAAGCAGCCGGCGATGAGCACCAAGGCGCAGCAGGCGCTCGCGAATCAGCGGGAGACGATGAAGCGGGAGTCGGCTCAAGCAAGAAGCCAACGCCGCGCGGAAGAGGCGGAGGCGCGCTTCGAGCAGCGAAAGCTGAAGCGCAAGCAGAAGCATCGTGGGCATTGATTGGCGATAAGTCATGGCGTGAGCAGGGCTACGCCCCCTGTCCACGCCAAGGTTCGATTGGTTTCATGCTTGCATTGTCGCGCAGTTCGCACCAATGCAAGCATGGATATCTCACATGGTTGGGAGGTGTGCCCCATCGACTTTGGTCGCTAACGCGGCGGGGTTGGTACAGATTGGGCCCGATATTGCTCTTTGTGCCTTCAACTATTGATCCATGAGGATTCCGACTTTCCCCGTGTGGGGTTTCGAGCGGAGCATCTGCACGTCTTCGATGAGACGGGATGCGGGCACCGACAAGTCGATCACGGGGCGAATGGCGCCTGCAGCCGCCAACTCGGAGATGTATGAGAACTCTTTTGGGATGGATGCGTAAACAACCTGAGTCGCTCGCTTTCCCTCGAGGAGCAGGCGCTTTTTCCGAAGACCGCGCCCGACATCATTGCGCGCGCGGCTCCTCCAACAAGGACGAACGCCCCGTCCTTTCGAAGCAGCATGGGGCATTGCGATGCAGGAAGCGACCCGTTCGCGTGAATGATCGCGTCGAAGCTGCCCTCCAAGCCATCGAATGAGGGGCGCTCGCAGTCGATGCAGCCCTCAACGCCGAGCTCATTAAGCGCGTCGTGAGCATGTTTCCCCCGGCATCTTGCTCGGCTTTTCGCTCCTCGTGCTGCTCGTAATTCCCCGCAGCTGCAAGGAGCAGTAGCCAATGTGACAAGGGGACAGTCCCTTTGTCACATTATTCCGAGCGCAGAGCCTCAACGGGGGTCTTTCTTAGACGCGCTGCGCCGGTAGCAAGCCGGCGACGACCGTCAGCGCCACCGAGATCGCGATGAGCGCCAGCGCGTCCTGAACGGGCAGGCTCATCAAGTTCGGAACCTGCTTGGCCGCAAGCGCCCGGGCGTTAACCGGAAAGCCCACAGCAACCACGCCGACAATGGCAAAAACACCAGCGATTAGGCCCTCAATGAAGGTTTCGGCATTGAGCGCGTTAGCCACGTTGCGCTTCTACGCACCGATTGCACGCAAGATACAATCTCCTTTTTTCGCTCCAGCACGCTGATGTAGGTGATGATGCCCATGTAGTCGGTATACGAGATGGCCTGATGCGGAATGAGGTTATAGCTCTGGAACACAAAACCAATGCGGTTATTTCGGTAGGCATCCCAATCGCGGTCGCGGAAATCCTTGGTCGAAATGCCGTTGAGCAGCAGGTCACCGGAATCGAAATGGTCCAGCCTGCCGATAACGTTGAGCATCGTAGTCTTTCCCGAGCCCGATGGGCCCAAAATGGCCACGAACTCGTTATCGCGAAAGGACAGGCTCACCTTGTCGAGCGCCACCTGCGTAAACGACTACGTGACGTACCTTTGCAACTATCTTTGAGCTCCAGCATAGGCGGCAACCTCTCCCGCGCGGACGCACTCACCCGCTCTCCCCCGCCGTTCGTATCCGACGCGTTTGTCCTACTCAATCCCATTTTCTGCCGGCGCCAGTGAGGAATGTAACGAACCGCGCCAAAATAACGAACGGGACCGCACGCCGCGTGGCGCACCGTCCCGCTCATAACATTGACGACGTGGCAAAGGGACTGTCCCTTTGCCACATTCGTACTTACTGTCCGCTCTTTGCGAGCGCCTGCTCGATGAGCTTGTTGAGCGTCTCGCGCTGCTCGGCAGAATTGATGCCGCCCACGATCGGCTCTCCCACGATGTTGCCGTTCTGGTCGATTACGTAGGTGGTCGGGAACGAATACAGGTTGGAGGTGAACTTGCCGGCCTCGCTGTCCGACTTGAACCAGATATTCTTGTACGTCACGCCCTTCTTGGAAAGCACATCCTTGGCATCGGCCACCTCGCCTTTGTTCCCATCGAGCGTAAAGGAATTGACACCCACGACCTGACCGCCTTTTGCGGCAAGCTCCTTATTGAGATCCTCAAGATCGCTCAGCTCGCTCACGCACGGTTTACAAGTGGTAAACCAGAAGTTCATGACGGTAACCTTGTTCTTGGAGAACAACTCGTCGCTGCTCACGTCGTTGCCATCCAGGTCCTTGCCCGCAAAGCTGGGGAACTTCGTCGCCTCGCTCGAAGCATTGGCACCAGCCGTCATGCCAGCGGCCGAAGCGTCGACGCTCTCACCTGCGCTCGGCGTGCTTCCACAGCCGGGGAACTCCTTCTCCAAGCTCTCGAGCTTGTCCTCGATCTCCTTGATCTGCTGCGCACCAGCCTTGAGCGTCTTAAGCTCATCCGCCGTAAACTCATCCTTGGCGCCGTCGATGGTCTTGAGCAGGAAATCGCCGTAATTGCTGCCGTTCTCAATCATTGCCGAGTCTTTATTTGCCGCACTGAACACCTTTTCCCACAGTGCGTTGTCACTCGAAAGGATGTCGTTCTCCTTCTGCATGAGCTTCGTATACAGCTCGGCAGCCTCGTCGGCGTTGGCTGGCTCTTGCGCAGTGAGTTCCGCGATCTTAGGATCGGAGCCCGTAGATTTGCTCGCATTGCTACCGGGTGCCGAACATGCCACGAGACACAAGGCCAATACCGGCACCATAAACAGGGCCGCAATCTTAGAAAGCTTCATGGTCATTCCTCCGTTTTCGTCGAAGCTTGTTTTACTTTTTGTCCGCGGTCAGGAGGAGCTTTTCTGCCGACGCATCCAGGCCATAGCGATAGCTGATGGCATCGACGGGACAAGCCCCAATGCACTTTCCGCATCGGATACATTCGGCGCTATTGGGTGCACGGGTCACATCAACGTCCATCTGGCATACCTTTGAGCACTTGCCACACGAGACACATTTGCATGCGTCGACCCGTATTCCCAGTAAGGACACCTTATTCATGAGTGCATAGAATGCGCCGAGCGGGCAGATCCATTTGCAGAAGGGGCGATAGAACAAAATGCTCAGCACCACCACAATAATGAGAACGATCAGTTTCCAGGTAAAGAGCTGTCCCAGCGCAGATCGAATGCCGGCATTGGTAATGGCAAGCGGAATGGCGCCCTCGAGCACACCCTGTGGACAGATGTACTTGCAAAAGAACGGGTCGCCCATCCCCAGATCGTTGACCACCAGCACAGGCAGCAATACCACAGCAAACAGCAGCACAACGTATTTGACATACGTAAGCGCCTTGAGCCTTTTCGTCGATAGCTTTTTGCCGGGAATCTTGTGAAGCAGCTCCTGCAGCCAGCCAAACGGGCACAGAAAGCCGCATACAAATCGTCCCAGCAGCACGCCGAGCAAAATGAGCGTACCGGTAACGTAGTAGGAGAAGTTGAACTTAGATGAACCCACCACCGACTGGAACGACCCGATGGGGCACGCACCCGCTGCCGCGGGGCACGAATAGCAGTTAAGCCCAGGTACGCAGACTGTTTTTCCCGCACCCTGATAGATGCTGCCCTTGGCAAAGTTTGGCAGGTGAATATTGGTGACCAGCGTCGCCGCCGCCTGAATGAACCCGCGAAATCGGGGCAAAACATGTGATGCAGTGTTTTTTCTTTTATCCAATTCCGATACACTCCAAGCACAGCCTAATCGCCTTGGCCAGCACGGCATCCGCCTCGCCACGCATAGCGCCAAAGCACACCATGGCAATTCCAACGATCAACAAAGCGACCTGCATCATGGGTTTTACCGCTTTGAACAACCTGACCACTCCTTTCGTCACACGACCCATTGGACCATACCGACTATAAAATCCGTGTTAAGCGTGAATGACTATGCAAGGAGAACGTTATGCGCATCTTGGTCGTCGAGGACGAGCGGGCGCTGTGCGATACAATCGCACGCAGCCTGCGCAACTTGGCCTATAGCGTCGACTGCTGCTACGACGGGCAGCAGGCCCTCGATCTGCTCGATGTCGAGACCTTTGATCTTATCGTGCTCGACCTCAATCTCCCCCATGTCGACGGCATGACCGTGCTCAGGCGACTCAGAACAACTGATTGCGAGACCAAGGTGCTCGTACTCTCGGCACGTGGCGAGGTCTCCGACAAGGTGGCAGGGCTCGATGCGGGCGCCAACGACTACCTCACCAAGCCGTTCCATCTTGACGAGCTGGCGGCGCGCATCCGCAGCCTCACGCTCAGACGCTTTACGCAAAACGATGTTGTTCTAACCTGTGGATCGCTGAGCTTTGACACCAAGGCGCGCCTCGCCTCCGTGGACGGAGAAGTCCTATCCCTCACACGCAAGGAGACCGGCATCCTGGAATACCTGATGCTTAACCAAGGGCGACCGGTAAGCCAAGAGGAACTTATCGAGCACGTTTGGGATAGCACTGTAAACAGCTTTAGCAACGCGACCCGGGTTCACATCTCGTCACTCCGAAAAAAGCTGCGCAGCGCTTTGGGACACGACCCGATTCGCAATCGGATTGGAGAGGGCTACGTCATGGAGGATAGCGAATGAAACAGCTTTCGCTGCAATGGCGCATAACGATCATGACGGCACTGCTCACGTGTGCGGCATGCGTGCTGACGAACTGCCTGGTCGGCTATACGGGCATGCGCTACATGGATGCCATCGGCAGTGACATCTCGGCCTTTAACGCAACCGGCGAAGATTCGCCCCAGGCGTTCGACCCAACGAAAGCGGCCCTCGATGACAAGGTCACGATCGTCGTAAACGACGCACAGGAGTCTTTTGGCACGACAGCCTGGTGCATCACGGCTTGGGTCACGCTGCTTGGTGGCGTGCTTGCATACTTTGTGAGCGGTCGTGCGCTCAAACCGCTACGGGCTTTTGCCGCTCAGGTAGAGCGTGTACAGCCTGACAACCTAAGAGAAATCAAGCTCAACGAAGATGTTCCCGCCGAACTTCAACGATGCAGCGCCTCTTTCAACGACATGATCGCCCGCCTTGGCGAGGGGTTCTCTGCACAGCAACAGTTTACCGGCAACGCCGCACACGAGCTGCGAACCCCGCTTGCCCTTATGCAAGCGCAGATTGAACTGTTCGTCTCAGAGCACCCCGCATCGCAACCCGATACGGCAGAGCTGCTCGGCCTGCTACAAGAACAAACCGAGCGGATGTCACGAATGATCAAAGTCTTGCTCGAGATGAGTAAGCTCCACAGCGTTCCTTGCGAGGATGCCGTTGAACTTGGCCCCTTGTCCGAAGAAGTCCTCGCTGATCTTGCGCCGCTTGCCGAGAATAAGGGCGTAACCCTCGATTGCGCCGGAGACGCTTTGACAATCGGAAGCGACACACTCCTCTATCAGCTGGTGTTTAACTTGGTCGAAAACGCCATCCGCTACAGTCACCCCGGCTCGACTGTCAACGTCTCTATCTGCGATACCGATAGCCACGTGTTCCTGCGCGTCAAGGATCAGGGCCCGGGAATACCCAAGCAGCACCGAGAGAGCATCTTTCAGCCGTTTTTTCGTCTCGACAAATCCCGCAGCAGGGCATACGGCGGCGCAGGACTCGGGCTAGCGCTTGTCTGGGAGATCGCCGCGCTTCACGGTGGCACTGCAGAGGTCGAAGCAAGTTCCGAGAACGGAACCACCATGCTCGTTAGCTTTCCAAAACGGATCCCAGCGTAAACCGACCATTACTACGAAGGGACCCCGCGCATGAATGAACTGCCTCCCATTTCTTGGACTGGAAAGTGATGTTCGAGGAACGGGAGGCTATCTTGACCATATTCGACGAGACCCTCAGGGCGAGGGCGGCCGACCTCTTCGAGGAGGGCGCGGGCGCGTTGACCTTGGCGCCCCCTCGGCCCTGCCGATGGGACGGATTCTAGCACTCGGGGAGGGGGCAAAAGATGCGCCCTCGATATACGAGAGCGCATTCCGGACTCCCACCTGCTTCCTATATCGCCCAGACGGGCACGGCCTCCACGTTTTCCGTCAACAGGTACGGCTCTTGGGTCTGGCAGATGACGTGCCCGAATCCCACCTCGTAGTCGGCCATGCCCTCCAGGCAGCCGAAGCTCTTGATAGCATCCTTCTTCACCAGTGCATTCGTCTTGACCTCTACGGGATGAAGCGTTCGCCCGTCCTGGATGACCAAGTCTATCTCGCGCTTCTTCGAGTCGCGGTAGAACCACACGTCGCGCAGGTTCGCCCAAGCGTTCATGTGGCTTTTGAGGATCTCGGACACCACGAAGGTCTCGAACACATGGCCCGCCACCGCGCCCACACGCAGCTGCTCGGGGGTCGTCCATCGGGTGAGGTGGCACACCAGGCCCGTGTCCATGAAGAAGATCTTCGGCGTTTTGGTGAGGCGCTTCTCGATGTCCGGGAAGAACGGCTCGACTATCCGAACAACGCCCGAAGCCTGCAGGATCGACAGCCACGCCTTGACCGTCTTGTGGTCGGCGTCGATGGCGTTGCCGATGTCCGAGGCGTTGAGTAGCTGTCCCGTGCGAGCGGCGCAGGCCACCATGAAATTGTAGAACTTCGCCTCGTCCTTCACGTTGACGAGGTCGCGAACGTCGCGCTCCAAGTAGGCGCGTTCGTAGTCGGT
The DNA here is from genome assembly GCF_901212675.1 of Olsenella uli. Taxonomy (GTDB): domain Bacteria; phylum Actinomycetota; class Coriobacteriia; order Coriobacteriales; family Atopobiaceae; genus Parolsenella; species Parolsenella uli_B. The sequence goes on from NZ_CAAKOQ010000042.1 coordinate 164,891, forward strand.
GTAGAACAGGTCCCAGTCTACGTCGGGGTCCTGCAGCTCCGGCATGCTGCCGCGGTGGATGTGCCGCCAGAGGTCGAAGCCTTCGGGTGCGTCGATATCGCGCGATTTGAGCATGGAGGGCATGTATTTTCGGTGATTGTTGCCCTTGCCCGTAACCTCTCGCAGCGACAGCGCGGGCATCTCGATGATTCTGATGCGGCCCGCGAGCGACTCGCTCACGCCCTTCATGAGATGGTAGGTCTGCGATCCCGTGAGCACGATGCGACCCTTCTCCGCCGACTGGTCGACCAGCCACTTCACCGGCGAGAACAGCTCGGGCACGCGTTGGACCTCGTCAACGACGAGCGGCAGGGAGTGCATCTCGAAGAAAAGGACGGCGTCGGACTTCGCCTGCGCATACGCCGCGGGATCTTCCATGGTGACGTAATCGAACGAACTTCCCAGGTGTTCTCTGAGGACGGTGGCCTTGCCAACCTGGCGGGCGCCGGTGACCAGCACGACTTTGCCCTGTTTGAGCATCCGGTCGATGGTCTGCTCGATTTCCCTGGCTATATACATAATGCCTCCCATCTTCCGATAGGAGGCATTATTTCATTTGCTTGTACTGTGGTCAAATTTGGGAATACTATTCCCAAATTTCTCTATTCCCACTCTTTCATGCTCGCTTGCCGTGACGTCATTCGAGTTGGTTCTAGTTTGGTCGTCAGCTTCGACTACTTTGCCACCGAATCCCTCCGCATGTCTTCACGTAGGTGCTTAGGACAAATCCTGAGTCGGGAAGGAGTGATCTACGACACCAACAACCCCGCTACTTCCACTCAGCCAGGTTGATCCCGATGGTCTCCGTCAGCTTCAGGGACTCATCCGTCAGCGCGCCGTCCTCGGTGAGAATCGGGGTGTCCAGAATCGCCTTGATGGAACCGGCCACCGTCGCGCACCTCAGCACGACGCTCTTTGCCTCCTTGGAGTACTTAGCGTAGTCGTCGCCCTCACGCTCGAGAACGTCCTCAAGCTGGAACACCAACGGCAAGAAACGAGCGTCCAAGCGCGCGAGCTGGGTGTAGAACAGATACGTACGCCTGCGAATGGCGTCGCATTGGAAGGTGGCGTTCGCAAGTTCCGCGCATATCTCGTTGGCCTTGGCGTCGTTCCCGCGCGCGACCTCGAGCTTCTCTCCCGCCTTCTTTCCCGCGACAAGCCCCATGACCAGCAATGCCGGCCCGGCAACGAATCCACCCAGGACGGCAGCGCCACCGGCCATGCCCGCACCGCCGGCCGCCAGAGAACCGCCACCAAAGAACGCGAGCGTAGCATTGGTAGCTGCCGCACCTGAAAGCGCACCGATAGCCGTGCCCGTGGACGCCGTCGCAAGAGCGCCCGCCGCCGTGTACGCGCCAAACGCCGTGAGCGCGCCTCCCGCAAGACCCGCGGTAACACCACCGGCAACGGTTGCAGCGAGATGGGACATCTCTTCGAGCTCGCCCAAAGACTCGCGGTCAATATGGAACTTGCTCAACTCCTCCAAACCGAGGGAATCCGCAAGGTCGAGGTTCTTGATCTTGCTAAAGCTATCCACAAACCGCGCGATGCTGTTGTTGAGCGCGAAGATCTTCTCAGACCCCAAGCCCGACAACGCGTCGGCGCAAACGTCTCGCGAGCGCTTGAGCTGCTCACCCGCTGCATCGATGCGGCCGTTCGCGTCACCGGTGAGGCGATTGGCCTCCATGTTGTCGGCAAAGCCCTTAACCGCCGCACCCGCACCGGCGAGGCCCGACGCCGCGGCAGGAATAATAAAGAGCAGAGGTAGTGGCATGGTTATCCTCCTAGTTATCCGTAATGAGGGCCTGAGCGGCAGCAGAAATGGCTTCTTCACGCTGTGCCAGCTCTGCCACCAGTGGCTCGATTTCAGAATAGGGGCGATTGGAAGCCTTGAGCTCCTCCGCGAGTGCGGAGGTCTCACCAATTGCGGTTATATAGCCGATAAGTTCATCCGCAACAACAGGATCCAAGCCGGACCTCTCGTTGACATAGCGAATGAAATCCATCTCGTCTGCGGACACTCCGTCGGACCGGCCCACGGCAAGCAGGCCCCAGCACAGCAGGCGGCGATCGCGCTCCGTCATGCTCGCATTGTCGATGGTGAAGCGAGCGTTGATCTTGGTCGCGGCCAAGGCGCCGAACTCGTCGGCATCGGGCTTCATGCCGTCGACGACCGTGTCGATGAAGCCGCAGCCTTCGCCCTCCATCTCGGCGCCTAAATCTGCAGCGATACCAGTGATTTTCACACGTTCCTTATCAGAAATTTCCCCGTCGACAGACGCAAGACACACCAGCAGGCTCGCAAAGTCGATGACGTCGAACCCGTGGTATGCGGGGGAACCCGGCTTCTCACCCTCCTTTGCAACGGGAACGACGTCTTGCGCGATTGCGTTCACACCTTCGCTCACAGCGTTGCCCGCATCTTTTATCGCCTTCTCCGCGTCAAACTTGCTCGCCGCGTCTGCCGCAGCGGCGGCGGCACCCCCTACTGCCCTCGATGCATCATCGGCAGCCTTCTTGAGCATGCCGCCCAGGTCGAATCCACCAAAGCCAGCCATATCCACTCCGTTCTCAAAGATCATTTCGTAAGCCGTTACAGCACAAACGTCTCGTTGGACAGCATGAGGTCATCGAACTCCTGAGCGCTCGCGTACTGGGCGCTATACCCCAACAAGTTCCAGAGCTCGGCGCTCGCAGCAATGTAGCCATCGTCGTCTTGCTCCACGAGCGCCCGATCCATAGCGGCAACCGACCCGGCAAACACCTCGAGGCGGCAAGCCAGGTACTCGTTGACCAACGTTTCCATTTCCTCACGCTGCGCCTTAAGCTGGGCGATGGACTCGGCACAGAGGCGCTCGATCTCGATACGCTGCTCGTGAGCAAGCCGCTCATCCTCGTCGGCCTTAGCGTAGATCTTGTACGCCGCCGCGAAGCAGTAGACGCCCACGGCGGTGATGGCATATTTCTCCATGAGACCTTGAGCCTCGGGTGGGATGTCGATGTCCAGGGCAACTCGAAGCACCTCGCCCAGCTCGTCGGCATTCTCGTTGACGATTGCGTCCAGACCATCGAACAGGTCGTTCGCCGTCACGTCCTTGCGCGCGAAGGCGTAGACGAGCTTGCCCACCGGCACGGCCATCGCTGCGAGCATGCTGGCTACCTCGTTTCCCGCCCCAGCGTCCTCTGCGGCATCATCGTTGTTGAACGCATGGTCGAGCACCGGAGCAACGTGGTCTTGAATCTGCTCTTGGACAAAACCCTCGATATCATCAACGCCGAGCTTGGCAGCCACATTGCGGACCTCATCGCCCACCGCAATGTCCTCGCCCGCTTTCCAACGCTTTCGCACGTCTATGAGGACTGGAAGCAGGTTGATCACAGCGTCGGCATCCAGAACAAGTTGCTGCGCCACAAGCGTCTCCTTTTTGACAAAAGATATCGAATTATCTCTATTGTAGGCATACAGTTAAATCTCTCCTCAGACGGCAACTGAACAATTGCCCAACAGCGCGCGGCCGCTCCGGGCGCGCGCTGCACTTGGTGTACGCCGGGGCCAGCGCTCCGAGCATCGGGCCTCGTTCCAGGTGCACTAACTGCACCTGGAGTTCGTCAAAAGTCCCATCTACCTCAACTTGTGCAACTCCAAATGCATCCGCCGCATTTTGAGTTGCACAAGCCCCGACGTCCCATCTCACAAGCACAAGACTTCGGACACCAGCTCTCACACCGCCCCTTCCGTCCCGCCCCAATTCAAATGCAGACTCGCATCACTTTGCAGTGGGGTACGCAGCTCCCCAAGCACACCAAACGGGCTAGGGCCTTGCCCCAAAACCCCTCCACCACATCCCGAACCACCCAGGCCCAGCCCCAGTGATCATGCCCGAGTTTGTCCAATTTCTCATAAATCATGACCACCCGCATAGCGGGTGGTTTGCTCTTAGGGTATAACCCATTAATGCCGGCCAGCGCCTCAAGACGCTGGCCTTCAATTCGTTCAGGCCCTATTGCCCTTGACCCGTGGCGGGCCGGTCGAACCGGCATACCCCTCACTTGGCCCTAAACGGGTCCTCGCGCTCTTTCGCCCTCAGCTTGTCCAGCGCGATGTCGTGGGCTTCCTGCTCCCTGATGTAATTCGCGACCGTGGCCTCGTTCAGGCCCACGGTCGAGGCGTAGTAGCCTTCCGCCCAGAACTTCCTGTTGCCGAACTTGTACTTGAGGTTGGCATGCTTGTCGAAGATCATCAGCGAGCTCTTCCCCTTCGAGTAGCCCATCACGCTCGAGACGGACATCTTCGGGGGGGGGGATCGCCACCAGCATGTGCACATGGTCGGGCATGAGGTGCCCCTCTATGATCTCGATCCCCTTGTACTCGCACAGCCTCTTCAAGATCTCGCCTATGTCGGACCTGATTTGGTTGTATATGATTTTGCGCCTATACTTCGGCGTAAACACAATGTGGTATCCGCACATCCACTTCGTGTGAGAAAGACTATAGGCTTTCTGCGCCATAGCCGACCACCATCCTTCCCACTCGAATTCTTGACGGCCTGAACGATCGTCAATATCCGTTGGGAGGGTGGTTTTGTAAAGCAGATTGTCGCCACCCGCATAGCGGATGGTTGTCTTGGCGCGGCTACGCACGCGCCTGGCTGAAGCCATTGCATACGAGCGGACAGCCTCCTAGCCATCCGCCCTCGGCGAAGCATCCCGCTGTTTGACTCCGAACATCCACCCCTCCCCGATCAGCTCGGTTACGTTCTCGTGCACAATGCCGTTGCGGTACTGGATAGGGTCGCTGCGCGTGATGACAAACTTAGGCCAGTTGTCCCGAATCTGCTCGAGCGGGCGGTACTCACGGTCCTCGGTCTTCTGGGGACGCGTCCCGAATTGTGGTGTAAGCGGG
>NZ_CAAKOQ010000043.1 GCF_901212675.1 Olsenella uli
GTTGGCGGTCGCGCGTTGGCGGTCGCGCGTCGGCTTTGGCGCGGGGGGCACAGGGCGAAGCTTGGGGCTGGCGTGTGGCGCGCCTTGGGTGCGTCTCCACAATTGAGCTGTTTACCTCTGTCTTCTCCACGAGTTGAACACCAATGGTCAGCGAATAGTGGCCATATGGCCGCAAATTGCCGCGATATAAGCGCATTGAGCCGTTTGCGGACAACTACCTACTGTCCACGGAAAAACTCGCGGTGTGGGTACGGCAGCGTGCCACCAGGCTCCTATCATGTCGAGTCGCAGGGTGTCCGGCCACTCGGAGGCGGGGACGGGCCCCAAGGGCGCGGCCAAGCTCATCGACGAGGGCGGCGGCCACGTGGTGCTGCTGGCCCGTCACGAGGAGAAGGGCAAGGAGGCCCTCGACAAGCTCGGCGACGAGGGCAGCCGCTTCTACAAGCTCGACGTCTCCAACGCCACCAAGGCCCGCGAGACCGTCGACAAGATCTTCGAGGAGGTACCGGGCGTCAACATCCTGATCAACTGCGCCGGCGTCATCTCCACGAAGAAGTTCGACGAGATCGACGACGCCGAGTGGCGCCGCACCATCGACATCAACCTCACGGGCACCTTCACGATGATGAGCGCCGTGTACCCGCACTTCAAGGCGGCCCACGCCGGCTCGATCGTGAACGTCTCGTCCGTGGCCGGCAAGATCGGCGGCGGCCTTCTGGGCGCCGCGGCCTACGCCAGCTCCAAGGCCGGCGTGAACGGCCTCACCAAGGCTGTGGCCAAGGAGGGCGGCAAGTTCGGCATCCGCACCAATGCCGTCTGCCCGTCGCTCACCCTCACGGACATGACCTCGATCCTGTCCGACGAGAACTCCAAGCGCATCATCGCCGGCATTCCCCTGGGCCGCGCCGCGCAGGCGAGCGAGCCGGCGCAGATGGTGCTGTTCTTCGCGTCTGACGCCGCCTCCTTCGTGAATGGCGAGATTGGCGACTGCGACGGCGGCATCGTGCTGGACGGCTAGGCTGACAGCCTTGCCGCTTCGGGCCTGCACCCTCGCTTCGCTTCGAGCCTGCGAAAATCTCCGCTTCGCGAGGGCGGAGGCCCTTCGCTTATCCGTGGCCTAGCCGGCGGCACGAGAGCCGTCGCGGGCCATCGGGTCGCTGGGCTTCCTTGATGTTGTGCGAGGTCTTGCTTGATGCGGGGATTCACTACGAGAAAGTGGGTTTGTATGAGTGATGCTGCTGTGGCTGGGGAGAAGGAGCCGTTCTTCAAGCTCTCTAAGATTCCCGGCGCCAACATTCTGATTCCGTTGCTTCTGGGCTGTCTGCTCAACACGCTGTTCCCTGACCTGTTCAAGACGCTGGGCAGCTTCACGCTGGGCATGACGCAGCAGGGCGCGAGCCCGCTCGTGGGCGCCTTCCTGCTCATCGTGGGCACCACCATCTCGTTCAAGAGCGCGCCCGCCGCGGCCGCGCGCGGTGCGATCATCATCATCGCCAAGCAGGTCGTGGTCATCGTCGTGGCCCTGCTCGTGCTGTACCTGTGGGGTGATAACCTCTTCGGCCTCTCCGCGATGGTGATCCTCGCCGCCTGCACCGGCGCCAACAACGCCATGTACGCCGGCCTCATGGGTGACATGGGCTCCGAGGTCGAGCGCGGCGCCGTGGCCATCACGACCCTCGTCGTGGGCCCGCCCGTCACGATGGTCGTGCTGGGCGCCGCCGGCCAGGCCCCCATCGGCTGGACGCTCGTAGGCGCCATCCTGCCCATCGTCGTGGGCATCATCCTCGGCAACGTCTTCCCGAGCTTCAAGCGCATGATGGCCCCCGCCCTTGGCGGCATCGTCGTCCTTGTGTTCTTCGCCATGGGCTCCACGATGACGTTTGGCCAGCTCATCGCTGCCGGCGCTCCGGGCATCCTGCTTGGCGTGCTGTGCTCGGTCGTCTTTGCCATCCCGGTCATCTTCGCCGATCGCCTCACGGGCGGCTCGGGCGTTGCCGGTGCCGCCATCTCCAGCTGCGCTGGCGCCAACGTGGCCACGCCTGCCGCCATGGCGACGGTCAACGAGGCCGCCTTCGGCGGTGCCGTGCTTGCCACCGCCACCGCGCAGGTCGCCGCGTGCGCCATCGTGACGGCCATCCTGACCCCGCTCGTGACCGCTTGGGTGTACAAGAACTTCAACGCCAAGCCGGGCACAGCTGTGAAGGCCAAGGCGTAGGCCCCGTCGGTCGCATCCCCGCTTGCGTTTCAGCTCGCCTGTCCCATCTTGAGCCGCGCGCCTCTCTGGTGCGCGGCTCTTTTTGTGATAAGGCAGCGTTCGGCGATGCCCAGTCCACATTGGTTTTCCGGTTGTTGGTCACGAGAGGCGATTTACTGGTTATTACTTGCTACTCCCCGGCCGGTCTTTCGCCTTCCGCGGTCCGTGGGGGGGGCGAAAATGCGGCGGCCGGGGCCCTTCCTCACGGTCAATGGCCGGCGTGCGCCTCCTTTGGGCCTGTGTGCCGGGCGGGAGGTGCAGGGTAAGTCGCCGTGCGTGACCACTTGGGCGAAAACTGGGAGTTCGGGTGGTTGTCGAAGACGCCGAAGCTGGCGTCGCGGGGCCACGAAGCGCTCGAGGCGTGCCTCCTTCCCGTAGGCGCACGTGTGGAGGATGGGTATGCGCACGGAAGACAGGCATGCGCGCGGAAGGCGGGCGTGCGTGCGGGGAGCGGGCATGCGTGCGGTGGGCGGGAATGCGCGCGGAAGACAGGCATGCGTGCGGGGAGCGGGCGTGCGCGAAGCCGGCCCGCGCGCCCTACCGCTCGCGGGCGTAAACGCAACGCTCGCAGAGCGCCGCCAAGGTCGCGGAACTTATGACTTGCGCACCCGTGCGCCCTGCTGTACAAATGGGATAACAAACTTTTTGTTTGGTAAGCGAACAGTAAGTTTGTCTGCTTGGAAACGCCCGGGACATACGCGTGACACACAGGCCGCGCAAGGTATCGGGTGTGCCGGGCACGCGCCTCGGGCGGCGGGGACCTGTCCGGGGCAAACGCAGGACGTCGAGCGAAGGAGGTCGCGCACGTGAGCGAGAAGATCGAGTGGGTCGCCAACAAGATGCCGAGGAGTGACGACGCCAACCTGTCGGTCATGAGCCTCGAGAACGTCAGCAAGGCGCAGGCGTTCCACCGGGGGTTTCCCCAGTACGCGGTGACGCCGCTCGCCAGGCTTGACGGCATGGCCGCCCGACTTGGCCTCGGCGGCCTCTTCGTCAAGGACGAGAGCTACCGCTTTGGCCTCAACGCCTTCAAGGTGCTGGGCGGCTCGTTTGCCATGGCGCGCTACATCGCCGAGGAAATGGGCAAGGACGTCTCCGAGATGACCTACGACTACCTCACGAGCGACCAGTTCCGCTCCGACTTCGGCCAGGCCACCTTCTTCACGGCCACTGACGGCAACCACGGCCGCGGCGTCGCTTGGGCGGCAAACAAGCTACACCAGAAGGCCGTCGTGCACATGCCCAAGGGCTCTACGCAGACGCGGTTCGACAACATCGCCAAGGAGGGCGCCAAGGTCACGATCGAGGACGTCAACTACGACGACTGTGTGCGCATGGCCGCCGCTGAGGCCGCCGAGACCGAGCACGGCGTGATCGTGCAGGACACCGCCTGGGACGGCTACGAGAAGATCCCGTCCTGGATCATGCAGGGCTACGGCACCATGGCCGCCGAGGCCGCAGAGCAGCTGCGCGCCCTCGAGGTCTCGCGCCCCACGCACGTGTTCGTGCAGGCCGGCGTGGGCTCGCTCGCAAGCGCCATGGTGGGCTACTTCGCGAACCTCTTCCCCACGTGCCCGCCCAAGTTCATCATCATGGAGGCCTCCGCGGCCGACTGCCTCTACCAGGGCGCAAAAGCAGCCGACGGGGCGCCGCGCATCGTGGGCGGCGACCTCCAGACCATCATGGCCGGTCTTGCCTGCGGCGAGCCCAACACCATCGGCTGGGACATCCTGCGCAACCACGCCGACGCCTTCGCGAGCTGCCCGGACTGGGTCTCCGCCAAGGGCATGCGCATGCTCGCCGCGCCCGTCAAGGGCGACCCGGCGGTTGTCTCGGGCGAGTCCGGCGCCGTGGGCATGGGCGTCATCTCCAACATCATGACCGAGCCCGAGTACGCGGACTTCCGTGACGCGCTCGGACTCGACAAGAACTCCCAGGTCCTCATGTTCTCGACCGAGGGAGACACCGACCCAGACCGCTACCGCGAGATTGTCTGGGGCGGCGGCTACGCCGAGTAGCAGCGGCGCCTTGCGACGGCAGGCGGCTTCGCCGAGTGGCGGCGCGCCGTCTACCTGCACCTCATTTCCACCTCACGTATAAGGCCATCGAACGAAAGGGCAGACATGGCTAAGGAACTGAACTACGACCTCATCAAGCAGGCGGCGGAGGGCTACCGCAAGGACATGACCAAGTTCCTGCGCGCCATGATCAGCCACCCGTCCGAGAGCGCCGAGGAGGGCGAGGTCATCGCCTGCATCAAGGCCGAGATGGAGCGCCTTGGCTTTGACGAGGTCACGGTCGACGGTCTGGGCAACGTCATCGGCTACGTGGGTGACGGCGACAAGATCATCGCGCTCGACGGCCACACCGATACGGTGGGCATCGGCAACCGCGACAACTGGACGCACGACCCCTACGAGGGCTACGAGGACGATGAGGTCATCTACGGCCGCGGCGGCTCCGACCAGGAGGGCGGCGTGTGCTCGGCCGTCTACGCTGCCAAGATGATGAAGGACCTTGACCTCATCCCCGAGGGCTACAAGGTCATGGTCGTCGGCTCGGTCCAGGAGGAGGACTGCGACGGCATGTGCTGGCAGTACATCGTCAACAAGGACTTCGGCGGCCCGGAGGCGGCGCGCGACAAGATTGCCTTCGTGATCTCGACCGAGCCCACCGACGGCGGCGTCTACCGCGGCCACCGCGGCCGCATGGAGATCCGCGTCGACGTGCGTGGTGTCTCCTGCCATGGCTCTGCCCCCGAGCGCGGCGACAATGCCATCTACAAGATGGCCGACATCATCGCCGACGTGCGCGCCCTCAACAACAACGGCTGCACTGAGTCCACGGCCATCAAGGGCCTCGTCAAGATGCTCGACCCGAAGTACAACCCCGACCACTACGAGGATGCCCGCTTCCTGGGCCGCGGTACCTGCACCGTATCGCAGGTCTACTTTACGAGCCCGAGCCGCTGCGCCGTGGCCGACTCGTGCGCCATCTCCATCGACCGCCGCATGACCGCCGGCGAGACCTACGAGAGCTGCCTCGAGGAGGTTCGCAACCTGCCGGCCGTCAAGAAGTATGGCGACGACGTCAAGGTCTCCATGTACATGTACGACCGTCCCAGCTGGACGGGCGAGGTCTACGAGACCGAGGCCTACTTCCCGACGTGGATCAACAGGGAGAGCGCGCCGCACGTGAAGGCGCTCGTCGACGCGCACAAGGCGCTCTTCGGCGACAAGCGCATCGGCTGCGCGCAGTCCATGGACAAGCGCGAGGGCAGACCCCTGTGCGACAAGTGGACGTTCTCGACCAACTGCGTGGCCATCCAGGGCCGCTATGGCATCCCGTGCGTGGGCTTTGGCCCCGGCGCCGAGAGCCAGGCGCACGCGCCCAACGAGATCACCTACAAGGACGACCTCGTGACCTGCGCCGCGCTCTACACCGCCGCGCTCAACCTCTACGACGGCACCGGCGCGAGCGACGAGGACGCCACCGAGTTCCGCGCATCGCTTACCGACAACGACATCAAGTAACGTCGCTGCCGCTGCGCGGCGGCCGGGCGCCTCGCCTTGGCGCTTGGGCCTCGGCTCGCGTACCGCCGTACGCCTCGCCTTGCCCTCGCGCCAATCCGAGGCAAGGCCGCCGCTCGCTGACGTGACAGCTACCTGCGATTTCATGATTCTTGCCTTTTGGGGACTGACGAGGAGAGGACCACACATGAGCGACTTCCAGAGTTACCTCGACCAGCTTGCCGGCCTTGACTTCTCCGGCATGTACGGCGACGACTTCCTGCACACCTGGGACAAGACCACCGACGAGCTGCGCGCCATGTACGCCGTGGCGGGGGCGCTGCGCAACCTCCGCGAGCGCAACATCAGCCCGCGCATCTTCGACTCGGGTCTCGCGGTGTCGCTGTTCCGTGACAACTCCACGCGCACCCGCTTCTCCTTCGCGAGCGGCACCAACCTTCTGGGCATGCAGCTCCAGGACCTCGACGAGGGCAAGAGTCAGATCGCGCACGGCGAGACGGTGCGCGAGACGGCCACGATGATCTCGTTCATGGCCGACGTCATCGGCATCCGCGACGACAAGTACATCGGCGAGGGTGACGCCTACATGGCCGAGGTCGCCCGCTCGGTTGACGAGGCCTTCCACGACGGCGTGCTCGACCACCGTCCCACCCTCGTGAGCCTCCAGTCCGACTCCGACCACCCCACGCAGTCCTCGGCCGACATGCTCTACCTCATCAACGAGTTTGGCGGCATCGAGAACCTTAAGGGCAAGAAGGTGGCCGTGACCTGGGCCTACTCGCCCTCCTACGGCAAGCCCCTTTCCTGCCCGCAGTCGCTCATCACGCTGCTGCCGCGCTTTGGCATGGACGTGACGCTCGCGCACCCCGAGGGCTACGACCTCATGCCAGAGCTCGTCGAGAAGGCAAAGGGCTATGCCGCCGAGACCGGCGCCACCTTTGCGCAGGCCAACACCATGGCCGAGGCCTTCGAGGGCGCCGACATCGTGATTCCCAAGAGCTGGGCTCCCTATGCCGCCATGGAGCGGCGCACCAAGCTCTACGCGGCTGGTGACGACGAGGGCATCAACAAGCTCGAGAAGGAGCTGCTCGCCCAGAACGCCACGCACATGGGCTGGTGCTCCACGCGCGAGCTCATGGAGAAGACCGCCAAGGGCCAGGACACCATCTACATGCACCCGCTGCCCGCCGACATCGCCGGCGTCTCCTGCGAGCACGGCGAGGTCATGGCCGACGTCTTCGAGGATCACCGCATCGGCATGTACAAGGAGGCCTCCTACAAGCCCTACGCCGTGGCGGCCATGATCTTCCTGCAGAAGGTCAAGGACCCCGTGGCCACCCTCAAGGCGCTCGAGGAGCGCGGCCGCGCCCGCTGGAACCAGGCCTAGGCCATGGCGAGGAGAATCGTCGTCGCCCTGGGCGGCAACGCCCTCGGCAAGAACCTGCCCGAGCAGATGCGGGCGGTGCGCGTCACGGCGCGCGCCATCGTCGACCTCATCGAGCAGGGAAACGAGGTCATCGTCGTGCACGGCAACGGGCCGCAAGTGGGCATGATCGCCAATGCGATGACCGAGCTCACGCGAAGCGACCCCGAGCGCTACATCCCCTGCCCGCTGTCGGTGTGCGGGGCCATGAGCCAGGGCTACATCGGCTATGACCTGCAGAACGCGCTGCGCGAGGAGATGGAGCGGCGCGGCATCGCGAAGGGCGTGGCCACGGTGCTCACCCAGGTGGAGGTCGACCCGGACGACCCCGCCTTCGAGACGCCCACCAAGCCCATCGGCTCGTTCATGACCGAGTCCGAGGCCGAGACGCTTCGCCACGAGCGCGACTACGAGTTCATGCACGACGAGCGCCAGGGGTATCGCCGCGTGGTGGCAAGCCCGCTGCCCCAGCGCATCGTCGAGCTCGACACGATCAGCTCGCTCGTCGAGGCCGACCACGTGGTCATCGCCTGCGGTGGCGGCGGCATCCCGGTGGTGCCCACCGGCAACCACCACCTCAAGGGCGCGGCCGCCGTCATCGACAAGGACTTCGCCGCCGAGCTCCTGGCCGAGTCGCTCGATGCCGACTACCTCGTGATTCTCACGGCGGTGGAGCGTGTGGCCGTGCGCTTCGGCAAGCCCGACGAGCAGTGGCTCGACACGCTCACGCCCGCGCGGGCACACGAGCTGGCCGAGGCGGGGGAGTTCGGCAAGGGCTCGATGGAGCCCAAGGTGCTCGCGGCGGCCAAGTTCGCCGAGAGCAAGCCGGGCCGCTCGGCGCTGATTACCCTGCTCGAGAAGGCCCGCGACGGCCTCGAGGGCCACACGGGCACCACGGTGCGGGCATAATAGGCCCCATGAGACCGACGGTAAGGACATATCTGGTAGACGACGACGGGAACCGGGCCTTCGGGCCCGGTCCTGCCGAGCTCCTGCGTCGCATCCGCGAGCACGGGAGCCTGAGGGCCGCGTCCATCTCGATGAACATGGCCTACACCAAGGCGCTCGCGCTCGTGCGCAACGCCGAGCGGGGCCTGGGGGCGCCGCTCACGAGGCGTGCGGTGGGCGGTGTCGGCGGCGGCGGCTCCACGCCCACGCCAGAGGCGGACGCGCTGCTCGCGGCCTACGAGCGCTGGACCGCCTCGATGGAGGCCGTGGCGCAGGCGCAGTTCGCGGTGGCGTTCGCCAAGGGCGCGGCGGGCTCGGCTACGGCCTGGGCGGCCCCGCTGGCCGTAGATGACGCGGACGACGTCGAGCTGCTCGCGGCGCGCCACGTGGGCGTGTGCGTGCTCGCGGCGGGCCGCTCCACGCGGTTTGGCTCCAACAAGCTCGTGGCGCCGCTTCTGGGCGAGCCCGTGCTTGCCCGCACGCTCGCGGGCGTGCCGGCGGGCCTGCCGATGGTGGTGGCGAGCAACTCTGCCCAGGTGGACGAGCTGGTGGACGCGCGCGGCATCGACCGCGTGAGGCCCTCGGGGCCCGGCCAGGGAGACTCGGTGGCCGCGCTCGCCGCCTACGCCGAGGAGGCGGGCTGGGACGCCTGCGTGTTCCTCCCCGGCGACCAGCCGCTCGTGGAGCAGGGGAGCGTTCGCTCGCTGCTTGCGGTGGCCGCGGCGCGCCCGGAGGCGTGCGTCCGGCTCTCGTGGCGCGGGCGGCTCGCCTCGCCGGCGCTCTTCCCGGCCTCGCTCTTCGGGCGCCTCTCCAGGCTCTCCGACGACGTGGGCGGAAGCGCCGTGCTCTCCGACGACGTGCCCCGCGCGGGCGTCGAAGCCACCTGGCCGTGGGAGCTTTGGGACGTGGACACACCCGACGACCTCGGGCGCGTTCGCGAGATAATGGAGGCCGGGCTGGGGCGGGGCTCGTCCGCCTAGCCTGGTCGCGAGGGAACCCCGCCGCGCACCCTCGCCCGCCTGACGCGGGCGCCCGCGCGGCCTTGGTTTTTCAGGTGGCTTGCCGGGGCACATGCGGCGGGCCGTCCGAGCCACTTGGGCGACTCGTTCGCCCACGCGAAGCCGGGCCCGCATGGGACGGGCCCGCACGCCCTGCGGGGCGGGTACGGAGGAGATGGTTGCATGGTCATCATCCAAGGCGGCGCGCTGGTCACGCCCGAGGGCATCCGCATGGGAGACGTGGCGCTTGCAGGCGACAAGGTCTCGCGCGTCGCGGCCCACATCGAGCCCGCCGAGGGCGACGAGGTCTTTGACGCGGGCGGCTGCTGGGTCTTCCCGGGCTTCATCGACGCCCACACGCACATGCAGTGCTGGACGGGCATGGACTGGACGGCCGACAGCTTCGAGACGGGCACGCGGGCCGCTGCCTGCGGCGGCACCACCACGATCGTCGACTACGCCACGGCCGACCGCGGCGTGACCATGCCCGACGCCCTCGCCGAGTGGCACCGCCGCGCCGACGGCACCTGCACGGCCAACTACGCCTTCCACATGGCCCTCGCCGAGTGGAACGAGCGCAACCGCTCAGACCTCGCCGTCATGCGCGAGCGCGGCGTGTGCAGCTTCAAGACCTACTTCGCCTACGACCACCTGCGCCTCGACGACGCCGAGACCCTCGAGGTTCTCGAGGCGCTCAAGCCACTCGGCGCCACGCTCTGCGTGCACTGCGAGAACGGCACGGTGGTGGACGCCCTGCAGAGGCGCGTGTTCGACGAGGGCATCACCGGTCCCGAGGGCCATCCCCTGAGCCGTCCGGCCGAGTGCGAGGCCGAGGCCATCAGCCGCCTGCTCTACCTTGCGCACCTCGCGGGGGACGCCCGCGTGAACGTCGTGCACCTCTCGACGAGGCTGGGCCTGGAGGCCATCCGCGACGCCAAGGCCCGCGGGCAGAAGAACATCTTCGTGGAGACCTGCCCGCAGTACCTGTTGCTCGATGACACGCGCTACCTCGAGCAGGGCGACGACGGCTTTGCCGGCGCCAAGTACGTGATGAGCCCGCCTCTGAGGAAGTCCTCCGACCGCGCGGCGCTTCGCGAGGCGCTTGTGCGCGGCGAGATCGACACCATCGCCACCGACCACTGCAGCTTCAACCTGTACGGGCAGAAGGACCGCGGCCGCGGTGACTTCCGCAAGATCCCCAACGGCGGCGCCGGCGTGGAGCACAGGCCCGCGCTCGTCGCCACGAGCTTTGTCGGCGAGCTGGGCCCCACCGACCTCTGCCGCCTCATGAGCGAGAACCCCGCCAAGGTGTTCGGCATGTGGCCGGCCAAGGGTCGCCTCGCCGAGGGTGCCGACGCCGACGTGTGCGTGTGGGACCCGAGCGTGGCGTGGACCATCAGTGCGGCCACGCAGCACCAGAACGTGGACCACACGCCCTACGAGGGCTTCGAGTGCCAGGGGCGGGCGCGGCTCACGTTCGTGAACGGCGTGCTGGCGGCGCGCGACGGCGAGCCCACCGGTGAGAAGCCCGGCCGCTTCGTCAAGCGGTAGGGACCGGGGCCAGGCCCCGCAACGCACTTACAAGCGCCCGCCCGAGGTGGCGGGCCGAGCATGCCCGGGACAGCCGCCCCGGGCCCGACGACAAGGAGATTCGCATGACAATCGAGGCAATCGTCACCGACAAGGCGCCCGCCGCGGTGGGCCCGTACTCCGCCGGCACCAAGGCCGCGGGCACGAGCATCCACGTGTCCGGCCAGCTGCCGATCGACCCGGCCACCGGCGAGTTTGCCGGTGCCGACGTGGCTGCGCAGACGCGCCAGAGCCTCACCAACATCAAGGCCGTGCTCGAGGCCGCCGGCGCCACCATGGCCGACGTCGCCGAGGTCACGGTCCTGCTCGACGACATTGCCGACTTTGGCGCGATGAACGAGGTCTACGGCGAGTTCTTCTCCGAGCCCTATCCCGCGCGCGCCGCCTTCGAGGTGGCCGCCCTGCCCAAGGCCGCCAAGGTCGAGATCAAGGCCGTGGCGTACCTGTAGGCCTGGGTCTCCGTCGGTGGCACTTGGCCGGCCAGCTGGTGGGCCTGTGCCTTGCGACGGCCGCGAGGCTTCCGCCAGCGCTCTGGGACTCATTTGGCGACCAGCTCGGACGAAATCAGCCCGATTATCGTTCGAGCTGGTCGCCTTTTTCGTTTCCCCGCATCTCGACCCCCGGCCCTCTGGCCTTGTCGGGTGCGCGACGGCGCCGCTCCTCCAGCCTCGTCACTCCTGCGCCCACACGGAGCGTGCAGTTTGACACGTTGTCACCCTCTCGGATGGCCTTCAACTGCCCTATTTGCACGCTTTGCGCTTGCTGGGCTATCCGGCCGTTGTGTCCTGGGCTATCCCGCCGTTGTGTTTCCCGCGGACAACGCTCGGGGCGTGCTTCGCCGCTTGCCGAGCGTTATCGTCCGGTGACAATAGCGAAACCTGACTTTCTTTAAGGCATCCTGACTTTGATGCTAGGTTGAGGGGAAGGAAGTGCACCCGCGCGGGGACGCGGGCCCGTGAGAGGAGGCGTTATGCCTGAGATGATGGCCGCGCGTGGTGTTGGCGCGGGCGCGGGCAAGAGACCATGTGCCACGGGCGCGGGGCCGCGCGGCTCTTTGGCGCGGACGGCACCGTGGTCGACGTGGGCGGCCAGGACACGAAGGTGATTCGCCTGCGCGGCGGGCGTGTCGCGAGGTTCGCGGTGAACGACAAGTGCGCGGCGCGCACGGGGCGCTTCCTCGAGGTCATGGCCGATCGGCTGGGCGTGAGCCACGACGCGCTCTCGGCGCTCGCGCGCGCCGGCGTCGCCACCATGATTTCGAGCGCGTGCACCGTGTTTGCCGAGAGCGAGGTCATCGGCCTCGTGGGGCGCGGTGAGCCGCGCGAGAGCATCGCGCGTGGGGTCGTCGACTCGGTGGTGTCACGGGTGGCCACGCTTGTCCAGGCCTCGGGCGGCGCGGCGTTCGTGGCGGCCGAGCCTGGGTAGGTGCCGGATGCCCTGGATGCTGGTTGCCATTGGCTGAGAAAACGTGCACTTTGACCAGTTGAGGGGCGCGTGCGGCGCCATCAAGTGGCCAAAGTGCACGGTTTGTGGGAGGTGCGGCGCCGGCGGCGCCGGCGGGCGGGCCTTGTGGACGAGGCGGACGCGGGGTTGCGGCGCTGGCGGTTGGGATACGCGGGCGAGGCGGACGCGGTCGTTGGCGGCGCCGGCGGGGGGCTGCCTGGCGCGAGAGGAATAGGGGGAGCGACATGGATATGGACGGCGTGAGGCTCACGGAGCTGGTGGAGGCGGCGGGGTGCGCGGCCAAGCTGGCGCCCGGCTCGCTCTCGAAGGTGCTCGGCGATCTGCCG
Organism: Olsenella uli; assembly: GCF_901212675.1. GTDB lineage: Bacteria > Actinomycetota > Coriobacteriia > Coriobacteriales > Atopobiaceae > Parolsenella > Parolsenella uli_B. The sequence continues at coordinate 12,534 of NZ_CAAKOQ010000043.1, forward strand.
CGCGTGGCCGACGAGCGGCTCCTCGTGGGCTTCGACGCCTCGGACGACGCCTGCGTCTTCGACCTGGGCGACGGCCGCGGCCTCGTGGAGACCTGCGACTTCTTCCCGCCGATGGTGGACGACCCTTACCTCTTTGGCCAGGTGGCGGCCGCCAACGCCCTCTCCGACGTCTGGGCCATGGGAGGGGCGCCCACGCTCGCGCTCAACCTGCTGTGCTTTCCCAACTGCCTTGGCATCGAGGTGGCGGGCCAGATTCTGGCGGGCGGGGCCGAGCGGTGCCGCGAGGCGGGCTGCGTGGCGGCGGGAGGCCACTCGATCAACGACCACGAGCCCAAGTACGGCCTTGCGGTGACGGGCTTCGTGCCGCTCGCGCGGATGCTCGCCAACGCGGGGGCGCGTGAGGGCGACGCGCTCGTGCTCACGAAGGCGCTCGGCACGGGCATCCTCACGACGGCCCACAAGGCGGGGCTGCTCGACGAGGCCGGGCTCAAGGTTGCGACCGACTCGATGGTCACGCTCAACAAGGCGGCCGCGGAGGCCCTGGCAGACCTCGACGCGCATGCCGCCACCGACGTCACGGGCTTCTCGCTCATGGGCCACGGCTGCGAGATGGCCGAGGCGAGCGGCGTCACGCTCGAGGTCCGTGCGGCCGACGTGCCCGTCATGGCGCGGGCCCGCGAGATGGCGCGGCTGGGCCTCATCCCGGCCGGCGCCTACCGCAACCGCGACTTCTTCGGGTCGCGCGTGGGGCTCTCGGACGCGCTGCCGCTCGACCTCACCGACGCGCTCTTCGACCCGCAGACCTCGGGCGGCCTGCTCGTGGCCCTGCCCGAGGCCGATGCGGGGCGGCTCGTGGCGCGCCTTCGCGACGGGGGCCAGCCGGCGGCGCTCGTCGGCCGCGCCATCCCGCGCGGCCCCCAATCCGTGGTAGTAAGCTGATGAGCAATTGGGGACGTGTTCGTTTTGCTCACCTGCCAAGGGAGCAAAACGAACACGTCCCCAAATGACCCAAAGGAGAATATATGGCGGAGAACAAGCTGGTCATCGACGCGCGGGGCGACGCGTGCCCCATCCCGGTGGTCAAGACGCTCAAGGCGCTCGGCGCGCTCGAGGGTGCGGGCACGGTCGAGACCATCGTCGACAACGGGATCGCGGTCGAGAACCTCACTCGCATGGGCGAGAACAAGGGCTGCGCGGTCACGACCGACCAGACGGCCGACAAGGAGTGGCACGTCTCGGTCGTCACCGACAAGGCCGTTGAGGTTGCCGAGGGCGAGGCCGAGTCGGCCACGTGCGACGTGCCGGCGTGCCCGCGCAGGGTCGTGGTGCAGGTGGCGTCCGACTCGATGGGCATCGGCGACGAGGGGCTGGGAAAGAAGCTGCTCAAGGGCTTCATCTACTCACTCACGCAGCTCGACGAGCTGCCGGCCACGATGCTCTTCTACAACTCGGGCGCGCACGTGACCTGCGAGGGCTCCGCCTCGCTCGACGACCTCAGGAACCTGGCCGACGCGGGCGTCGAGATCCTCACCTGCGGCACCTGCCTCGAGCACTACGACATCGCCGACAAGCTTGCCGTGGGCGAGGTCACCAACATGTACGTGATCGCCCAGAAGCTCACGGGCGCGAGCGTCGTCGTCCGCCCGTAGCGCCATGGGCTTGAGGCGCGAGAGGAGGCCGTCTCTCGTCATTACGTTTCCCACGACGGCCGCGGCCATGGCGTGCGAGGAGACGTGCCAGCGCCAGGGCCTTCCCGGGCGCATGATTCCCGTGCCGGGCGAGATCTCGGCCGGCTGCGGGCTCGCGTGGAAGGCCGAGCCGGACGCGCGGGGCCACATCGAGGCGGCGCTTGCGGAGGAGGGCGTGGCCGTCGAGCGCTACTCGGTGGTCGAGCTCCTCGAGTTCGTGCGCGAGGGGGCCGAGGCGGGCCGGGCCGAGGCGAGCGGACCCCACGCGGGCGGCCGTTCCGCCTCCGGTGCTGCCGAGGCGCGCGACCGGGTCCCGGAGGAGCGCCCATGATCTACCTCGACAACGCCGCGACCACCCTGCGCAAGCCCCCATGCGTGGTCGACGCGGTCGTGGCGGCGATGGGATCGCTCGGTAACGCCGGGCGCGGGGCGTCGGCGGGCTCGCTCGACGCGGCGCGCGTGGTCGAGGGCTGCCGCGAGCGCGTGGCGGCGCTTCTGGGGTGCGCCCGCGCCGACCACGTGGCCTTTGCCCCCAACTCCACGGAGGCACTCAACTGCGCCATCAACGGGCTCGTGCGCCCCGGCGACCGCGTGGTCACAACGGTGCTCGAGCACAACTCGGTCCTGCGTCCGCTCAATCGGCTTGCCGCCGAGCGGGGCGCCACGGTCGAGTGTGCCGGCTGCGACGCCCTCGGCCGGCTCGACATGGCCGGGCTCGAGCGGCTCGTGACCCCCGGCATCCGCGCGGTGGTGGTGACGCACGCGTCCAACGTGACCGGCAACGTGGTCGACGTGGCATGCGTGGCCGAGCTTGCCCACGCGGCAGGCGCCCTCTGCGTGGTCGACGCGTCGCAGACGGTGGGCTGCGTGCCCGTCGACATGGGCGGGATGGGCCTCGACGTGGTGTGCTTCACCGGGCACAAGGGCCTCATGGGACCGCAGGGCACGGGTGGCCTGGCGGTGGCCGAGGGCGTCGACGTGCGTCCGTGGAACGTGGGCGGCACCGGCGTCCACAGCTTCGACGCGCTCCAGCCCGAGGGCTGGCCCACGCGCCTCGAGGCGGGCACGCTCAACGGCCATGGCCTCGCGGGGCTCTCGGCGGCGCTCGTCTACCTGGCCGAGCGGGGCGGCGTCACGGCCGTGGGCGCGCGCGAGCTCGCGATGGCGCGGCGCCTCTACGAGGGGGTGCGCGGGATCGCCGGCGTCACCGTCTACGGCGACTGGGGGGCGGGCCCGCGCGCGCGCACGGGCGTCGTTGCGCTCAACGTGGGAGGTGTCGACTCGGCCGAGGTGTCCGACGCGCTCATGGCCGGCTGGGGCATCGCCACGCGACCGGGCGCCCACTGCGCGCCGCTCATGCACGAGGCGTTGGGTACCGCGGAGCAGGGCATCGTGCGGCTCAGCACGAGCTGGTTCACCACGGAGGACGAGGTGGACGCGGCGGTGGAGGCCGTCCGGGAGATCGCCGAGAGCTGAGCGGGCGTGCGGCCCTTGGCCGCGACGCCTGGCGCGGCGGGCTGGCCGATGCGTCCGCCACCCTCGGCCTCGTTGCCCTCTACCCAATGCGCTCGAGGTCGTGGGCGCGGATACTGCCGGCGAGGACGAGCGTGCCCACGCCAAGCCGCGCGAGCTCGCGGGCGAGCCGTCCGGCCCGGGCCCGTGCGGCCGCGTCCTCGACCTGGTTCACGACCACGCGGTCGGGCGAGAGCAGCCCAGCCGCGACCTCCGCCGAGATGACCCGCGCGACAAGCTCGGGCGTGGCGGCGTCGTCCGCCGCGCAGCCGGCCCGCTCGCAGAAGAGCTCCGGGCGATGGGCCGCCTTACGCACGGGCGAACCCAGGCCGCTCGCGCCCACGACGAGGATGCGGAGCGCGCTCTCGGGCGGCACCACCGGCTCGTGCTCCGCGTGCGCCTTGAGTGGCAGGTGCCTGGAGCCGTCGGCCTCCACGAGAACGTGGCCTGCCAGCTGGGCCAGCCTGGCGACGGGGATGGGCGAGGGGCCAAGCTTGGGCAGGGCGCGCACGGCGTCCGCGGTGGCCTGGCCACCCGCGGCGCCCGCAGCGGCCTGGTCACCCACGGCGGCGCTTCTCGCCCCGTCTCGGCCTCCCCGCGGCGCCACCGGCACCCCTACGCACGCCACGCCGCGCCGCCCGAGCGCATCCGCGAGCCCTCCCTCGTCGTCCGAGGTCACGAGCGGCATGCCCGCGAAGGCGAGGAAGTGCGTCGTCGTGGCGAGGACCACGCTCTCGTCGCGCGCGGCGAGCTCCTCCGCGATCGCGCGCAGCAGCGTCGTCTTGCCGCCGCTGCCCACCACGGAGGTTACGCCTGTGGGAACGTCGAGCGATTCTAGACAGTTCATGAGCCCACCTGACCTATAGTCGGGTCTGATTGTGGTTTCGCCGGGCGTCTCGCGCGATCCGGCCCTGACCATTGTGCATCTTGCGGCCCGCCGCGTGAGCCGGCCGGAAGGGAGTCCCATGCTCGTAGAGATTCGCGGCGCCGGAGACATCGCCACCGGCATCGCCCTTCGCCTGCACCGCGCGGGCTGCAAGGTCGTCATGTGCGACCTGCCCGTGCCCACGTCCATCCGCCGCACCGTGAGCTTCTCCGAGGCCATCCGGCTGGGCTCCTGCGAGGTCGAGGGCGTGCGCGCCCGCCTCGCGCACGACGTGGCCGAGGCGCGCGCCATCGTCGTCGGCGGCGACGTCGCCGTGCTCGTTGACCCCGAGGCGGCAAGCGTGGCCCAGCTGCGCCCCGCCGTGCTCGTCGACGCCATCCTCGCCAAGCGAAACCTGGGCACGCGCATCGACATGGCGGCCGTGGTCATCGGCGTGGGGCCGGGGTTCACCGCCCCGCGCGACTGCCACGCCGCGGTGGAGACCAAGCGCGGCCACTACCTGGGACAGGTCATCTACGAGGGGTCGCCCGCGCCCAACACGGGCATCCCGGGCGTCATCGCGGGCCACTCGGCCGACCGCGTGCTGCGCGCGCCTGCCGACGGCACCTTCGAGCCAAGGCTCCGGATTGGCGACGTGGTGCGGGCCGGCCAGGTGGCGGCCACGGTGGCGGGCGTGCCCATGCGCTGCACCATCGACGGCGTGCTGCGTGGCCTGCTCCAGGAGGGGGTCGAGGTCACGAGCGGCATGAAGTCCGGCGACATCGACCCGCGCTGCGAGCGGGCGCACTGCCTCACCTCGTCCGACAAGGCGCGCGCCGTGGGCGGCGGCGTGCTCGAGGCCATCTGCGGCCTCACGAAGCGACTGGAGGGCTAACCATGGAGGGAATCGAGCTTTTGCGCCGCGCTGCCGAGGAGCTGCGCGCCGGGCGTCCCCTTGCGGAGAGCGTGGTGCTCTCGAGCGCGGGGTCGGTGGCGCGGCCGGCGGGTGCGCGCATGGTCACCCTCGCGGCCGGGACGAGCCTGGGCACGGTGGGTGGCGGCGCGCCGGAGTACAAGGTGCAGGGCCTCGCGGCCGACTGCATCGCCGACGGCCGCGCGCGCGTGGTGACGCTCGACCGCTCGTCGACGGGTATGGTCTGCGGGGGCTCGCAGCTCGTGGGGATCCGCCGGCTTGGCGCGGACGACCTCGCGGTGCTCGAGGACGCGCTGGCCACGCACGACGCGGGCGGCCGCGGGCGGCTGATGGTTCGCTGGGAGGGCAACGCGGCGACGGCGTCGTTCGAGCGCGAGGATGCCGCCGCGGGTGGCTCGGCGGCGCTGCCCACCTTCGAGACTGGGTGCTACGTGGAGGAGCTCGCAGCCCCCGAGCGCGCCCTCATCTTTGGCGGCGGGCACGTGGGGCGGGCGCTCGCGAGCGCGCTTTCCGCCATCGACTTCGAGGTCACGGTCTTCGATGACCGGCCCGAGGTGGCCCGTCCCGAGAACTACCCCACGGCGCGCCGCGTCATCTGCGGCGACTACGCCAACGTGGCGGCCGACGTCGAGGTGCGCCCGAGCGACTGCGTGTGCGTGATGACGCAGGGCCACGCCGGCGACGAGGAGGTCGTGGCGCAGGTGCTCGCGTGCCACCCGCGCTACGTGGGCTGCATGGGAAGCCGTCGCAAGCGGGCGGTGCTCGAGGGCGTGCTAGCCGGCAAGGGCGTCACCGCCGCCGACGTGGCGCGCGTCGAGCTGCCCATCGGCCTCGAGATCGGCGCGGTGACGCCGGCCGAGATCGCCGTCTCCATCGCCGCCCGTCTCATCGAGGTGCGCCACGGCTCCGACGACGCCACCGCGCATCCCTGCCCCGCGTAGGCCCTCGGATGTGGTCGGATGCCCCGCGGCCTCTGGCCGAGCGGCCCGGGGCTGCGACCAGAGCCGCCCTGGGGCTGCGCTCCCGCCCTCCCGCCCGGCCCCTTCTCTCGTCCGCCTGCCGGCCACGTGGCCTCGCTCGCCGGTCGGGAGGTCGGTGCTGATAGTTTGCTTGGATGCCTAGCTTATAATCAACCTATGGTGTTTCCTGGTCAGCGTTATATATTTATACAAACAACGGTCTGGCAGGCACACGTTCGGGGCGTACCAACAAACACCAGCACGGCGCGCCTCGCGGAAGGGAAGAGCGAGGAAAGGGAGACGAACATGAAACAGCTCACACTCAAGAGGCTCGGGGTCACGGTGGTCTCGGGCATCGCTGCCATCGGCATGGTCGCGGCGCTCGCCGGCTGCGGCGGCTCGGGCAACACCACGCCGACCACCACCGCCGCTGCCTCCGGCTCGGCCGACTCCGGCGAGAAGCTCCAGGTCTTCGCTGCGGCGAGCCTCACCGAGAGCCTTCAGAAGTCGGCCGAGGAGTTCACGAAGGAGACCGGCATCGAGGTCGCCTTCAACTTCGACTCGTCGGGCACCCTCAAGACCCAGATCCAGGAGGGCGCCGAGGCCGACGTCTTCATCTCCGCCGGCCAGAAGCAGATGAACCAGCTCGACGTGGCCGACACGAAGGGCCAGAACACCGAGGGCCTCGACCTCATCGAGAGCGATACGCGCTTCGACATCCTCGAGAACGAGGTGACGCTCGTGGTGCCCGCCGGCAACCCCAAGGGCATCAGGAGCTTCGACGACCTCAAGGCCCACCTCGAGGCCGGCGACATCAAGATGGCCATGGGCAACTCCGACGTGCCGGTGGGCCAGTACACGCAGAAGATCCTGCAGTACCTCGGCCTTGACGAGGCCATGCTCGCCAACTCGGGCGTCATCACCTACGGTTCCAACGTCAAGGAGGTCACCACGCAGGTGAGCGAGGCCGCCGTCGACTGCGGCATCGTCTACCGCACCGACGCCGTGTCCGCCGGCCTCGAGGTCGTGGGCGCCGCCAACTCCGACATGACGGGCGGCAAGGTGGTCTACCCGGCCGCCGTCGTCAAGGGCACCAAGCACGAGGACGCCGCCAAGAAGTACCTCGAGTTCCTCAAGGGCGACATCGCCACCAAGGCCTTCGAGGAGGTCGGCTTCAAGGCGCTCGCCAAGGAGTAAGCTCGCAGGCATCGAGGGTCTGTCATGGGCGGCGGGCTCAGGCGTGGGCCCGCCGCCTCTTGTACGCGGGACCGCCGCTCTTCTCGTTAGGATTGGCCATGGACTGGTTCCCTCTCATAAACTCGCTGCGTATCGCTGCCATCTCCACCGTCGTGGTCTTCTTCCTCGGCGTGGGCGCGGCGCAGCTCATCAAGAAGCTGCCGAGGCTCGTGAAGGGCGTGCTCGACGTGGTGCTCACGCTGCCACTCGTTCTGCCGCCCACCGTCGTGGGCTACCTGCTACTGCTCGTGCTGGGCCCACGCCGCATCATCGGCGCCTGGGCGCTCGAGGCCTTTGGGCTGCGCCTCACCATGACGTGGTGGAGCGCCATCTTCGCCTGTGTGGTGGTGGCATTCCCGCTCATGTACCGCACGGCACGCGGCGCCTTCGAAGCCTACGACTCTGCGCTCACCGACGCGGCGCAGACGCTGGGCAAGAGCCGCCGCTGGGCGTTCTGGCGCGTGCAGATGCCCGTATGCAGGCAGGGGATCCTCGCTGGGGCCGTACTGGCCTTCGCCCGCGCGCTTGGCGAGTACGGAGCCACCTCGATGGTCGCCGGCTACACGCCCGGCGCCACCGCCACCGTCTCTACCACGGTCTACCAGCTGTGGCGCACGGGAGACGACGCGCTGGCGTTCCAGTGGGTGATGGTCAACATCGCCATCTCGGCCGTGGTGCTGCTTGCCATGAACTGGCTCGAGGGCAGGCCCCGCACGCAGGGAGGCCGCGCATGAGCCTTTCCGTCGACATTCGCAAGCGGCTGGGCGCGTTCTCGCTCGACGTTTCGTTCGCCTCGGACGACGCCACCGAGACGCTCGCGCTTCTCGGCGCGTCGGGCTCGGGCAAGAGCGTGGCGCTCAAGTGCATCGCGGGCATCGAGCGGCCCGACGAGGGGTGCATCGTGCTCAACGATCGGGTGCTCTTCGACTCCGCCGCCGGCGTGGACGTGAACGTGCAGGAGCGCCGCGTGGGCTACCTCTTCCAGAACTACGCGCTGTTCCCCACCATGACGGTGGAGCAGAACGTGGCGGCCGGCGTGCGCTCGGGCTCTCGCGCCGAGCGGCGCGCGCGGGCGCGAGAGCAGATTCGCGCGTTTCGCCTGGACGGCCTCGAGCGGCACCGCCCCGCGCAGCTCTCTGGCGGACAGCAGCAGCGCTGCGCCCTTGCGCGCATCATGGCCAACGGCCCCGAGCTGCTGCTTCTCGACGAGCCGTTCAGCGCGCTCGACGGCTATCTGCGCTGGCAGCTTGAGCTGGAGCTCGCCGACACGCTGCGCGCGTTTCCGGGCGGCGTGGTCTTCGTGACGCACAGCCGCGACGAGGTCTACCGCATGTGCGACCGCGTCTGCGTGCTCACGAACGGCCACAGCGGCCGCACCGTGCCCACGCGCGAGCTCTTCGACGCGCCGGCTACCCTGGCCGAGGCCGTCATGAGCGGCTGCAAGAACGCGAGCGCGGCCACGCCGGTGGGCGACCACGCGCTCTCGTGCGTCGACTGGGGCGTCACGCTTGCGTGCGAGCGCGAGGCAGCGGGCTCGGACCACGCGGGCATCCGCGCACACGACCTGCGGCTCGTCGAGGCGGACGGGCGCGCGGTGGGAGACGAGGGCGGCTCGGAGGACGCGGGCGTGGCTGCTGGCGGGACCGCCGCGGCCGGGGATGCCCCTGCCGGTGCTGCCGCGGCCGCGAACCGCATTCCCTGCACCGTGGCCCGCGTCATCGACAACGTCTTCTCGACCATCGTCATGTGTGCCACGCCCGGCGGCGCCCAGCTGCGCCTCGAGCTCGAGAAGGACGCGTGGGCGCGCATCGGCTCGCCCGAGTGCGTCACGCTCGCCGTCGACCCGGCCAGCGTGATGCCGCTCGCGGGCTCGTCTCGTGGGGGCGCATCTGGTGCCGAGGTCGCTGCCGATGCCGGCGTGGAGGCGACGGCGAATGCGTGATGGCTATGGCCGCACCATCCGCTACCTCAGGCTCTCGGTGACGGACAAGTGCAACTGCCGCTGCGTGTACTGCATGCCGGCCACGGGCGTGCCGAGGTGCCGCCACGAGGACCTGCTCAGCTTCGAGGAGCTCACGGAGGTCGTGCGCGCCGCGACGACGCTGGGTGTGCGCAAGGTGCGCGTCACGGGCGGCGAACCCCTGGCTCGCCGCGGCGTGGTCGACCTCTGCCGGATGGTGGCGGCCGTGCCGGGAGTCGAGGAACTCGACATGACGACCAACGCCACGATGCTCGCGCCAGTGGCGGCTGACCTCAGGGCGGCGGGCGTCTCTCGCCTCAACGTGAGCCTCGACACCCTGCGGTCCGAGCGCTATCGCCAAATCACACGCGTGGGCGAGCTTTCGGACGCGCTTGCCGGCATCCGCGCGGCTCGGGTGGCGGGCTTCGGGCACCTCAAGATAAACTGCGTCCTCATGGGTGGCGTCAATGACGACGAGGTTGCCGACTTTGTGGATCTCGCGCGTCGGGAGCCCGTCGAGGTGCGCTTCATCGAGCTCATGCCGATGGGGGAGTGCGCCCTCTGGCCCCGCGAGCGGTTCGTCTCGGCCGACGTGGTGCTCGACGCATGCCCTGAGCTCGTGCGCATTGGCACGGGCGGCGTGGCCGAGCTCTACCGGGGGCCGGGGTTCGCCGGGCGCGTGGGTCTCATCCGCGCGGTGAGCCACCGGTTCTGCTCGGCCTGCGACCGCATCCGCGTCACGGCCGACGGCCGCGTGAAGCCGTGCCTGCACTCGGCCGACGAGGTGAGCGTGCGGGGCCTCCGCGGCGAGGAGCTCGAGCGGGCGCTTGCGCGGGCGATCCTCATGAAGCCCGCGCACCACGAGCTGGCGCCGGGGGCCCGGCCGAGCGCCACGCCGCGTGACATGAACGAGATCGGGGGATAGATGACAGGGATTCGAGGGAAAGGCGATGTCGTGGGCGGGGAGGTCACGTCGGCGAGCCTCCGCGACGTCGAGCTCACGCACGTGAACGCCCAGGGCAGGGCCCGTATGGTCGACGTGGGCGCCAAGCCCGTGACCGCCCGCGTGGCCCGCGCCGCCGGCAAGGTGCTCATGGCACCCAGCACGCTCGAGCTGGTGCGGACGGGCGGCACGCGCAAGGGTGACGTGCTCTCGGTGGCGCAGGTGGCTGGCATCATGGCCGCCAAGCGCACGTGGGAGCTCGTGCCGATGTGCCACCAGGTGCCGCTCTCGGGCGTCGACATCTCGTTTGCCTACGAGGCCGATGGCATTGCCATCGAGGCCACGGCGCGTTGCAAAGGCGAGACGGGCGTCGAGATGGAAGCGATGGTCGCGGTCTCGGTGGCGGGCCTCACCATCTACGACATGTGCAAGAGCCACCAGCGCGATATGGTGGTCGAGGCAGTGCGCCTGCTCGAGAAGGACGGCGGCCGCTCCGGGCACTTCGTGCGTGCGGGCGAGGGCGGGGCGGTTGCGGGTGTGGCTGTCGATCGCACCCCGTCTGTCTCGACAGGCGTTTCGACCAGCCAGGCTGCTGCCCCGGTTTTCTCATCGGGTGCGACGGACCCCTCGCCTTCGCGGCAGAATGTGACGAATCATCCGGAAGAAAGTGTGACGAATCATCCGGAAGAAAGTGTGACGGGCGAGGTGGTGGCGGTGTGCGTGAGTGAGCGCAAGGGTACGCGCAAGCATCCCGTCGATGCCATATCGCTCGAGGTGGGCCTGGGTGTCTCGGGTGACGCCCATGCCGGCGCCTGGCATCGGCAGGTGAGCCTGCTTCCCGAGGAGGCGGTCGACGAGCTGCGCCACGTGCTGCCCGATCTCGCCCCCGGCGACTTTGCCGAGAACGTGCTCACGCGCGGGCTCGACCTCAAGGTGCTGCCGGTGGGAACCACGCTCGAGGTGGGGGCGGCGCTCGTGGCGGTGACGCAGATCGGCAAGACCTGCCACAACGACTGCGAGATAAAGCGGCTCGTGGGCACGTGCGCCATGCCAAGCGAGGGCGTCTTCTCCGTCGTCATCCGCCCGGGCACGGTGCGCCCCGGGGACCCGGTCCGCGTGGTGAGGCCGTAGGACTGCCGCCTGGACCGCAAGCGCGCCTGAGGGGATGGCGCAACCAGAGGAGAGGGGACAGCATGAGGGAGATTCCGGTCGAGCAGGCCGTGGGACACGTGCTTTGCCATGACATGACGCAGATCGTTCCGGGCAGGTTCAAGGGCCCGCGCTTCCGCAAGGGCCACGTGGTCACGGCCGAGGACGTGCCGGTCTTGCTCTCGATGGGCAAGCGCAGCATCTACGTGTGGGAGATGCGCCCCGGCGTGGTGCACGAGAACGACGCGGCGCTGCAGCTGTGCCGCCTTGCCGAGGGCGCGGGCTGCACGCATGCGAGCGACATCAAGGAGGGGAAGATCGAGCTCAAGGCGGCCTCTGACGGGTGCTTTCGCGTGAGAAGTGAGGCCCTTCTCGCCGTGAACTCGGTCGAGCAGGTCATGATCGCGACGCGTCATGGCAACACGGCGGTGCGCGCGGGCGACAAGCTCGCCGGCATGCGCGTGATCCCACTCGTCATCGAGCAGAGCGTGCTCGGCCAGGCTGCTGCGGCGGCGGGGACCGAGCCGCTCTGCGAGGTCGTGCCCTTCAAGCTGCGGCGCGTTGGCATCGTGACCACCGGAAGCGAGGTCAGGGCCGGTCTCATCAAGGACTCCTTCACGCCGGTGGTGGAGCGAAAGCTCGCCGACTTTGGCATGGAGTGCGTGGCGCACGAGCTACCCGGCGACGACGTCGACGACGTGGCTGCGGCCATCGCGCGCGTGCGCGAGCAGGATGTCGACCTCGTGGTCTGCACGGGCGGCATGAGCGTGGACCCCGACGACAACACGCCCGGCGCTATCCAGCGAGCCGGCGCCGAGATGGTGACCTACGGCGCACCGGTGCTGCCGGGCGCCATGCTCTTCGTGGGCTACTTCGACGACGGCACGCCGGTGCTGGGCCTTCCCGGCTGCGTGATGTTTGCGGGTGCCACCATCTTCGACCTCGTGCTTCCCCGCGTGGCGGCGGGCATCCGCCTCACGCGCGCCGACATCGTGGCCTATGGCGAGGGCGGCCTCTGCCTGGGATGTCCCGAGTGCCACTACCCGATCTGCCCGTTCGGGAAGTAGGGCGACGGCGCCTGCCCGGTGGCTGAGCAGGTAACATGTCCTGGGAAAACCGCTCGCGAGCGAGGGGAGAGACATGGCCGAGGAGAAGGCTCAGGCTGCGGACCGCGTCCGGGGCGGACGGCCCCGGGACGGCGAGGGCGAGGACGCGCACACGGTGGCGATCGTCACGGTGAGCGACCGCTCGGCGGCGGGCGAGCGCGCCGACGCCGCCGGACCCGCCCTTCGCGATCTGCTCGAGGGCGAGGGCTACGAGGTCGCGAGCGCCACCGTGGTGCCCGACGACCGACCGCGCATCGAGGCGGCCATCACCGAGGCTGCGGCGTCGGACGTGGCGCTCTGCGTCACCACGGGCGGAACCGGGCTCGGCCCGCGCGACGTCACGCCCGAGGCCACTGCCGCCGTGTGCGACCGGCTTGTCCCCGGCATCGGCGAGGCCATGCGCACGGCATCGGCCCAGATCACGCCCTATGCCTGGCTCTCGCGCGCGACGGCGGGCACGCTCGGCCGCACGCTCGTGGTGAACGTCCCCGGCAGCCCCCGCGCGGCGGTCGAGAACCTCTCGGCCGTGCTCAAGCCCGTGGCGCACGGCATCAGGACGCTTCGTGCCGAGGGTCCGCTCGACTGCGCGAGCGAGCGCGTCGACGCCCCGGCTGACGAGGTCGTCATGGTGCCGCCGCTCTCCGAGCGCCCGTGCGTCCTCTTCGACTTCGACGGCACGCTCGCGGACACCAAGCCCGCCATCGTCGACACCGCCCGTCGCGTGCTTCGCGAGTGGGGCATGACGGACGACGAGATCGCCGACCCGGGCCGCCTCGTGGGCCCGCCCTTCCCGGCGGGCTTCTCGCTCGTCTATGGCATGTCCGACGAGGACGCGGCCGAGGTCACGCGCCGCTACCGGGCCATCTACTCCAAGCTGGGCCTCGAGACGTACATGCTCTTCGATGGCATGGCCGAGCTCCTGCAGAGCCTCAAGGCCGCGGGCAGGCGCCTTGCCATCACCACGTCCAAGCGCGAGGAGACGGCCCACACGATGCTTGCCGACAACGGCGTGGAGCAGCTCTTCGACGTCATCGTGGGCCAGACCGACCCCACGCGCGCCGACAAGACGACGCTCCTGGGAGACACGCTCGCGGCGCTGGGATGTTCGGCTGACGAGGCCGTGATGGTGGGGGACCGCTTCTACGACGTGGAGGGCGCGGCCGCGAACGGCGTGCCCTGCGTGGGCGTCTACCTGGGCGGCACCGCACCCAAGGGCGAGCTCGAGGCTGCCGGCGCGGCGGCGTGCGTGCACTCGGTCGAGGGGCTCGGGAAGGTGCTTCTCGGGTAGCAGGTTGCCCACTTCGTCCGCGCGGCCGGCGCGGCGGCTGCGGAAACCGGGGGAGCGGTCTTCCGTCTCGCGCCGCTGAAGGGGCCGCAAACGGGTAGAAGGTACGGAATGGCATCGGGCGCGGCGTGCGCCCATGGTTGCGCGGGGTCCCGCGCGGGAGAGGAGCCATCATGGCAGACTTCACGGACGGCATTGCCGAGGGCGTGCGCAGGGCGTTCCTGGCCGGGGTGGGCGCGGTTGCCTATGGCGCCGAGAAGACCACGGCGCTCGTCGACGACCTGGTGAAGAAGGGCGAGCTTACGGTCGACCAGGGCAAGGACCTCAACCGCGAGCTCACCGTCAAGGCCAAGGCCACGGTCGACGGCGCCCAGGAGACGGTGCTGCGCGCCCGCCTCGCGACGATGACGCCGGAGGAGCGCGCCGCGTTCGTGGCCCGCGCCCAGTCGCTCGCGAGCGACCTCGATGCCAAGGAGGCCGCTGCCAAGGCCGAGGCCACCAAGGTCGAGGTCGAGGACGGCTCCGACGACGCGGCCGGCAAGTCCGAGGGCGACGACGCCAAGGACGCAGAGGAGTAGCGCCGCGTGGCAGAGGGCTCTTCCAACAAGGTCGACAAGGCTGCGGTGCCGGCTGGCCCGGCACCGCGGGACATTGCGCCGGGCTCGTCCGGGGCTCGCGCTCGCATGGACATCCCCCATGGCGACGCCGGCACGGTGTCGTCCGGGCGGGGCGCGACCGGCGCGTCTGGCGCGGTTGGCGTGGGCGCCCCTGCGGACGGCGCCTCCGAGGACGCCATGTGGGAGGCTGCGCTCACCGGCGTGGAGGGTGACCTCGAGGGCGACGACTCGGTCTCCATCAGCCTCTTGCGCGGCATGCGCAGGGACGATGCGAGCCGCTACGGCATCTCGCGCAAGCGCCGCCACGCGCGCCTGCTGCAGATCTTTGGCATCGTGCGCAAGTACGACGTGTTCCGCGGCATCACGCCCGTCAAGTTCCGCCGCCTGCTCGAGGAGCTGGGTCCCACCTTCGTGAAGGCCGGCCAGATCCTCTCCATGCGCTCCGAGATCTTGCCCGAGCGCTTCTGCCGCGAGCTCACCAAGCTGCGTTCCGACGCCGAGCCCATGCCCTACGAGACGGTCATCGCCGTGCTCGAGCAGGAGTACGGCACGAGCCTCGACACCATCTTCGACGCCATCGGCGAGCATCCGCTGGGCTCGGCCTCGGTGGCGCAGGTGCACCGGGCGCGCCTCGCCAGCGGGGCCGACGTGGCCGTGAAGGTGCAGCGCCCGCACGTCCAGGAGGTGATGGCGCAGGACATCGACATCATGCGCTCGCTCGTGCGGCATCTCCTGCCCTTCGTCAAGGGCGACCAGTTCCTGAACCTCACCGACGTGGTGGAGGAGCTCTGGGAGACCTTCCGCGAGGAGACCGACTTCCTCGTGGAGGCGCGCAACCTCGAGGAGTTCCGCCGCAACAACGAGGACTGCAAGTTCGTCACCTGCCCCAAGCCCTACATGGGCCTCTGCACCAAGCACGTCGTGGTGATGGAGTACATCGACGGCATCACTATCTCCAAGCCGGCCCGCCTCATCGACGCCGGCTACGACCTCAACGAGATCGGCACCAAGCTCGTCGACAACTATGCCTCGCAGCTTCTGGACGACGGCTTCTTCCACGCCGACCCGCACCCCGGAAACATCGTGGTCAAGGGCGGGCAGATCGTGTTCCTCGACCTGGGGATCACGGGGCGCCTCTCGCCGAGCCTGCGCCGCATCATGCGCGACATGATCTTCTCCGTGGCCGAGCGCGACACGCCCAAGCTCAAGAGCGCCCTTTTGCGCCTCTCGTCCACCTCGCCGGAGGACGTCGACCACGCCGAGCTTTTGGCCGACCTCGACGAGGTGGTCGACGAGTTTGGCACGGTCAACCTCTCCGACCTCGACCTGCCGGCGTTTCTCGGCGACATCGTCCAACTGGCCCGCCGCAACGGCATCGAGCTGCCGGGCCAGATCACGAGCATGGCGCGCGGCCTCGTGACGCTCGAGGGTGTGCTCGATGAGTTCCTGCCCGGCGTCAACATGGTCGAGATCATCTCGCAGCACATCCGCGCGCACACCGACCGGCGCGCAAAGGCCAAGCACGACGTGGGCGAGCTCGCGATTCGCGGCAGGGCCGCCGCAAAGGGCCTTCTGGGCGCGGCCGCGCAGGCGGAGCTTGCCATGAGCATGCTCACGCGCGGGCAGCTCAAGCTCAACATGGACTTCGTGGGCTCCGAGGACCCGATCGAGGACCTCTCGCACATCGCCGATCGCCTCACGATGGGCGTGCTGTGCGTGGGCTTCCTCATCGCGGCGAGCGCCGTGGTGATGAGCGGACGGGGCGCTGAGGCGCGCTTCACCCTCTTTGACGTGCCGGCCTTCGCGTTCATCTGCTACGTAATTGCCTTCGCTATCGCGCTGGCCGTGCTCAAGGACATCTGGGGCCGCAACCGCCGCCGTCGTCGCTAGCGCCTGCGCGCGAGTGCAGTTGGGGGTGCAGTTGGGGACGTACCGGGGCCCGTGACGCCCCCGTGATGCCGCAGCGCCGGCCAGCGGCCCCGGCGCACATAGCGCTACGAGCGCACCGCTGCGCTGTGTCGCGGATGAGAGCCCATGGTGCCCTGAACTGTCACCCATAGCATCGGGCCACTCCAGTCCCGATGTCGCGCACCCGCGCGCCGCCCTCGGGCGGCGCCAAGCGTGTCCGTCGCACCCAGGCATGACTTGTGCGAAAGCGCAGAGGGGGCATAATGGCTGTGTCAGTGGGGGCAAGAGGGGCGGTATGGGGCAGCAACGCACGCAACAGCTTGTCGCAATCCTGCAGAGCAGTGCGACGTGGACCACGGCGTTCGCGCTCGCCTCGGAGCTCGGCTGCTCGCCGAGAACGGTGAAGAGCGATGTCGCGGCGCTCAACCGCCAGACGCCGGGGCTCGTGGAGGCCAGCGGCAAGGGCTACCGGCTCGCGGACGCCGGCCGCGCCGCCGAGCTGCTCGTCCCGGCCGTCGCCGACGTGCCGCAGACGGCCGAGGAGCGCAAGCGCCAGATCCTGTTCGACTTGCTCATGCGCCACCGCGATGTGTCGGCCGAGGAGCTGGCCGGGCGACTGTGCATCTCGTTGGCCACGCTCGACAATGAGCTCGTTCCCATAAAGCGCGAGCTTGCGGGCTATGGCCTTACGCTGTGCCAGCGCGCCGGCCGACTGTTTGTGTATGGCTCGCCCGCCAGGGAGAAGAAGCTCGTGAGCCAGCTCATCTTTGATGAGACGAAGGGCTTCTTCACCCAGGTCGACCTTATCAACCAGTACTTTCCGCGCCTTGACCTGCCGGCCCTGCAGCGCCGGGTGGACGGCTGTCTGCGCGACGCCGGCTACTACATCAACGGCTATGCGCTGTCCAACCTCATCCTGCATATTGCTATCTTTGCCGAGCGGACGCTTAACGGCTTTGCGCCCGGCGCAGGGGCCACGGTGCGCGCCAAGCTGGCTGGCGCCCATCATGACGACCAAGCGCTCGACGCCCTCGTGGTGCGCGTGCGCGCGGTCATCGAAGACGTGTGCGGCGTGGGGATCTCGGCGGGTGACATGGAGTCGCTGCGCCTCATGCTGTCGGCCAACCTCATCAACTCCGGCGGCGAGGCTCCCGACGACCCCGAGTTTCGCGCGGCGCTTGAGCTGTTTGGTGGCATCGAGCTGCGCGTGCGCGACGAGTACGGCCTCGACTTCTCCGACCGCGACTTCCAACTGCGCTTCTCCCTGCACCTGGCTAACCTGCTGTCGCGCAGCCGTCAGGGCATGTGGCTGAGAAATCCGCAACTTCGCGACATCAAGGAGGGCTGCCCCTTCATCTACGAGGTGGCCGTATTCGTGGCCGGCGAGGTGCAGGAGGCCACCGGTATCCAGGTGGCCGAGGACGAGATCGCCTACATCGCCCTGCACGTGGGCTGCCTGGCCGAGGAGCAGCAGGCCAACGCCGACAAGCTCCACGCAGTGTTCGTGAGCCTGCGCCACAACGCCACCGACGCCGGGCGCCTTGACGACTTCTCCCGTGAGCTGCGCTCGCGCGTGGTGATTGACGGCGTGGTGTCATCGGTGGCCGACATCGCCGACCCCTCGGGCATCGACCTGTTGGTCTCGAGCGTGCCGGTGGCGCCGGGCTACCCGGTGCCGGTGGTGTCCGTCTCGCCGTTCTTGAGCCATCGCGACCTCGAGGCGGTGTCCGAACGCGTGCGCTCGCTGATGCGTGTCCGACGCCGCTCCGCGCTCGAGTGGGGGATGCGCTCGTTTTTCTCGAAGGAGTTCTTTGCGATCCAGCTGGCCGCGGTCGACTGGCGCGACCTGCTCCTGTCGATGAGCGAGGCGCTCGTGGCGGGCGGCTACGCCTTCGCCGACTTTGGCGAGCGGCTCCTCGAGCGCGAGCGCATGGCTTCGAGCGTCTACGGCGACATCGCGATGCCGCATCCCGTCGACATGGACGCGCGTCGCACGGCCGTGTCGGTGGCGCTGTTCCCCAAGGGCATCTCGTGGGACGGCTCGGTGGTCTACCTCGTGGTGATGCTGGCGATCCGCCGCGCTGACCGTGCCTTCTTCCGCGACATCTTCGACCACATCGCCGGCGTGCTGAGCAGTCCCGGCGCGGTGCGCGCCATCGCCCGTGCCCACGACTACGAGGGCTTTATCGAGGCGCTGCTTTCCTACGTGTAGGGTGCACCTGCCCGCCCGGCCACCTGCCTGGACCGCGCCCGCCCGGTTGCCCTTCTCGGCCTCGCTCGCCTGCCTCAGCTCGCCTGCTGCGCAAAAAACGCCACCCGGAAAGCCTGACTTCCGGGTGGCGCCTTTTTTGGATGCGCACTTGCCACATGCGGCCTGGCGAGCGCGGGGTCACTCTGCGTTAGCCCACGAGCTGATGCGCGGCCATACGCTCGAGGCACTCCATGACGAGGCGGCGCGGCATGCCCACGTTGAGCCGCACGAAGTCGTTGCCGCCAGCCACGTAGTGCGACCCGTCCTCGATGATCACGCCGGCCTCGCGCGCCATGTGGCGCGTGATCTGCCCGCCGTCGTGGCCCGTGCCGGCCACGTTGATCCACGGCAGGTACGACGCCGTCATCGGCATGACCTCCCAGCCTTCCATGTTAGTCTCCACAAAGGTGGCCAGCTGGCGGTACGACTCTCCCAGGTAGGCCGTCACGGCGTCGAGCCAGGTCGCGCCCTCGTTGTAGGCCGCTATGATCGCCGCGCAGCCAAACACGTTGGGCGAGGTGATCGAGTTCATCTCCAGCCGGTGGCGGAAGGTGCGCCGCAGCGCCTCGTTGGGGATAATCGCGTAGGACGTCTTGAGGCCGCCCAGGTTAAATCCCTTGTTGGGCGAGGTGAGCACCACGAGGGTGTTGAGGTAACCAACATCGAGCTGCAGCGCCGAGGTGAACGTGCCGGCAAAGACGTGCTCGGAGTGCACCTCGTCGACCACGAGCAGCACCTGGTGGCGTCGGCACAGCTCGGCGGCGCGCGTGAGCTCGTCTGCGCTCCACACGCGGCCGGCCGGGTTGTGCGGCGAGCACAGCAGGTAGACCTTGGGGTGCTCGGCGGCCATCTGCGCGTCGAGCAGGTCGAAGTCAATCGTGTAGCGCCGGTCCTCGTAGACGAGCGGGCTGGAGATCACGCGCACTCCGTTGTGCCGCGCGGCGTAGCCAAACGGGTCGTAGACCGGCGTGTTGAGGATCACGCAGTCGTTGGGCTGACAAAACGCCTGGTACAGGTAATGGAAGGTGGAGACGCAACCGTACGTGAGCGTGATCCAGTCGCGCTGCACCTCGTTGTGGTGGCGCCGGCTTTGCCACGAGATCACGGCGTCGTAGAAGCCGTCGTGGGCCGACGTGTAGCCGAAGGCGCCGTTGGTGGCCACGCGCGTCAGCGCCTCGCGCACACAGGGGGCGGCGGGAAAGTCCATGTCGGCGATCCACATGGGGATGAAGTCGCGTGGGGTGCCGGGAAACTTTTGCTCGATGATCTGTGCGTCCCACTTGCGGGCGTGGTCGACGCTGCGGTCGGCCATCACGTCGAAGTCGAAGGTCTCGGCCATGCTGCCTCCTTGGGCTTGGGCGGGCCGTCGGTCGGCGGCCCTGTCTGGCTCGGGCGCGGCGTGTACGGCGCATGTGGCCCGGGTGCTCGCCGGCGTTGTGCGGGCGCACTGTGGGCCCCGTCCGCGCGCGACCCTGCGCCGCCCTTCATGCTAGGGCGTTTGCGGCGCGCCGGCGTCACGGACCCTGCACCGCAGGCGTGCAACGGGGCTGCGCGTTGCACCGCGGGCGTGCAAGGGTCGATACAGCCATGAGCTGCGCTCGTGCCTAGACTGCAAGCAGATTGAAGTTGGGCGCGCCTCGCAGCCGGGCATGGACCTGCGGCCGACCGCCGCGCCCCGATCCGAGGAGGAGCCTATGAACGAGGGCCTGATCTGCCGTCTGAGCAACGCTGACGCAATCGCCTGTCGCGAGCACGAGGTGCGTGCCGTGATGCATGACGAGCTCGACGCGCTTGCCGACGAGGTGACCTTCGACCAACTGGGCAGCGTCATGTTCAAGAGTGCCGGCACCGAGGATAACCCCGTGCGCGTGCTTGTCTGTGGGCACATGGACGAGGCCGGCTTCATGGTGCGCTACATCTCCGACATCGGCATGGTGCACGTGATCGGCGTGGGCAACCCGCGCAAGAACAGTGTGGACAGTCAGCTCGTACGCATCACTACCCGCTCGGGTGCCAAGGTGCGCGGCGCCCTGTTTGCCAAGCGCGACGCCGACGGCGCGCCCACTGACCTCTACATCGACTTTGGCTGTGAGACGGCCGAGGAGGTCTACGCGCTGGGCATCCAGGTGGGCGACTGGGGCGTCTTTGACGCGACGTGCGCCCCGCAGCCCGACACCGACATCCTGCTGGGCAAGGCCTTTGACGACCGCGCCGGCGTGTACGTGGTGATCGAGGCCATGCGCCGCCTGGCCGCCACCGGGCACGCCGCCGAGCTGTGGTTTACCGGCTCGAGCAGCGAGGAGGTGGGCTGCCGCGGCGCCCAGACCGCCACGGCGCACCTCGACGCCGACATCGTGATTCCCGTCGACATTGCTAACGCGCCCGAGTTCACCCGCACGTGGGAGAACCAGCGCAAGCTGGGCCACGGCCCGATGGTGGTGCACTACGACCGCATGCACGTGCCCAACGAGCGCCTGTTGCACCACGTGGTCGATACGGCCGAAGCCGCCGGCGTGCCCTTCCAGCGCGACATGTTCAAGGGCGGCGGCACCGACGCCGGCACCGCACACCTCGTGGGCGACGGCAAGCTGGCCTGCGTGATCGGTGTGCCGGTGCGCTACTGCCACGGCTCGTGGTCGGTGATGCGCGGGGGCGACCTCGACGCCGCTGTCGACCTCGTGTGCGCGCTGGCTACCTCGTTCGACCGCGCCACCTACGAACGCCTGTGCAGCTTCGACTAGGTGCGTGGTCGCAGGCGTGGCGGGCCGCCCCGTGCGCTCGGTGGCTGCCGCTCCCTCGTGCGCTGTCCGCGCGCACGCATCTGCCACGACACGCTTGCCCTGAGGGGCCAGGAATCGAAAGGAAGTGCCATGGGCACCAACGAACTTCAGGTAATGGAGATTATCTCGTCTGCAGGTGCCAGCAAGGCCAAGGCGTTCGAGGCCATCTCCTGCGCACGGAGGCGCGACTACGCCGCCGCCCACGCGGCCCTCGAAGAGGCCAAGGCCATCGACCTCAAAGCCCACGAGGCGCAGACCCAGCTCATCACGGCTGCGCTCACTGGCGGCGACGAGGGCGCGAGCCTGTTGACCGTCCACGCGCAAGACCACTACATGTGCGCCCAGCTCGCCCGCGACATGGCTGCCGAGCTCGTGGCGATCCTGGAGGACCGCGACGCGGCCTGCGGCTCCGCCTAGGGCCTCCGAGCTCGCCCGGCGCCCGCGCCCGGCAGGTGCGCCCGCGCCTATCCGTAACGCCTGCACCACCCGGCGCCACCTCGGCGCCCCGGCAACGTGGACCGTGCGGGGCCCTCGCCCCGCGACAAAGGGAAGGAAGGTACGACCATGGCAAAGATGAGGATCGTCCTGTGCTGCGCGGGTGGCTTCTCCACCACCATGCTCATGGACCGCATCAAGTCCACCATCCACGAAAGCGCCAAGCTCAACGACGAAGACTTTGAGCTCAAGGCCATCGCCGCTGACCTGCTCGACCAGGAGGTCGACCACATGGACGCCCTGATCATGGGGCCGCAGGTGGCGCACAAGCTCGAGTCGATCCGCCCGCTCATCGAGCCGCGCCACATCCCCTACGTCATCGTGAGCCAGGAGATCTACGGCAAGATGGATGGCGCCACGGTCCTCAAGCAGGTTCTTATTGCCAAGCGCAAGGCCGACCTGGCCCGCGAGACCGCCGAGGGCACCAACTAGCCGCGCCGCATCCCATCGCTTCCAAGGAGGTTTCCGATGTCCGACACCGCACCGGTCGCCCAAAAGAAGGGCGGCTTCGACCGCTTCGAGGAGCTACTCAACAAGTACCTCGGCCCCATTGCCGAGAAGGTCGACAAGCAGCGCCACCTTGGCGCGGTGAAGAAAGCTATGGTGGCCATGACGCCGCTTCTGCTCATCGGCTCTTTCTGCCTGATCCCGGCCGCCATCCCCAACATGATCGGCGAGGCCAACCCCATCTCGGTGTGGATCTTGGCCAACACGCAGTACTTCGACCTCGCCTACAACGTGTCGATGGGCCTCATGTCGGTGTTCGTGGCGGCCGTGATCGCCTACCACCTGGCCCGCTCCTACGAGCTCGACGTGCCCGGCTCGCTGTCGATGGCGCTCGTGGCGTTTTTGCTGCTGTCGCTCGAGATGGACGAGGCCGGTGGTATCTCGCTGGGACAGCTGGGCTCCAAGGGCCTGTTCGTATCGATGTTTGGCGCGATCGTGGCCGTGGAGGTGTACCGTTGGTGCAAGAAGCGCAACTTCACGATCAAGATGCCCGAGACCGTGCCTGACTTCATCTCCAGCTCGTTTGAGGTGATTCCCGTCACGGCAATCGTCATCGCGGTGTTCCTTGCCATCCGCATCTTTTGCAACGGTGTGCTGGGCATCATGCCCTCGCAGATTTTCACGATGGTGCTGGCGCCGCTCGTGGGCTCCATGGACAGCCCCATCGCGGTCACGTTCTACCACATGCTGCGCTGCTTTATCTTCTTCTTTGGCATCCACCCGTCGGTGCTCTCGCCGATCGTGATGCCCATCGCCACGCAGTTCTTGGCCGAGAACATCGCCGCGGTGCAGGCCGGCGGCGTGGCTACCCATATCTTCACCCCCGGTCCGATGTCGGGCTTTGGTGGCTTCACCGGTCTGGGCGTGACCATGGGCGTGGTGATCTGGTTCCTGTTCTCCAAGTCCAAGGCCCAGCGCGAGATCGGCAAGATCGCCTTCATCCCTTCGCTGTTTGGCGTCAACGAGCCCATCCTGTTTGGCGCGCCCATCGTGCTCAACCCGATCATGTTCATCCCGTTCGTGCTCTTTGGCGGTATCATCTCCTCTATACCGTTCTGGTTTATGAGCTGGGGCTGGTTGGACTGCTCCACTTTTACGCCACCGTATGTGGGCGTGTTCCTCGAGGGCTATCTCACCAATTTCGACTGGCGCTCCATCGTGGCCAACGTGGTGCAGCTCGCGCTCGCGATCGTCGCCTACGGGCCGTTCTGCAAGGTCTACGAGCGCCGTGCGCTGGCAGAAGAGGCGCGCGTTGCCGCCGAGCTGGCCGCCGGATCCGCGGCGTCCGAGGTGTCTGCCGAGGATGAGGCGCTGATCGAAGACCTCGACCTGGACTTCTGACGCGGATGCGGGCCTGCGGACGAGGGCGTCCGTGGGCCCGCGCGTGTCGCGTTGGCCCGACGGGCGGCTTTCGCGCCTGGCGTCTGACGACGCAGGCCTAGCGATCGCCGTGCCACTGTACGCGCCCATCGCCGCCCTGCCCGGCCGCTCCACCGCCACCGCACTGCTGTACCGCACTGCCGTACTGCACCGTCTTGCCGCGCCACCGCACCGCCGCATATTCGCGACTACCAATTGGGGGGTCCATGAACGCCCACGTTGAGAACATCCGCGCCTTTCTCGCCGACAACGGTCTCGACGCCTTTCTCGTCAAGAGTAAGGTGATGAAGCGCTACTTGGGCACGCTCACGGGCAGCGGCTGCAAGGTGCTCATCACGCCGAATGCCGGCTACCTCATCTGCGACGGCCGTTACCTCGTGGAGGCGCAGGAGCGCGAGCACGACCTCACGCTGCGCGTTCATGCCCAGGGCACGAGCTTCCTCGAGCCGCTTGCCGAGGTGCTGGGCGAGCTGGGGTGCGCCACGCTGGCCGTGGAGGCCTCCGAGGTGCTCGTGCCCGAATGGCAGCGCCTGCAGGGCCTGGGCGTGGAGCTGCGCCTGTTGGGCGACGAGACGGCCCAGATGCGCATCCGCAAGGACGATGCCGAGATTGCGGCCGTGCAGCGCGCCGTGGACGCGGCCGATGACATCTATGCGCGCGTGGTCGACGAGCTGCACGTGGGCATGACCGAGTACGAGGTGTCGGCCCTTTTGCAGTATTACGCGATTGCAGCCGGCGCCGACGGCATGTCGTTCGATACGATTGTGGCCACCGGTCCGCGCAGCGCTATGCCGCACGGCCGTCCCACCGAGCGCAAGATCTGCGCCCACGAGCCCATCCTCATCGACTTTGGCGTGCAGCTGGCGGGCTACCAGTCTGACATGACGCGCGTGTGCTTTTTGGGCGAACCCACCGACGAGTTGCGGCGCGCGTACGAGGCCGTACTGGCCGCCAACCTCGCCGGCATCGATGCCATCCGCGTGGGGGCGCTCGCCCGCGACGTCGACGCCGCGGCGCGCGCGGTCATCACGCAGGCAGGCTACGGGGAGTACTTCACTCACGGCCTGGGCCACGGCATTGGCTTGGGCGGCGACCTGCCCCTGCTCAACCAGAGCGGCCAGATTGTGCTCGACAACCGCATGATCATGTCGTGCGAGCCGGGAGTGTACCTGCCGGGCGTGGGAGGGGTGCGCATCGAGGACGACGTCTTGTTGATGGACGGCGTGGCGCGCCCGCTCAACGCTACGAGTAAGGTGCTGCGCGTGCTGGAGGTGCGCTAGTCGTGGGACGGCGGGCGGCGGCGCGCACGGTCAAGCGTCGCGAGCTGCCGGCGGCGCCCCCGGCGTCGCGGCTGTACGCCTACGTGATCGACTGGGCGCTGGGCGGCATCGTGAGCGGCCTGCCTGCGGTTTTGGCATTCGCGGCCCTGCGGCGCGACGGCTCGATGCTGGGCACGCTGTACGACTTTGAGGCCACGGGCTATCCGCAGGCGGTGGGCGTGGCCGTGGCCGTGGCGTGCCTGGCCTGCGCGGTGGCCTACTTCGTGGTGGTTCCGTGGGTCGTGTGGCCGGGACAGACGCCTGGCAAGCGCGTGGCCAAGCTGCGCGTGGTGGGGCCGGGCGACGCGACGGTGGGCCTGGGCCGGCTGCTCGTGCGGCAGGTTTTGGTGGGGCTGGTGCTGGAGGGCAGCGGCTTTGTGGCCGCCCGCTACCTGCGCGAGCTCGCGGTGCTTATCACTCGTGTCGACGTGAACTTCTACTGGGAGTGGGCGGGCCTCGTGATCACGGCGGTGTCGGCCGTGCTGGCCTTTGCGCTGCCCGCGCACCGGGCGCTTCACGACTACGTGGCCGGCACGCGCGTGGTCCCGGCCGAGGGGCACCCGCTCACGGCCTAGGGGCCGCAGGGCGCGCGTCGCACGGTGGCGCGTGGCTGGCGCGCACGGCTGCGTGTCCCTGCGCGTTTGATGCCGCTGACGCCCTCCCCATTCATCCTGACACCCTTTGCAACCTCGTAAGGAGCTCTCCATGTATAGCGAGACCGTTACCGTTGTGAATCCGGCCGGCCTGCATGCGCGCCCCGCGGCGCTGCTTGCGACGAAGGCCAACGAGTATGGGTGCGCCGTACGGATCAAGAACGTCACCAAGGGCGGCGACGCCAAGGACGCCAAGTCCATGATCGCCGTGATGACAGCCCAGGTGAGCCTGGGCAACGAAGTCGAGGTGAGCGCCGAGGGCGACGCCGAGCGGCGGGCCGTCGAGGCGCTCGTCGCCTTCATCGCCTCCGGCTGCGGCGAGTAGGTTCGTCCAGGCGCGCGGACTCAGGCCGTCGTCACTGGAGATCGGTTCGAGGGCACAGGCTCACATCCCGTTGTGGGAGATCGGTTCGAGTGCCGGCGTGCGCCTCGATTCGCATGCCGGCCCCTTTGTGCAGCGTGGGCGCCGCCTCGCCCTCGTGGCTTTCCCGGCCTGCACCCCTCAGCTCCTGCCGCCGCCCCGTTCGTCTCACCGCAGGTATGCCAAAACGGAACACGATGAGGACAGGATGGCATGCCCGCTGGCTGGGGTAGCTTGGCCTAGGCACGGTACAATCAACGCAGCACCTCCACATTGGTTTTCGGGCTGAGGGAGTCGCTGTGCTGGCAGTTGCGCTCACGCTGCTCATAGGGGTCGCAGGCTGGCTCGTCGCTCGCAGGCTCGGCCTGTCCGCCCCCGCGATGCTCGACAGCATGCTGGCCGCGGGTATCACCAACGCACTGTTTGGCCCTGCGAGCATGCTGGCCGAGGTGCGCGTCTTTGCCCAGTCGATCTCGGGCGCCTCCATCGCGATGAGTGTGCGGCGCCGTGACCTCGCAAAAGCGCGTAAGCTCATCGCCCCGGTGCTTATCCTCTTTTCCATGCTCACGATAAACGCGCTGCTGCTAGCCCGCTCGCTCGTAGGGTCTACGACCGCCGCCGAGACCTTCTCCAGCGCGTCGGCCTCGGTGGTGCCGGTGCTGTTGCTGTTCGTGAGCTATTGGCTGGTCAACTTCCTGTTCACGCAGATCGGCCGGCACTGCCGCCTGTTTGACGTCAAGAGCGCGATGTTTGCGAGGGCTCCGGGCGGGGCGTTCGACATGGCCCTCATCGCGGCCGACCTCAATGCTGACCTTGCCAAGATCGCGGCCATCCAGATTATTCGCGCCGTGTGCGCCGTGGCCGTGATGCCCACCGTTGTGCTGCTGTTTGCCGCTGCGCTGGGGTAGGGGGCGTGGCCTTTGTTCGGGGTTCGGGGCGCTTGGGGCGGCGCCGCGAGGTGTGTCTGGACGTGAGTGGGCCTTGGCGCGAGGCATGGCGCTGGCGCCCCGCGGCGCGTAAGCCCTGGTGTGCTCAGCCTGGTGCGGGTGCGTCTGCGCGTATCAGTGTGGCCGAGTGCGCATACCGTCATTTGCCGCGGAGGTTTAAAACATCATGCGACTTCGGGCGCCTGTTGCAACGGCGCGGCCGTCCGGCGGTTATAATCGCGAGGTGTGCACCGTCTTAATTATAGCAGTGTCCGTTCGAGCGGCCTTCTGAGGGGCCTTTGTTGCCATCGGGGCTCATTTTGACAGCTAAATAAGGGTGAAACCGCTCCCAGAGAGGGTTGGGCGCCTGCCCAAAAAAGCGGAGTGCACACTTTGAGTTTTCCCATCGAGGGCGGGTTTGGCTGCATGCCATCGGGGGCAACGGGTGGTGTGGGCCGTTCGGCATGAGATTAAGAGCATCTTTTGGCATTGGGCGTAGCGTGATGCATGGTATGCGGTGTATGCCGACGGACCCAAGCCCCGGAGTCGTCGCGCCCCCGTCGCACCATCCGTCCCGCACTCTCCCCACGTCGGCTCCTGCCCTAGCGCCACACCATCGACAGATTCAAAATCCATCTGCATACATGCGCGCATTTGGGATATAAAATCTAAGTCAATCATTAGTAGGTTTGGCCACCACCGCGTCCTGCCCGGCGTCGGCCACGGGTCGGTGCGGCCGGCCCGAGATCACGTGGAGGCTCACATGCGCAAGTTCAAGACAGAGAGCAAGAAGCTCCTCGACCTCATGATCAACTCGATCTACACCAACAAGGAGATCTTCCTCCGCGAGCTCGTCTCCAACGCGTCCGATGCGGAGGACAAGCTCTACCTCAAGAGCCTCACCGACCCGGACGTCAAGCTCGACCAGGACAGCCTCTCCATCCGCGTCACGCCCGACAAGGACGCCCGCACCCTCACCATCTCGGACAACGGCATCGGCATGACGGCCGACGAGCTCGAGAGCAACCTGGGCACCATCGCCCACTCCGGCTCGGAGCAGTTCAAGGAGGCCAACGCCGAGCACCAGGGCGACGACGTCGACATCATCGGCCAGTTCGGTGTGGGCTTCTACTCCGCCTTCATGGTGGCCAAGCAGGTCAAGGTCGTCACGCGCGCCTGGGGCGAGGACGTGGCGCACGTGTGGGAGAGCGACGGCCTCGAGGGCTACACCATCGAGGACGGCACGCGCGAGCACTGCGGCACCGACGTCATCCTCACGCTCAAGGACGACGTGGAGGGCACGGACGGCCAGGAGAGCGAGCGCTATGGCTCGTACCTCGAGGAGTGGACGCTCAAGGACCTCATCCGCCGCTACAGCAACTACGTGCGCCATCCCATCCAGATGATGGTCACCAAGAGCCGCCAAAAGCCCAAGCCCGACGACGCCCCCGACGACTACAAGCCCGAGTACGAGGACTACACCGAGCTCGAGACCATCAACTCCATGACGCCGATCTGGAAGAAGTCCAAGGCCGACGTCAAGCCGGAGGAGTACAACGAGTTCTACAAGTCCACCTTCCACGACTGGGAGGACCCGGCGCGCACCTTCACCTTCCACGCCGAGGGCGCGCTCGAGTACGACGCGCTGTTGTTCGTGCCGGCCAAGGCGCCGTTCGACCTCTACAGCAAGGACTACGAGAAGGGCCTCGCGCTCTACAGCTCCAACGTGCTCATCATGGAGAAGTGCGCCGACCTTTTGCCCGATTACTACAACTTCGTGCGCGGCATCGTGGACTCGCCGGACGTCTCGCTCAACATCTCGCGTGAGACGCTGCAGCAGAACCGCCAGCTCCACGCCATCGCCAACCGCATCGAGAAGAAGGTCACGACCGAGCTCGAGGCCATGCGCGACCAGGACCGCGACGCCTACGAGAAGTTCTTCGAGAGCTTCGGCCGCGGCCTCAAGTTCGGCATCTACCAGAGCTACGGCCAGAAGGCCGACGAGCTGGCTGACCTCCTGCTCTTCTGGAGCGCGCGCGAGAACAAGCTCGTGACGCTGGCCGAGTACGCCAAGGCCATGCCCGAGGGCCAGAAGGCCGTCTACTACGCCGCCGGCGACTCGCGCGACCGCCTCGCCAAGATGCCGGTGGTCAAGGCCGCGCTCGACCACGGCTATGACGTACTGCTCTGCACGGCCGACGTGGACGAGTTCGCCTTCCAGGCCATGCGCAGCTACACCGCCAAGAGCCTGCCCAAGCACTACGAGGACGAGGCTGCCGCCGAGGCCGCGAAGAAGGCCGTCGCCGACGGCGCCGAGCCCGAGGTGGAGGACCGCACACTCGACCTCAAGAACGTGGCGGCGGGCGACGTGGACTTTGCCACCGAGGACGAGAAGAAGGAGGCCGAGGAGGCCACCAAGGAGAACGAGGGCCTCTTCAAGGCGATCGAGGGGGCGCTGGGTGACAAGGTCACGAAGGTCGCCGTGTCCGCGCGCCTGACCGACGCCCCGGTGGCCATCACGAGCGAGGGTCCCGTGTCGCTCGAGATGGAGCGCGTCATGGCGGCCGGCCCGGATGCCAGCGAGGCGCCCAAGGCCCAGCGCGTGCTCGAGCTCAACGCGAAGCACCCGGTGTTTGCCAAGCTGCAGGCTGCCGAGAAGGCCGGCGACAAGGACAAGCTGGCGCTCTACGCCGGGCTTCTCTACGACCAGGCCCTGCTCGTCGAGGGAATCCTACCGGATGACCCCGTCGCCTTCGCGCAGCAGGTGTGCGAGCTGATGTAGGTCCTGGTTGTGAGGTTGGGGCCCTGGCACCATCCATCTCCCGCCCAGACAGCTCCGGTCGCGAAGGACGCGACCGAAGAACTCGTGGGCGACTGATGGTGCCGGGGCCCTCCTTAACGCGGGTCTGTCGCGGGTTGGGCTGCGCGATGGTGCGGGGTGGGAGCAGCCTCGCCTCTTGATGTGGCCCGGGGCCTATGCCGGCTGCGGGCCTGCCCGTGAGTGTGCGCGATAACGAGCCTGCTAACGAACGTGCGCAAAACCGAGTTGTCCGGCGAACGTGCGGATAACCGAGAAAAACAGCGAGTTGCTCGCCCTTTTTCTCGGTTATCCGCACGTTCGTTTGTGGCTGGGAAGAGGACCAGCGCCGGGATGCGCCGCCTCGAGGGAGGGATGCGTCCAGCAGGGGGGGGGCTGGGAAGCGCCCGGCAGGAGGCGGGACACGCCCGGCAGGAGGTGAGACGCGCTCGTCGAGAAGGCCGGGGCCGCCTCGCTCCCTGGCCCTATCCCCGAATCCGCACGATGGCGTATGGGCGGCCGTCGTCGTTGTCGAGGGT
Source organism: Olsenella uli (assembly GCF_901212675.1). GTDB lineage: Bacteria > Actinomycetota > Coriobacteriia > Coriobacteriales > Atopobiaceae > Parolsenella > Parolsenella uli_B. The sequence continues at coordinate 42,704 of NZ_CAAKOQ010000043.1, forward strand.
GACGATGGCGGAGCCATCGGGCTCGCGGTGGATGTGGGGGAGAATCGTGTCGCCCAGCTTGGCGGCCTGGCTGTAGTGGACGTCGAGCCAGCGGATGGTGGGTGCCGCCGCGCCCCGCTCCTCGCTGAGCGCGCCGAGCGCCATGTTCACGTACTGGGCGTTGTTGACGTGGTGGTTCGTGTCGAGGTGGGCCGCCGTCACGACGACGGGCGCACCCGGCTCGCCGGGCGTGGTGGCGCGCAGGATGCGGGGGATGGGCGGCAGGTCGAGAGGCTTGTCGTGCTTGATGTCGCTCTCGTAGGGGGCCACCTCGTCGGTGGGGATGCGGATGGGTCGGCCGGCCTTCGAGTCGAACATGAACCAACTCGAGTCTGCTCGTACGAGCGGGTGCTCGCAAGCGGCATCGCCGGCCTCGCAGACACAGAAGTTGCGGTCGGCGCGCAGACCCTTGAAGCCCGTGGCCCAGGTGCTCACGGCAATCTCCTCGCCAAAGCGCGGCAGCCTTTCGATCTCGATCTCCCAGGCGCTCAGCAGCCACGCGAGGCCCGTTTCGCGCGCGTGCTCCGGCCACATGCCCACGCTCTCGGAGTGGAAGGTGCTGCAGTCCTGCAGGTAGTTCACGAGCGCCGGGATCGCGAGGATGCCCCGCTCGTCTATCTCGCTGAACCTGACCCTGCTCGTGAAGGTGTACATGCGCCGTCCCCGCCTCGCGTCTGCCGATCGTGCCGCCCGCCTGGGCCTCGCGGCCCTTTGGCAACGGAGGAGATTGTACCCGTTGGTCGGCTGCCCTCTCCCGGGCGGGAGGGCGCTGCGGTGCCGGGCGTCGCGCTGGCTCAGGCTCAGGCGTGCAGAACGCAGGTGTGCAAAACGAACACGTCCCCAATTGCACACCCATGCGAAAAGCGCATGGAGATTAACGAGGTTCTCGCTGTTTGCTGGGGTTGCCAGCGTCCGTGCGGGGGCGAGGGAAGCGTGGCTCATGGAGGGGCCGTGCGGGGGCGAAGCCTGTGCAGGACGAAAAGGGGGCGCCCGCAGGCTGAGCCTGCGGG
>NZ_CAAKOQ010000044.1:0-27740 GCF_901212675.1 Olsenella uli
TGCGCACGACGTCCATGGCCTCCTTGGCCGTCTCGGTCACCTTGGAGAAGTCGCCGTCGGCAAAGAGCTTGGGCTTGACCATCCAGGTGCCGCCGCACGCGATGATCGACGGGCTCTCGAGGTACTCCTCGACGTTGCCGAGGTTGACGCCACCGGTGGGCATGAAGCGGTGCCCCACGAACGGAGCGCACAGGGCCTTGATCGTGGCGAGGCCGCCGTACTGCGCGGCCGGGAAGAACTTCGTGACCTGCAGGCCCAGCTTGCGAGCAGCGGTGACCTCGGTGGGCGTCACGGTGCCGGGCAGCACCGGCAGCTTGAGGCCGATGCAATGGCGCACGACGTCCTCGTCAAAGCCCGGGCTCACGATGAAGCTCGCGCCGGCGGCGACGGCCTCGTCGACCTGCTCGACGGAGAGCACGGTGCCCGCGCCCACGGCCATCTCGGGATGGGCCTCGTGCATGGCCTTGATGCTGGCGGCGGCACAGCTCGTGCGGAACGTCACCTCGGCCGAGTTCATGCCGGCGGCGGCAAGGGCGTCGGCCATCGGCACGGCATCCTCAACCTTCTCGAGCACGACGACCGGCACAATGCCGAGCTGCTCGAGCTGCTTGTAGAAGTCCTCGTACATGCTTGCTTCCTTTCACAGACCTTGTATGGGCACGGCGCCGGCGCGGCCGCCGGGAGGGCGGCTCGGCCGGCGCGGCAATCCAGGGCGCGAGGGGGCGACCGTACCCCCCTCGCGCAAGGCTGGAGCGACCGGGCCCGGGAGTGACGGGACCCGGCCGAAGAACACGTTGCCGCAGGCAGAGCCCACGAACAGCAATACGGAGGGGTCGTGTTAGCGGGCCACGCGAGTGCCGCCACCAGACTCGGACACGCCGGCGATCTCGGCCTCGCTCACGAGGTTGGAGTCGCCGCGGACGGTGAGCTTGAGCACCGAGGCCGCGATGGCGTAGTCGATGGTGCGCTGCGGCTCGTAGCCGTGGAGCAGCGCGTGGAGCAGGCCCGCGTTGAACGCGTCGCCGGCGGCAACGCCCTCGAGCACGTGGACGTCGTGCACGGTGCTGAACCAGTGCTCGCCCGACGCCGCGTCATAGAGCATGCCCATCCACTGCGAGCGCTCGACGCTCTGGACGTTGCGGATGACGGAGGCCAGCGTCTTGCAGCCGTAGTCGGCACAGATCTCGCGCGCCATCTCGACGTAGGTCTCGCGCTCGTCGATGCCGTGGGCCAGGGAGCCCGAGACGCATGTGATGCCGAGGGAGGCCGGTGCGTCCTCGTCGTTGGCGATGCAGATGTCCACGAGCGGCAGCAAGCCCTTCATGACCTGCTGGGACTTCTCGGGAGACCACATCTTGCCGCGGTAGTTGAGGTCGCAGACCGTGGTGATGCCGCGGCAGCGGGCCTCCTCGAGCGCCTCCTTGCAGGCAAGCGCCATCTCGTCGGACACGGCGGGCGTGACGCCGGAGAAGTAGAAGACGTCGATGCCGTCGAGGACCTTGGCCCAGTCGAGCTCGGTATGGCTCGCGAGGTTGATGGCGGAGTACTTGCGGTCGTAGACGCAGCCGTTGCCGCGCTGCGAGGCGCCGAGCTCGAAGTAGTAGGTGCCGAGGCGGTCGCCGGAGCGCACGACGCGCGAGGTGTCGACGCCGTAGGCGGCAAGGGAGCGCAGGGCGCAGTCGCCGATGCGATTGGCCGGGACCACGGACACGTAGGCGGCGTTGTCGCCCTGGAACGCCAGCGAGAGGGCCGTGTTGGCCTCGGCCCCGCCGAAGCGCGCGTCAAAGCTGGTGGCCTGCTCAATGCGGAGGTGGTCGGGCGGCGAGAGGCGCATCATGATCTCGCCAAAGGTGAGGACCGTTCCGGAGAGTTTCATCGTGACTCCCTTCTCGTTGTGGCGCCATCGGGATGACGTGTGCCGCCCCAGGTCCGCCAACTTGGCATACCAAATGGCTCGAACGTAAACTCTACCAGTACGAAATCGTTTTCGTAGCTGAGGCGAGTATACGCTATTCCGAGTCGGAGGGAATCACTTTTTTCACAGCACATCGCCGAGCGGACGCATACGGCCGTGAGCGTAGGCTGCCGGCGCGCGCCGCGGGTTTTAGGGATGCGAGCGGGCGGCGGCGCGCGGCCATAACGGGCAGATTGGGGGCAGTCCGCGCACGGGAGAAGGCCCTGCCATTGCGGCCCTAGTAGTGGTCCTTCGCCGAGTAAATCGTAAGCTCGTCGCCGGCCACGGAGTACACGAGGCGGTTGGCCTCGTCGATGCGCCTCGACCACGTGCCCGACAGGTCGTATCTCAGCGGCTCGGGCTTGCCGAGCCCGGAGAAGGGGTCGCGTTCGATGTCGCGGATCAGGGCGTTGATGCGCTTGAGCGTCTTGCGGTCCTGGCCCTGCCACCACACATAGTCGGCCCAGGCGTCGTCCGTCCAGCGCTTAATCATCGTCTTCGATGAGGTCGCGGGGCAGCGCGGCGCCCTCGGAGGCCTGTTGGATGCCGCGCAGGATCTTCTCGTGCAACGGACGGTTCTGGTAGATGCGGAACGTCTCCATGAGGCCATCGTAGTCGCGCGCGCTCATGACCACGACGTTCTCGCTGGAATCCCGGCTCACAACGAGCAGGGCCTCGGCGTCGTCGCGCGTCTTGCGCATGTAGTCCTTCATGCCGTTGCGGAAGGTACTGTAGGCTACAGCCTCCATGCGGCTACCTCCTCTACACAAGTTGACAATATCTTGTACAAGTATGGTAGCACGAGGGGAACTCCGGCGCCATGGCCGGAAGCACTCCAAAAGGCCCACCGTAAGGAGCGAGCCCGCATGGCAGCTAAGCTGCGCATACGCCCCGATCCGCGCATGCCCGACCGCATCCCACTCCCCGTCCGCGCCGCCCGCAGCACGGCATCCCCAAGCGCTATCATCAGTTAGCCGTCAGACGGGAGGCCCATGGCACGCATCCGCATCCAAGACATTGCCGCCGAGGCGGGCGTGAGCCCGGCCACCGTGTCGCGTGTGCTCAACGACCGGCCGGGCACGATGCGCGAGCAGACCAGAAAGCGCGTGCTTGAGGTCATCGAGCGCACCGGCTACCGGCCCAGCAACGCCGCGCGCAGCCTGCGCACCGACCGCACCAACACCGTCGGCGTCATCCTCGCCGACATCCGCAACCCCTTCTCCGGCGCGATGCTTGAGGCGCTGTCGGCCCGCGGGGCCGAGCGCGGCCTGTCACTCATGACGTCCACCAGCGGAAACGACCCCCAGCACGAGGCTGAGGCCATCGAGCGGCTGGTGGCCGCGGGCGTGGACGGGCTTATCGTCAACACCTGCGGGGCAGACGCGTCCGCCCTGAACGCGGCGGCCGCGCACCTGCCCGTGGTGCTGCTCGACCGCGAGCTGCCCGGCAGCGACCTGCCACTCGTCACCTCCAACAACGCCGAGCTCATGGCCGCCCTCGTGGACGAGCTGGCCGGCGCGGGCTGCCGCCGCTGCCACCTGTTCGACGAGCGCAGCAAGACCAGCGCCGTGCGCCGCATCCGCGCCCGCGCCTTCATGGCTGAGCTGGCGCGCCTGGGGCTCGACGGCACCGTCATCGAGCTGGACGGCGACCCCGCCCGCGCGGCCGCGCAGCTCAACGAGCTCGCGGACGGCCGGCAGGCCCCCTGCCCCCTGGGGCTCGTCACCGTCAACGGCCTCGTCTTCCTGCGGCTCGTTGAGGCGCTGGGCGCAACCGAGCTGCGCGCCCCGGCCGACGTGCGCCTGGCCACCTTCGACGACTACGCCTGGAACCGCGTGCTCTTCGGCGGCGTCACCACGGCCGTGCAGGACACGGACGCCATAGCCGGGAAGACCCTCGAGTGGCTCCTCGCCGGCATCAATGAGCCGCAGGTCAGAGGTAGCGACGAGACCTCGTCGAGCCCGCGGCGCGCGGAGGTGCCCGGCCGCGTCATCCGCCGCGCGAGCACGCAGGCGGCCGGTGCCGTCGCAGGCGGCGCCAGGCCTTCTGCGGGCCCCGTGCCGAGCCACGGCATGCCCCGTTAGCGCTCCCCCACTACATCGCCAGCCTCCGCCGCAACCCCGCGGTGTGACAAATCATACGGAAGGAAATGTAAGCTCCTCGCAGACCTTATTGGCCTCGGGCGTCACGTCGGCCTTGGAGCCACCGCACCGATGCGCAAACGTTCATGTGAGACGGAGACCGCCCCGGCGACATCCGCCGCATCGCCAGCCGGGGCGCCGAAGGCAACTCCACCGGCATCCCTGGTGCCCGCGCAAGCGCCCGGTCCTAGCTCTCGCGGTACATGTCGGGCACCTGGTCGATGGTCTGCCAGGTGTTCAGAGCCTCGTCCACGGACATGCCCTCGGCGATGGCATCCTTGCGGCAGGCATTCACGGCCTGGATCTCCTTCATGCGCTCGCCCGTGAGCGTGTAGCCCTTCATCGCCCAGAGGGTAAGCAGCCAGGCCACGATCGGGATGATGCAGAACAGCGCGATTGTGAGCCAGTTCATGCCATCCATGTAGGGCGTGGTGGTGTCGGGCAGGGCGGTGAGGCCCACAACGGTGATCGCGATGCCCACGATGGTGGTGGACAGCGAGCTCACGAGCTTGTCAACGAAGCTGAACAGCGTGCCGATGACGCCCGGCGCGTAGTTGCCGGAGCGGTACATCTCGAAGTCGGAGCAGTCGGCGATCATGGGGATGGCCATGTCGGCCGTGGAGTAGTACGCACCGTAGCCCAGGCCGTAGAGCACGATGAAGATGATCGTGTAGAGGTTGAGCGTGGGGTGCAGGCCGCCCTCGGTGCCGAAGATGGAGAGCGTGAGGCTCGGATTGCCCGGCTGCCACATGGCGAGCATAGCCGTGACGCCGAGGTACATAATGAGCGCGAGGCTCGTGAAGGAGACGAGGGTCTTCTTCTGGCCGTATTTCTGACTGATGCGCAGGCCGCCGATGAAGAACGGCGCGGAGAAGGCGTAGCCGAGGATGTACATCGGCAGGTAGAGACCGTTGTAGTTGCCCATCATGCAGGAGTAGAGCAGCACGCCCACTGAGGTGTTCGTGGCGATGGCGAAGGCGAACTTGGTGCCGGAGGCCGCCACCATGAGGCGCTGGAGCTCCTTGTTGGCCTTGAAGATCTCGACGTAGTCCTTGACCTTGAGCTGCGGTTTCTCGTCCTCGTTGCCCAGGCCCCAGAACTCCTTGCGGTCCTTGCCGGCGATGCCGATGACGGCCAGCGCGGTGAGGGCGCCGGAGAGGATGATGACCAGAGGGATGAGGAAGTTGAAGAACGCCTCGGTGCCGTAGCCCACGTTGCCGCCCACGATGGAGGCCGTGGCCATGGTGACGCCCATGCCCACGAGCGACGCGATGGTGTTGAACAGGGTGAACGTCGGGCGCTGCTTGGGATCGTTGGTGAGGCAGGTCTGACCAGAGCGCGTGCACGAGGTCTGGATGGAGTAGCCCACCATGAGGCACATGTAGAAGACAGTGTAGAGCACGTACTTCACGGCCGTGGCGTCCTCGGGGATGAGGCGCGTGCCGTAAAAGACGAGCAGGGCCGAGACGGCCATGACCACGTTGCCTAGGATCATGAACGGGCGGAACTTGCCGATCTTGGTCTCCGTACGATCGATGAACATGCCCACGAACGGATCGATGACGGCGTCGAGGGCACGCGTCACGGTGACCATCGTGGTGGCGAACGCCACCAGCAGGCCCAGAACGCCGTTGGCATAGTAGGCGATGTAGTTCATGAGCAGCACGTAGTACACGTTCGTGGCACCGTTGTTGAACGGGAACAGCACGAGCTGGTACATCTTCGCACGGTTGAGGCCGCTGCCGCCTCCGCTGGACTGCTTGGCCTGCGTCGCATTCTCTGCCATTCGGCAACACTCCTTCGCGTGAGGGGTTTCGGCCCCGTGGGCAAGCGCCGGGGTGCGGGGCACGACGCGCGGGGCGCGAGGTGCGAGCGTTCCGGCACGAGCCTGTGGAGCCGCCTTCCTTTCGACCGACGGGGCGAGGGCGCGCACCCAAGCATCGGCTCAATGCTAACTGATATAACAGTTTACCGACTTCCTTCAGGACGTGGGCAGGCATTTCAACCGACCTCGCCAACGGTCTGTTTCTGGGAGCCAAACGAGTAGTACGAGTGCTGCGACCCTTCCGTTGGAGTGACCGAATGCTCCGCCGACAACTGAAAAACACTTTCGCCACGTGGCTGATTCTCGTAAATCGACGCCATATTCGAGCCCGACGGCGCACTTTGATATATCACATACCCGCTTGCATTCACGTGACGAGCGCGGGCTACCTGCCCCACGGCACAAAAAACGCCGCCGGCGTATAGGGCCAGCGGCGCTGGGAGGAACACTATGGGACGTGATTGGCCGGCACGCCAGGCCTCGCGCTAGATTGCGCAGGCGGCGTCGTAGGCGGTGTTCGTGGCGTTCTGGATGTCGCTCGCGCGCTCGCCCGCGTCACCCACGCGCGTCACGCTCACGCCGGCGGCCTCGAGCTTATCGGCCGGGAAGGCCACCGGGCGGGCGCCCACGGCCATCACCACCCAGTCGCAGGCGATGCGCAGGGCCTCGCCGTCGGCGCCCACGCAGTCGATGCCCGTCGCGTCGATGCTCACGAGCTTGGTGCTGGGGTGCTGCTCCACGCCAAGGCGCTCGTAGCTCTCCATGAGGGTGGGCAGCACCGTAGTGCTCTCCTGCGCCGCAATCTTGTCGAGCATCTCCACCACGGAGACCTTGCAGCCGTGCTCGGCCAGGTACTCGGCGCACTCGCAGCCCACGAGGCCACCGCCGATGACGGCCACGCGGCCCGCTACCTCGGACTTGCCGGCGAGCACGTCCCACGAGCTCACGACGTTCGCGCCGTCCGCACCGGGCACGGGGATGCTCACGTTGGTGGCGCCCGTGGCCACGATCACGGCCTCGAAGCCCTCGGCGAGCAGGACGTCCTGGTCTGCCGTAACACCCAGGCGCAGCTCGGCGCCGGCGGCCTTCGCGGCGCGCTCGGCGTCGTCCTCGGCGCGAAGCATCTCCTCCTTTCGTGGCGGCACGGAGGCGATGCCCAGCTGGCCGCCCAGGCGCTCCTCCTTCTCGAAGAGGGTCACGCTGTGGCCACGCTCGGCCGCCACTCGCGCCGCGGTGAGACCGGCGATGCCGCCGCCCACTACGGCCACGCGCTTGGGCTCGGCCGTGCGCTCCACCTTGCGCGTGAGCTCGTAGCCGTTCTCCGGGTTGAGCACGCACGAGACGAACTTGCGGCTCTGGATGGCGTCCGTGCAGCCCTTGTTGCACGAGATGCAGCGGCGAACTGTCTCAGGTTTGCCGGCAGCGAGCTTGACGCCCCAGTCCGGGTCACAGAGCAGCGGACGCGCCACGCCCACAAAGTCGGCCTTACCGGCCTCGAGAATCTCCTCAGCCATCTCGGCGGAAATGATGCGACCGGCGGTGCTCACCGGGATGTCCACCACGTCGCGAATCTGGCCCGCGATGTCGGCGAAGAAGGCGTAGGGCTGCACACCCATGGGCGGGATGGTGTCGGCCATGTTGCCGGTGTGGTTGGCCTGGGCCACGTGCAGGGTGTCGACGCCCGCCTCCACGAGCCACTTGGCAAAGGTCGGGGCGTCCTCGAGGTCCACGCCGCCCTTGCCGCGCTCGGGCGTCACCACGGCAAACTTGTAGTCGATTGCCATACCCGGCACCGCCTCGCGGAGCGCCTTCACGAGCATGAGGGCGAAGCGCGCGCGGTTCTCGAGCGAGCCGCCAAACTTGTCCGTGCGGTGGTTCATGCGCGTGCTCACGAGGCAGCCCACGAGGCGGTCGCCGTGCACCTCGATGGCGTCGAGGCCGGCGGCCTGGCAGCGCTTCGCGCAGGCGACCATCTTGTCGACAATCGAGAGCAGCATCTCCTCGGTCACCTCGTCGGTGAAGTGCAGCATGTCGTGGTGGAGCTTGGGGCGCACCTCGTCCATGCGGCCGGCGCGGGCGAGCGCGTTGATGGCGTCCACGTCATACTCGGGGTGGAAGAGCTGGGCGCCCAGCTTGGCGCCGTGGGCGTGCACGGCGTCGGCCAGGGCGGCAAAGCTCGGGATCTGGGCGTCGGAGAAGAGCTTCGGCGTGGGCGAGAAGCTCGCCACGGGGTTGACGTCGCCCAGCACGATGTAGCCGGTGCCGCCCTTGGCGAGGCGCTCGTAGAAGGCGCGGCTCTGCTCGCCGATGCTGCCGTCACGCTCCTCGTAGCCGGTGGTCAGCGGCGGGAACATGATGCGGTTCTTGAGGGTCATCGGGCCGATCTGGATGGGTTCGAGCAGCTTCATGGTCATGGGATTCCCTTCCGGCCGCATGCGGCCTTCTCTCCTTGCGCGGCGCGGGCGCCGCCTCATGCTGCGCGCCGCCTCCCCGGGCGGACGCGGCCAAATGTCTCGCGCGGGTCAGCCCGGCTCCGTGTGCCGTCGCCGGGCTGACCCGCGGATGGGTCTCTTACAGGCTTGCCTTGATGAAGGCGGCCATCTCGCGCTCCACCATCCTGCGCGAGGGCTGGGAGGCGAAGTTGTGCCCGCCGCCCTCCGTCTCCAGATAGGTTGAGCCGGGATAGAGAGCCTGGTAGCTCTCGCAGTTCTCGGACGACACGAGCTTGTCGTCGTTGGCGCGGATGATCAGCACCGGTCCCTCGTAGCCCCGAGCCTCCTCGAAGGGGTCGGGATGCGACGCCATGTCGTAGTTGAACGCCATGGCATAGGTGAGGCCCTCGAGGTCGACGCTGTCCTTGCCTGCCTTGGTCACCATGTCCGCGCGCTCGGCGGCGCCGTACCACATGGCCGCACCCGGGCACTGCAGCACGAGGGCGGCCGGAGCCACGGCAGGCGCCACGGAGGCGGCCACGTAGCCGCCCATGCTCTGGCCCGAGAGCACGAGGTGGGCGGCGTCGGCGTAGCCCTGCTCGATCACCCAGGTGCACATGTCCTCGGCGTCGTGCTGGAATCCGGTGAGGGTGGTCTCGCCAAACTCGCCGTCGGACTCGCCGCAGCCAAAGAAGTCGAAGCGGGCGCAGCCAATTCCCTCGCGCGCCAGTGCCCGGGCCATGTTGGTGTACATGTACTTGTGGCCCGAGAGCGACCCGCCAAAGCCATGCAGGTGCACGACGAAGGGGTGAGGACCCTCCCCCTCCGGCAGGGTCACGATGCCCCTGAGCACGTGACCCGACCGATTGGCAAACGATACCTGCAGGGTCTGCATGAGCTATTCCTCCACATCCTGGACGACGACCTCACCCCGGGCGGCGCGCTCGGCGCGACGACGCTTGAGCTCGGCGAGCATCTCCTCGGTCTTGGACTTGGTGAGCGGGTACACGAGCGCCAGCACGATGGCGGCGAGGCCGTAGCCGATGGCATAGGAGCCGGTCCAGGCGCTCCAGATGCTGTCGATGACCTGCTGGGTCTGCACGGCGCCGGCGGTGACGTTGTAGCCGATGAAGCCGAGGATGAAGGCAGACAGCGAGCCAGAGACAGCGTTGGCGAGCTTGCGGAAGAACGAGTACGCGGAGTACATAACGCCCTCGCTGCGCTCACCGGTCATGTACTCGTGGTAGTCGATGGCGTCGTTAAGCAGCGCCCAGACGAGGATCTGCATGGCGGAGGCGAACAGATAGCAGCCGCAGTAGATGCCGATGAAGACCGTCGGGTCATGCAGCGGGAAGAAGAACAGCACGGCCATAACGGCGGCGGCCACGCCGGCGCCGATGACGCACCACTCCTTCTTGCCAAAGTGGTTGGCGAGCGGCTGGATCAGGAAGAACGCGGCCAGCGAGAACAGCGTGGAGATGCCGCCCATGGCAGACTGCAGCTTGACGTTGCCAAAGTAGTCGCGGAACAGGTAGACGTTGAGGCCGTTGACCACCGAGGCGCCTACGATGCCAAGCAGGCTGAAGACGATGACGCCGATGAGCGGGCGATTGCGGCCGATCTTCTTGATGACCTCGAGCCAATTGAACTTCTCGTCCTTGGGGCGCGGCGGCGCGATGACGCGCTCCTTGCACCACACGCAGGTGACCTGCAGGAACAGGAAGCCCAGCAGGGCGCAGATGGAGGCGAGCATGAGGAAGCGGCCCGGCACCGGGTTGTTGTCGACGTAGAGGAACAGCGGGCCCACCATGACGAGCACCGTCATGAAGATGGTACCGCCGAGGCTGCGGTAGCGGGAGAGCGCCGTGCGGTGCTTGGGATCCTCGGTCATCACGGCAGAGAGCGAGCCGAAGGGCACGTTCACGCAGGTGTAGAGGAACTCGTAGAGCACGTAGGTGATGAAGCAGTAGCCAATGCGGATGGCGTAGTCCCAGTCGCTGGCGTTGATGAAGCCCAGCACGCAGAGGACGGCCATCGGGAACGAGAAGAGGCGGATCCAGGGGATGAACTTGGCCTTGCCTGGCTTGGCACGGTGCATGTCCACGAGGGCGCCCACCAGCGGGTCGTTGATGGCGTCCCAGATCTTGGTGACAAGCAGCAGGATGCCCACGTGCACCGGGTTGATCTGCAGCACCAGGATGTAGAAGGTGGAAAGGTACATCGAGCGGAACTGCTCAGTGCAGCAGCATCCGAGGTCTCCCAGGGTGTAGCCGAGCTTGTCGAGCATCGAGAACGGGCGAACCTTCGCTCCGCTGCCGGGCTCCACCGTGGCCTCCGCACCTGTCTGTTGTGCCATGCTTCTCTCCCTTTCCCCGCGCGAGGCCCCTCGGGTCCCCAATGCGCTCTGGCATACGTCTTGAGACGAACACGCAGCTCGAACACCACGTTTTCCGAGCCTTTGCTCCCTTCGGCCCCCTCTCTGGCGTTCTGATATACCAGTCTTACACAAACTGGTATACCTGTTTGCAAGAGCGCGAACCAACCGGGCCAACGGTAGGTTTTTGGGGCCAGACGTATGCGAGCCGCCCCTGGCGGCAGAATGCGCTACGGCGGCCACCAAGGCCCGGGGCGTGATTTCAGGCCGTACCTCGTCCACGACATCTTGGAACGGCGCCTCTCGAGGGCCGGGGCGTGGCGTATGCTATGTCACCCGAGCAGGAGCCTCGGCACATTGAACGGGAGCAACCCATGGCAGACGAACTATCAGAGAGCCAGCAGAAGCAGGCCTACGAGGCCATTCGCGCCGGCATCATCCACGCGGCCTACCGGCCCGGCGTTCGCCTGCCGATGAAGCGCCTTACCGAGGAGCTCGACCTGGGGCGCACGCCCATCCGCGAGGCCCTCGTGCGCCTTACGCAGGAGGGGCTCGTCTACTCCGTGCCCCACAGCGGCACCTACGTCTCCCCCATCGACCTGCATGCGGCGGAAAGCGCCCGCTACGTGCGCAAGAACCTCGAGACGGCCGTGGCCGTGGAGTGCTGCTCCCGGGGCGGAGACGAGGTTCTCGCGAGCCTTGGCGAGGTGTTGGAAAGGCAGCGCGTCGCCGCCACCTCGCGCGACGCCCAGGCGTTCTACACCTGCGACGGCTGCTTCTACCGCAGGCTTTTCGAGGCCGTGGGCAAGGAGGAGGTCTGGCTGTGGGTCGACGGCTTCTCCGTGAGCCTCGACCGCGTGCGCTGGCTCTCCATGCTCACGGAGAAGTTCGACTGGGACGCTGTGGTGGCGCAGCACGCCGCCGTGCGCGACGCCATCGAGGCCCGCGACGTCAACGAGGTCTGTAGGCTGGAGACCCAGTACCTGAACGGCCTGCTCGCCTTCCTGGACGTCGTACGCGAGCGCTTCCCGGAGTACTTCGCGGAGTAAGCCTGCAAAGCGAGGTCACAGCAAGCCTTAAGCAAGCATGAGTCAAACGGGATGGCAGACCCGGCAATGGCCGACTCATTTGCAAGCGAAGCCAATAGGCCGCCAACACCAGCGATGGCAACGAGCCTGCATGCCGCAGAAAGCAGACGACAAAGAGGGGCGCCGCCGGCACGTTGCCGACGGCGCCCCTCTTGTTTGGCCTAAACACTTGCCCTATGACCGGGCCCGTTGCCCATTGCCGGCGACGGGCCCTGCGTCACGAGACGAGCTTGCTACGCGGCCCTCCTCTTGCCCTCGGGCAGGAAGGCACCAACCACGACCACGAGAATGGTTGCTAAAAGCTGGTAAACGGCGACGTAAACATGGGAAGGGCGGCTCTCGGCCATTCGCCGAAAGCCGCCCTCTCATTGGCCGGTGCCTTGTGATATGTCACGCGCTGATAGTTTTTTTCGGCATCTACAAGCGCTTTTCCGCCCTCTTGCCCCCCTACGCCACGAAGTTGGCCTTGCGGGGCTTCGGGTTCGCGCGGCCGTAGGCGATGCGACGCTTGCAGCCCAGCACGATGAACAGCACCGTGAGCGCGCCCGTGCCGCAGGTCGCGGCCTTGATGGCGGCGAGGTAGCCCGGGTCGTGGGCGTCGACCTCGCTGTTGGCATCCATGCCGTTCACGGCGAGCGAGTTCACGATCGAGTAGATCACGCGGTGGCAGGAGTCGCGCATCGCAGACACCACAACCGGGTCCTTCGTGTGCTTGAGCAGCTGGTCGTACTCGATCTCGGTCATGGAGTCGAACAGGTCGGCGCCGGCGAGCACGCTGTCCGGACCATCCATCCAGTGGTTGTTGAGGGCAGAGTTATCCGTGATGACGGCACCCTTGCAGCCCCACTCGCCACGCAGCACGCCAGAGATCATGCCACGGTCGGCACCGTTCCAATGCGCGCCCACGCGGCTGTACGAGCTCATGACGCCGTTGGCGTTGGCCTCGGTGAAGGCGGCCTCGAAGGCCTTGAGGTAGACCTCGCGGATGGCCTGCTCGTTGGCCCACACGCAGAGGCCGGAGCGGTCGAGCTCCTGGTCGTTGAGCGCGAAGTGCTTGATCATCACGTGCGCGCCTTTGGACTCGATGCCCGCGCACTCGGCGGCAAGCAGCTTGCCGGAGAGGAAACCGTCCTCGGAGAAGTACTCGAAGTTGCGGCCGGAGTAGCTCGTGCGGTGGATGTTGGCGCCCGGGCCGTAGAGGAACGAGACGCCGGCGGCGATGCAGTCGTTGCCGATGACGCGACCCACATCGTTGAGCAGGTCGGCGTTGAAGGTGGCGCCCATGACGTCCTCGGAGGGCAGGCCCATCGTCTTGACGTTGGTCTTCTTGCCTCCAAAGAGCGTGGTGGTGAGGCCGGTGGGACCGTTCTCGTCACGCGTGCCGGTGAGGTCGATGCTCTCGATGGGCTGCGTGTAGTGGAAGGCACTGCCCAGGAGGTAGGCCATGTCGTCGGCCGTCATCTGGTCGAGCAGCTCGTCCCACATCGGGTTGTCGAAATCCTTGCCCTGCAGGTTCATGGCCTTGAGGCCGTTCTTGGCGCCGAGCGTGGGCATGGAGGCGTTCAGATACTCGCCCGTGTAGGAGCCGGTATCGTAGCGGCTGTAGGCGAGCTCCTTCACGAGGGCCTCGGTGGCCGTGAGCCTCACGACCTCGCGCGGGAAGGTGCCGTCCCAGTCCGCGCGGGACAGGTAGGTGACGCCATCCTCGGAGGCACCCTCGTAGGCGTTGATGTCGGCGTCGTCGAACTGGTTGGTGATCTGGGCACCGGTCTTGGCGCTCGTGGCGTACGTGGTGGTGTCGAGCACCGGGTTGTTCCAGGTGTAGACGAGGCTCGCGTCGCCGGCGGCGTCCATGCGGCCGTCGGTCGCGGCGGGCGTGTAGCCCTTGGCGGCCAGGAAGTTGTTGGCGGCGGCGTGCGCGTCGGCGGCAACAGTGAGGCGGTAGTCTCCGGCGTCCAGGATGTAGGTCTTGGCGCCCTTGGCGTCATAGGAAGCGAGGTCGGCGCCAGAGACGGAGACCACCACGGTCTCGGTCTCGCCGGGCTGCAGCTCGTCGGTCTTGTCAAAGCCCACGAGCTGGACGGAGCTCTTCTCCACGTCGTTGGCGCGGTCGTAGTCCGTGTAGGGGCTCTGGCCAAAGACCTCCACCGTGTGCTTGCCGGCAACGCTACCGGTGTTGGTGACGTCAAGCTGCACCTTGTAGGTGTCACTCGCGCTGTCGTGGGTCACCTGCATGTTGCTGTAGCCAAAGGTGGTGTAGGACAGGCCCGAGCCAAACGGGAAGGCCACGTCTGCCGCGTAGTCATAGCTGCCGGCGTTGCCGGTGCCCATGACGTAGTCCTCGTAGCGGGTCTCGTAGTAGCGATAGCCTACGTAGATACCCTCCTGGTAGATGACGTAGTTGCCGTTGTACTTGTCGAGCCCGGCCTCCTCGGCATTGGCGTAGTCCCAGGAGCCAAAGTTGGCCATCGCGGGACTCGTGGTGTTGTCGGCCAGGAAGGCGTCCGTGAGACGGCCGGACGGGTTCACGAGGCCGGAGAGGATATCGGCCACGGCGGAGATGCCCTGGCCGCCCATGCCGCCCACCCACATGACGGCGTCCACGTCATAGGCAGGGTTAGAGAGGAAGTCCAGCTGGATGGAGTTGGAGGAGTTGAGCAGCACGATGATGCGGCTGACCTTGCCGGCCTCCTTGAGCTCCTTGAGCTTCTTGAGCATGTCGCGCTCGTTGTTGTCAAGGCCCAGGTAGCCGGCGCTCTCGGCATCGGTGGTGTCGCTCGGCAGGTCGGCGCCCTCGCCACCCACGCGCGAGACCACCATGATGGCGGCGTCGCCGTACTCGGCCACGCTGTTCCACTCGGCGTCGCCGTAGGCGGAGAGGGGAACCTCGTTGGCGGAGTAGGTGTCCTCGGCGCTGGCGACCATGCCCGAGGGGGCCTTGCGGGAGTACTCGGCGCCCGCGCCCTCGGTGTAGAAGCTCCAGAGGTCGGAGTTGACCTTGAAGCCGTTGTCCTCGAGCGCCTGCTTGAAGGTCTTGACCTCGGAGGTGTCAAGGCCGGCGGAGCCCGTGCCGCCATAGACCGGGTTGGTACTGGCGTTACCGATGAGGCTCACCTTGGCACCGGCGGGCAGCGGCAGCGCGTCACCGTCGTTCTTGAGTAGCGTTGCACCCTCGGCCTCGACCGTCTGGGAAAGCTGCTTGCCATACTCCACGCGCTCCTCGTCGGAGGCGAAGTCGCTCTGGAAGTACTGGGCGTTGGGGTTGGGGTTCTTGATGGTGTTGCGCGAGGAGTCCGTGACGAGGTCGAACGACATCGGGAACCACTCGACGATGTACAGCGCCACGCAACAGACGATGAACAGGATCGCCATGAGGAACGAGAGGCCCTTGAACGGCCTCACCGCACGGCGCCTCCCCTTGTTCCACAGCTTCTTCTGAACCTTATATGAGCTCATGGATCCCTTCCTTCCTAAGAGGGGCTTGCGGCCGCGGTCGGCGGCCGAAGGCCTCGCCGCTAGGAGTCCGGGCCGCGCGAACGGCGAGCGTCCGCAGCTCAGCCGAGCGCGTGGCCAGACCCAGGCGGGCGAGGCCAGTGGGCACGCGTGTGGGCGCTATGCCTCGTTGTCCGTCCAGTTGTTCTTCTGCTTCTTGCCCCCGTGCAGCTTG
The DNA here is from genome assembly GCF_901212675.1 of Olsenella uli. Lineage (GTDB taxonomy): Bacteria > Actinomycetota > Coriobacteriia > Coriobacteriales > Atopobiaceae > Parolsenella > Parolsenella uli_B. The sequence continues at coordinate 15,482 of NZ_CAAKOQ010000044.1, forward strand.
TAGGCCGGGTTGGGCTTGTCCACCTTGCGCAGGGTGCAGCCGTCCGTCAGCTCGCCCGAGCGGGCCTCGATCTTGGTATCGCCCTCACCGAGCGTCACGTAGAACGCGAAGGTGTGCTCGCCGCGCTGGGTTGCCACGAGCTGGCCATTGGCGTAGAGCGACACCTCGGGCTGATTGGAGTAGACCTTCACGAGCGTCGTCTTCTCGGGACGGTCAACATAGCGGCTGCCGCAGACGTGCACGAACGGCTCGTCGCTCCACCACGCCTTGTAGGCAAAGAAGGCGTCCTTCTTGGTCTTGCGGTCGAAGGTGACGAGGCCTTTGTGGTTCATGCCGGGCTCACCGCCCTGGTCGCGCGCGTCAGCCGCGAAGTCGAACATGTTCCAGACGTGCGTGGCCCAAAAGTAGGGGTGCTTGTCAAAGAACTTGAGCATGTACTCGTGGTAGACGCACTGGTACTCCTCCGTATGGTCCTCGCGGCGGGGCTTGGAGGAGTGGAGGTTGGGCATGGCCTCGCAGCCGTACTCGCTCATGCCGATGGGGCGGTTCCTGTGAAGCAGGCGCCAGACGCCAAACCATGCCTTGTTGAGCCAGAGGCCGGGCACGTACCAGCCCAGGTAGAGGTTCCAGGCCACGATGTCGGAGACGTGGGCGCTCTTGTTGTTCCAGAGGCACATCGCGTAGCAGGCGAGCGTCGTGGGGCGCGTGGGATCCATCTCGTGGACGAGGTCGTTGAGCACGCGGTGGTTGTCCAGCATGTCAGCGTTGTCCTTGGTGGAGATGGTGATCTCGTTGGAGAGGCCCCACACGCAGATGCTCGCGTGGTTGTAGTTCTGGGTGATGAGCTCCTTCATCTGCGAGATCGTGTTCTCGCGGCCGTTAGGCATGTGCTCGGAAATGTAGGGGATCTCGGCCCAGATCACCATGCCGGCCTCGTCGCAGAGGTCGTAGAAGGCCTGGCTGTGCTGATAGTGGGCAAGGCGGATGGTGTTGGCGCCAATCTCCTTGATGAGCTCCATGTCCTCGCGGTGCATCTCGGGCGTGAGGGCGTTGCCGATGCCCTTGCGGTCCTGGTGGCGCGAGACGCCGCGCAGCGGGTAGCTGCGGCCGTTCAAGAAGAAGCCCCTGTCGGCGTCGATGTGGAAACTGCGAACGCCAAAGTGGCAGCTCACGGCATCCGTGGGCACGCCGGCAACCTCAAGCGTGAGGGACGCGGCGTAAAGGTAGGGATCCCTGACGCCATCCCAGCGATGGACGTTCTCGATGGCGAGCGTGGCGTCGGCCACGCCGTCGGACACGGCAGCGCTCGTGGAGGCCACCTCGGCTCCCTCGGCGTCGATGAGACTAACGCGCACGACGGCGCCCTCCGCGGTCGGGTCCTCGACCCAACCTTGGACGCGAACCTCGGCCGTGGTGGCAGCGTCATCGATCTTGGGCGTCACGGCAAGACCGGGGCCGCCAAAGTGGTCGAGGGCGAAGTGGGTGCCGCTCGCCACGAGGAGCTTGACGTCGCGGTAGATGCCACCGTAGAAGGTGAAGTCGGCCTTCTGCGGGTAGACGCGGTCGTTCTTGGAGTTGTCCACGCGCACAACGAGCTCGTTGGCCTCGCCCGCGGGCCCGAGCGCGTCGGTGACGTTGACGCGGAAGGTGGAGTAGCCACCGTCGTGGTGCGCGAGGGCGGCGCCGTCGAGCTCCACGTCTGCCGAGGCGTTGACGCCATCGAACTCAAGGTAGACAACCTGATCTGCCTCGTGCGCAGGCGTGGTGAACGTGCGGGCATAGGTGCAGGTGCCGCGCCAGTAGTCGTTGCCGCCGTCCTGGCCGTCGACGGCGTTCCAGGTGTGCGGAACGTTGACCTGGGCGGTGGTGCCGTCTGCCCCCGTGAAGCTCCAGCCTTCGTTCAGGTTCTCATAGGTGCGCATGGGTATCCCTTCTCACGCCACGCCTGCCGGCGCGCCTCGCGTGCGGTTCTCGTGCCCCGCATGGCGACCCGCTGGGGCCTGGGCATGCCAACTGATGTATCAGTTTATGAGGCTTTTAAGGGATTCTTGAGAGCAGGATGCGTCCATCCGGCGAACGGTCGGTTTTGGCCCGTGAGGGCGCCGGACGGCCACACCTTGCCGACGAATGGTACTGGGATGCCAGTTTCCGCAGGTAATCAATGTATTGATGCGTCTACGAGCGGAGGCTTGGACACAAATCCCCATCGAACGGCTCACCGGCCAATTGCCCGGTTGTCTACAGAAGCAAGCGCCAAAATTGATGTACTAGCTTAAGTCTAGGCGCGAAAGCGCGGCAACGTGAGCGGGACGAGTCCGGGCAAGGGCGAGCCCCGGTCATGCGACTCTCGGCCATAACCTCGACCTCAGGGGCCGCTTGCCCCTTGTTGGGCTCGAGGTTATGGCCGCTCGCGGCAGCAGGAGGCTCAGCCGGCGGCGCCGGTCTTGGCATCGAAGATGCAGTGCGTGCCCTCGTGGCGCTGCATGCCGCCAAGGCAGTCCTTGTTGCAACGCACGCAGCGCCGGACCTCGCCCGCGCGGCCGTCAAGCACCTTGTTGGGCCACTCGGGGTCTGCCAGCAGCTGGCGGCTCATGAGCGCGAAGTCGATGCGCCCGCTCGCGATCTGCTCCTCCACAAACGAGGGCGTGCCGAGCGAGCCCACGCCCGAGACCGGCAGCTTCGTGAGCTTGCGAACCTCGTCCGCATAGCGCAGGAAGCAGCCCTCGTCGCCAAAGAAGGGGTGCTTGCGCGGCGGAATCGTGTCCTCCAGGCTGCCATGGTTGGCGAGTGCCACTGAGAAGCTCGAGACGCCAGCCTCCTCCAGCAGCGGCACGAACACCGGCAGCTCCTCGAGCAGCACGCCGGCCTGGCCGTAGCGCGGGTTCTCCTGGCGCACGGCGAGCTTGTAGTCGATGACTATCTCGGGCACGGCCTCGCGCACGGCGCGCACGGCCTCCACGGCAAAGCGAGCCCTGCGCTCGGGCGAACCGCCGTACTCGTCGTCTCGGCCGCTCATGAGGGCGCTGGAGAAGCTGCCCACCATGCGGTCGCCGTGAATCTGCATCACGTCGAAGCCCAGCTCGCGGGCACGCACCGCCGCCGGACCAAAGGCCTGCGTGATGGCGCGGACCTTGCGCGCGGACATGTTCGTGACAAGCTCCTTGGCCTTCTCGTTGAGGATGTGGCGGAGCTCCATCATCGAGATCTTCTTCATGAGCACGCCGGGCACGTAGGGAATGAGCGCCTTGAAGTCCGAGTCGCTCTCGTGGAGCTGCGCCGCGGCGAGAGCGCCTCCGGCGTGGATGGCCTCGACGAGGTCGCGGTACTCGGCCGCACCCTTGCGCGAGAAGAGGCTCGCGCGCTCGTGCCTGCGCACGGGGACGTCGCCGATGACGACCATGGCGCAGCCGCCCCGGGCGATGCCCGCGATTCGCCGCACGTAGGCATCGTGCGGCAGGCCAAAGGTCGTGGGCGAGAACACGATGCGATTCTTGAGCGTGGCGCCCCTGCCCTCGGGCCCCAGGTGCAGCGGAGACGCTAAGGCGGGAAACTCCTCGGCCATGTGCCCTCCCCTTCTTCGAAACTGCCGCGTCCGACCAACCATGACACGAACGCGGCAGAAAAGCGTGCAGATTACGTAACCCTCACATCAGCCCGGCGCCAAGAGGGGCGAAGGCCGAGCGCCGTCCCCTCTCATAACCGTTCGAGGGCGCAGAGTGCGCCAGATTGGCGCGAAGGACGAGCGCCCCCTCAGGTCGGTCGACGTCGAAGAAGGTGCCAGGTCGGCCCGAAAGAGGGGCGCCACGTACGAAGGTACGCAAGCGACGAATGAGGGCCGAGATGGCGTCTTATTCGGCGTCGAAGAAGCCGAAGTAGGTGCGGGCGTTGTTATAGCAGACGTCCTCCACGATAGCGCCGAGAAACTCCTCGTCATCCGGGAGCTGGCCCTCCTCGACCCACCGGCCAAGCACGCGGCAGAGCACGCGGCGGAAGTACTCGTGGCGAGGATAGGACAGGAAGCTGCGGGAGTCGGTGAGCATGCCGGTAAAGTTGCCCAACAGGCCCTGTTCCGCGAACATCGTGATCTGCTTCTCCATGCCGGAGAGGGTGTCGTTGAACCACCAGGCATTGCCAAACTGCATGCGCATCCTGCAGCCACCCTGGAAGGAGCCGCAGAGCGAGGCGGCGGCCAGCCAGTCGGTGTCGTTGAGGCTGTAGAGGATGATGCGCGGCAGCGCCCCCGCCTGCTGGGCGGCGTCAAAGAGCTGCTTGAGCTGGAAGACGAAGTCGGGCTGGTCGCCCACGGAGTCGAAGCCGCAGTCGGGGCCGCACTGCTCGAAGCCGAGCGTGGAGTCGTTGCGGAAGCAGTTGCCGTGGATCTGCAGCACCCAGTTGTGACGCTCGTAGGCGGCCATGAGCGCGAGGGTGAGGGCGGTCTGATACTCGCCGACCTCCTCGGGCGTCACAGCCTCGCCGGAGAGGGCGCGGCGCACGATGCCGTCCACCACGTCATCCGAGGCGGGTGTGAAGTAGAAGGTGTTGGCGCCATGGTCCGCAAGGCGGCCGCCCGCCTCGTGGAAGTAGTCGACACGCGCCTCGGCCGCGGCCTTGAGGCTCTTCCAGTCGCTCACGGCAGCGCCGGTGGCCTCGGCGAGCTTGGCGATGTAGCCAGCGAAGCCCGGGGCATCGATACCCATGAGGCCGTCGGGGCGGAACGTTGGCAGCACGCGGAAGCCGTTCTGCTCCTCCTCGGCGGCGAGACGCTTGTGGTAGGTCAGGTCGCTCGCAGGGTCATCCGTGGTGCAGATGCACTTCACGTTGAACTTGCGGATGAGGCCCTTGGCGTGGAACTCGGGCGTGGCGAGCAGCGCGTTGGCGCGGTCCCAAATCTTCTGGGCATTGGCGCGTGTGATCTGCAGGTCGATGCCGAAGACGCGGCGGAGCTCCAGGTGACTCCACTCGTAGATGGGGTTGCCGGGCGCCTTCTGGAGTGCGTCGACGAAGGCCAGATACTTGGCGTAGTCGTCGTCGCCGCGAATCACCGACTCGGGCGTGCCGTTGGCGCGGAGCAGGCGCCACTTGTAATGGTCGCCGAAGCCGTGGTCGTAGAGCCACACCTGGGCGAGGTTCTCGTAGCCCTTGTCCTCGCAGATCTCGGCCGGCACCAGGTGGCAGTGGTAGTCGATGATGGGCATGTGCTCGGCGTGCTCGCGGAACAGCCTCTTTGCCCAATCGGTCGTCAACAGAAAGTCATCATTCAGCAGCACGATACCCATCCTCTCAAATCAACAAACCTCAGCTCGCCGAACTCGCAGCTCCTAGGAGAGCTTCTCGAGCGTCTCCCAGACACCGTTGATGTAGGCGATGCCAAGCGCACGGTCGTACAGGCCGTAGCCCGGGCGACCCGTCTCGCCCCAGATCATGCGGCCGTGATCCGGGCGGATGTAGCCCTCGAAGCCGTTATCGTGCAGGGCCTTCATCATCTTGACCATGTCGAGCGAGCCACAGGGGCTGGGATGCGGGGCCTCGTAGAAGTCCTTGTTGCCTGGCTCGTCGGGGTTGATGTACTTGATGTTGCGCATGTGCACGAAGTGGATGCGGCCACGCTTCGTGAACTCGGCGAGGATGCTGTAGATGTCATTGCCCGGCTCCTCGGCGATGCTGCCGCAGCACAGGGTGATGCCGTTGTAGGGCGTGTCCACCGCAGTGCACAGCCAGTCGAGGTCCTCGCGGTTCTTGATGATGCGCGGCAGGCCGAACATCGAGTACGGAGGGTCATCCGGGTGAATGGCCATCTTGACGTCGCACTCCTCGCAGGTGGGCATGATGGCCTCGAGGAAGTAGACGAGGTTCTCGCGGAGCTTGTCCTCGTCCACGTTCTTGTAGTCCTCGAAGAGCTGCTTGACCTGGGCGAGGCGCTCGGGCTCCCAGCCGGGGAGCGTGAAGTCGCCGGAGCCGTTGGCCACCGTGTCGATGATCTCCTGCGGGTCGTCCGGAATGTTCTTGCGGATGAAGGCCAGCGTGGAGGAGCCGTCGGGCAGCTTGTAGTCCAGGTCGGACTTCACCCAGTCGAAGACCGGCATGAAGTTGTAGCAGATGACCTTGACGCCCTCGGCAGCGAGGTTGCGAATGGTCTCCTTGTAGTTCTCGATGTACTTGTCGCGCGCGGGCAGGCCGATCTTGATGTCGTCGTGGATGTTGACCGACTCGATGACCTTGAGCGTGAGGCCGTTGGCCTCGATCATCTCGCGCAGCTCGTGGATGCGCTCGCGCGGCCACACCTCGCCGGCGGGAATGTCGAACAGCGTGCCCACGATGCCCTTGCAGCCCGGAATCTGGCGAATCTGCTCGAGCGTGATCTTCTCGGACTCAGGGCCGTACCACCTAAAGGTAAGCTCCATGGTGTCGCTTCCTTTCGTAAGTAAGACTTCAACAACGTCATCGGTTTCCCAGGCGCCGCAGGTCGGCCCGAAGGAGAAGCGCTGCGTACCAGGTGCGCAAGCGACGAGTGAGGGCCGAGATGCGGTGCCTGGGAAAGCCGTTTACAGGTACTTCTTGATGGTCTCGGCAACGGCGCCGGGGCCGGCGAGCATCTCCAGCAGGTAGCCCTCGACCTTCTCGCCCAGGCCAGCCTCGTAGAGGTCGAGCGTGAAGATCTCCTTGTTGGAGAGGATGGGCCGGGCGGCGGCGTGGACGGCAGCCGCGTCGGCCTCGCCGAGCTTGAGGCCGGCGACGTGGGCCTGCAGGCCCTCCAGCAGCGGGTCCGGGCTGCAGGCGAAGGCCTCGCCCTTGTCGTTGACACCCGTGAGGTAGCGCAGCCAGCCGGCGATGGTCAGCGGGATGTAGGTGAGGCCGGAGACATCCTTTCCGGCGGCCAGGTAGGCGTTGAGCGTGTGGCCGTAGCGGATGGCAACCTTCTGCGAGGTGTCCGTGGCGATGCGCTGCGGGGCGTCGGGCAGGCTCTTGTTGGGCAGGCGCTCGGCCAGCAGCTCGGCGATGAACTTCTGCGGGTCGATGACCTTGGGGTCAACCACGACGGGCAGGTCCTCGTCATAGCCGAGGTGCTTGATAAGGGACACGAGCTCGGGGTTCTCCATCTCCTGCCAGATGCGGGCGTAACCCAGGAGGCAGCCAAACACGGCGAGGCAGGTGTGGAGCGGGTTGAGGCAGGCCGTGACCTTCATGGTGTCGGCCTTCTCGGCGGTGTCGCGGTCGCACAGGATCACGCCGCCCTCCTCCAGCGCCGGACGGCCGTTGGGGAAGCTGTCCTCGATGACGAGGTAGTGGCAGGCCTCGGTGTTGGCAAAGCCGGCAAAGTGGGTGCCGCTGGGCGTGGCGATGAGGTCCAGGTCCTCCCAGCCCTGCTGCTTCAGGGCCTCCTCGGTCTCGGGCGAGGGGTTGGGAGTGATGCGGTCGATCATGGACCACGGGAAGCTCACGCGGGCCTCGTCGGAGACGTAGTCGATGAACTCCTGCGTGACGTGGCCGTGCTCGAGCCAGCCGTTGGCCACCGTGAGGATGGCCTCACGGAAGCGGGCGCCGTTCTGGGAGAAGTTGTCGGTGGAGACCATGGCGATGGGCGTGGCGCCGGCGTTGAAGCGGGCCAGCAGCAGCGCGGCCACGATGCCCATGGTGGAGGCGGCGGCATCGGGACCGGCCTCGAGCTCGGCGGCCACGAACGGCAGCAGGTTGCCCTTGGCGTCACGCAGGCCGTAGCCCTTCTCGGTGATGGTGAAGGTGGCGAGCTGCAGCTCGGGGCTCTCGAAGTAGTGCTTGGCGAGCTCGAGGTCCTCGGGACGCTGGGAGTTGGCGAAGACGCCGCCAGCGGTCACCGCGAGGACGCGCTCGTCCAGCGTGCCGTCGGCATTCATGACAACCTGCAGGATGTCGAAGTTGTAGGGGCCATAGACCTCGTCGAGCGTGAACGGACGGAAGGTTTCGACCACCACGACGCCGCGCGTGAGCAGGCCTTTGTCGGCAAGGTCCTGGGCGATCTGGGCGTGGAAGGCGCGGAAGAGGTTCCCGCCGCCGAAGTGGATCCAAACCGGCTGCTCGACGCCGGCCCGCTTCAGGGCCGCCACGTCGCAGGCGGGAAGGCGGACCCCACGCTCCTTGAGCTCGCCTGCGCTTGCCTGCCAGTTCTTGAGAGTTGCCATGGGTCTCCTTCTCGTCGTAGGCGAGGCGCCGGAGAGGAGATGGGCTCCCCTACCTGCGGATTGTGCCGCCGGGTGTGCTCGGGACGTGCGCCCACCGTTGCGCCAGACGCATGCCTCGGCTGATCTGTGACTGATATATTAGTCTCAAGAAGGTCCTCGAACCGTTGGCATTCACAATTTCCTGACCTCGGATTCCGTGAGCGGTCGTTCAAGAGCCGTGAACGCTTTCCCGGCACTTTTTGACCGTTTCTCATCATGCTTCTGTAAACTGATATACGACCCATTGCAGCCGGCGAACGTGTCGTGGCTGCGAATTCGCACGAGCTTAGACGCTTGCACGTAGTATGTGCGGGGCATCTATCAATTCCGAAAAGGGACGGGACCTCATGGCCGCCACGAACGACGCCTGCACCCTGCAAGACCAGGCCTACCAGACCCTGCGCCAGGCCATCATCTTCGCACAGCTCAAGCCGGGCCAGCGTCTTGCGCCCAAGAGCATCTGCGAGGAGTTGGAGCTTGGGCGCACGCCCGTGCGTGAGTCGCTCGTGCGCCTGCAGCAGCAGGGCCTCGTGCGCACGGTGCCCCAGAGCGGCACCTTCGTCTCCAAAATCGACGGCCACGCGGCGGAGAGCGCCCGCTTCACGCGCGAGCACCTGGAGAGCCAGATTGCCATCGAGTGCTGCGCCGTGGCCAGGGAGGAGGACTTCGCGCGCCTCGACGCCATCATCGAGGAGCAGCAGGCCGCCGTGGCCGCGCGCGACGAGCGCGAGTTCTTCATCACGGACAACCGGATGCACGAGCTGCTTTTCGAGATCGCCAACCGTCACGAAGTCTGGGAGTGGCTGGCGCTCACGAACACGCACTTCGAGCGGTTCCGTTGGCTTGCGGCCGTCACCAAGGGCGTGAGCTGGGACATCGTCATGAGCCAGCACCTACAGATTCGTGACGCCATCGCCCGCCGCAGCCCCAGCGACGTGGCCTACCTCATCAGCCTGCACCTGCACAAGGCGCTCGCAGACCACAAGGATGTCGTGGCAGAGCACCCGGAATACTTCGAGGAGAGCGAGGCCCTGCTCGGGCCCACGTGGGGCCGGTCGAAGTGCAGCCTCGCCTCGCATGACGAGGCGGTCGCCGCCGAGCGGTAGCCTCGCGCAGATGTGACACCCTTCCGTATGATTTGTCACATTGCACGCAATGTGACAAATCAATCATACGGAAGGGTGTCGGGGGCACGGCCGCTGGCTTGCAACCGTGCCCCCGTCGTCGTTCGCTCCCCGTCAGGCCGCCGCTACCTCACGGTTTCCTTGGGCTTCTGCGCCTCGTCCATCTCGGCCACGAGGTTCTCCTCGTGCTTGCCGTCGTCGTCGCGCTCGAGCGCCGGGATCAGCATGCGGTAGGCGTTCTCCGTGGCGTTCTTGCGTGCGCTCTTCTTGGCGTACATCTTCACCGCGCCGGTGGTCTTGATGATGGACTGCAGGGTACCGGCGCCGGCCACGCAGCCGCCCGGGCACGCCATGCCCTCGAGCAGGTAGCCGTTGTACTTGCCCTTCACGGCGTCCTTCATCATCTTGCGGCAGTCCTTGAGGCCCTCGGCGTTCATGACCTTGACCTCGCGGTCCGGGTAGCGGCGGTGGATCGCGTTGACCACGGCCGTCGCCACGCCACCCGCCACGGCAAAGCCGCGGCCGTCGGCGCTCGCCACGTCAAAGTCGCCGCCCTCGCCGGCAAGCTTGGTGTAGTCGATCTCCTTGGCGTCCATCATGCCTGCCATCTCCTCGAAGGTGAGCACGAAGTCCACCTCGCTCTTGACGCTCTTGCGCATGGCCTCGAGCTTCTTGGCCGAGCACGGCCCCACGAAGACGATCTTGGCGTTGGGGTGCTGCTGGCGGACGAGGCGCGCCGTGAGCGTCATGGGCGTGAGCGCCATCGAGACGCAGTCGGCGTTCTTGGGGAACTCCTTCTTGGCCATGACCGACCACGCCGGGCAGCAGCTCGTGCCCATGAACGGAATCTTGGCCGGCACCTCCTCGAGGAAGTCTTCGGCCTCCTGCACGGTGCAGAGGTCGGCGCCGAGCGCCACCTCCTCCATGCCGGAGAAGCCCAGCTCCTTGAAGGCCTGGCGCAGCTTGTCGACGTTGCCCTTGCCGCCAAACTGGCCCACGAACGCAGGCGCCACCTCGGCGATGACCTCGTCGCCGTCGGTGATGGCCTTGATGACCTGGAAGATCTGGCTCTTGTCGGCAATGGCGCCGAAGGGGCAGTTCACGAGGCACTGGCCGCAGCTCACGCACTTGTCGTAGTTGATGTCGGCGTGGCCGTTCTCGTCCGAGCCGATGGCGCCCATGCCGCAGGCGTCGGCGCAGGGACGCACGTGGTGGTGAATGGCGTGGTAGGGGCACACGTTGGCGCAGCGGCCGCACTTGATGCACAGCGAGTGGTCGATGAAGGCCTTCTTGTCCTTGAACGAGATGGCCTTCTTGGGGCAGATCTCACGGCAGGGGTGCGCGAGGCAGCCCTGGCAGGCCTCGCGCATGACGCGGTAGACGTTGTCCTCGCAGGCGTTGCAGGCGAACTTGATGATGTTGACGAGGGGCGGCTGGTAGTAGGTCTCGGGCTTGGCCGCCTCGGCCACGCCGTCGGAGAGCGACTGGCGCTTGTCGACGCCCTGGAGCGGCAGGCCCATGGCGAGGCGGATGCGCTCGCCCACGATGGCGCGCTCGAGGAAGACGCTCTCGCGGTAGGTGGCGACGTCGCCGGGTATGATCTGGTAGGGCAGGTCGTCGACCCAGCTGTAGTCCGGCTCCCCGCCGCTCTCCTTGGACGCCTCTCCGCTGGTATAGGCAAGCTTTGCCACCTCGCAGAACACCGTGCGGCGAATCTGCGTGAGGTTGGTGTAGACGCCTCGCATCGTGCCTGGCATATGGTTCCTTTCCTCTCCTGCATGGCCGGCGAGCTGGCACCGGCAACGTTGGTGCCGGGGCCGAGGCCCCGGTGCGGGCGCCTCCCCGGGCAACCCGCCGGCGGCCCCTGCCGCCGAAACTTCTACTTATGGTAGCAGCGCGGCTACCCCCGTGCGAGCGCCGCGTCGACAAGCGCGAGGCCGCCCGGGAACGCCTGGGCGAAGCGCTCGGGATAGGGTGCCCGGATGACGAGCGGCGCCCCGGTCACGGGGTGAGGCAGGCGCTCCTCGAAGGCATGGAGCATGAGCGCAGGCGCGCGGTGGCCCCGGTCGGCAGGCGTGCCGTAGAGCGCGTCGCCCAGGATGGGAAAGCCCGCGTGGGCAAGGTGGACGCGAATCTGGTGCTTTCGCCCCGTGACGAGCTCCACGAGCAGAAGCGAGCGGCGGCTGCCCCGCGCCCCCGAGGTGGCCAGGCGACGCACGCGAGTCTCGGCCGGCTTACCGCCCGAACTCACGCGCATGCGACGCGCGTCGTGGCGGTCGCGGCCGATGGGACCGTCAAGGGTGCGTATCTTCCAGGGGAACTCCCCGCGCACCACGACGAGGTAGCGCTTCCGCGCCGGGCGAGCGTCAGGTGCGAGACGAGCGTCAGGCGCCGGGGCCGCGTCGGCAGGGCTTGCCGTTGTCGCCCCGGGCATTCCACGCGTCACGGCTCCAACCGCCGCGGCGACCCTTCCCGCGAGGGCCGCGTCGAGCTTGGGCTGGACGGCCTTGTCCTTGGAGAACAGCACGACGCCCGTGGTGTCACGGTCGAGCCGCTGCACCGCCTGGAGCTGCGCGGCGACATCGCCCTCCCCCGCTGCCTCGAGATGCCCGCGGGCGAGGTCCGTGAGCGTGGGCGCACCGGTCCCGTCATCGTGGACGATGATCCCCGCCGGCTTGTCTATGGCCAGGAGCCATGCGTCCTCGAACAGTGTCGAGACCCCAAGATGAGACAGCTCGTTGGAATCTGCCATGGTATTGTCGGCGTCGGACATGAGACAACCAATCTACCGGAAGGTCGGGCAGGAAATACGGCACCGAAGACGATAGTGGACGACCACCAAAGCCCCAGCTGCCAGCAATATTCACCTTGCCACAAAGGCGCCGCTACTTACAGCGGGCATAAATGGGGTCTTCGCCACTTCGTGTGGGTTGATTCCGC
>NZ_CAAKOQ010000044.1:27750-47983 GCF_901212675.1 Olsenella uli
CGTAGCGGCAGATGACGCAGGGTTTCCTGTAGGTTGTTTTGCGCCAACAGGACTGACCGCCAGGAAGGCCCCGCGCCATGGACGACAGGATGCTAAAGAAGGGTAGGATTCCAACCGAATGGCGGATTGTCAAGCTGAGTGCAACAGCTCCTCGCGGTACGCCTCGCTGGCCGTCCTGTTGGCGAGCACCCTCCTTGGCCTGCCGTTGATGGACGCGAAGGCCCTCTCGACCACCTCCCCCGTCACCCTCGAGAAGTCCGTCCCCTTCGGGAAGAACCCCCTGATGAGCCCGTTCGTGTTCTCGACCGTGCCCTTCTGCCAGGGGCCGTGCGGCCGGCAGAAGGAGAGCTGCGCGCCCCCGAGCCTCGCGGTGACGTCGGCGGCCCTCGCCGAGGACTGCTCCAAAACAGCTTGGTGGCGGCCCCTGAGAACCTTCGAGTTTGACTACCAGTCAGGATGGCACTGCTCCAAAACTACTTAACGTGACACCCCACACCGGTGGTTACATACGGTTACCTGCACTTTTGACAACAGGTAGCCAGATTTGTAACAGGTTACGCCACCCTGTTACCCGTTACACCAGTCAAGCCCAAGTGGGGTGATTCCCTAAGCCGTCTGCGCGTCCAAGAACTGTCGCATGGCAGCGCGGTAAACGTCCGAGGGCTTAACGCCACGGCTCTTTGCTTTGCGCGAAACCTTCTGCACGTCCTCAGCCGAGTAGACAACCGTCACCCTCTTCTTGCCAACTGCGTCCATATGCGAGCCGGTGTGTACGGGGTTGGAGCAGTGCGGATAGTCCCCGCTCTCGTACTGGGCTGCGCTGCGCTCGATAAGATCACTGCTAAGCCCGTACTTGGCTTCTAGTTGCTTCGCGTCCATCTCTGCTATCCCCTTTCCAATCCAAGCTCTCTAAGCATCTTTCCCGTAGGTGGCGTGAATGCGTGGTAGACAAGAAACGAATCAAGTTCCTCGTTGAAGACGTAGACAAGCTCTATGAACCTGTTCCTGCCGTCGAATCCGACTGCCGCATACTCCCCGCTGTCGCGCTGCTGATAGCGAATCATGTTCCGCATAGCAGCCCTTACGTCTTCGTCGGCAATCTCCGGGTGGCGCTCACGCCGCAATCTTGCCACCCATGTACCCGTACCTTGTTGACCCTGTGGCGCAAACTCCACATAAGCATACTAACCTGCGGTTATATGCGCAGACAACCCAATCGCTTAATAGAGGGACTTCACATAACTATTTTTTCGGCCTCCCGACAGAATGCAAAAAGAAAATGTATAAAATTAGACTACTTGTGGCGGAGGGTGCGTAATCGCGACGACAGGCGCGAGCGGCCAGCAGCGGCGGTCGCGGCCTGCGACGACAGCCGCGGGCAACCGCGGCGCACACGCCGGCACGCGGGTGCCGGCAACCGGCTCGCCGCTGCCAGGATCCCAGGGGACGAGAAGGCCGGTAGAGAGGCTTCAACATGGCTGAGCAACAGCGTACCGTTGGCAAGAGAGCGCGACTCCTGACGCCCGTGTTCGCAGTCGCCGTCGTGCTCGTGCTCGCGCTCAGCTCGACGCCCGCCCGTGCGGACGCCCAGGCCAGCTCGGTGGGCGCCGCGGCGAACGACCAGACCCCCCCCCCCCGCGCAAACTAAGGTCGAGACGCCCACCGTCGACAAGCTCGTCGGCGAGGTCGCCGCGGACGGCTCCGCCTCCTGGCAGAAGGCCGCCGACGCCCAGATAGGCGCCTGGGTTCCCTACCGCCTCACGGGCACGCTGCCCTCCACCTGGGAGAAGTTCACCACCTACCACTACGCCTTCGTCGACCAGCTCGATCCGGAGCTCGAGGCCGACCCGGCCGGCGTCGTCGTGGAGCTCCTCGCCGAGGACGGCTCCGTGGCGCGCACCATCACGTCCGGCTTCACGGTCGCCTACGCGAACAACCGGCTCACGGTCACCACGACCGACCTCAAGGCCCTTGCGCCCGAGGCCACGGCTGCCTACAAGGTCCGCGTCTCCTACAATGCGCGCCTCGTGCCCGGCAAGGCGCAGGCCGGCGCCGCCAACCCGGCCGACAACTACGTCTACCTCGAGTACACCGAGAAGTCCGACGCAAGCGGCCTGGGTCGCACGCCCGAGAGCCGCGCCCGCCTGCTCACATGGTCGCTCGAGCTCGATAAGGTCGCCCGCTCGGGCGACAAGAAACTCGCCGGCGCCCGCTTCACGCTCCAGGCCGCTAACGGCTCCTACGTGCAGGCCGACGGCATGCTCGGCGCGGAGGCCCACGAGTTCGTGTCCGGCGACGACGGAACCGCGACCGTCACGGGCCTCGACGCCGGTGCCTACACGCTTGCCGAGGTGGGCGCGCCCGCGGGCTACTCCCAGCTGGAGGAACCCATCGCGCTCACGATCACCTCCGAGCTCGATCAGGAGAGCGCGCGCCTTGGCGCCGCCACGGACGACAGCCATGCCAGCGTCACCTCGGCGGACGCCGAGACGGGCACCGTGTCCGTACGCGTGGCCAACGACTTGGCGGGCATCTTCGGCCGCCTGCCGCAGACGGGCGACGTGGTGAGCTTCCTCGCGATCTTCGCCGTGGCCGCCGCGGGCGTGCTGCTCGTCGCTGCCGGCGTGCGTCGGAAGGGCCGGGAGCGCTAGTGACTCGAGCCAACGGACATAGCAGCACCACCCCCGACGAGCCCACCGCCGCCGCGCAGCCCGCCGTCACCGGCGACACCCCCGCGCCCGACGCCGCCTCCGCCCGCGCCCCGCGCCGCAAGAGCCGCCTCTCGCGCCTCCTGCCGTTCCTCGGCCTCGCGCTCGGCCTCGCGATCCTGCTCTACTACCCCGCCACGGAGGCGTGGGACTCCTGGCGCCGCGCCCAGGTGACGGCTCAGCTCGACCACGAGGCCGCCCAGTTCGACGACTCTGCCAAGCAGGAGCTCCTCGCGCAGGCCATCGCCTACAACCGCTATCTGGCCGGCCTCACGCCCGACATCCCCGCGGACCAGATCTGGCCCTACGAGCACCAGCTCTCCGAGGACGGGCACGGCACGGCCTTCGGTTACGTGGTGATTCCCAAGATCGGCCTCAAGATGTCCGTCTACCACGGCACGAGCGTCGCGGTGCTCTCGGCCGGCGTCGGCCACGTGGAGAACTCGAGCCTGCCCGTGGGCGGCGACACCACCCACACCGTGCTCTCCGCCCACTCGGGGCTCGCGCAGATGCGCGCATTCGATGACATCCGCCTGCTCGAGGAGGGCGACGTCTTCGGCGTGGTCGTGCTCGGCGACGTGTACTGCTACCGCGTGACGTCGATCGAGGTCGTGCTGCCGGACGAGGTCGAGTCCGTCCAGATCAGGGCGGGCGAGGACCTCGCGACGCTCGTCACCTGCACGCCCTACGGCATCAACGACCACCGGCTGCTCGTCCACGGCACGCGCACCAAGGTGCCGGACGGGTTCCTGTCCGAGGGTCCCTCGGTGACGGCGATCGTCACCAACCGCCGCCTCTGGCCCGCGGCCGCTGGAACGGCCGTGGCGGTGGCGGTCGTGGTTGGCGGCATCGTGCGCCAGCGGCGTCGTCGCAAGGCCGCCCGGGCGTCCGCCGAGAAGGGCGCTGCCGAGAAGGACGCTCCGCCCGCTACCACCCCGCCCGCCGACGCCCAACCCGCGCCGTCCGCACCACCCGCGGACACCCTGCACCACCCATAGGTCACACGTCGGCGCCGCCGACGGGACATAGCACGTGGAATCAGCCCCAAGCGCCAGCCTTGGGGGCGAGAGAAGGGAAGAGACATGAAGTTCAACGAGACGATCGGCAAGGGCGCGCGCCTCGCCGTCATGGCGGGCCTCAGCGCGACCCTCGCGCTCGGTGGCGTCGTGGCGCCGGTGACGGTCGCGTTCGCGGCCACGAACGCGACCATCACGGTCAACAGCCCCTCTGGCGTGACCCTCGCGGGCAAGTACAAGGTCTACCAGCTGTTCACGGGTGACTACGCCAACGGCGGCAGCGCCATGTCCAACGCCGTGGCGAACACCGCCTTCCGTGCGCAGGTCGTCGCCGCGCTGACCGCCACCGGCGCCGACTACAAGCCCGCCGTCAACGCGACCGACGCCGACCTCCTCGACAAGGTCGTCGCCGTGGGCAAGGCCAGCCTCACGCAGACCTTCGCCGGCAACCTCGCGAAGGAGCTCGCGAAGGCCGGCGCCCCCGCAGCCACGAGCACGGTGGACATCACGAACGGCAGCGCTTCCTACACGGGTGAGACAGGCTACTACCTGCTCGTTTCCGACACCGACAACCTGGGTGAGAACGAGTCCGCGACTTCGGCCATTCTCGTGCCGCTCGGCAACGCCGGCAAGACTGTGACCTCCAAGGCCAAGACGCCCACGCTCGAGAAGAAGATAAAGGACAACGAAGGCACGTGGGACGGCAGCTACAAGGACTCCGCCGACGCGGGCCTCGTCGGCAACAAGCCCATCGCACCGACGTACCAGCTCACGGGCACCCTGCCTGCGAACATCGACGAGTACAAGACGTACGTGTACAAGTTCGTCGATACCATGCCCAAGGGCTTCACCACGAATGCCGACGAGGTCACCAACCAGTGGAACGTCTCCGTCAAGATCAATGGCACCGATCTGACGAGTGCCTTCACGGCCACCGTCTCCACCGACGGTCGCACGGTCACCTGGGCCACGGACGACCTCAAGGCCGCTGCCAAGACTGCCGGCTTCACCGGTGACCTCGCCAGCGCCAAGGTCGTGCTCGAGTACACGCCCGTCTACGACAGCGCTGACGTCGAGGCCATCTATGGCCACACCTCGACCATCACCGACCCGCAGATCAACAGCGCCAACCTCGAGTTCTCCAACAACCCCTACTCCCAGGGCCAGGGCGAGACGGGTAAGACGCCCGAGGACGAGACCTACCTCTACAGCTTCAACCTCAACGTCAACAAGGTCGACGACAAGAAACAGCCGCTCGCCGGTGCCGAGTTCACGCTGACCAACGACAAGGGCGAGGTCGTCGGCAAGAACATCACGACCGGCAATGCCCCCACCACGTTCACCTTCACGGGCCTCGAGTCCGAGGTTGAGTACACCCTCACCGAGACCAAGACCCCGGCCGGCATGAAGACCATCAAGCCGGTCAAGTTCACGCTCGCGGTGGAGAAGGACAGCACCACGGGCAAGGTCACCGGCATCAAGGTCGACAACAAGGTCATCGAGGGCAACTCCGCGAAGCTTGAAGTTAGTGCCACCGACAAGGGCACGCTCGACGCCACCGTCGTCAACGTCCCCGGCGACGAGCTCCCGGGCACCGGCGCCGCCGGCATCACGGCGGGCGTCGTGCTCGGCGGCGCGCTCATCACCGTGTCCGCGGTGAAGATCGCGCGCGACCGCAAGGCCGACTCCAAGTAGTCGCCACTGGCGCGGCGGGGCTGGCCCGTCGCGCACCTTGGCCGGCATGTGCCTCCGGGCGCGTGCCGGCTGTCGGGCGTTCGCGCCTGGGTGGGGCGTTCCCGCACGCCGTGGGCAGCGCCCGCGGCACCCCGCGCCCCGCACCTCCGCGTGCGCCCGACAGCCGAGAGGCCACTAGTCCCCTGGGGCCAGGCCCCAGCGTCTAAGTGAGGAGACGTCCCCATGAACGTTCGCAGCAAGCTCAAGGGAATCGCGCGCAGGGGCATGGTCGTGCTCGCGTCCGTCGCGATGCTTGCCACCAGCCAGCCGATCACGGCGCTTGCCGAGGCGGCCCGGAGCGAGCAGGCCGTGCGCCAGATCGTGGAGGAGCAGAACGGCACCCCCACGCAGTCGCAGCTCACGGGCACGAGCTCCGAGACGGACAGCTGGCTGCAGAACGCTCCCGCCGTCGCGAGCGAGGCGCCGACGGCCACCGATGACGCCACGGCCGACAACGCGGCTGCCCCCGCGACCACGGCCGCCCCCACCACCACGGCCGCCAGCACGACCACCGACACCGCCGCGAGCACCGACGCCCCCGCGACCACGGCCGCCCCCACCACCGACGCGGCCGCCACGTCCACGACCGCCCCCACCACCGACGCGGCCGCCACGTCCACGGACGCCCCCACCACCCCCGTCGACACGTCCGACGAGGTTCTCGACGGCTCGGCCCTCACCGACGAGACGAAGCTCACCGAGGCCCCCGAGCTCAAGCGGGACGAGCTCAACGAGCTCACGGCCACCGTGGCGGACGCGCCCGGTACCGCCGACGACAAGCCCGAGGGTGACGGCACCAAGATCGAGTCCATCTCCGTGAAGTGGCTCACCCCCGACACCGCCAACGACGGAAACCCCGACCGCCTGTCGCTCGCCCCGAGCACCGACAACAAGTTCGACATGAGCCTCCAGCTCGACGTCGCCTTCTCCGGCCAGTACGACTACGACCCCGGCGACCTGCAGATCTCCGTTCCCAAGAACATCGTCAAGAACCGTGACGGCTCCGTCGCCGGCGTCTTCGAGCTGTCCGTCCCCGAGGCGCCCGACAGCAGGGCCGTCTTCGCCTACACCGACATGGGCGACCACTACGTGCTCACCAACGTGCGCAAGCTCTCCGCCGCCACGAGCGCCATGTTCCAGTTCACCATCCGCCAGCTCACCCCGCACCAGCTCAACGGCAACCCGGACGCCTACGTGACGGACGCCTTCAAGGCCACCGCGCAGGTCATCACCCACGAGGGCAACACCCTCACCAAGACCTCCAACGCCATCGACGCCACCTTCGACACCTCCGAGCAGATCGGCAGCGCCACTAACACGGCCTACTCCCTCTCCGAGAGCTGGCCCGAGAGCTGGCCGGCCGAGCTCAAGCCCGAGAACCCGGATGACTACGTCTACGTCGACTGGTACGCCTGCTCGACCCAGTACGGCAACCAGGCCTTCGACATAGGCGCCACGCACGACGTGGCAAGCGAGGCCGTGCCGGGGGCAAAGCTCCTCGGTATCAGCGACCAGTACGGCAGGGTCACGGCCAACCCCGACCCAAGCTCCACGTCCCAGACGGTGTACCCCATCGCCACCACCACGTACGAGACAGGCGGCAACCGCGGCTTCTACACGCACGCCTACGCGGCCTACCCCAAGAGCGAGCTGCCCGACGGAGGCCCCTACAAGCTGCAGGACAAGGTCACCTACACGCTCACGAGCACGGACGACAAGAAGGTCACCAAGGCCGAGGCGCCTGCCGAGAAGTACTACTCGCCCATGAAGTTCAAGGATCCCGTGGGCCACTTCAACGTGTCCAAGTACGGCGGCTACACCTACGGCAACGCCCTCAACGAGCTGCGCGCCGGCCGTGACGTCCTGGCCGACTACAGCGTGCAGACGGTGGGGTTCATCGCACCGTGGACGTGGCAGGACACCGATGGCGACGGCAAGATGAGCGTCGACGAGCTTGGCCGGAAGCCCGTGACCATGACCATGGACGACTACCTGGTGCAGTTTGACCACCAGGAGGAGGGCCTCACGGCCAAGGACTTCGAGTTTGAGTCCGTGACGCTCGACACCTCGCCCGACGTGTACACCTACAAGAAGTTCGACCAGCCCGGCTACGGTTACAAGGACGGCGGCGGGAGCAACCCGGTCCAGTACGGCCGCATCGACGGTGGCGAGTGGGGCTACGGCACCGAGTCCGACCGCACCCTCTGGCCCGACGTCGAGGTCTACGCGCAGCTGAACGACGGCGACGACTGGGTGCACGTGGCCACGGCCTCGTGGAAGACCGGCTCGCTCGTGGTCACCACCGAGAACGGCGCGACGGCCTCCGGCGCGGCCGTCACCCTGCCCGACAACGCCACCAACCTGCGCACCACGGTGACCGCCACCAATGGCGGCTACGACATGACCGTGACGCCCAAGGTGCGCCTGCGCTCCACCGAGGCCACGCGCGAGCGCGTCGAGGCCCTCTTTGCCAACTCCAGCGAGCCCTCCAGCATCCTGCGCAACTGGGCCAAGATGGACGCCACGGACTCCGAGAACAACCTCATCGTCTCCTGCGGGCCCAAGGCCGCCGACGACAACCTCGACGGCGCCGCGATGGGCGCCCGCGCCTACAAGAGGCTCACCTATGAGAACGACACCTCCAACAGGCAGGTGAAGCTCCACTACACGGCCGGCCTCAACGAGCAGACCAACCTGTCGTCGCGTTCCGCGTACGACGCGGCCATCGAGGCGGGCGTCTTCTCCGCCGAGACGGGCGGCACGTGGTACGACCTGCTGCCGGCCGGCGTTGTGCCGGACCTCTCGAGCATCAGGGCCACGCGCTCCGGTGACAGCATCGAGTCTGCGTACACCATCGAGAACTACCGGGGCTCCGGCCGCACGTTGCTCGTGGTGCGCACCGCGCTTACCCCGCAGCCCACCTACGCGACCAACTTTGGCATGGCCGGCTACAACGACAACCCGGAGATTCAGTTCGACGCCATCTACTCCTGGGAGTCGCTCCTCGACCTCGGGGCCGACCCCAACAACGTGGTCGCCTTCGAGAGCGACAACGACCAGCTCGGCACCGTCGAGGGCCTCACGGGCGAGCCAAACGACCCGACGGTTGGCAAAAACGAAGGATCCGCTGAGGCCACCCAGGGTGTCGAGGGCCTCATGACGGGCCTGGGCGACGGCCGCACCACCAACTCCTTCGTCTACGCGCATGCGCAGGACAAGCTCGACGTGCGCATCTCGACGAACACCGGCCTCTCCAAGCGCGTGGCCGTCAACGGCTCCGGCACCTATTCCCGGGGCCTCGAGGACGACGAGCTCAACGCCTACGAGGGCGGCGTCTACAGCTACCGTCTGCGCATGCAGAACGACTCCAAGACGCGGGCCAAGGGCATCGTCATCTACGACAACCTCGAGAACTACGTGCCCACGAACGACAAGGACGACCACGGCGACACGCAGTGGCGTGGCCTCCTCTCCTCGGTCGACGTGACACCCATGAAGCAGATGGGCGTGGCGCCCGTGGTGTACTACAGCACCGTGAAGGGCCTCACGCTCGACGAGACGACCGACCGCTCCGACAACGACCTCACGAACACCGCCATCTGGTCGACGACCCCGCCGGCCGACCTCTCGCGGGTCACGGCCATCGCCATCGACGCCTCCAAGGCAACCGACGGCTCCGACTACGTGATCCCCGGGGACGAGGGCCTCATGGCGTACGTGCGGATGCGCGCCCCGCACGTGACCGACGCGTCGCTTGCCGGCCCCGACGCTGCGCAGGAGCAGATTGACCGGTGGTACGACACCACGCTCAGCAAGGACGAGTCCGAGGCCGGGCTTGCCGGTGGCGCCCACGCCTACAACAACGTGGTCATGATCGGCACGACGATCGACGCCGAGACGGGCGCCACGTCCGAGAACCAGCTCATCTGCGAGGGCTACACGAAGGTTGGCCTCATGCCGTTCTCCGTGCGCGTCGAGAAGTCCTGGGACGATGACAACGACCGCGACGGCCTGCGCCGGACCAGCGTGACCGTGCACCTGCTCGCCAACGGTGTTGACACGGGCAAGAGCGCCGCGCTCTCGGCCGACAACGGCTGGCAGTACGAGTTCACGGGCGTCGACGCCGTGGACGAGAACGGCTCGGCCATCCGCTACACCGTGCGCGAGGACGAGGTGACGGGCTACACCGGCAAGGTGACCCAGGAGGTCGCGAGCGGCGGCATCACGCTCAAGCTTGCGAACGTCCACGAGCCCGAGAAGGTCTCCGTCACCGGCACCAAGACCTGGGACGACAACGCCAATGCCGCGGGCGCCCGCCCGTCGAGCGTGCGGCTCGACCTCTACGCCGACGGCGCGCTGCTCAAGAGCCAGACGGTGACGCCGCCCTCCGGCGACGCCAACGCGAGCAGCTGGTCCTACGCCTTCAACGACCTGCCCAAGTACCGCGACCAGGGCGTCAAGATCAACTACGAGGTGCGCGAGACCGTCTACTACCCCGGCTACGTCTCGAGCGTGACGGGTGACGCCGCCTCCGGCTACACGGTGACCAACACCTACCACCCCTACGGCGACCTGCGCATCGAGAAGACCGTCGAGCACGCCACGACCGCTGCGGCGACCAAGAAGTTCACCTTCCGCGTGGACATCACCGGCAAGGACGGCAACCCCGACGGTGGCACCTACGCCTACGAGGTGCGTAACGCCGGCGTGGACGAGCCGGTTGCCACGGGCACCATCACGACGGGCGGCACGGTGAGCATCACCGGCGGCCAGACCGTCACCATCAAGGATATCCCCTCCGAGAGCGCCTACACGGTGACTGAGCAGGCAACGCCCGGCTTCTCGCAGGCGGCGGTGTCGGGGGCCACGGGCACCATCCAGGCCGGCGAGACCCGCGTCGCGGTGGCGAGCTTCACCAACACGTACGATGCCTCCGGCACCGTGCAGCTCAAGGCCCACAAGACGCTCACGGGCACGAGCCTCAAGGCCTTCCAGTTCCGCTTTGAGCTGGTGGGAGAGGACGGCACTGTCCTGCGCACCGCCACCAACGACGTAGATGGCAACGTGACCTTCGGCGCGCTGCGCTACGGCCTTGCGGACGTGGGACAGACCTACACCTACACGATTCGCGAGGTCGACCTCGGCAAGCCCGGCTACACCTATGACACGGCCCAGCACAAGGTGCAGGTGACCGTCACGGACGAGACGGGCGACGGCAACCTCACGGTGGTCGCCAAGAACGTGGACGATGCGGGTGCGGCCGGCGGCGACAACGCCACCACGCCAGTGGAGTTTGCCAACGCGTACCACGCTGAGGGCAAGCTCGTCATGCGCGCCTGGAAGACGCTCCAGGGCCGCGACCTCACGGACGACGAGTTCACCTTCGAGCTTACGCCGGGCACGGCCAGCGAAGGTACCACGGTGCCCATGCCGGACGTGGACAAAGACGGCCAGCCCGACGCGACCGTGACCGTGGGCAACAAGGCCGACGGCACGATCACCTTCCCGGAGATTGCCTTCACCGAGGCCGATGCCGGCAAGACCTACACCTATACGGCCCGCGAGGTCATCCCCTCCGCGGGCGAGGCCGGCTACGACCCCACGGTCAACTACACCACAGCCACCTTCACCTACACCGTGACCGTGAAGGACAACGGCGACGGCACCCTGTCCTTCGACCAGACCACCGATGAGAGGCCCGTCTTTGAGAACACACTCAAGGACGGCCAGCTCGAGATCCAGAAGTACGTTGGCGAGGGCGACGGCAACGGCGACCCCAACCAAGAGTTCCAGTTCCACGTCGAGCTCACCGGTCCCGACGGCCAGCAGCTCCCCTCGGGCGAGGTGGAGTACGAGCGCGTCCCGCTGACGGGCGCGGCTGCGGGCGATAGCACGAGTGCAGCGGCTGCCGAGCCGGTGGCCGATCCGGTGGCCGCGGACGCCGCTGAGCCCGCGGCCGACGCGGAGCCCGCGGACGTCATCGATAAGCAGGCCAACAGCTCCCCCGACGTTGCCCCTGCGGCCGCCGATCTTATCGCGTCCGGCAACTGGGGCGGTGCCGCGTGGTCAATCGATGCCGATGGCAACTTGGTCATCAAGCCGCAGAGTGGCACTGAGGCCACGGTAAACAACACGTCGGCGTACTACCCCTGGGATAACAATAGGAGCTCCATTACGACGGTGTCGGTTGAGGGAAAAGTACACGTTGCGGGGGATCTGCCCTTCATGTTCTACCGTTGCTCCTCCCTGACCTCACTCGACCTCTCGGGCCTCGACACCTCGGGCGTCACGAACATGTACGAGATGTTCTACGGCTGCTCCTCCCTGGCCTCACTCGACCTCTCGGGCCTCGACACCTCGGGCGTCACGAACATGTACAACATGTTCTCCGGCTGCTCCTCCCTGGCCTCAATAACGCTGGGTGAAAAGTTCGTATCGCTGTCCGGTACAAATCTCCCGTCTCCCTGGGGCGCCGCCTACACCCGTAACTGGGTGCGAGACGACGGCAAGTTCTCCATGTCCACGTCCGACCTTATGGCCAAGTGGAACAGCGGCGGGGAGTACTCGGCGGCGAACATGGCCGGCACGTACGTGTGGGAGAAGGTACCCACGGAGTACACGGTGGCGTTTAGCGCGAACGAGCCGGCTGGTGCGGGAACGGTGTCTGGCTCCATGGCCAACCTCACGTGGAGTCTGGGTGCTCCGGGCAAGCTGCCCAAGGCCGGGTACTACCTCTTCGGCTACCAGTTCGATGGCTGGGCAACGTCGGCCACGGGTGACGTCGTGTACGCTGCCGACCGGCTGCCGCTCCAGCTCGACAAGGATCTCACGGCCACGGCCGGCACCACCGTCACGCTCTATGCGCACTGGACCCGACTCGACAACAAGGTCACGGTGACGGACGGCGGGTTTGACCTGACGCTGCATGCCAACGAGGGGGCCGTCTTCAAGGGCCTCCCGGCGGGCGTGGGCTACAACGTCTACGAGAAGACGCCCTCCGGCTGGGTGCTCGTGAAGTCCAGCGGCACGACGGGCTCCATCCCCGCCAACGGCACCGCCACGGCGAGCTTCACCAACAAGTACGAGCCCGGGCAGACCACGGCCACCATCGTCGCCAGCAAGACGCTCGATGACGCGCCGGCACCCGCGGGCTACACGTTCCAGCTCATCGACGCGAGCGGCAACATGGTGCGCACGCAGCGGAACGCCGCGGGTGGCGCCATCCAGTTTGCGCAGCTCACCTATAAGACCGCCGGCACCTACACCTACACGGTGCGCGAGATGGCGGGCGGTGACACGCACATCACCTACGACACGCACGTGGCCAAGGTCACGGTGACGGTCACCGACGACGGGCAGGGCAACCTCTCTGCAGGCGTCGCCTACGACGACAACGATGACGGCACCACGGGCGACGCGGTGGTCTTCAAGAACACCACCAAGGAGGAGGCCAAGGGTTCGCTCACGGTGACCAAGCAGGTCACGGGTGCGCCGGCGAACTCGGGCGCGAGCTTCGGCTTCCGCGTGGAGTTTGACGGCGGCAAGACGGTCGAGACCTTCTCGCTCAGGGCCGGCGAGTCCAAGACCTTCTCGAACCTCGCCGTGGGCAAGAGCTGGACGGTTACGGAGACCTCCATGCCCGGCGGCTACACGCAGACGGGCATCGTCCAGTCCGACGGCGGCCACGGCGGCGCGGGTACCGTCGTGGCCGGCGGGACTTCGGTCACGGTGACCAACGCGTACGCGGCGAGCGGCTTGGCGAACGTGAGCGCCACCAAGACGCTCAAGGGTGGCGTGCTGGGTGACGGGCAGTTCTCGTTTGCGCTGTACGCGTCTGACGCGCAGGGTACGATTGCGACGGACGCCACGCCGCTCGAGATCGCGACTAACGCCTCCAACGGCGAGGTGAACTTCTCGGCGCTGGAGTACGCGGCCACGGGCACCTATTGGTACGTGATTCGCGAGGTTGCCGGCAGCGACAGCGGCGTCACGTACGACACGCACGACGAGCTGGTGCGCGTTGACGTGACGGATGACGGCAACGGTCACCTGAGCGCGGCCGTGAGCTACACCGGCGGGCTTTCCGGTGACGCGTCTGACGGCGCGGCGGCCTTCACGAACGAGGTGAGGCCCGGTGTGCTGACGATCACCAAGCACGTGGCCGCCGGTGCGCCGGATGCCGCGAAGGGCAAGACGTTCGGGTTCGTGCTGGCGCTGACCGGCACCGACGGCGCGGCGTTTGACGAGCCCGTGAGCTACGTGGTGCTTGGGGCGGACGGCCAGCAGGTCGGCGACGCGGCGACGGTCACAAGCGGCGGCGTCATTACGCTCGCGGACGGCCAGACGGCCCGCGTGACCATCCCGGCCGGCGTGCGCTACCTGGTGACGGAGCAGGACGCGCCCGGGTTCACGGGCACGGTGACGGGCGGCGCCGCCTTGGGGCAGATTGCGGCCGGGAGCACGAGCTCCGTTGAGTTCACAAACGCGTACGAGTCGAGCGGCGAGTACGTGGTTGCGGCCACGAAGCGGTTTACCGGTGGCACACTTGCCGAGGGGCAGTTCCAGTTTGCACTCGAGACGGTTGGGGCGCCGGGCCACGACGAGCTCGTGGGCACACGGTACACGGTGTCCAACAAGGCCGACGGCTCGGTGACGTTCCCGGCGCTTGCGTACACCGACGCGGACACTGGCAAGACGTTCGTGTACCGGCTCAGCGAGGTGAACGACCACCAGAGCGGCATCTCGTACGACGACGCGACCGTGCTTGTGCGCGTGACGCCCGTGGATAATGGTGACGGTACGATGACGGTGACCGCGACGTACGAACGCGAGGGCGCTGATGGCGCGGGCGCGTCGGCGATTGCGAGCGGCGCGAGCGGGTGGACGTTCACGAACGCGCGCGTGATTGCCGTGCCCGAGACGGGTGCGGGCGGCATCTGGGCCGGCACCGCCGCAGGTCTCGTGGCCGTGCTGGTCTCCGCCGGGTTGATCCTGCACCGGCGGCGCACCGCGTAGCGAGTGCGGGTAGGGCGTCGGCTTCGGCCGGCGCCCTTTTTTGATCGGAGAGGGACGCGGCGCGCGCGGGGCGCCTGCGGGCCCACGACGGGGCGCTGCGGGCGCCGCCGAGCGCTCGATGCGGTCGGTGAGGACCACGAACATCCTCGAGAGGCTGAACCGCGAGGTCGGCCGGCGCGCGAACGTCGTCGGCGTCTTCCCGAACGACGGCTCCGCGAGGAGGCTGGCCGGCTCGTTGCTCATAGAGGAGAACGACAGGTGGCAGCGGAAGAGGAAGCTGTACCACTCCCCGGCGGTGGTCGAAACCGAGGCCAGGGCGCCGAGTCTGGCGAGAATCGCCAAGCGGCGGGCGGGGCTGCGGAAGGCGGCGTAGGAGAATCGCGATTACGAATTTACGCACCGCTTAGGACTTGACCCGGTAGACGGCCCGCCGCGCCCAAAATCCTACGCCAGGAGTCCCGCCACGCGCTCCGCGAGCTCGGCCGCGGGCACGCTCTGCTGCTCGTGCGTGGCCATGTCGCGAATCGTCGCCGTACCGGTCGCCACCTCGTCCGGACCGATGACGACCACGAGGTTCGCACGATGCTTGTCGGCCTGCTTGAACTGCGCCTTGAGCGAGCGGCCCTGGTAGTCGGCCTCGGTGCGGATGCCCGCGCGGCGAAGCGCCAGCGTGGTCGAGAACACGTGCGGCCGCAGCTCGGGCTCGGTGCCCGCCACGTACACGCAGGTGGGCTCGGTGCCCGCAAGGTCCACGCCCTCGGCCTCAAGCGCGAGCATGATGCGCTCGAAGCCCACCGCAAACCCGATGCCCGGCGTGGGCTTGCCGCCCTCGAGCTCCATGAGCCCATCGTAGCGCCCGCCGCCGCCGATGGCCCCGATGGCCTCGTCGGGCGCGTAGTCCACCTCGAAGACCGTGCGCGTGTAGTAGTCGAGGCCGCGCACGAGCGTCGGGTCCTCCTCGTAGGCCACGCCCGCCTCGTCGAGATAGCGCTTGACCTGCGCATAGTGCTCCGCGCACGCCTCGCACAGGTTGTCATGCGCAAGCGGCGCGTCCCTCATGACCTCGCGGCAGTGGTCGTTCTTGCAGTCGAAGGCGCGCAGCGGGTTGATCTCGGCGCGCTCGCGGCATTCGTCGCACATCTCGTCGGCGTGGTCGAGGATGAACCGGCGCACCTTCTCGCGATAGGCCGGCCGGCACGCGGCGTCGCCCATGCTGTTGATGGCCAGGTGCAGGTGCTCGGGCGCGATGCCCAGGCGCTTGTAGAAGTCCATGAGGATGATGATGCACTCGGCGTCGGCCGCCGGGTCGGGCGCGCCCAGCCACTCGATGCCCACCTGGTGGAACTGGCGCAGGCGCCCCTTCTGTGGGCGCTCGCCGCGAAACATCGGCTCGGCGTACCAGAGCTTGACCGGCGCGCCGCCCTGCGGCACGAAGTTGTTCTCGACCGCGGCGCGCACCACGCCCGCCGTGCCCTCCGGGCGCATGGCCAGGCGCTGCTTGGGCTTGAGCCCCTGCTCGCCGCCAGCCTCGAAGATGCGCTCGAGCAGCGCGCCCGAGAACACGCGGAACATCTCCTTGCGCACCACGTCGGTCGACTCGCCGATGCCGTGGACAAAGGTCGAGACCTGCTCCATCGCCGGCGTCTCGATCGCGTCGAAGCCATAGGGCGCAAACGTCTCGCGCGCCACGGCCTGCATGCGCTCCCACGCGCGCATCCGTGCGCCGTACAGGTCCTCGGCGCCCTCTGCCTTGTGTGCCATTGCGGGTCCCTCCGTCTGATGCGAATTCACAACCACTCACTATACCGCGCCGGCCACGGCCCATCCAAGGCAAGCCGGGAATCCCCCTCCCCGACGGCTATGATGGAGAGACCGTCCCTCACGCCGGGCGTCGCCGGCGAGCGCCCCCAAGGCACGCTCGCCCCGCGCCGCGGCAACCACCATCCACCCAAGACCCAGGAGCAACCATATGAGAGAGTTCCGCAACGACTACTCCGAGGGCGCGGCGCCCCAGGTCCTCGCTGCCGTGGCCGCCACCTGCGCCGAGCAGAACATTGGCTACACCGAGGGCGACGCCCACTGCGAGCGCGCCCGCAAGCTCATCCGCGACATGTGCGGCCAGCCCGACGCGCAGGTGGAGTTCTGCATCGGCGGCACGAGCACCAACGTCATCTGCCTGAACGGCATGCTGCGCGACTGGGAGGGCGTCATCTGCACGCCCGACGCCCACATCGTCGTGCACGAGACCGGCGCGCTGGCCGCCTGCGGCCGCACCGTGCTGCCCACCCGCGACGACGACGGTTTCCTCTCCCCCGCCGAGGCCGAGCGCGTCTGGCAGTTCCAGACCTCGACGGGCCGCCACATGACCATCCCCGCCGTCATCTACATCACGAACACCACCGAGCTGGGCGGCGTGTGGACGCGCGAGCGCTTCGACGCCATCTGCGACTGGGCGCGCAGCCACGACCTGGGCATCTTCCTGGACGGCGCCCGCCTGGGCAGCGCCCTCACCGCGCCCGGCAACGACCTGTCGCTGCGCCACATCGCGAGCCGCGTGGACGCGTTCTACATCGGCGGCACCAAGAACGGCATGCTCATGGGCGAGGCCGTGGTCATCTGCGGCCAGGGCCCGCACGCGCGGCGCCTGCGCGAGGCCTTCCCCTTCCTCGTGAAGGAGCGCGACGGCCTGCTCGCGAAGGGCTTCCTACTGGGAGCCCAGTTCGAGGCCGCGTTTGCCCGCGAGGGAGTCGCGGCAGACGGCAGTGCCTGGAGCTGCGAGGAGGGCGAGGAGCTCTACTGGCAGCTGGCCCGCCGGACCAACGCTTGCGCCGCGAGGCTGCGCGAGGGGCTCGTGGCCGCGGGATACGAGCCCTACGGCAACGCAGGCGGCAACCAGCAGTTCTTTGCCGTCGACCCCGCCCGTGCGGACGCGCTCGAGGAGGCCTCGGGCTGCGAGACCTTCTACACCCTGGACGACGGCCGCAAGGTCATCCGCTTCGTGTGCTCCTGGGCGACCACCGAGGCCGACGTGGACGAGCTTGTGGCCTTCGCGCGGGGGCTTGCGTAGGGAAGGGCGAGCCCGGGCGGCCATTCCCGCAGCACGACCCGGCCGCCCCCGCGGCAGGCGGCAGCCCCGGCCCACCCTCCCGGGAAATATAATTACCTATTTCTCCGGTAGGTTATTGACTTAATATGACGCGGGACGTATAACCTTTCTCGAACGCGAACGGGGGCCACAAGCGCCCCAACCAACGACCCAGGAGGTGCCCACCATGGCCTGCACGAACGCCACCATCATGTGCTGCATGCGAATGCTCAGCTCCCGGGCACCCCAGGGGACCGTCGGCGCCGCATAGCCGCGCACGCCGCAACCTCGTCTCCGCACCGCGCCCGGGAGCCACATGCTGCCGGACGCGTTTTTTGTCCGGCTTGCCTGCTACCATCCACCCAACGCCAAAACGGCAACCACAAGGAGGACCCCATGCCCGCCATCACCCCCGAGACCGAGAAGACCTTCCGCTTCGAGACCCTGCAGGTCCACGCCGGCCAGGAGACGCCGGACTCCGCCACCGACTCCCGCGCCGTGCCCATCTACCTCACGAGCTCCTACGTCTTCAAGGACTCCGCCACCGCCGCCGGCCGCTTTGGCCTCACCGAGCCCGGCAACATCTACTCGCGCCTCACCAACCCCACCGTCTCCATCTTCGAGGAGCGTGTGAACGCCCTCGAGGGCGGCGTGGGCGCGCTCGGCGTGGCCACGGGCTCGGCCGCCATCACCATCGCCGTCCAGAACATCGCCACCGCCGGCGACCACATCGTCGCCTCCACCAACCTCTACGGCGGCACGCTCAACCTTTTCGAGCACACCCTCGCCGAGCAGGGCCTCTCGGCCACCTTCGTCGACCCGGCCGACATCGACGCCGTCAAGGCCGGCATCCAGCCCAACACCAAGCTCCTATACGCCGAGACGCTCGGCAACCCCAACTCCGACGTCCTCGACATCGAGGCGTGGGCCGAGGTGGCCCACGCCGCCGGCGTGCCCCTCATCGTGGACGACACGTTCTCCACGCCCTACCTGTTCCGCCCGCTCGAGCACGGCGCCGACATCGCCGTCGCCTCGGCCACGAAGTTCGTCGGCGGCCACGGCACGGCCATGGGCGGCTACATCGTCGACTCGGGCAACTTCGACTGGGCTGCCCGCGCCGACAAGTTCCCCGGCGTGGCCAAGCCCAACCCCAGCTACCACGGGGTGGTCTTCACAGAGGCCGTGGGCAAGGCCGCCTATGTCACCAAGGCCCGCGCCACCCTCCTTCGCGACCAGGGCGCCACGCTCTCCCCGTTCAACGCGTTCATCCTGCTCCAGGGCCTCGAGACGCTGTCCCTGCGCGTCGAGCGCCACGTGGAGAACGCGCTCAAGGTGGTCGAGTTCCTGAACGGTCGCCCCGAGGTGGAGCGCGTCAACCACCCGAGCCTCGCCAGCGGCCACGCCAAGGAGCTCTACGACAAGTTCTATCCCAACGGCGCCGCGCCGATCTTCACCTTCGAGCTCAAGGGTGACGCCGAGCGCGCCAAGAAGTTCACCGAGAGCCTGCAGCTCTTCAGCCTGCTCGCCAACGTGGCCGACGTGAAGAGCCTCGTGATCCACCCGGCCTCCACCACGCACTCCCAGCTCACCGAGGACGAGCTGCTCGCCGCGGGCATCAAGCCCAACACGATCCGACTCTCCATCGGCACCGAGCACATCGATGACATCATCGCCGACCTCGAGCGCGGCTTCGACGCCGTCAAGTAGCCCTGTCACATTTCCTTCCGTATGATTTGTCACATTTTCCGACGAGGACTGCGAAGGAAGATAGCGCGAGGCAGTAAACGAGGGCCGCGAAGGAAAAGAGCGCGACGCAATAACAAAGACAGGCCCCGGTTGGAAGCGACTCGCCAGCCGGGGCCCTTGCGTCTCCGGGTGCGACTACCTCAGCAGCAGCACGACGAGCGCGACCGACTCGACACCCACGGCCACGAGCGGAACCATGCCGTCCACGAACGACGCCGCGGGACCCAGCCGGTAGTAGAGCACGTAGCACGCGAGACTCACGACCACGAGCACCCCTACCAGCGCATACATGGCCGGCACGGCCGCGCTACCCAGCGCGCCAGCCGCCGTGAGCGATGCCACCACGCAGAGCTCGAACGCGCCCCACGCATCGATGAGCAGAAGCTCGGTCGTGACCTGCCGGTGGAACACGCCCGCCGTGAGCGCAAGAAGCACGAGGTAGCCAGCCACCCCGCCAAGCGCAAACGCCCAGCCGGGAACCGAGCCCGCCTGGGGCAGCTCGCCCAGCGCGGCCGTCGCCCCGAAGACGCCCGCGAGCCCGCACGGCGACGCGCCCAGGATGCACGCGACGCCAAACGCGAAGAGCGCACCGGCCGGCTTG
This sequence comes from Olsenella uli, assembly GCF_901212675.1. Taxonomy (GTDB): domain Bacteria; phylum Actinomycetota; class Coriobacteriia; order Coriobacteriales; family Atopobiaceae; genus Parolsenella; species Parolsenella uli_B. The sequence continues at coordinate 47,656 of NZ_CAAKOQ010000044.1, forward strand.
GGACCCTCCGGCCTAAAGAACAGCACCCACCACATCAGGTACAGCATCGCGCACGCCGCTCGCGGCGCATGGCCCTGCCACACCCTCGCCAACGTGGAACCCGCCTCTGAGCTCGCAATGAGAAACCACTTCCCGCACCCTATGGTACCCGGCAAACTCAGGAGCATGCGATGCGAGGCAACCAACGGGTATGCCAGCAGAAAGCGAAAACAAGCCGCGAAAACCCCGCGCGTTGGTGCCGTAACCGCAGATAGCCCCGCCGCACCGGCCACGTCCACGACCTTGTCAGCAGCCCACGGCCTGCGCCTGCGCCTGCGCCTGCGCCTGC
>NZ_CAAKOQ010000044.1:47993-60978 GCF_901212675.1 Olsenella uli
ATGGATTATCTCGTTTTTTGTCACGAAAACGCAATTTGTGGGAACTCATGCCTCTGCCAGCGCCGCCCGATGTACAGATGACGACCTGCTGACCAATCGCAGACGATGAAAACAAAGCGCTCGGAGCCCAAAGCGAGTGATCCCAGCGCCTAAACCCGAGGTTAGCGGCCATACGTCATCCCATCATCCATTCGACATCACAGATTTGAAGGAAACCAGACCCTTGCCCAGGAACCCCCTTGTCCCACAAATCGACTTTTCGTGGCAGAAAAATGAAAAACTGATCGCATGCTCTGGAATCTCGAGTAGCACGACTCCGAAAACCAGGCGCACACCCCAGGCAATGGGGTGGCAGCGCGGCGCTCGAGTACTGGGTGGCTCGAAACCCAGGCGCACACCCCGGGCAAGGGTAAAAAGCACCCACTCCAACGTTTTCCCGGCAGACAGGGCTCCAATCCAGACGCCCTCGGGTGTCCGGTTTTTTGTCCGGAGCCCCGTTCGTTCTGCACACCCCCGGCAAACCAAGAGGGCCCGCCGCCAGCACCAGCTGACGGCAGGCCCTCAACTTCGCGAAACAAGAAGTCGGACTACGCCGAGTCCCCCTACACCGCGAACGTCATCGCGATGCGTGCGGCCTCGCTCACGCGGCCGAGGTAATCGTGCAGCTCCTTGGCGCCAAGCTCCTCCCTGCCGAGTGCGGCCAGGGTGTTGGCCAGCGTCACGTCGAGTTCGTCGCTCATGACGCCCAGCTCCATGGCGCGCATGGCGTACGGGGCGATGCCCTGCAGGCTCGCGAGCAGCTGCGCGCGCATCGCGGCCACCTTGTCGTCGGAGCCAAGGCCGGCGCGCACGTTCATCGGCATGCCCTGGGCGACGCCGCGGTGGTCGGACACATGCTCGCTGCGCGCGCGGACGGCAGCCGTGAGGTCGCGCAGGTAGTCGGGCTCAAAGCGGCCGACCGACGCCGCAAGGCCCTCGATGACCACGCCAAACGCGTGGCCGCACGGCACAAAGCCCGGAAGCGCGTCCATGGCGTTGGACATCGTGGTGCCCAGGCCCACCAGCTCGGCCACGAGCTCGTCCTGCAGGCGCGCGACCTCCTCGATGCTCGCGCGCAGGGCAGCGTCGTCGGTTCCCTGCACGGCTCCGTGCTGAATGGCGTCGCTCATCTAAGCTCCTCTCTGGCAGCATCGCGCGAGGTGACGCATGCCGCGTTCGTCATTTGATACCGATATGGTACCAAATACGCACGGCGATGCGAGAAGGAGCGGGACGTCAGTATCGGGGCATCATGAGCAACGCGAGAAGGAGCGCGACATCACGCACCCCGCCACTTGAACGCCTCGATCCTCTCCGCCTCCGCCTCGGACAGGCGTCGCAGCAGCCCAGCCATGCCGGCAACGTCTTGATGCCCGATCAAGTCCAGGTAGTGGGCACGGTCGTCAATCGAGATCACGGCGGGGGCGACGTCGGAGAGCAGAAGGCCCCAGTCGAGCAGAATGCGCCCCGTCCGGCCGTTCCCGTCCTCGAAGGGATGGATGCGCTCGAATCTGATGTGGAACTCGGCCTCGCGCTCGAAGGGGTCCCTGCCGCCGCGAATGTCGAGGTTATAGGCGTAGACGAGTTCCATCATGAGGGAGACGACCTGCTGGGGCGCCGGCGGGATGTGCTCGGCCCCGCGAATCACCACCTGAACGCGCCGGTAGCCAGAGATGTCGTTGATGCTCTTGTTGATCTGCTCCGCAATGGCCTTGATAAGGGACTCGCGCAGCTCGACGCTGCCGTCACCCAAGGCAAGCGAGAGCGCGTACTTATGGTTGATGGCATCGTAGAGCTCGCGCGCGGTTGCCTTGATGCTCATCGAGTTGTCGTTCCACAGGATCGCGTACGTCTCGGGAAACGAGAGCATGCTCCCCTCGATGGCGTTCGAGTGATAGGTGCTCCTGGTGATGAAGTCCTCTCGATGGCGTTCGAGTGATAGGTGCTCCTGGTGATGAAGTCCTCGAAGTACGCCCGATTGGACTTAAGGAACTCGATGACGGTCATTGAGGGCACCTCCCGCGACTGGAAAAGCCAAGCTCGCACAACGAGGCGAGCCCCATTGGCAAGGCTCCGGCAAGTTTAGCAAGAGCCCAAAACGCAACAAGGGGACCGGCCGGCTGGCCAGTCCCCTTGGGTGAGTGCACGATCAGAGCGGCAAGCGCACTCACCGCGCGCGGGCGGGCACACCAGCGCCGCACAGCGGCGCCTACAGCCCCAGCGCCTCCGCAACCTCGCCGGCACAGGCCAGCGAGTCGGCCATGGAGGTCACCACGAGCGTGGAGCCGTTGCGGGCGTCGCCGGCGGCAAACACCGGCGTCGAGAGCGCGGCACCCTCGACAGCCACCGCGCGGTGCGACGAGCGCGACGTCATGACCGGCAGCGGGCGGCCCTGCTTGGCCACCTCGACGCCAAACGCGTCGAAGACGCTGTGCTCGGGGCCCGTGAAGCCGCACGCGATGAGCACGAGCTGCGCGGGAACCTCGCGCTCGCTGCCCGCCACACGCTCCGGCTTGCCGTGGCTCCAGTCGAGGTCAGCCACGCGCAGGCCGCGCACGGCACCCGCCTCGTCAAAGAGCACCTCGAGCGTGTCGATACCCCACTCGCGCATCTCGCCGCCCATGAGGTCGATGGCCTCGACCTGGCCGTAGTCGGTCTTCTTGACGTTGGGCCACTCCGGCCAGCCGTTGGAGGCCAGGCGCTTCTCGGGCGGGCACGGCAGGAACTCGAACTGCCGCACACTCTTGGCGCCCTCGCGCACCGCGGTGCCCAGGCAGTCGTTGCCCGTGTCACCGCCACCGATGACCACGACGTCCTTGCCGGCCGCGGACACCGCAGGCGCACCGCCGTCGAGCACGGCCTTCGTGGCCGCCGTGAGGTAGTCGACCGCATAGACCACGCCGCCCGCGGCCAGGCCCTCGCCATAGCCGTCGGCACCCAGGCCGCGCGGTGCGCAGGCGCCGGCCGCGACCACCACGGCGTCGAACTCGTCGGCCAGGCCGCGCGCCACCTCGGGGTCGCTCGCGTCCACGCCCAGGCGAAACTCGATGCCCAGCTCGGCCATGAGGTCGGTGCGACGCGTCACCACGGACTTGTCGAGCTTCATGTTGGGGATGCCGTACATGAGCAGGCCGCCGGCACGGTCGTGACGCTCGACCACGCACACGCGGGCGCCGCGACGGGCGAGCTCCCACGCGCAGGTGAGGCCGGCAGGGCCCGAGCCCACCACGGCCACGCTCGGCGCGTCCACGGCGGCAGGGGCAAAGCGCGCCGGGCCACCGTGCGCCCACTGCCAGTCGCTGATGGCGCGCTCGTTGTCGTGGATGGTCTCCGGCTCGTCGGCGCGGCCCAAGTTGCAGGCCGCCTCACAGAGGGCCGGGCACACGCGACTCGTGAACTCGGGCAGAGGCGAGGTGAGCGACAGGCGCTCGGCCGCCTCCTGCCAAAGGCCGCGGTAGACGAGGTCATTCCACTCGGGGATGAGGTTGTGCAGCGGGCAGCCGCTCGGGCGCGCCTTGCCAAAGCCGATGCCGGTCTGGCAGAAGGCCACACCGCACATCATGCAGCGGCTTGCCTGCACGCGCTGCTCCTCGGGAGTGAGCAGCGTGTAGAGCTCCTTGAAGTCGCCCGTGCGCTCGGCCACCGGACGCAGGCCGTGCGCACGGCGTCCGTGCTCGAGAAACGCTCCTGGCTTGCCCATGCTACTTCCTCCCCGTGATCTTGTCGAAGGCCACCTGCAGGGCCTCCTCGTGCGACTTGCCCTCGGCCTCGGCGACCGCGACCGCCTCGAGCACGCGCTCATAGTCGCGCGGGATCACCTTCACGAACTTGCTCGCATACGAGCGGAACCGGTAGAGCATCTTGATGCCGCGGGGGCTGGCCGTGCGTCGCACGTGCTCCTCGATGAGGGCGCGGATGAGCGCCAGCTCGTCCTCGGTGGGCGCCTTGAGGTCGACCATCTCGATGTTGCAGTTGCCCGCAAGCGTGCCGAACTCGTCGAACACGTAGGCCACGCCGCCGCTCATGCCGGCCGCGAAGTTGAGGCCCACCTCGCCCAGGATGAGGGCCACGCCACCGGTCATGTACTCGCAGCCGTGGTTGCCCACGCCCTCGACCACCACGGTGGCGCCGGAGTTGCGCACGGCGAAGCGCTGGCCGGCCAGGCCGTTCACGAAGCCGCGACCGCTCGTGGCGCCGTAGAAGGCAACGTTGCCGATGGCCATGTTCTCGTCGAACTTGTAGTTGGAGCGCTCGGGCGGGCGCACGGAGAGCACGCCGCCGGAGAGGCCCTTGCCAAAGTAGTCGTTGGCGTCGCCCTCGATGTTGAGCGTGATGCCCGCCGGCAGGAAGGCGCCGAAGCTCTGGCCGCCGGAGCCCTCGCAGTCGATGGTGATAGAGCCCTCGGGCAGGCCCTCCGGGTGCGCCTTGGTGACCTGGCTGCCCAGCATCGTGCCCACGCAGCGGTTCACGTTGTCGATGTCGGCGTGGAAGCGGATGGGCTCCAGGCGCTCGCGCGCCTCGGCCGTGTACGGGATGAACAGCGTGGAGTCGAGCGTCTGGTCAAGCTCGAGGTCGGGCGCCATGCTCGGCAGGAAGTGGTGCCCCTCGGCGCCCGGGATGTTCTTGCCGTACTCGTTGGTGCCGTTGGCGAGGACGCGGGAGAGGTCAACCGTGTTGGCCTTCCAGTTGCCCTCGACCTCGACCTGACGCAGGCACTCGGGGTGGCCCACCATCTCGTCGACGGTGCGGAAGCCCAGGCGCGCCATGATCTCGCGCAGCTCCTCGGCCGTGAAGCGCATGAAGTTCTCGACCTGCTCGGGCGTGCCGGTGAAGCGGCCGCGCAGGGTGCAGTTCTGCGTGGCGATGCCGGCCGGGCAGGTGTCCTGCTGGCAGTCGCGCTGCATGAGGCAGCCCATGGCCACGAGCGGCATGGTGGCGAAGCCAAACTCCTCGGCGCCGAGCAGCGCCGCCATGGCGACGTCACGGCCGTCCATGAGCTTGCCGTCCGTCTCGACGACGACGCGGCTGCGCAGACCGTTCATGAGGAGCGTCTGCTGCGTCTCGGCCAGGCCGATCTCGAACGGGATGCCGGCGTGGTAGATCGAGTCGCGCGGAGCCGCGCCCGTGCCGCCGTTGAAGCCCGAGATGGTGATCTTGTCGGCCCCGCCCTTGGCGACGCCCGTGGCGATGGTGCCCACGCCGGCCAGGGCGCAGAGCTTCACCGAGATGCGCGCGCCGGGGTTGGAGTTCTTGAGGTCGAAGATGAGCTCGGCCAGGTCCTCGATGGAGTAGATGTCGTGGTGCGGCGGGGGCGAGATGAGGCCCACGCCCGGCGTGGACTGGCGCACCTCGGCCACCCACGGGTAGACCTTCTTGCCGGGCAGGTGGCCGCCCTCGCCGGGCTTGGCGCCCTGGGCCATCTTGATCTGGATCTCGATGGCGCTCGTGAGGTAGCGACTCGTGACGCCGAAGCGGCCGGAGGCAACCTGCTTGATGGCGCTCTTCTTGGAGTCGCCGTTGGGCAGCGGCACCTCGCGGGCCGGGTCCTCGCCGCCCTCGCCGGTGTTGGAGCGGCCGTGCAGGCGGTTCATGGCGATGGCGAGGGTCTCGTGGGCCTCCTTGGAGATGGAGCCGAAGCTCATGGCGCCCGTGTTGAAGCGCTTCACGATCTCGGAGACCGGCTCGACCTCCTCGAGCGGCACCGGCGTGCGGCCCTCGAAGTCGAAGTCCATGAGGTCGCGCAGGGTGACGGCGCGGCCCTTCCTGTGAACGAGCTCGCCGTACTCGCGGAAGAGGTCCATATCACCCTCAGAGCAGGCACGCTGCAGCAGGTAGATGGCCTTGGGCTCGATGAGGTGCTCCTCGCCGCCGAGCGGGCGCCACTTGGTGAGGCCCATGGTGGGCAGCTGGTCGGGAGCCGGGGTCTTGGCAAGCGCCAGGGCGTCGTCGTAGCGGGCGGACTGCACGCGCTGGACATCGGCCACGGAAAGGCCGCCCACGCTCGTGGTGGTGCTCGTGAAGTAGCGGTCGACGAGCGCATCGGCGAGGCCGATGATCTCGAAGATCTGCGCGGAGTGGTAGCCCTGGAAGGTCGAGATGCCCATCTTGGACATGATCGACGTGATGCCCGAAGTCACGGCCTTGTCGTAGTTGGCCACGGCCGTGTCGGCATCCAAGTCGCCGAGCGCGCCCTTGGCCGCGAGGTCACGGATGCACTCGTGGGCCATGTAGGGGTAGATGCCGCTCGCGGAGTAGCCCACGAGCGTCGCGAAGTCGTGGGCGCGGAAGGCGTCGCCGGCCTCGACCACGATGTCGGCGAGCATGCGCACGCCGGCGCGGATGAGGTGGTTGTGCACGCTGCCCAGCGAGAGCAGGCTGGGGATGGGCACCTCGCCGGCGCCCGCGCGGTCGGAGAGCACCACGATGTTCACGCCCGCGCGCACCGCGGCCTCGACGTCGGCGTCCAGCTTGGCGAGCGCCTCCTCGAGCGCGTCGGGGCCGGCATCGCGCTGGTAGGTGGCGTAGAAGACCTGCGTCTTGAAGCCCACGCGGTCGATGGCGCAGATGCGGCGGAACGCGTCGTGGGTGAGCATCGGGCCCTGCAGGCGCACGAGGCGGCAGGTGTCGCGGCAGTCCTCGAGCAGGTTACCGTGGTTGCCGAGGTAGAGCACGCTGGAGGTCACGAGGCTCTCGCGCAGCGCGTCGATGGGCGGGTTGGTCACCTGGGCGAAGAGCTGGTGGAAGTAGTCGTAGAACGAGCGGTTCTTCTTGGAGAGCACCGCGAGCGGCGCGTCGATGCCCATGGAGGCCAGGGGCGTCTTGCCCGTCGTGGCCATGGGGCGCACGCACTCGTCCACGTCGTCGTAGTGGTAGCCCAGCTTTGCCATGCGCTCGGTGAGCGGCAGGGCCTCGTCCGGCTCGGCGGGCAGCTCGTCTGCGGCCGGCTCGCGCAGGTCGTGGATGTCGAGGGTCTCGTCGCCCAGCCAGTCGCGGTAGGGCTTCTCGTTGGCGTACTTGTCGCGGATCTCATCGTTCCAGATGACGCGGCCCTGCCTGGGGTCGACCTCGAGCATCTCGCCCGGGCCCAGGCAGCCCGTGCGCAGGATGTTCTCGGGCTCCACGTCGATGGTGCCCACCTCGGAGGAGAGGATGAGGCGGTCGTCGCGGGTCACGTAGTAGCGCGCGGGGCGCAGGCCGTTTCTGTCGAGCACGGCGCCGAGCATCGTGCCATCGGTGAACACGATGGCGGCCGGGCCGTCCCACGGCTCCATGAGCATGGACTGGTAGGCGTCATAGGCGCGGCGCTTCTGCGAGAGCTTGGGGTTGTGGTCCCAGGGCTCGGGCACCATGAGGGTCACGGCGCGGTCGAGCGGGCGACCGTTCATCGTGAGGAACTCGAGCACGTTGTCGAGGATCGCGGAGTCGGAGCCCTCGCGGTTGATGATGGGCAGCACCTGCTCCAGGTCGTGCTGGAGGATGGGGCTGTAGAGGTTTGGCTCGCGGGCGCGGATCCAGGAGACGTTGCCGCGCAGCGTGTTGATCTCGCCGTTGTGGATGATGTAGCGGTTGGGGTGCGCGCGCTCCCAGCTGGGCGTGGTGTTGGTGGAGTAGCGCGAGTGCACGAGGGCCAGCGACGTCTCCACGGCCGCGTCGTTGAGGTCGGTGAAGAAGCGGCGCATCTGCGTGGCCACGAGCATGCCCTTGTACACGATGGTGCGGCTGGACATGGAGCACACGTAGAAGATCTTGTCCTTGAGGGCGGGGTTCTTGTCGGCGGCGCGCTCGATGGTGCGGCGGGTCACGTAGAGCTTGCGCTCGAAGTCCTGGCCGGCGGCGACGTCGTCCGGGCGGCGCAGGAACGCCTGCAGGATGGTGGGCATGCAGGCCTTGGCGGTGTCGCCCAGGTCGTGCGGGTCGACGGGCACGCGGCGCCAGAACATGAGCGGCACGCCGCAGGCGGCGCAGCCCTCCTCGAACACGCGGATGGCCGAGGCGACGCCGTGCGGGTCGCAGACGCCGTCGGTCTCGCCCGTCTCGTCGTCGTGCGGGAAGAAGAGCATGGCCACGCCGTAGTCGCCCTCGTCGGGCAGAAGGTTGCCCTCCTTCTGGGCCTCCTTGCGGAAGAAGCGGTGCGGCACCTGGAAGAGCACGCCGGCGCCGTCGCCGGTGTTGCGCTCGAGGCCCTTGCCCCCGCGATGCTCGAGGTTGACGAGCACGGAGAGCGCGTCGTCGAGTGTCTGGTGGCTGCGAATGCCCTTGAGCTGCGCGATGGCGCCGATGCCGCAGGCGTCATGGTCGTAGCTGGGGCGATAGAGGCCGCGGGGGGCCTGCGAACCAGCTGTGCCGTTGTCGGCCGGGCTGGTGGCGCCGGTGGCCGGACTGGTCACGCGGGAAGAGAGAGCTTGCTGATGAGACTCCATGTGAGTGTTCCTTCTCCGATGGAATACTGCCGCTCGCCGAAAGCCGCACCAATCCGCTTGACGCGGACGTCCCCGAAGCAGCCTGCCGAGCATTCAGAAGTCTAGCGACGGCCGCCGCGGGGCCACAGACGGCACCCCAGTTGTTCGCAGTCTTGTAACGAACCATATCCACCTGTCACATTTCCTTCCGGATGATTTGTCACATTTTCGCCAGAGCGGCGGTGCGCGAAAAACGATACCAAGCGCTCTGCCGGCGTGGTGGCCGGGGCGGTCGCGGTGGCCAAACGGGACAGGCCGCATGCGACTTTGACGGCCGGCGGGGTCTGGCGGGACATGTCGCGTGCGACCTTGACGGCAGGCAACGTCCGACCCGAAGTCCCCTGCCGCAGCCCCCGCCGCCGCAGCCCCCGCCGCAGCCTCGCCCGCCGTAGCCCCGCCGCAGCCCCCGCCGCAGCCCCGCCAAGACTCCCTGCCGGAGCTCCGCTGAGGCTCTCTGCCGAGGCTCTTCCTGACAAAGCCCCGCCAAGGCCCTTCCCCTGGCTCGGCGCGACACAAAAGACGTTTCTGAAAAAGGTACTCTCACTCGCCCTTCCAAAGGACGTTTCTGAAAAAGGAATTACGTTCAAATCCTATTTCAGAAACGTCTTTTGTATGAGCTGGAACGTTATGCGGTCTATACGGTCCAGATGGCTCGGGCAAACCAGGCGGTACCGTTCAAAGCCAGCGCTGGGATCGTCAACCTAACAGGAACCCGACAAGGACCGACAAGGACCCAACAAGACCTGACAGGAACCCGACAAGGTCCAACAAGAACCTGACAGGAACCCGACAAAACCTGACGGACCCTTACCCGGCTTCCGGCGCAGACATCCTGCAAAGCCGCTGGTAGACAACCATATCCAGCTGCATGCAGCCTCCAAGCAACAGCATTTGCATCCCTCGCACGGCTAAATCGCACAAACCGCACCCGACAAACCGAGAAAACCACCGTTCGCCGACTGCTTCCGACCGACCGGCGAAATAGTCAGCCACTCGCATCAACCATCACCCCTCCCACCTCGCCTGTCAGGTTCCTGTCGGACAACCCGACAAATTCCCGCAAAACGATGACGAGCCGGGCCGATATCCTTGCAATCCACGCCCAACGACGGCCCGAGGAGCCCCATGAGCAGAACCGTCGACGCACAGGTTCAGCGCGCCATCGAGGCAGCCGAGCGCGCGGGTCGCCTCGTCACGGCCGACACCCCGCGAGGCGCCACCGCGCTGCGGACGCGATACAAGGCCGGCTGGCTCGTCTCGCCCGCGCCCGGCGCGTTCGCGCGCCCCGAGTACTGGCAGCGCCTCTCGCGAGACGAGCAAGACCTCCACCTGATCAAGACCGAGAGCCACCGCCATCGGGGCTGGGTCTTCGCCGGGGTCTCCGCAGGCCTGCTCCACGGGCTCGAAATCCCCTTCGCGCTGCGCGGGCGCATCTGCGTGGCCACGAGCGCGCGGTCGCATTCCTCGAGCTCAACGCGCACGCAGCGCATCCGCGTGAGCGAGGACGAGACGGTAGTCGTCTCCGGGGTCCCCGCGACCTCGCTCGTCCGGACCGTCTTCGACTGCACGCGAGAGGCAAGCCTGCGCCTCGGCCTTCCCGTGGCAGACTCGGCGCTCCGGGCCCTTTCGAAGGACCCCCTCGCATACGGCACGAGCGGCGAGCTCAGGGGGCTCATGGAGCAGGTCGACCTTCGGTTCTCGGGCCACCGCGGCATCGAGAACACCCGGCACACGCTGGCGCTCGCAGACGGGCGAGCCGAGAGCGGCGGGGAGTCGGTTCTCAGGGCAGCCCTCCACGAGCTGGGCTTTGTGGCTCCCGAGCTGCAGGTCGAGGTCGAGGACCCGGTCGTTCCGGGCAGGATGCTCCGCATTGATATGGGCTACCTGCGTGAGGACGGCAGCTGGCTGCTCATCGAACTTGACGGGGTGGGCAAGCGCGGCGAGGGCCGTGACCTGGGCGAGCTTTCGCGCAACCGGGAGAGAATCCGCGAGTCGCACCTCAGCCTCTATGGCTGGCCGATCATGCGCGTGGGCTGGGCGGAGCTTGCCAACGACGACCTTCTCGCAGAGCTTTGCGACCGCTACGGAGTTCCGCGGCGCGGAGTTTGATGGCCGGCTCGGTGCCCGACCGAATCTCGCATGACCCGTTTGGCCCTGGCCTTTGGGCCGGCATTGTCGTTGATCAAAACAGCTCGTTCCTCCACGGTACGCACCTCCGTCAATCTCGCCTGGATTCCCTGTTCCCCGATTCAACATCCAACCCCACCCAGCCCCTCTGTTTCCTGGCCCCGACCGTCATCCAAGGCTCTCGAGGCATCACCCCCCTAGCCCGGACCTGATTTCAAGCTCCCCCCGCCGCTCGGCACCCAAAACTCCCCCACTCACCCGGGCGATGCCCAATGTTGCGCAACACTGGCCCATACTTTGCTGAAGAGAAGGTGAAGGGAGGGGTTCATATGTCGGATTACAAGCCGATCGTCGACTACCTGCTCACGCGCGAGGCGCTCAATCACTTCGAGAACACGTGGGTGCGGCACTCGTGGGACGACATCTCTCCCCTCGGCCACGTTCGCCCCTTCGATGACGAGCTGGTGGCGGTCTCGGTGAAGCTTCCCGAGGGCATGGCGCAGCTCATGGACAGCATGACGAAGTCGGGCAGGGCCAAGAACCGCTCCGACTACATCAGGAGGGCCATCGCCGCGGCGCTCTATATGGACGAACAGGAGGATGCCGAACTGACAGCATGCACAAAAACCGAGGCAGAGGCGGAGGGGGCACAGGGCGAATCTGGAAGGCAGGGGACTTCGTCGACCTCCAGCGACGGTAAGCCCAAAGGTCGCAATGGGAAATGCCCGCGCGACAAGTGAGGCAAGGACGGACCCAAATGGCGGCGAGCGTGACGGAGGGCGCTTCTGAGGGGGGCGGGTCCGGCACCCCCGCAAAGGACGTTTCTGAAAAGGAAACAGCCCGCCCCTTTCGCAAAGGACGTTTCTGAAAAGGAAATAGCCCGGCACCCCCGTAAAGGACGTTTCTGAAAAGGAAATAGCCCGCCCCCTTCGCAAAGGACGTTTCTGAAAAGGCTATCTCGGAGAATTCCCTTTTCAGAAACGTCCTCTGGGACGGGAGGCGGCATGGGCCCACCACGGGGGATGGCGAGGGAAGGCGGCGCAGGGACTCCTCGGGCGCGGAGCGCGGAGGATGGCATGAAAGGCTCCTCGGGCGCGGCGCGCGGAGGTGGCACGGGGGCGCGTTGGGGCCGGGACGGCGCGGGCGGCGGGGCGCGAACGGCGGAGGCACGGACGGCCGCGAACAAAAAGGGGGCGCCGGCCGAAGCCGACGCCCCCTTGGACGGGTCGTATGGGTTGGCGGGGCGGCCGGACGGCCGGGCTGGCCGCCGGGCGGCCGGACGGCCAAGCTGGCGGCCGGGTGCCACGGCGCGGGCCCACCCGCGCGTCCAGCCCCGCTCGCGGCCCTAGTACACCGCGCGGTCACCGATGATCTTGCCCTCGGCCACGCGCCTGAGGTGCCGGCCGTACTCGCTCTTGCCGTACCTCTCGGCGCACGCCACGAGCGTGTCGCGCCCAATCCAGCCGTTCTCGAAGGCGATCTCCTCGAGCACGGAGACGGGCGTGTCCTGCGCGCGCTCCACGGCGCGCACGAAGTCGCCGGCCTCGTAGAGGCTCTCCATGGTGCCGGTGTCGAGCCACGCGTAGCCGCGGCCGAGCGTCACCACGCTGAGCGAGCCGTCCTCGAGGTACATCCGGTTGAGGTCGGTGATCTCGAGCTCGCCGCGGGCGCTCGGGCGCACCTTCCTCGCGAACTCGCACACGCGCGAGTCGTAGAAGTACAGGCCCGTCACCGCGTAGGAGCTCTTGGGGTGCGCCGGCTTCTCCTCGATCGAGACGGCGTTGAGGTTCTCGTCGAACTCCACCACGCCGAAGCGCTCGGGGTCGTCGACGTGGTAGCCGAACACCGTGGCGCCGCCCTCCGACTCGGCGCGCTCGACGGCGCGGCGCAGATGGCGCGAGAGCCCGTTGCCGAAGAAGATGTTGTCGCCCAGCACGAGCGCGCACGGCTCGCCGGCGATGAACCTCTCGCCGATGACGAAGGCCTGCGCGAGGCCGTCGGGCGAGGGCTGCACCTCGTAGGACAGGTTCACGCCGTAGCGGCTGCCGTCCCCAAGCAGGCGCTCGAAGTTGGGCAGGTCGTGCGGCGTCGAGATGACGAGTATGTCGCGGATGCCCGCCATCATGAGGACGGAGAGCGGGTAGTAGATCATGGGCTTGTCGTAGACCGGCAGCAGCTGCTTGCTGGTGACGGTGGTGAGTGGGTAGAGACGGGTGCCGGAGCCGCCCGCCAGGATGATCCCCTTCATGTGCGTTCCCTTCTCTTTCCGGGGCGCCGGCGCGCGGCCGGCCTCCCCGGGGCCCCGCGGCGGGCGGGGCCGGGTGGCGTTACCTTGCCTCGCCGGCGGGGGGGCCCCGGGC
>NZ_CAAKOQ010000045.1 GCF_901212675.1 Olsenella uli
CCGGGGGGAGACCCCGGGGGCCGCCCTTTTGGCTTCAATCCTATTTTCCCTCTTTTCTCAATAGGCCATCTACTGGGTTTTCTTGTCATACCTGATATGCGCAATAAGATATAGCGACTGCCCAGTTTCCCGTTTTGTTTGTGGGCACAATTCAGCTTGCTGCGTTCGCCGGTCATTTTGGACGTTTGAGTTTTCTTGCAGCAGGTCTGCCGTAGGCTTCAGTCCCCGACATCCAAGGAGGCTTGAGCCATGAATTCGGTCGACCGCTCTGGATCTTTTGGCCCTCGTAGGTTGGGCCACTGTCACGTGCACAGGCTCAAACTTGTCTCGGGCATTTCCCTGCATCTTGAGCGTGACGGCTTTCTTGCCATGTGCTGCGAGCCTGGCATGGGCTGCAAGACGCTGGTTTGTGACGCGACTGCTTCGTTGGAGGCGCGTGGCTTCTCTACCGCTTGTGCTGTCATAGACATTGAATCCGTCGAGGCGTCTTTGCGCTCCGCAAGGAGAACCGCGAAGGCGTTGATTGCCGGCTGTGGAAGGCCTAATGGTTCGCATGCCTTGGATTCCTCGGACGATACATTTCTTGCCATCGAATGCTCCGGACTCCTTGACGACTGCTATCTTGCTCGTGTTTGTTCAATCGCCACTCTTGCGCTTGTCTCCGGTTGCTGGGTGCTCTTGGTGCTGCATCCGGATGCGGAGTTTGTCCTTGAGACTCTGCCTGCTTGCCATGTCATGAGGTCGGACGAGCTGTGCGTTGGCTTGGATGAGCTTCCGCTTTGGGTGGGCCTGCTTGGCCCGTTTGACGAGCGAACTGCCGCGCGTGCCACCCATGGAATCCCGCTTCTCATGGCATCGCTTGGCTCGGCTGGGGTGGGTGCGGATGGCCTTCCGTATGGCCCCTCATGGGACAGGTCCGTCTGCGGGCTCGTCGAGGAGGCACTGCGCCCGTCTCTCATCTACGAGGAGCTCTGCATGCGTGGGGCCATGCTCGCCCTTGGGTCGGGAAGCTTCGAGGATCTCGAGGCCCTGGGCCTGCGGGTCACGCGCGACCTGATTGCCGACACGGCTCGTTCTGCCCCAATCTTTGGAATCTCGTCGGGCCTCTCGAGCTTCTCCGTCATCCCCTGTGGCGAGGACTGTCTCGTTCGCCTTGCGATTCGGCTGGCACCGGGCTCTCCTCGATTCTGGGGTGCCGTTGCCATCCTTCTCGCCGAGCGGGGCGACCTGACTCGCGCGGGTGCGGTCGCAAGCGCCTCGGACAGCGAGCTGGTCCTGCGAGACCTCGCGCTCACGTATCCGGTCGAGCTCATCGATGCGGGGCTGGTGCGCCTGGTTGACGAGGCCGTGAAGCCCCACAAGGGCATGGGGCCGGCGTTTGACCTCGCGCGTCGGGCGCTTGTCCTTGTGGGCGCCAAGGGATGGGCCCGAGGCGCGTGGCGGGAGACGACCCAAGACGCCGAGGAGGGCGGTGGGGAGGAAGGGCCGCCGGAGTCCTCCCGTCGGCTGTTGACGCGGCTTCAGGTGGAGCTGCTCTCTGCGTGCCGGCGGGCGTCGTCTGGGGAGGCCGCCGGAATCCTTGCGGCGGGAAGTGCCGAGGAGGCCCTGGTGCGGGAGGCCGAGGCGTCCGGGTCGAGGGTGGCCCAGGCAATCGCCGCGCACCTGCAGGCTCTCGCCCTGTGGCTCTCAGGCTCGTCGCTCGAGGCCTTTCGCACGCTCATGCTCGCCCGGGAGCTGCGCTGCCAGCGTCCGGGAGTGCCGTCCGTGTTCTCTGCGTTGCTGCAGCTGGACTTCGAGGCCCTGCGCTGCCTGGTGGGAGACCCCTCGAGTGCGGCCGAGCAGACGGCGCTCGCGTGCGCCGAGGCCGTGCTCGAGCGGGGCGGTCTGCCGGTGCTTGGCGACAGCGCGCGCCTCCGTCGCGAGATGGCGTATGCCATGGCCGGCGAGGGCTGGGGATTCACCGACCTGGGGCGCGTCATGGGGAGGCAGGGGGATGTCGGCGAGACGGCGGAGCTGGCGGTGCTGCATCTCGTGGCTTCGCTCTCGGACGCGGCCGACGGGTCGTTCCAGCAGGCGAACGTGCATGCCTGGGAGGCGTTTCGGCGCGCGGCCGAGAACGGCATGGACGACATCGCCTGTCTCGCGACCATGGCGGAGCGCATCGCGCTGGACGGCCTGGGCGAGGGCCATCGGGCGGCCGCTCTCGTCCATGAGGGCGTCGAGGGCATCGCCTCGGACGTGCAGGCGCTCGTGTCGCTCCACGCATCGCTGGGGCGCTCTGGCAAGCGCGAGACAGGCGAGCTCACAGAGCAGATGCGTCGGGTCTCCCCGCGCGTGGGGCTTGCCGCGCTTGCGGCCTTTGTCGTGCGGGCGGACCGCGTTCGCGGGGCCATGCTGGCGCGTGCGCTCCCGGGCGCCTGGAGGGTTCGGCTGGATTCCGATGCCCCGCAGGAGGGGATGGGCACCCGCCCGCGGGCCCTTCCGGCTCCGAAGGAATCCCGGGCCTCTCAGACAGCGACACCGCCGCTTGAGGTCTGCGTCCTGGGTGGCCTCACACTCACCATGGGCGAGCGGCGCATCACCGAGAAGGGATGGCGCCGCAAGACCGCGAGGAGCCTCATGGCCCTGCTCGCCCTGACGCCTGGGCACGTGGTGACGCGGTTCGAGGCAATCGAGTTCCTCTGGCCGGAGGCGGACTACGACCGCGGCCGGGAGAACCTCTACTCGACGCTGAGCTCCCTTAGGCAGACGATCGGCCAGGTGCCGGGCGGGGCCAGCTATCTCATAACTGAGATGGGCCAGATCTGGCTTGACGAGACGCTCGTGACCTGCGACGTCGACGGCTTCGAAGGGCTGGCGCGCTCGGTGGTGGGCGGTAGCCTGCGTGACGACGAGGTGGTGGCCGCCTGTCTCAGGATGGACGGGGCCTTTCGCGGAGGGGCCTGCGCGCCTCCCGTCGACCCGCACGGAAGGCTCCGGGCCCGCTGCGACGAGCTCATGCGCCGCTACGTCGACGTGCTGCTTGTGGGCGCCGAGGCCGCGCTCAGGCTGCGCGACGTGCGGCAGGCCGTTTGGTTCGCGGAGTCTGCCAGTGCGGCGGCGTCAACGCGCGAGGACGTGGTGGCGTGCCTGGCCCGGGCGCTTGGCGCGGTCGACGACGCCAGGCGTGGGCTGGCACCGGAACCCTCGGACGATTTGTGACGCTTCGCTGTTGGGCGCTCGGCTCTCCCAAGGCTCTCCATTACCTTTGGGTAAAGTGAAAAGTCAAACTAGTCCCTTGTGTGCCTGGACGCATCCCCGGCGGCCCGGCGCATTATTGTCCGCAGAGGAACGCCATGCCCGGTATCTTCTCCAAGATCCTCTCCCTTGGCTCCGACAAGGAGCTGCGCGAGTTCAGGTCCATCGCCGACAAGGTGAACTCGCTTGGCGACACGTACGCAAAGATGTCCGACGACGAGCTTGCCGGGCAGACGGCCCTGCTTCGCGAGCGCCACGCCAACGGCGAGTCGCTCGACGACCTCCTACCCGAGGCGTTCGCCACGGCGCGCGAGGCGTCCGACCGCGTCCTGGGCATGCGCCACTTCGACGTCCAGGTCATCGGTGGCATCGCCCTGCATCGTGGCATGATCGCCGAGATGAAGACGGGCGAGGGCAAGACGCTCGTCTCCACGCTGGCCGGCTACCTCAACGCGCTCACGGGCGAGGGCGTCCACATCGTCACGGTCAACGACTACCTGGCCCGCCGCGACTCCGAGTGGATGGGCAAGCTCTACGACTTCCTGGGCATGAAGGTGGGCCTGCTCCAGAACGGCATGCCGCTCAACGCCAAGCCACCGGCGTACGCCGCCGACGTCACGTACGGCACCAACTCCGAGTTTGGCTTCGACTACCTGCGCGACAACATGGTCACTCGCGCCGACATGCGCGTGCAGCGCGGCCATCGCTACGCGATCGTCGACGAGGTGGACTCCATCCTCGTCGACGAGGCGCGCACGCCGCTCATCATCTCCGGTGCGGGCACCAAATCGGCTGACACGTACAAGGAGTTCGCGCGCGCGGTCCGCGGCCTCACGCGTGCCGAGGAGCCCGAGCGCGACCCGCTGGGTGGCCCCGTGCCCGAGCCTGACGGCGACTACATCATGGACGAGGCCAAGCACACCATCGCTGCCACCGACCAGGGCCTGCGCACGATCGAGTCCCGCCTGGGCGCCGACATCTACGGCGACCTTTCCGGCCAGCTGGCCAACCACCTGCAGCAGGCGCTCAAGGCGCAGTACATGTTCCACCGCGACAAGGACTACGTGGTTATTGACGGCGAGGTCAAGATCGTCGACGAGTTCACGGGCCGCATCATGGAGGGCCGTCGCTGGTCGGACGGCCTGCACCAGGCGGTGGAGGCCAAGGAGGGCGTGCTCGTCCGCGAGGAGAACCAGACGCTCGCCACGATCACGCTGCAGAACTACTTCCGCCTCTACGACAAGCTCTCGGGCATGACGGGCACCGCCATGACCGAGGACGCGGAGTTCCGCGAGATCTACAAGCTGCCGGTGATGGAGGTTCCGCCCAACAAGCCGGTCAAGCGCATCGACCACGAGGACAAGATCTACCGCACCGTCGACTACAAGTTCAAGGCCGTCGCCGACGACGTCGAGCAGCGCCACGCCAAGGGCCAGCCGGTCTTGGTGGGCACCGTCTCCATCGAGAGCTCCGAGCGCCTCTCCAAGATGCTTGACGCGCGTGGCATCAAGCACCAGGTGCTGAACGCCAAGTTCCACGAGCGCGAGGCGCAGATCGTGGCCCAGGCGGGCCGCGAGGGCGCGGTCACCATCGCAACCAACATGGCCGGCCGTGGCACGGACATCCTGCTGGGCGGCAACTCCGACGAGCTCTCCGACGAGATGCTTGCCCAGGCCGGCGTCGACCCCGAGACCGCCACGCCCGAGCAGAAGAGCGAGGCCCTCAAGAAGGCCAAGGCCACCTGCGCGGCCGAGCGCAAGGACGTACTGGCTGCCGGCGGTCTCTGCGTCATCGGCACCGAGCGCCACGAGAGCCGCCGCATCGACAACCAGCTGCGTGGTCGTGCCGGCCGTCAGGGCGACCCGGGCGAGACCCAGTTCTACCTCTCGCTCGAGGACGACCTCATGCGCCTGTTCGGTGCCGACCGCATGGACCGCATCTCGGCCGCCATGGAGCGCTGGGACCTCCCGGCCGATATGCCGCTCAACCACAAGATCATCAGTCGCGCCATCGAGGGCGCGCAGCGCAAGGTCGAGGAGATCAACTACGCCATGCGCAAGAGCGTCCTCGACTACGACGACGTCATGAACAAGCAGCGCCAGGTCATCTACGAGGAGCGCAACAAGATTCTCGACGGCAAGGATCTGACCGAACACATCAGCGAGGTCACGAGCGCCACGGTCGAGCGCGAGGTCCGCGGTTTCTGCCCCGAGGGCACCCCGGTGGAGGAGTGGGACCTCAAGGGCCTCCGCTCCTGGCTCACCAACCTTACGGGCGAGGACGAGATGCCCAAGTTCTCCAAGGAGGCCGATACTTCCGAGGTGGTCGACGCCATCGACAAATGCGTGAGTGGCGTGTACGAGCGCCGCATGAAGGACCTGGGCGAGAACATCACGCACCGCCTGGCCTCGCAGGTGATGCTGCGCGTCATCGACACCCGCTGGATGACGTACCTGCAGGAGATGGACTACCTCAAAACCGGCATCGGCCTGCGCGGCTTTGGCCAGCGCGACCCGCTCGTGGAGTACAAGCAGGAGGCCTATGCCGCGTTTGGCCAGCTGGTCGACACGATGTACGAGGACTTCCTGCGCACGATGCTGCACATCCGTCGCACCATTACGCCGGAGGAGCGCCCCGCTCCCTCCGCGCTGGAGGGCGCGCGCTACTCGGGCCCGGCCGAGGTCGACGGCGACCACGGCGGAAGTTCGACCCTGGCCGTCGGCGCGCGCGCCAAGGCCCCGGCGCACGCCGCGCGCGTGGAGCGTCGCGACCCCCTGGCGCCCACGCCCAAGGCCTCCAAGGCCAAGCCGCACACCTACCGCAAGTCCGAGGATCCCGACCCCTACGTGGGCGTGGGCCGCAATGACCCCTGCCCCTGTGGCAGCGGCAAGAAGTTCAAGAACTGCCATGGGAGAAACCGCTAGTGGCCAACATCACGCGAGACCAGCTCGACGCCCTTGCCGCGCGCCTCAAGAAGGTCGAGGGCTACCTGCACATAGACGAGCGCCGCGCGCTTGCCGAGGAGCTTGAGCGCAAGAGCGGCGAGCCCGGCTTCTGGGACGACGCCGAGGCCGCCCGGGCCACGATGGCCAAGCTCGCCCGCGCCAAGGAGGACGTGGCGGGCATCGACGCCGCGCGCGCCAAGCTCGACGACGCCCAGGCAGCCTTCGAGCTTGGCGAGGAGACGGGTGACGACGAGCTCCTTGGCGAGGCCGAGGCAAGCGCCGCCTCGCTCGAGCGCGACCTCTCCGAGCTGGAGCTCTCGAGCTGGTTCACAGGGGAGTTTGACCACGGCGACGCCATCGTGAGCATCACGCCTGGCCAGGGCGGCCTCGAGGCGCAGGACTGGTGCAGCATGCTGCTCCACATGTACCTGCGCTACTGCGAGCGTCGCGGTTGGAAGGTGACGATCAACGATGCGCCGGCGGCCGAGGTCATCGGCATCGACCGCGCGACCATCACGGTATCGGGTAAGAACGCCTATGGCATGCTGAGGGCCGAGCAGGGTGTGCATCGCCTCGTGCGCATCTCGCCCACGGACGCCAAGAAGCGCCGCCAGACCACGTTTGCCGGCGTCGAGGTGCTGCCGGTGCTGCCGGATGACATCGAGGTCGACATCGACCCCGGCGACGTTCGCGTGGACGTGTACCACGCGAGCGGCCCCGGCGGCCAGGGCGTCAACACCACCGACTCCGCCGTGCGCGTGACGCACCTGCCCACGGGCATCGTGGTGACCTGCCAGAACGAGCGCAGCCAGATCCAGAACAAGGCCACGTGCATGCAGATTCTGCGCTCCAAGCTCTACGAGCTGGAGGTGCAGAAGCGCGAGGAGGCCCTGGACGAGCTGCGCGGCCCCAAGCGCGAGATTGGCTTTGGCAACCAGATCAGGAGCTACGTGCTCTACCCGTACCAGATGGTGAAGGACCTGCGCACGGGCCAGGAGACGGGCAACGTCGACTCCGTGCTGGAGGACGGCGACCTCGACCCGTTCGTGGCGGCCTACCATCGCTGGGTCGTCGGCGGCAAGAGGCCCGTCGAGGTGGAGGACGAGGAGTAGCAGACCAGAAGATTCGAACAGGAGGGCGCGCGGCGGGTCATCCGTCGAGAACCCTTGTCGACGGGCTTTTACGACGCCTATTCTCTTGCCCGGCGCAGGGGGTTACTCTTTTGACACGCCATGACGACCGGAAGTGTGGGCTGAGGCCCGGAGAACGAGGACGGATTCAGAATGACTCAGAAGCTGGATGCCAGCCAGGTGATGCTCGGCGTGAAGGTCGCGTCGAAGGACGTGCTGCTCGAGAAGCTGGCTCACAAGGGCGTGGAGCTGGGGTTTGCCGATGACGAGGCGTCGCTGCTCAAGGCGTTCCAGGACCGTG
This sequence comes from Olsenella uli, assembly GCF_901212675.1. GTDB lineage: Bacteria > Actinomycetota > Coriobacteriia > Coriobacteriales > Atopobiaceae > Parolsenella > Parolsenella uli_B. The sequence goes on from NZ_CAAKOQ010000045.1 coordinate 7,614, forward strand.
AGGGCGCTGGTGCCACGGGCTTCGTCGGCGGCTTCGCCATCCCGCACGCCAAGTCACCCTTCGTGAAGAAGTCCGGCGTGGTCGTGGCTCGTCTGGCCGAGCCCATCGCCTGGCCGTCCTACGACCACGGCGACGCGAGCACGGTGATCGCGCTCTACATTCGCGAGCATGATTCCGGCGCGGCGCACCTGGACCTGCTGTCCCACAGCGTCACGATGATCATGAACGAGGACAGCCGCACGCGCATCACCTCCGCCACGACGGCGGAAGAGCTTGCCGCGGCCGTGAGCGAGGGGCTCGCGGAGTAGCGGCGGCCTCTCGGGGGACCGGGCGTCGCGGGGCCATCTGGCGCGTGCCGGGTGGCCCCGTTTGCGTCACCATGGGATGAGCCGGGCCGGCCGAGTCGGCCCCGAGCTCCAGACGACCAACACATGCGCACTGACGGGAAGGATTGACATGAAGTTCTTCATCGACACCGCAAACCTGGACGAGATTCGCGAGGCCAAGAGCTGGGGCATCCTCTCTGGCGTCACGACCAACCCGAGCCTCTTCGCGAAGACCGGTGGCAAGCTTGCCGACTTCGAGGCCCACATGGCCAAGATCTGCGAGCTCTGCGAGGATATCCCCGTCTCTGCCGAGTCCACGGCCGAGACCTGCGAGGGCATGGTGGAGGAGGGCCGCCGCCTGGCGGCCATCGCTCCCAACATCGTGGTGAAGCTGCCCATCTGCGAGGCGTCGCTGCCGGCCGCGCACACGCTTGCCCTCGAGGGCGTCCGCGTCAACATGACGCTCATCTTCTCCGCTCCCCAGGCGCTTCTGGCCGCCCGCGCCGGAGCCCGCTACATCTCGCCCTTTGTGGGACGCTTCGATGACATCGGCGACGACGGCATCCAGCAGCTCGAAACCGTGGTGAGCTGCGTTAAGAACTACAGCTACGGCTACTGGGAGGCCGAGGGCGGCCCCGAGGTTATCACCGCCTCGGTGCGCACGCCCAACCACGTGACCCAGGCGGCACTCTTGGGTGCCGACATCGCGACGGTTCCGTTTGCTGCCCTCAAGAAGTGCGTGCACCACCCGCTCACCGACCGCGGCCTCGAGAGCTTCGCCGCCGACTGGGAGCGCGTCAAGAACGCCTAGTACCTTAATAATAGAAGGCGGTCTGCAGCCCAGCGGGGGCACTGGCACGGATGGAAGCGCCGGTGCCCCCGCTGGGCTTTCTGGCGGACCGCCCCTTGCCCTCCAGGCCCTCTGCCGTCGTCGGTTTTCCGAGTGGTGGTCACGACGGTCGATTTACCCTGCCTTTTTGAGTCGAGAAGACCATGCGTATGCCCGCGGGACGGTGTGATTGCTGGCGATTTGTCTTGTGGGTCCCCCATTTGAGGCAGACGGTGGGCATACTGGCGCGGAAAACCAGGAAGCGCCGGGCTTCCAGCCCTGCCGAAGCACGGTAAGTCTCCCCTCGTGACCATCGAAGCGAAAATCCATCGGTCGGAGGGGCGGATGGATGTATCAACTCACCTGGTGGGTGAGGGAGTCTGCCGGCACGATTATGTAAGGTGCTGGCGCATGGCCATGAGAATCCCATCACGCACCAAGGAGGGAGTCCGCCGGCACGTCCATGTAAGGCACGCAAAGTAAGGGCGCGAGAAGCCAGCGGCTTGCCGCGACGGTGCCGTGCTTGTGGGCCGGTCGGGCGGGCGGCGCGGATGGCATGGGGGTGGCGAGCCGGCCCGTCCGCGGCTTTGCCCCAGACCCTCAACGCACCCTCAAGCCCCATGTAGCCTCTGTGTTCCCTACCTGCCGTACGGTATTATGAAGCGTGTATCTGCCTTCCTATCGCGCGAAAAAAGGAGCAATAAGTGGCCAACCACTTCCGCAGCAGCGAGGGACAGGACGGTACGGGGCCCCAGCAGAACCCGCAGGTCTCCGCTCCGTACGTACCACAGGTTGCACCCGCGGCGTCGAGCGACGCCAATGCGGGGCAGGTCTCTTCGCAGCCGGCAGCGCAGGGCGCGCCGGCACCACAGGGGACGCGTCCGCAGGTGAGCGTTCCCCCCATAAACCCCAGCCCCTCGCAGGCCCCGGCGCCTTCCGCCCAGCCGCAGGGAACGGGCTCCATCCCGCAGGTGACGTCGACGCGTCGCCCGGCCGGCGGCAGGGTTGCCGCGCGTCCTGCCCAGCAGGTCTCGGCCTCTGCCCAGTCTGCACCCGCGTCCCAGCAGGCGGCCCCGCAGGACTCCCAGGCAGGCTCGACCGACGCCACGTTCGACCCCTCCACCGAGGCCGGCTTCACCACGGCGTTCGCGCCCATCACCAAGCAGACCGGCGCCGACACGAGCCGCGTCAACAATGGCGGAGCGCCCGTCATCTCGTTCCAGGGCGTCTCGATGGTCTACCCGGCGCAGCCCAACAAGCCCGCGCTCGACAACGTCGATGTCGACGTCTACGCCGGCGAGTTCGTCTTCCTCGTGGGTCACTCCGGTTCGGGCAAGTCGACGTTCCTCAAGCTCATCACCCGCGAGCTCAAGCCCACGCACGGCAAGATCATGGTTGCCGGCCAGGACCTGGGTGCCATGCGCAACTGGAAGGTCCCGTACCTGCGCCGCCAGATCGGCTGCGTGTTCCAGGACTTCAAGCTGCTGCCGGACAAGACCATCTTTGACAACGTGGCCTTCGCCCTCGAGTGCATCGGCAAGCCGCGCTCGGTCATCAAGGCGCAGGTGCCCGAGGTGCTTCGCCTCGTGGGCCTGGGCGAGAAGATGGACGTCTACCCCGACCAGCTCTCCGGTGGTGAGCAGCAGCGCGTCTCCGTGGCCCGCGCCATGGTGAACCGCCCGCCGCTGCTCGTGTGCGACGAGCCCACGGGCAACCTCGACCCGGCGATCTCGCTGGGCATTATGAAGCTGCTCGAGCGCATCAACCGCACGGGCACCACCGTCCTCATGGCGACGCACGACCGCGAGATGGTCGACTCCATGCGCAAGCGCGTCATCGCGCTCGAGACGGGCCACGTCGTGCGAGACCAGGAGAGGGGAGGCTACGGCTACTATGGCACCATCTAACATCGGCTACTCGATTCGCGAGGCCGGACATCACTTCGTGCGCAACGGCTCCACCACGTTTGGCGCCGTCGTCACGATCTTCCTGTCGCTGTTCATCATCGGCCTGTTTGCCATGGGCTCCGTGCTGCTCGACGGCATGGTGGGCACCGTGGAGGACCAGGTCACCATCCAGGCGTTCGTCTCCGACAGCGCGAGCGAAGACGACATCAACGCGCTCCAGACCAAGATCGAGGGCTGGGGCGAGGTCGAGTCGGTCGCGTTCAAGACCAAGGACGAGGCCCTGGCGGAGTACCGCGACACCATGACCAACAAGAACGCGCCCAACGCGGTGCAGGCGCTTGACGGCAAGAACCCCATCCCGGCGTCGCTCGTCATCAAGCTCCACGACCCGCAGGACGTCGAGGGCGTGGCCCAGCGCCTGGGCTCCGACGCCGACTTCGCCAGGGTGGCCGACATCACTACCAACGACGACGGCTCACAGACCAGCCCGGCCGACGAGATCCAGTACGGTCAGGGCACGGTCGAGCGCCTCTTCACGGTGACCAACTGGATCCGCGTCATCACGCTCGTGCTCGTCGCGCTGCTCACGTTCGTGGCGTTCGTGTTCATCAACAACACGATTCGCCTCTCCATCTCGTCGCGTCGCCGCGAGATCGCGATCCAGCGCCTCGTGGGTGCGTCGAACGGCTTCATCCGCGGGCCCTTCATCATGGAGGGTGTGCTCCAGGCCGTCATCGGCTCGGCGTTTGCCATCGCGGCGCTCGAGGCCATCAGGCGCTTTGGCCTGCCGGAGCTGGCCGCGCGCATGACGTTCCTCAACTTCAGCATCCCGCTCAAGGCCACGCTCTCCACGTACGGCCTGCTGGTGGGCATGGGCCTGATAATCGGCCTGTTTGGCTCGGCGATAGCGATGCGTCGCTACCTCAAGGTCTAGTCGGCTTGGCCGGGGCGCCTGCGCGTCCCGGCTTTTTTCTTGTCTCGATAAGGGCCGTGTCGCTGGGTGGTCCCAAAGGGGTATCCAGCCAGTGGGGTTGCAGGATCGGAAAGCTGACGGGACGGCGAGGCTCGGAAGGGAGGCCCATGGCCAAGAGGGGTCGAAGGTCCAAGTTCGAGGCTCGCCACCACGGACCCACGCGCACGAGGCACGTCGCGCTCGAGGGCGTGCTGCGCGTGGCGCGTCCCGGCTCCGCCTCCGTGGTGACGGAGGAGGGCACGTTCCTCGTTGCCAAGGGCGGCCTGCGCGAGGGCATGAGCGGCGACGTGGTTCGCGTGACGCTGGCCCGTCGCGGGCCGGGCGAGCCGCAGGCGCAGGTGCAGACGGTGGTGAGCCGCGCGCACCGGAGCTTCGTGGGCACGTTTGGCGCGGCAGGACCGCTTGGCGCCGTGGTGCCCCTGGACGAGCGCATCCGCCGCGACTTCTTCGTGCTGCCCGACGACGCGAGCGCCGAGCGCCTTGGCGTGCGCGAGGGCGACGTCGTGGTGGCGCGCATCCTCACCTACCCGTCGCTCCGCGAGGCGGGCGTGGTCACGGTGGCGCGCCGGCTGGGCTCGCCGGACGGGCTGGACATCCCCATCGAGCGTATCATCGCGAGCTACGACCTGCCCGCGCACTTTGGCCCCGAGGCGCTGGCCCAGGCCGAGGGCATCCACGCAGACGTGGTGGCGACGCTCGCCGCCGAGCGCAAGCGCAAGGACCTGCGCGACATCGTGTGCGTGACGGTGGACCCGACCACGGCGCGAGACTTCGACGACGCGGTCTCGTGCGAGCGCACGGCCGCTGGCGGGTGGCTTCTGGGCGTGCACATCGCCGACGTCACACACTACGTGCGCTGGGACTCGCCCATCGACATCGAGGCGCGCGAGCGCACCTGCTCGGCCTATCTCGTGGACCGCGTGCTGCCCATGCTGCCCGAGCGGCTCTGCAACGACGTCTGCTCGCTCGTGCCCGGCCAGGACCGGCTGGCCATGAGCGTGCTGGTGGAGCTGGACGCGCACGGCGAGGTGCTCTCGAGTCGGGCGTATGCCTCGGCAATCCGGTCGCGGGCGCGGCTCGACTACGGCACGGTCGACGCGGTGCTCGCGGGCGAGGCCGGCACCGACGCGCTCGCGTGCGAGGAGGGCGTCGACCCCGAGGCCATCGCGCGGATGCTTCGCGACCTGGCGCGTCTGGGCGAGCTCAGGCGCGAGGTGCGCCGCTGTCGCGGGGCGGTGGACTTTGAGAGCGTCGAGGCGAAGGTGCTGCTCGACGGGGCGGGACGGCCGACGGGGGTGAGCGTTCGCAAGCGCACCCCGGCGACCTCGCTCGTGGAGGAGGCCATGCTCGTGGCCAACGAGGCGGTCGCCGCCAAGCTCGCGGGCAGGGAGGACGACCTACCGGCGGCGTTTCGCGTGCACGAGCAGCCCTCGCCCGACTCGCTGGGCGCCACCATCCCGGCGCTGCGCGAGCTTGACCTCCTGCGTGCGGGCGAGGCGGAGCGGCTGCGGGCCGGCGACCCCTTCTGCATCCAGGACGTGCTTGCGCGCGCCGATGGCACGAGCGGCGAGTACCCCGCCAACACGATGCTCCTGCGTGCCATGAAGCGGGCCATCTACCTGCCGAGAAACGACGGGCACTACGCGCTGGGCGCCAAGGCCTACTGCCACTTCACCTCGCCGATCCGCCGCTACCCCGACATGTGCGTGCACCGCGCGCTCAAGGCGCTGCTCGGCATGGGAGGGGACGCCGGCTTTGACGTGCGCGCCCGCTCGGAGGCGCAGCGCATCATGCCGCAGCTGTGCCGCGGCTGCTCGGAGCGCGAGCGCACCGCCGACGCGGCCGCCAAGGAAAGCCAGCGCATCAAGATGGCCGAGCTCTACGAGGGCAGGGTGGGCGAGAGCTTCTCGGGCATCGTGGTGGGCTGCGAGCGCTTTGGCCTCTTCGTGCGCCTGGACGAGACGTGCGCCGAGGGCATGCTGCCGGTGCGGGCGCTTGGCGAGGAGTGGTTCTCGTACGACGAGGACACGCTGAGCCTCACGGGCGAGGCCACGGGCAAGCGCTGGCGGCTGGGACAGCGGGTGGCCGTGGTGGTGGCGGGCTGCGACCCGGCGCGCGGGCGCATCGACTTCAGGCTGGCGTAGGCCGCAGGCGCGCCGCGGCGCGTGGCGGCTGCCAATGGCGGGCCGCGCGGGCGAGGAGTGGTCGCACCCGGTCGCGGATCGTCCCGGCTTGGGGCATACTTATGGGTTCGGGAGTTATGCCCGCGACGGGCTCGCGGGGAATCGAGAGGACAGGCACATGCAGAGGCGCACCGAGATGGAAGACTCGCTCACGACCGCGGAGATGCTGCTGTCGACGGGCGACGTCGAGCCGGCGGTCGAGCTGCTCGAGCGTCTGGCGGCCGATGCCGAGGAGTACGTCTCGCGCAACTGCCCCACCACCGACGAGGTGCAGTGGTTCAGCTTCCCCACCATCTTCGAGCGCCTGGCCTACCGCCGCGTCGAGAAGGACCCGCGCGAGCTGCGCGACGTGGGCGAGCCGCTCGACCGCCTGTACGTTGACCTTGCGCAGGCGCTCGTGCACGAGGGCGACTACGCCGCTGCCACGGAAGCGCTCAAGCAGGCCGTGCGCTGGGACCCGATGGACTGCGGCGCCCGCCTGGACCTGGCCGAGCTCTTCCGCACCAACGGTGACCTCAACGAGTACCTGGCACTCTCATACTCGGTGTTCGAGCGCGCGAGCGACGCGCGCCACCTCGTACGGGCCTTCTGCAACTTTGCCCGCCACTACCTCGACACCGGGCGCGACACCCTGGCCGCCGCCGCGCTTCGCTGCGCGCGCAGGCTCGACATGCCCGACTCCGTGCTGAGCGACCTGCTTGCCCGCACGAAGGGCACGCCGGCCGATCCCGACTCGCTCTCCGACGACAGGGCCCAGGAGCTTCTCGGCGAGGAGGGCATCCCCGACGGCGCCAACGCCGAGATCGCGCTCACGCTGCTCATGTGCGCCACCGACGCGGCCTCCTCGGGCGACCGCAACCTGGCCACGACGCTCACCGTGCGCGCCCGCGACCTTGTGGGGGCGCCTGCCGTGAAGGCCCTGCTCGAGCTCATTCGCGACGCCGACCGCGACGTCGCTTCTGGCGCGGGGGAGGGCGAGCCGGATGCCGACGCCTAAGAAGCGCGAGCGCAAGACGCTTGCCCGCAACCGCTCGGCGCGCCACGAGTACTCCATCGAGGAGACGTTCGAGGCGGGCGTCGTGCTCAAGGGCACCGAGGTGCGCAGCCTGCGCGAGCGCCCGTGCCAGATCACGGACGCGTTCTGCCTCATCCGCAACGGCGAGTGCTGGCTGCATGGCGTGCACATCCACCCGTTCTCGCACGGGACCATCTTCAACGTGGACTCCGACCGCAAGCGCAAGCTCCTGCTGCACCGTCGGCAGATCGACTACCTGGACGGAAAGCTACGCACCAAGGGCATGGCGCTCGTGCCACTCGAGCTCTACTTCGACGAGCACAACCGCGTGAAGATGGTCATCGGGCTTGGGCGTGGCAAGAAGCTCTACGACAAGCGTGCCGACATGGCCAAGCGCGACTCCGACCGCGAGATCGCCCGTGCGCTTAAGGAACGGAACCGTCGATGAGGCGTCCGCGCCCCGTTTTTGTGGCCGCGCCTTCTCCAAAAGGCCATTGCATTCCAAGGCCGATGCCATATGCTCATGAGGGTGGCGGCTCAGGAGAGGGCCGCCGAGGCGCGTTGGGGAACGCGCCGTCTATCTTTGGAGGTTTCCATGGCTGAGGAGAAGAAGACCTACACGTTCCGCTGCCTCGTCTGCGGCTACGAGGTTACCGTTGACACGCCCGAGCTGCCCGAGGACTACGTGTGCCCCGTCTGCGGCGTGGGCCCCGACGAGTTCGAGCTGGTCGAGGAGTAGGTTCGTCGCCTGCATCGCGCTCTTGGGATGCCCGGCACCTTCGCGAGGGGGTGCCGGGCATTTTTGTTTTTGATGGGACGTGTCGTGGGGCGGGGCGTCTGGATGGGGTGCGTTCCACGTGCGGAACGCCCGGGATGGGCGGGGCGTTGCGGGCGGGGATGGCCCTGTCGGCGTGCGCCGAGAGATTCGTGAGTGACGCTTCTTGCTCGGTGAGCGTGCCATTGGGTTCCAAAACGTGGAGACTCTATGGCGAAGGCCTCATCTTTGGATGCGGGGCCAGACGCCCGCATCCGATGAATATAGTTAGTTAGCCTAACTAATGATATTGAGCGACCGCCCTCGCGAGCATGTCATCGTGCCTCGCCCGCGGTCACGAGCGCAGACGAGACGGCGGGGAGGCGCGCATGCCCTCGACACAGCAAGGCGGTGTGGCCATGCAGGCCCCTGCGAGGCGGTACAGCTCGGGCCAGCGCGCCACGCACCAGGTCCTGAGCTCGGTGGGCGCCTCGTTTGCCACGGAACTGAGCGACCTGCTCGTCTCCACCTACGGCTCCATCGACGCCATCGAGAGCAAGATGCTCCACGACACCCACGGGCTCGATGTCTCCATTGCCGAGAGCCGCCTCATCGACATCGTCGGCCGCGTCACGCTCCACGGCACGGGCGAGCTCACAGTCTCGGAGATTGCGGAAGCCGCGGGCGTTCGTCGCCCAAGCGCCACGGCCACGGTCAACCGTCTCGTCGCGAAGGGGTTCCTCGCCAAGGCGCGCAGCACCCGGGACGCGCGCTGCGTCAACGTGACGCTCACGCGCGCCGGCGAGCTCGTGTATCGCCTGCACGCGATCTTCCACCGGCGCATGGCCGAGGCCGTCGCCGGCGACATGACCCCCGAGGAACGCGAGGTCCTGCTCAAGGGTGTGCGCCGCCTCGACGACTTCTACGCGCAGGCAAGGGAGGCATAGGTGTCGTTCCGCATCCTGGGAACGGGCTCGGCGCTGCCCGCGCGGTCCGTCACGAACGGTGAGCTGTCGGGATTTCTCGACACGTCCGACGAGTGGATCAGCGCCCGCACGGGCATCCGTAGCCGGAGGCTCTGCACCACTGAGACGCTCGACGAGCTGGCCGAGCCCGCGGCCCGAGAGGCCCTTGCGTCGGCGGGTGTGGCGGCGAGCGAGCTTGACCTCGTGGTATGCAGCACCACGACGGCAGACCACATCATGCCGGGCGAGGCCTGCGCGGTGGCCGAGGCCCTGGGGGCGAGCTGCCCCTGCCTGGACGTCTCCGCAGCGTGCGCGGGGTTCGTCTTTGGCCTCGACGTGGCAGACGGCTGGTTTGCACGCGGCCGCGCCCGCCGGGTGCTGGTCGTCTCCGCCGAGAAGATGAGCCGCGTGCTCGACTGGTCCGACCGGGCCTCCTGCGTGCTCTTTGGCGACGGCGCGGCGGCGGCCGTGCTGGGCGAGGGTAGGGGCTTGCTGAGCCTTCGCCTCGAGACGCGCCCGGACGCCGTGACCATCGACATCCCCGGTCTCGCGGGCACGAGCCCCTTCGACGAGACGGAGCGGCCCGCCAGCACGTTCTCCATGGACGGGCGCCGCGTCTTCAAGTTCGCCGTCAACGCCATCGTGGACGGCGTGCGCCAGATGTGCGCGGACGCCCACGTCGAGCCCGCGGACATCGACCACTTCGTCTTCCACCAGGCAAACGAGCGCATACTGGGCGCCGCGGTGCAGCGCCTCGGCATCGAGGACGCCCGCGTGGCGCGGACCCTCGCCGAGACGGGCAACCTCTCGAGCGCCTGCATCCCGCTCGCGCTCGACCGGCTCGTCCGCGCGGGCAGCGTCGAGGACGGCCAGCTGGTAGCCCTCGTGGGCTACGGCGGTGGCCTCAGCGTGGGGTCGTGCCTGCTCAGGTGGGGCTCCGGCACCTAGCGGCCTCCGGGGTACCCTGGCCGGACCTGCCCGGCCCCGCAGCAAGCCCGGCGCGGCGGCGCACGGAGCCCCGCGCAGCGTCACATAGTCACCCAACGCGCCAGACGGCGCCAAGAGAAGGAGATCAGGGAAATGGCAGAAGAGAGCACCTTCGACCGTGTAGTCAAGATCCTTCACGAGCAGGATGGCCTCGACGACGTGGAGCTCACGCGCGACACCAAGCTCGCCGAGGTGGGCCTGGACAGCCTTGCCACCGTCGAGGCCGTCATGGCGTGCGAGGACGAGTTTGGCATCGAGGTCGACGCGGACGCCAACCCCACCACGGTCGGCGAGTTCGTCGACATGGTCGACAGCCTTCTGGAGAAGTAGCCATGATCCACACTCCCCTGTGCGATGCCCTTGGCATCGAGAAGCCGGTCTTCCAGGGCGGCATGGCCTGGATCGCGGACGCCAGCCTTGCGAGCGCTGTCTCCAAGGCGGGCGGCCTGGGCATCATCGCGGCCATGAACGCCAACGCCGAGTGGGTGCGCGGCCAGATTCGCGAGCTGCGCGAGGCCACCGACAGGCCCTTCGGCGTGAACGTCATGCTCATGAGCCCGTTTGCCGACGAGGTCGCCCAGGTGGTTGCCGAGGAGCACGTGCCCGTTGTGGTCACGGGCGCCGGCAACCCCGCCAAGTACATGAAGGACTGGGCTGCCGCCGACATCAAGGTGGTTCCCGTGGTCGCCTCCGTGGGTCTCGCGAGGCTCATGCAGCGCGCCGGTGCCACGGCCGTGGTGGCCGAGGGCACCGAGAGCGGCGGCCACATCGGCGAGACGAGCACCATGGCGCTCGTGCCGCAGGTGGCCGACGCGGTCGACATCCCGGTGGTCGCCGCGGGCGGCATCGCCGACGGCCGCGGCGTGGCGGCCGCGTTCATGCTGGGCGCCCAGGGCGTCCAGGTGGGCACCCGCTTCCTCGTGGCCGACGAGTGCACCGTCTCCGACGAGTACAAGGACCGCGTGCTCAAGGCCAAGGACATCTCCACCGTCGCCACGGGCCGCAAGTTCGGTCACCCCGTGCGCTGCCTCAAGACGCCCTTCTCCAACGAGTACGCCCGCCTGGAGAAGGAGGGCGCCAGCGAGCAGGAGCTCAACGAGCTGGGCACCGGCGCCCTGCGCAAGGCGGCCAAGGAGGGCGACTACGAGCACGGCAGCTTCCTGTGTGGCCAGATCGCCGGCATGGTGACCAAGCGCGAGCCCGCCGCCGCCATCGTGGACGACCTCATGGACGGCGCCGAGCACGTGCTCAAGGAGGCTACCAAGTGGGTAAGGTAGCCATCCTCTTTGCCGGGCAGGGGGCCCAGAGGCCTGGCATGTGCCACGAGCTGGCCCAGGCCGAGCCCGCCGCCCAGGCCGTCTTCGAGCTGGCCGACGCGGTGCGTCCCGGCACCTCCGAGCAGTGCTTCTCCGGCACTGCCGAGGAGCTGCGCCAGACGGCCAACACCCAGCCGTGCGTCTTTGCCGCAGACCTCGCCTGCGCCCGCGCGCTTGCCGCGCACGGCGTGAGGCCGGCGGCCGTGGCTGGCTTCTCGCTGGGCGAGGTGGCCGCGCTTGCCTTTGCCGGCGCCCTCACCGACGAGGAGGCCATGCGGCTCGTGTGCGTGCGCGCCGATCTCATGGACAAGGCCGCCCACGAGCACCCCGGCTCCATGCGCGCGGTGCTCAAGCTCGACGCCGAGACGGTGCGCTGCCTTGCCGCCGAGGCGGGTGACGCCTGGCCCGTCAACTTCAACAGCCCGCAGCAGACCGTGGTCGCGGGCCTGCCCGGGAGCCTCGAGCGCCTCGACGCGCTCGTGCGCGACGCGGGCGGCCGCTCCCGCGCGCTGGCCGTCTCCGGGGCCTTCCACAGCCCGCTCATGGCCGAGGCCTCCGAGGGCCTCGCGGCCTGCCTCGCCGAGGCGGGCCTGCCGGGGGCGCCCGAGCTGCCCGTCATCGCCAACGCCACCGGCGAGGCCTACCCCGAGGCGGCCGACGCCGTGGGCGAGCGCGCCCGCCTGCTCTCGAGCCAGGTCTCGAGCCCGGTGCAGTGGGTGCGCACGCTGGAGTGCCTGCGCGACATGGGCGTCGACACGTTCATCGAGGTCGGCCCCGGCAAGACCCTCACGGGCCTCGTGAGCCGCACGCTCAAGGGCGTCGTCGCGCTTCCGTGCGAGACCCCCGAGCAGCTCGCGGCCGCCCTGGCCGCGGCCGGGACAGACGATGCCGGCGCCGCCGGCGAGAAGGAGCAGTGATGGCAGAGCTCAAGAGCGGAACCATCGAGCGCGACGCCTCCCGTCGCGTGGCGCTCGTCACGGGCGGCTCGCGCGGCATCGGCCGTGCCACCTCGCTTGCCCTCGCGGCCGACGGCTTCGACGTGGCCGTGGTGTACGCGGGCAACGCCGAGGCCGCGGCCAAGACCGTGGCCGACCTCGAGGCCGCCGGCGCCACGGCACGCGCCTACAAGTGCGACGTCTCGAGCGCCGACGCCGTGAACGAGGCCGTCAAGCAGGTGCTCGCTGACTTTGGCCACGTGTGGGCCCTCGTGAACGACGCGGGCATCACGCGCGACGGCCTCATCGCGCGCATGAGCGACGACGACTTCGATCGCGTCATCGACGTGAACCTCAAGGGCGCCTTCCACATGGTGCGCGCCCTCTCGAGGACCTTCATGCGCCAGCGCGGCGGCCGCATCGTCAACGTGAGCTCGGTCGTGGGCCTCATGGGCAACGCCGGCCAGGCCAACTACGCGAGCTCCAAGGCCGGCGTCATCGGCCTCACCAAGTCCGTCGCCCGCGAGCTTGCCAGCAGGAACGTCACGTCCAACGCCGTGGCCCCCGGCTTCATCGAGACGGACATGACGGCCGTCCTGCCTGAGGCCGTGCGCGAGGGCTACGACAAGCAGATTCCCCTCGGCCACCTCGGCAGGCCCGAGGACGTTGCCAACACCATCCGATTCCTGGTCTCGGACGCCGCCGCCTACGTCACGGGCACCGTCATCAGGGTCGACGGCGGAATCGACATGTAGGGAGCAGGAATGGAACGCAGGGTAGTCATCACCGGCATGGGCGCCGTGACGCCCGTCGGCAACACGGCGCGCGACACCTGGCAGGCCCTCAAGGAGGGCGTCTGCGGCGTCAACACCATCACGCGCTTCGACACCACCGACTACAAGGTGACGGTGGCGGCCGAGGTCAAGGGCTTTGACGGCGCCGAGCTCCTCGGCAAGGGCGAGGCCCGCCACAACGACCTCAACGTGCAGTACGCGCTCGTGGCCTCCGACGAGGCCGTGGCCGACGCCGGTCTCGACGCCGAGGGCGCCATCGACCACGACCGCCTGGGCGTGTACGTGGGCTCGGGCATCGGCGGCATCGCCACGTTCGCCGAGAACGTCATAAAGGTGCACGAGGACGGCCCGCGCAAGGCCTCGCCCTTCATGGTGCCCATGATGATCCCCAACATGGCCTCGGGCGCGATCTCGATCCGCCACAAGGCCTTTGGCCCCACGCTGCCGGTGGTCACGGCCTGCGCCACCTCCGCGCACACCGTGGGCGAGGCGTTCCGCGCCATCAAGCACGGCTATGCCGACGCCATCCTTGCCGGCGGCACCGAGGCCGCCATCATCCCGTCCTCCATCGCCGGCTTCACCAACTGCCGCGCACTCACCAAGAATCCCGACCCCACGACGGCCTGCCGCCCCTTCGACGCCGACCGCGACGGCTTCGTGATGGGCGAGGGCGCCTGCGTGCTGGTGCTCGAGGAGCTCGAGCACGCCCGCTCGCGCGGGGCGCATATCTACGCCGAGGTGGCGGGCTTTGGCAACACGGCCGACGCCTACCACATCACGAGCCCCGACCCCGAGGCCACGGGTATCACCCGCGCCATTCGCGAGGCCGCCCGCGAGGCCGCGCTCAAGCCGGAGGAGGGCCTCTACGTGAACGCCCACGGCACCTCCACCAAGCTCAACGACGCCTGCGAGACGCTCGGCCTCAAGAAGGCCCTGGGCGAGGCCGCGGCCCGCGCCGCGCACGTCTCGTCCACCAAGTCGATGACGGGCCACATGATCGGGGCCACCGGCGCCGTGGAGGCCATGGCCTGCGCGCTGGCGCTCCAGGACGGCGTGGTGCCGCCCACCATCAACTACCACACGCCCGACCCCGACTGCGACCTCGACTACACGCCCAACCAGGCCGTCGAGGCCAAGCTCACCTGGGCGCTCTCGACCAACCTGGGCTTTGGCGGCCACAACGCCGCGCTTGCCTTCCGCGTCTTCGAGGGGGAGTAGCCATGGAGATGGAGCAGATCGACAAGCTGGCCGACCTCATGGAGCACCACGGGCTCACCCGCGTGCGGCTCGAGGAGGGCGACGGCTCGGCGGTGGAACTGGAGTGCCAGCCGGCGCCCGTCGCCGCCGCGCCCGTGGCCCCCGCCGCGGTCGCCGCGCCGGCGCCCGC
>NZ_CAAKOQ010000046.1 GCF_901212675.1 Olsenella uli
TTTGAATATTCAAATCCGACCAAAGCGCACGCCCGTACCGGCCTCCTCAGACTTGGCACTCAAATCCGTCGAAAACGCACCATGGCCTCGCATGGCGCAGCACAACCCCCTCGTCGGCGTCGCGCACGAACCGGGCCAAACTGGGTCCGCCCTACAGGCTCGGTCTGTCCGCACCCCAAGCTGAAAAAGGCAGCCGGAACTCCGAGCGGCCGGCCCGGCGCACATAGAGGCGGGGCTCAAGATACCAGCGCAACAGTGAAGGCCCCGTTCAGGAATCCCCGAACGAGGGCGGTGAGCGCGGCAACGTAAGCCGCACCCCCCCCCGGCCCGCAACCACGTAGACGCAGCTACTCGTCGTCGTGGTGCGTGTCAACCTCCATGAACTTGGTCTTCTCGGCAAAGAAGGCCATGTCGATGATGCCCAGCGGGCCCGAGCGGTTCTTGGCCACGATGAACTGTGTCACGCCATAATCCGGGCGGTCCTCGCGCTCGCCCTCCTCCTCGGTCATGGAGCGGTCGAGCAGGATGACGATGTCGGCGTCCTGCTCGATGGAGCCCGACTCGCGCAGGTCGGAGAGCTGGGGCCGCTTGCCGCGGTGGCCCGTGCGGTCCTCGTTCTTACGCGAGAGCTGCGACAGCGCGATGACGGGAATGCCCAGGTCCTTGGCCATGATCTTGATGCCACGGCTCATCTCGGAGACCTCGGTGGCGCGGCTGTCGGCGCGGTGGCTGGGCGGGGGCGAGACCAGCTGCAGATAGTCGAGGATGACCACGCCGCGCTCCTTGTTGCGCAGCATGCGGCGAGCCTTGGCACGCACCTCGGTGACGGTAGTGCCTGGCGTGTCGTCAATGAGCAGGTCCAGCTTGGAGAGGTCCTGCGTGGCCTGGAGGATCTGCGTCCATTCCTCCGGCTTGATGTTGGCCGAGCGGATGCTCTGGAGTGGCACCATAGAGTACGTGGAGAGTAGGCGCTGGGCAATCTCCTCGGAGCTCATCTCGAGCGAGAAAAAACACACGCAGGCACCCTGCTGGGCCATCTGCACGGCCAGGTTGAGGGCGAATGACGTCTTGCCCACACCCGGTCGGGCGCCCACGACAATCATCTGGCCGGCGCGCAGGCCGAGGAACATCTTGTCCATGGCCGGAAAGCCCGTCATGACGCCGGCCGCGCCCATGCCCTCCTGGCTCATCCGCGCCAGCTCGTCGTAGAGCGAGACCATCGCGTCCTCGATCTTGATGTAGCTGGTCTTGATGTCGCGGTTGGTGACGTCGAGCAGCATCTTCTCAGCGCTGTCGACGACCTCCTTGGTGTCCTCGGGCGCGTTGGCGGCGAGGTTGGCGATCTTGGCCGAGGCGTCGATCATGAGGCGCAGCGTCGAGTCGCGGTGCAGAATCTCAGCGTGGTGCTTCCAGCTGGCGATGGCGAAGGTGTCCTCGCCCAGGCGGGCGAGCGCCGCCATGCCGCCCGCGCGCTCCAGCTCGCCGGTGGAGGTGAGGTAGTCGGCCAGGGTGATGGGGTCGACCGGATTGGATCGCTCGAACATCGTGCGCATGGCCGCGAAGACGATACGGTTAGCGTCGAGGAAGAAGTCCTCCTCGGTGAGCTCCACGAGGGCCGACTCGAGGATCTCGGGCGAGAGCAGCATGGCCGAGATCACCGAACGCTCGGCGGCCACGTCGGAGGGCATAGTCTTGATGGAGGAGAACGATGCCGGCGAGGGTGCGGCGTCGTAGACAATCTCGTCCATGGGGCCTCCTTTGAATGGTGATTCGTGATGTGCGGGCGCGGCGGCAGCGACGTCCTGCGGCGGTGCACTGCGGCGGCGCGTGCCATGGCGGAGCAGGGAGGGCGGCACGGCCTTGCAGGTCGCGCCCCGCAGTTCGTCAGCACGCGCATGATAGCCGATTGGCAGGGTCCGTAGGTGAGAATTCTGCGAGCGAAGGCGTGTCAACAGGCCGTTGTTGAGAGCTTTATCCCGCTACCTCCGCAAACGTAGGTTTTCACACTTTTCAACATCTTTTCCCATCGGCAGTGTCGAGTTTTCAACATTCTCAAGAGGTATCGCTCATGTGGTGCGTATCATCTGTGGAACTGTAAGGAATACACCCATCTTCCTCGTGTTTCTCTTAAGACCGCAGGTAGATTGATGTGTGATTTGATATTGAAACGGTAAAGGAGCGGGGCGTGACCATCTGCGGCCACGCCCCGCTCCTGATTCAACCCTCAACCAAAGCCCTCTACCCGCAGGTGGAAAGGGTTAGTTGCTGTTGAAAGCCCAGTTGGGCGACGAGGTGCCTACTCGGCAGTCTCGGTGGTCTCGGCCTCGGCGGCCTGCGGCTCCTCGGCGGGAACCTCCTCGACCGGCTCCTCGACGGGCTTACCAACCTGGAGGTTGAGCTCGGCGGAGATCTCGCGGTAGAGGCTCACCTTGACGGTGTGCAGGCCAGAGGTCTTGATGGCGCGGTTGAGCTCGATGCGCTTGCGCTCGACCTCGACACCAAGGTCCTTCTTGACGGCGTCGGCAACCATCGTGTTGGTGATGGAGCCAAAGAGCTGGCCCTCGTCACCAACCTTGGCGTCGATGAGAACCGTCTTGCCGTCGAGCGCGGCCTTCAGGGCCTCGGCATCGGCGATACGCTTCTCCTCGCGCTTGGCGATGTTGTGACGACGCTCCTCGAGCTGCTTGATGTTGCCCTTGGTGGCCGGCAGGGCCATGCGGTTGGGGAACAGGTAGTTCTCAGCGAACCCCTGGGCGACCTCGACGACGTCGCCCTCTCCGCCCTTGCCCTTGAGCTCACCCAGAAGGATGACTTTCATGGACACTCCTTACTTAGTCACGACCGCGACGGCCACCACGGCTGGACACCACGGGAACGGTGTACGGCAGGAGGGCCATCTCGCGGGCGCGCTTGATGGCGTTGGCGATGTCGTGCTGGTGCTGCGTGCAGGCGCCGGTGACGCGACGCGGCTTGATCTTGCCACGGTCGGTCATGTACTTGCGAAGGAGCTGAGTGTCCTTGTAGTCGATGAACTCAGTGTCTTCCTTGCAGAACTGGCAGAACTTGCGACGCGGCTGACGCTGGTACTCAGTAGCCATGTCTCAATACCTTTCTGTTGGCGTGCGGCCGACTTGGCCGGACGCCGGTTCTCTCGGCGACGCGCCCCGAGGACGCGCCAGCCACCGTTGGCTGGGCTTGGCCCGGCCTGGATGGCCTAGAACGGGATGTCCTCGTCGTAGACGTCCGCGGCGGGCGGGGTCTGGACGGGAACGGACGGATTCGCGGCCTGGTAGGAGGAACCCTGCGGCTGCGGCTGCGCCGGCTGGGGCGCGGCACCGTAGCTGGGCTGTGGCTGGGGCTGCTGGTTGTAGCCGCCCTGCGGCGCGTAGCCACCCTGCTGGCCACCATCCTGGCGAGAGCTCATGAACTCGAGGTCGTCGACGACCACCTCGATCTTCGAGCGCTTCTGGCCGTCGCGCTCCCAGGAGCTGTAGCGCAGGCGACCCTCGATGGCGACCTTGGTTCCCTTCTTGAGGTAGCGCTGGATCGCCTCGGCACGGGTGCCAAACATCACACAGTCGATGAAGTTGGGGTAGTCCTCCCAGTTGCCGGTCTGGGGGTTGCGGCGACGGTCGTTGACCGCTACGCCCAGGTGCAGCACCTGCGTGCCGCTCTGCGTGGCCCTCAGCTCGGGGTCCCTGGTGAGGTTACCCGTGATGTTCACTCGGTTGATGCTCACGATGCTCACTACCTTCCTCTTGCGGGCCAGACTCGCTGTCCGCCTGGGCCTTGCGACCCGCTTCCATGGTTGTCCTTACTCGTGATCCGGACGACGCACGACCATGTGGCGCTTCACCGCATCGTTGATGCGGAGAATGCGGTCGAGCTCGGCGATCTGAGACGGGTCAGCGTGGAAGTTGACGAGGGTGTAGTCGCCCTCCGTGAGCTTGTCGATCTCGTAGGCGAGCTTGCGCTTGCCCCAGTTGTCGACGTTGTCGATCTTGCCACCGTTCTCGGTGATAGCAACCTCGACGCGCTTCATAACGCCAGCGCGTACCTCGTCGGTGATGGCGGGATCGACAAAAAACAGCAGTTCATAAGCCTTCATGTGGTCACCTCCTCTGGACATATGGCTCCGGGACGTGAAGGTATGCGCCCGGAACAGGAAAGGTCGGTGGTGAATCATACCACGGATGCTGCGCGTTGTCCCCATCCCCATCGCCCCTCCACGCGAACCAACGTTGCGGCTAGCGTAGCGGAGGGACCTGACAGGAATGGGGACTCTCGCAGACACAGACCTGACACAGCAGGTAGATGGTGCTATTCGGATTTCTCAGGGGAGTCGGCGGAGGGCTCGGCAACAGGCTCTGGCGTGGCGGGTACGCACTGCTCGGGCGTGGTCAGCTCCTCGGAATCATCACCGGCGAGCTGGGGGTTCTCCGACGCGGGCATGGGCTCGACCGCGGGCGCGAGCGGCGTGACCGCCGGCTCGGCGGGAATTTCGACGGGTCCGTTGGTGTCGCCAGATGGGGCCTCGGTGTCCTGCGGGACATCCTCTGCCGTGGTCTCGGGCGTCACGAGCGGAAGACCCGCAGGCGAGGGCTCTGGCTCGGGAGCCTGTGGGGCAGGCTCGTGGGCTGGAGCGACGCTGCTGGTGTCCTGCGGAACATCGGTGGTGGGCTCGACAGGCGCTGCGGTCGATTCGGGTGTCGTAGCCGGCGCGGGCGCCACAATCGGCGACGGCGTGACGGGAGCAGCGGCCGGCGTGGTGGGCACCACCGAATCAGTCGGCGCGCTCGTCACGGGCGGCACGGGATTGCTTGCCGCGGGCAGGCCGCCGCGCGGGGCGGGCAGCGGGTCGGACGGGCCGCCCCAGACCGGCACGTCAAACTGACGCATCCACAGGCCGATGGCGTTGACCTCGAGCAGGGTGCTCGCCACGCTGACCACCGCACCCACGTACCACAGCACCACGAGCGTCGGCAGGGTCTTGCCCAGAACGTCCCTGATGAGCTGGAACAGCAGCGCCGAGCTGGAGTCGTACGTGAGGTAGCCGATGTAGCCGGCCACGTCCCCCATGATGACCACGAAGAGCACCACGTAGCCCACGAGCATCACGGCACCCACGATGAGGGTCGTGACCAGCGGAATCCCAATGATCTTGAAGAGGCCGCCGGAGTCGCGGGCAACCATCTCGAAGACGCGCGCCGGGTTGAGGCCCGCGCGGATCTTGGTGTAGATGGCCGCACGCAGGCCGGCCACGAGGACGATAAGCGAGAAGAGGAAGCCGCAGACGAAGGTGAGCATCTGGCCCAGCGACTCACCCCAGCCACCAAACAGCGCCTGCAGGACGCCCGTCACGATCACCGAGGCCAACACGAACGCGATGGTCCACACGAGCCCGACCACGAAGGCGCGCCACCCCGACGCGATGCACTCGCCCACGCACACGCCGCGCTGCTTGGGCGACGCGTCGACACCCCAGGCGCTCAGGCGCGCCCACTCGAGGGCATAGCCCGAGAGGGCAAGCGGGCCTGCGACGGGCACCAAAAGGGCGATGGCGAGGATGAGGATGGGCTTTATCCAGCCCTTTTGCCGCGTGAGCAGGTGCCACGAACACGAGAAGTAGCGAGTGTCTTCCATATGGTATGCCCCCAACGTGTGCGCGCCGGATGGGCGAGAGGCCAGGCGGCGCGACGAGCGGTCGATACAGGTTCGCATCCTGCCGTGAGTGTACCCAAGCCAGCTCGGTAGGGTCTCGGCGACGTGCGCCCGTCTCCGGAGCCGCTGCCGAGCCGCCTCTCCGCGTCGGTTTTCCGATTGCTGGTCACGAAGGGCGATTTACCCTTACTTTTCCAGGCGGTAGTAGACGGTAGTCGCCCAGTTTCATACCCATCGGGCCCCGTGAGTGTCAAAAGGCATGTGCGGAACTCTTTGCAGGGCAAAATGACGTGCCCCCGGGACCCAAGGGACAGTAACTCAGCCACGCAATGCAAGGAAATCGACCTTCGTGACCATGTAGTCGGAAATTGACCGCGTAGCCAGTCATGAATCGCCGCCGCCAGACACATGCGAATAGTCGCAGAGCGCTCTCAAAGGCCTCGCCGGCCAAGTTGGACCTTTCGAATCGCAACTGGTGCCGATATTATGCATTTTCTGAACGGTCGACCAAGTAGGCTGCGGTTGCCAGAGAGAGGCCGGGCCTCCCATCTCAGGGTTTACAACGCTTCCGGAGGATTGGGCCGGCGCGCGGGCAAAACTGCAAAACAGCGCAGTCACTTCATCTTGCCGCGCCGCCACATGCGACTTGTAGGACAGAGCGGCCCCGCAGCGCCACAAAAAAGGCCCGGTTCCGAAAGAACCGGGCCTTGCACGCTCTGGCGGAGAGGGAGAGATTCGAACTCTCGTACCCCCGAAAGGGTAAACGGTTTTCGAGACCGCCGCATTCAGCCGCTCTGCCACCTCTCCAGAGAATGGAAGCGGCGCCCGCTCGGGACGCCGCGGAAAGCTCTGGCGGAGAGTCAGGGATTTGAACCCTGGAGACGCTTTAGGCGCCTACACGATTTCCAATCGTGCTCCTTCGACCACTCGGACAACTCTCCATGAAAGTGCGCTGGTTAGTATAGCGTAGCCTGACCCCCGACAAATCGAGAATTTTGTGGAATCTCAGGATCGGCTCTCAACACAGATAACAAGTCATAGAACAAATTGGCTGTGAGCCAACATAGTTCGTGAATCCTTGCTGGTAAAGCCACCTGATGAATATACAAGGAGAGGGCAAGCATCATAAGATTCACGGTGGTGCACGAACGACCACCCCACACATGTCTTTGTGCACCCCTTCTTTTCGTCTGCCGCACCACCCCCAATGGTGCGACAGACACCCTTTCATCTGCATGAGCAAACAGGCAGCCGCATCCAGCCATATCTCGGCTCATCGCAAAATGGCAGAATACGAGGAATCAGCAAGCTCGAATTCCATCAAGGGCAGTAAGCCAAACGCTGATGCCACGCCCCTTCTGAGCAAAAGACCTGAAACCAGCACTCCTCTTGACACCTCTGAGAGAGGCGCGTATCGACTCGTGCGCGATATTTGCAGTTTCCGGGTCAATCCAATGTAGCCAGACCTTTACCAAGTCGACTACCTGCAAGTTCTCTGCCGGTTTGCAGCTGGCTACAATTCCCGTCAGCGCAGAACTGCAAACATCGGAACCGAGCTTGCTCTCAGTTGGCTTCCCACGCTTTTCTCTCGACAAAGCCGCAGCGGCTGGCTGTCCGCCCCACTTACCAGCAAGGGTCAAGCGGATGGGGGGCCTTTCCCCGGTTGAGAAAATAGCGCGAGAATAACTCCGGCAATGGACAGACCTCGGAAACGACTCTTTCAAGAAGCCGGGCCAAGCTGAGCGCTCCGCAAAATGCCTCGTAGCCTTGCCCACACGAGATGACGAGCCCGCAGGCAAGGTTTCCGACAGGGATGCAAACCGCAGAGCCACCCGCGATGTTCACGGCCTTGACCTGGGCCTTCGAACGGACTCCCGCCACTGCTGCGGGGACAGGACCACCGAAGCACCGGGGAATTGTCTCGTCGGCGGACAACACGTCAATGGGGCCCTCATAGGTAATGACGCACGAGGTTGGGTTTACCCGCCAAATTTCATCAAGGTCCCGCACGGTTCTCTCTCGGTCATATAGGTTGAAAAAGGCTCGCTCGGATACAGGGATTTCCGACCCTTCAAGATAGGTGGAAAGCAGCCCCCGCATGTCTGAACCATCCGGCAGGGAGACACTTCCACGCATGGGGACGATCACCTCGGGCAGACCGTCAGCAGCCAAAAGCTTGAAGCCACTTGCGAGTTCGGCAGCACGGACGACGACGTCAAGTGACCGCCCAATAAATCCAACGCCACCGCGGAAGGCCAAGCCGTCAGTCGAAACCGACTCGCCACCGGTCACAAGCCCCAACCCCTTGCACATCACAGCAAAGAGATTGGTTGCCAAGGCGGGGGCGAGCACGCTACCGCCGCCATCAGTTCCTATGCAAAAGTCATTGATGCCTTTGAGGACGTTGATGGGGCCACCACTCGTAGATCCCGTCATGGGTCGATAGGTCAGGGGATTCACAAGCTCGGTGTCAACACTACGTCCCAAGTCGGCCATGTGGTCGACGGTAAGCATGACGCAGTCGGCTGCACTGGCAATTCGCTCGATGAGCACACTTGGAATGGCCCCATGGTCCTTGACGCCAAAAGTGAGCAGCCGGGCACTACCCGCGTCCGATCCATCCGAACGACCGGCCACACATGGGCCTCCGGCCTTGCGGGCAGCTTGCTCCAGCGCGTGGGGATTGATCGTCACCACGCTGCGACCCAACGCGCGCCGGGCAACGACAAGCCTGTCCTCAAGGCCGAGGGCCATGTCAGCTCCTATCCCTGGATCTTCGGCCAGAAGCTCGTTCCGTTCTGGGATGCGTGCACGCCAAAGAAGTCGACGACCGAGGCACCCACGTCAGAAAGCGTGGCGCGCTCGCCGATGGTACCCGCAGGCGCCCCCACATGGGAAATGAGCAGGGGAACGTGCTCGCGCGTGTGGTGCGGGTGACCAATCGTGGGGTCGTTGCCGTGGTCGGCCATGACCACGAGCACGTCCTCGGGCCTGAGCGCCGCGTGGATCCGCCCGATGACCTCGTCGGCGACGCGCAGCCTGTCGGCGTAACGTGCCACGTCCTCGCCGTGGCCGGCGAGGTCGGTCTCCTGGACGTTCGTGCAGATGAAGCCCGTCGTCGCGGGGTCGCTCACGAGCCCGAGCGTGCGCTCCAGCACCGTCTTGGTGTCCACGATGGACTCGGACTCGCCAAAGTGGTTGGCGCAGACGTCGGCCACCTTGCCCAGCAGGCGCACGTCGATGCCGGCCTCGCCCAGAATGTAGGGGACCTGCACCTTCTCGTCCACGCCATAGCCCATGTGAATGCAGTGGTAGTCGTCGTTGTAAACACCCGACGCTGGCGCGTTCACGCCGATGAAGCCGTCGTGCTCCTCCACCGCGGCCAGCAGGTTGTCCAGGTGCACGCCTCGCCCGCCAAACGTAATCACGCGCGGGGTCTTGGCAATCTTGCGGACGATATGGCCGATCTTGAGCTCGGTGTCAAAGTCCAGTTCGTCGATGGCGGCCGTGACGTTGAAGGCCTGGCCGGGGTCGCACTCCACGTTGTCGGCCACCGTGCACGCCTCGTTGACGATGAGGAAGCGCAGGCCGCTCTTCTCGGACGTGTAGAACCGCGTGTGGAAGCCCGCCGCACGCAGGGCCTCGTCTATCTCGTCAATCGCAATCTGGATGGGCTCGGTGAGGGGCTTGGGCGGCTTGGTGCCCATGATCTCCTGGTGCCCGTAGAAGGTGTCGGCGCCCTGGTGCATGAGGCGCGCCGTACCCCACGTCGCGTTCGGGGCAAACGGGAGTCCAGGAAACTCTCTGCCGGCGGCGTTTGCCAGGCCGAGGCTCGCGAGCGTGGGCAGCTCAAGGCCCGGTGTGTTCTCGAAGATGTGCACGCAGGTGTTGGCGCCAAGATCTGCCGGACGGACCTCAGGCACGTCGGCCATCTGCCCGACACCAAAGCCGTCGAGGACGATGACGACGAATCTGCCGCCGTCCGCACGGCCGGGGGCCTTCGCCGGGCACGCCCCCTGCCCCGTGCCTGGGGCGCCAGCCGTAACTACTTCCTCGTTCTCCTTCTCTGCCATGTCGAACTCCTCTCAACGTCCGGCTCCCCGCCCATGGCGAGAAGCCGGTCCAGGTATTACCTCAGTTGATGTCCCTGCGTGTCGAAGATGCCCTCGAGCTGTGGCTTTCCATGCGAGAGCCCGCTTACGACGGCAACCTCGCTCCGCGTCACGAACAGCTGTGTGCGAAAGCACATGAGCACGCCGTCGTCCACGCGCGAGGGCTCGGAGAGCTCGAAGTGGTAGTCGATGCACTCGTCGGCCGGGGGAGTCACGTGGACCCGCTTGGCCTCGGCGAGCGACGTGCCCACAAGCGCGTTGGAGAGGTGCCCGCGCCGGTAGTGGCCGCCCGCGTAGCAGTAGGAGCGCCCGTCCAGGTTGTGGCTCACCTCGCTCACGTAGGCATAGGCCACACCCTCTGGGGCGTTTGCGCCGGCCGGGCAGGCGTGCCACGGCGTGGTGCCCGAGAGCCCGTGGCCCGGCTCCATGTGGGTGCCACCCAGCTCGGCCACGAGGCCAACCGTGTCGGTGCAACTGGCAGATGGCATGTTGAGCTGCAGGTCGTGATAGCCGCGAGCCTCCAGCGCGGCCGCCGCGCGGCGCACGGTATCCGCGTTAAGCGTGGGCACCACGCGCCCGGCCTCCTCGGAGAAGAGCAGGCAGGGAAACGAGCACACGCCCGCGATGCGCACGCCCGGCAGCGCCTCGATGGCATCCACCGTGGCACCCAGCTCGACAAGCGGAAAGCCCCCGTACTGCCCCGGGTAGAGCATGTCGCCCTCGCCGATGACACGCAGCATGATGGGCTGCTCAAAGCCCTGGGACTTCGCAGCCGCGCCAATCTCGGCGGCCTTCTCCACGGAGTAGACCGTCATGATGTCCGGACGGGCGGCCACGATACGCTCCATCGCGGCGCGGGGCGTCTGCACGAGATGGCCCACGTTGCCCAGCGGAACCCCAGCCTCGGCCATGACGAGCGCCTCGCGAAAGTCCACACACACCGCCCCGGCGTAGCCCAGGTCGGCAAGATGATGGGCCAGTATGGGGTTTCGCCCCAGCTGCTTGAGCATGAAGTACAGCTTGATGTCGTGCGCATCCGCGGCGGCCTTGATCGACTCGGCATTCTTGGTGAGCATGTCCAGATCGATGAGGTAGGTGTCTGGCAGCACGGTTCCGTCCTGCTGCCACGCGAACGCAAGCTGTGCCAAGGGTTCGTTCGTCTTGAGCAGCCTGTCCAGAAACATGGGTCTTCTCCTCGGGTTTTATGCCTGGGTGCCGTAGACTTCGTCCACAAGCTCCCTCAGGATGCGAATGACCGTATCGGGCCCCGAGCGCATGACGTTGATACGGATCATGCGACGCTGCCAGGTTGGGTCCTTTGCGCGGAAGGTGGCGCTGATGCGGTAGAACATGGGAAGGAACTCGTACTTGCTCTCACAACCCACGGGGTTGGGCGCGGCGCCGTGGGAGGGCGCGAGCTCCAGCACGCGATCGGCGATGTCCTCGTCAAACTCCACGAGAACGGCCTTGCTCTCGGCGTTTGCCACATAGGCGCCCGTGACGTGCGGCAGCTCGCCCGCGCAGAGGCGGCGCGCCACCTCGTGGCAGGTCGCGCCCGTGATCGAGAGCGCGACGGGCGCGTAGATGAGGCCGCGCAGGGCCGCCATGGCCTCGTGACCCTGCACCTGCGAGCCGCCGGAGTACTGCATCTCGCGAATCTTCTCCACGAGCGGGCGAGAGCCCAGCACCACGCCCACGCCCTCGGGGCCCAGCAGCTTGAAGCACGAGAACGTGGCGAGGTCGGCGCCCAGCTGGTTGCCGATGGCCTTGACCTTGGTGGCGGCGTAGTTGTCGTCGGTTACGATGTGGACGTCGCCAAGCGCGGCACGAACCTGTTCGATGACATGGCCAAGCTCGTAGGAGTCGTCCGGCTTCTGGCGCGAGTGCTGAATGAGAACGCCTGTTATCTCGGAGGCATGCTCGGCGCAGACGCGGGCGATGGATGCGTCGTCGTTGAAGTCGGCCACGGCCGTGCGGGCGCCCATCGTGTCGAGGGTGACCTTGGTGGTCGGGTAGATGGGTGCTTCGTGCACGAGCACCGTGGCGCCTGGGTCGACCGCGGCCACGAGCGCCCAGCGCAAGGCCCCCGTGCCGGCACCGCGAACGAGTACGGCGTCCTCGGCGTCGAAGGCGTCGGCAAACACGTGCTCCACGCGGATGGCCTGGAGCGGCCGGTTGGTGCCCTTGTGCACGCCCAGGTCTCCCAGGTCAAGCGACTGCTCGCCCGTAAAATGGTGGGCGGCGGCATCGATGACCTTGAACTGCAGCTCCCGCGCCTCCTCGAACGTCCGCGAGTACAGCGGATAGGTCTTCACCTAGAGGCCTCCCTCGATGTCGAAGATGCGGGCAGGGTTGTCGACGAGCATGGTGTGGATGGAACTCTCGAGCACGCCACGCTCGCGGATGAGCGGCAGGATGTGGTCGATGACGTCCGTGTAGCCACGCCCGCCCTCGCCGAACATGTACGATTTCCTCGAGACGTCGGTCGAGAGCACGATTTGCTTCTCATAACCAAGCTTCACAAGCTCGGCCAGGTTGTTAGCGCGAACCTCATCGGCGAGATAGCGAATCTTTCCGCAGGTATCGAAGCCGATGTTGACGCCAAGGTCGAGGACCTTCTTGTAGTAGTCAAGGTCATTGGCAAGGTCGAGATGACCCAAAATGACCTTGCTCGGGTCCATTCCGTTGGAAACAAGGAGGTGTGCCTGCTCAGGTGCAAGCTGCCCGAGCTGACAGTGCGTCGTTACCGCGCAGCCAATCTCAGAGCCGACATGGGCGGAGGCAATCATGACCTTCTGCTCGCTCGGAGTAATTTCGGTCTTTTCGCCCGCAATCTCCCCAATGACGCCGGGCTTGATACCCGTGCCGTCGATACCGTTCTTGAACTCGTCCAAGAACGTCTTCTCAATCTTCTTTACAGGCGCATCCTTGACCCAAGCAGGGTGATAGCACTCGAGATAGAAAGCGGTGGAGCACAGAATGTTGAGACCCGTCGACTTCGACAGGTGCTGCAGAGCCTTCACGTCTCGGCCCATGCCGATGCAACTTACCTCGACAATGCTGTTGATTCCGGCAGCCTTGACGCGCTCCATCTCGGAGAGAAGGAGGTCGGAATAGGTGAAGATCGAGTCCTCATCGTGGCGAACACCAGCAAGGTCCACCGAAAGGTGCTCGTGGGCCATCGTAACCCCAAGCTCTGAGGCCTCAATGGGACCACAGACCGTCTGGATCATGAATGCCTTCCTTTCGTATGGTGCGCCCGCCTCGCCAAGCGCGGTCGCACCTCAGTGAATGAGCGGAGCTAGATGGTGCGCTCTACACTGCGACAAGAGCGACGAGACCAATCGCATAGAGCAGGTTGAGGATGATGCCGGTGCCGACCGCGAAGACGGGGCCGATGGCCATACGCATGATCTTGCGACCCGTGACCTCGTTAATGAAGTAGATGGCCGCGGCAATTGCGAAGGCAAGCGTCGGATTGCCAACAGAGGTGCCCATGGTAATGACGGCATTGAGGGAGCCGAACATGAGGGCCCACTCCACGCAGGTGCCCATGGCAGAGCGGATGTTATCCGCGGCGTCACGAAGGCTCGGGAAGCGACCAAGCTGCTTGCCGATGAGGCCGAGGAGCATGACCTCGACGAAGATGATGATGGCAGCGAGCACTGCGGCCACGATCGGGTTGGGTGCAAGGTAGCCGGCGACGTAGATGAACGTGAAGCCCGCGACACCGTAGACGCCGGTGGTGATGGCCGTCACAGCAATGAGAGGAATGAAGCTGATGCCACGGAAGAGCTCGTTGATGGCCGCGGTCTGGACGAGGGTCATGTCAACGCCGCCAGCAGCCTTATAGGCATCCGAGAGGTTAAACATGGAGACCGTAGAACCGGCAAAGATATGCAGGTTGCAGGCGGCGCCGATGAGAGCGGCACCAACCATCAGGAACGGGACGTTCTTGCGGATGCGACCGACGCGCTCGGAGAAGAGGTTGCCCTCCAGCTCGTCGGAGGCACGGTCCTTGTCGGAAAGGTCCTTGGCAATGGCGAAGGCAACGAGCAGGACGACGCCGACGAGCAGGGTCCAGGCGTCAGCAGAGATCGAAGCCATGGAGGGACCAAACTTCCACATGGGGCCAAGGACACGAACAATCAGCGCGAGCACCGCGGTGATAACGCCGTGCTGCCAACCAAACTGCATGATGATGGCCACGACCGGGAAGAGGGCAAAGCCCGTAACGATGTAGGTGCCCAGCTGTCCAAGAGCACCAATGAGGTCAACGGGGAGGAACGTAAGGACGGTGTTGATGCCGCCAATGCCAACCAGGCAGAGCACGCCCCACGCGGCTCCAACGATGGCAGCGACGATCTTGTTGGGGCACACCGCTCCAATGATGTCCGTGGCGAGGAAGAGCAACCACGGGTTGAGCAGGTTGGTAGCAAGGGCATTGCCGATACCAACCGAGGCAATGAAGCCGATGCACATGCCGAAGACGGCAAGGGCATACTCGGGACGCGGCATGCGACCCTCAAGGAATTCGGGCACGAGCGGACGAACGCCGTCGTTGAATACGGCAACTCCCAAGTTAGAGAGAAGTGCCGTGACTGCGCACAAGGCCCCCACGACCAGTACGCTCACAACGCTAATTTCCATTTGTTACACCCCTTCTTTTCCTGTCCCAGGCGAAGCCTGTTACTTCGCCTCAAGAGCCTTAATGAGGAGAGGTACGGTGCGATCGATGGCATCGACGTTCATGCCGAAGACAACCTTGCCCTCGTCAACGAACTTCTTGATCTCGTCCGGGTTCGGCGACCCTCCGTTCTTGCAGACCGTGCAGCACTTCGAATAGCCAACCAGGCCGATCAGAATCGAAATGGCGGCGCCACCACCGCTGTTGCAAGCGCCAAAGTAGTAGTCGACCTTGCCAGACTTGATCATCTGGGCACCCTGCATGTCGTTGGTGACGACGACCTCCGCATCAGGGGTGGCGGCCTTAACGGCCGCTTCCATCACGTTCTTGTTGAGTCCTCCAACCGCG
Source organism: Olsenella uli (assembly GCF_901212675.1). Taxonomy (GTDB): domain Bacteria; phylum Actinomycetota; class Coriobacteriia; order Coriobacteriales; family Atopobiaceae; genus Parolsenella; species Parolsenella uli_B. The sequence continues at coordinate 14,809 of NZ_CAAKOQ010000046.1, forward strand.
ATCCTCATATCTCCTCCTTCTCTTTAGGCCTGCAGAGCCATGAGCAGGCCGCCTACATGCACGAGTACGAAGTTCTTCTCGTCCTCGGAGAGCTCGTTCTTCATGGCAGAGATGATCTGACCCTGAATCTGAGACGCCTCGTCATAGAACGGGCTGTCCTTGATCTCCTGGAGCACCTCGTCGGAAATGGGGTTGATCTTCTCGCCATCCGCGGTGCGCTTGAACGCGGCCGCCACGTGGGTTACCAGGGTCGCAAGCTGCTCGTTCGTGCGCGGAATACCGCAATCCTTGGTAACCACATCCACCAAAGCCTCGAGGTCGGCCTTGCCCACCTCGTCCACGAATCCGCCCTTGTGCAGCAGCTCGATCCTCTCGTCCAGCTCGTCCATATGGTCCTCTCCCTTCTCATATGGGTACGACTCGCCAGGACCGCGCCAACCCCCGCAGACGCGGGCCACCTAGTAGCGAGCCGGAACCTCACCGTTCATGACGCTTTGCTGTATCTCCCGCACCCTGTCCGCCTTCGCGAGGGTGGCGATGAGCTGGTATGTGAGCGCGTCGCCGGTTCGAACCACGACGACGGCGTGCGTGTTGTCCTGCCGGGCGGCCTCTCCCTCGAGCTCCGTCTCCGGAATGTCCGAGACTCGGACGTGATGGTCGTCCTCGTTCCATATGCCCGCGTCGAGCTGGCCGTCGTAGAGCATGTCGACGATGTGCGTATACTGCACGGGGACAAACGTGACACCCTTGCCGGCGAAGTAGCTCTCGGTGAGCAGGCTCTGGTCGATGGAGGTCTGGTCGATGCCCACGCGGGCGCCGCGCCAGTCGCCTCCAAAGCCGTCGCGAGTAAGTAGCACGTGCCTGCCCACGTAGCTGAGCGGCCCGCAGTCGAGCACGGCGGAGATCCCCATGCCGTGCCTCGCGTACTCGTCGTAGGCGAGGCGGCTCATGACGCAGTAGTTCGTCGACCCGTCCAGGAGGGTCTGGACTCGTGCCTCGGAGCCGCGCTGGAACGTGATGAACGAGCGAATCTCGCCCGTGTTGAGCAGCGTGAACAGCGCCGTAGCCAGGCCCTCGTAGCGCTTGGTGTAGGGAAGCGGCATGGCCCCCGTGATGTGAGAGACCCCGCAGGCGCGCGCCATGGCGAGGTAGTCGATGCCGGTGAGCAGCGTGCCGTTCTGGCCGTGCGGCTCGAGCGAGATGGCCCCGTTCTCCTTGAGGCTCGCGAGCGCCTTCTGGATGTTGCCGCGCGAGGAGCCACAAATCTCCTCGAGCTTGGAGACGGTGGGGATGCGGGTGCCCCGCGTGACGCCGCACAGGGTGCGGGCGACGGACTCGATGGTCATCCCGAGCTTGTTAAGCACCTCTGGCATGTGCGGCACCTCCCCTTTGTCTTGGCCTCGCCCTGCGGGCAAGGCCCGTAAGCCGTCCCCCGTTCCCGCCGGCGCGCAGTGGCTGCGAGCCGACCCGAGGCCTACAGGTTCTGCTTGCAGAACTCCTCGAGCTCGGCAGCCTCCCGCTCGGCGTCGTCGCCCGAGACCTCGAACGTGACCGTGTTGCCCTGGCTCACGCCGGCCGCCATGATCATGAGCACGCTCTTGGCGTCGACGCGCTTGTCTCCCTTTACGAGCGTCACCTTGGAGCCGAGGCTCTTGGCGAACTTGGAGAGGTCGGAGGCGGGACGGGCGTGAAGGCCCGCCGCGTCGGTCACCATGTACTGAAAGCTCTTCTCTGCCATATGGGCCTCTCCTTTGCCCCTTGTGGGCGACCGTGGGCTTCTCGCAGTCGGCGGCCGCGCGTTTAAAACCGTCTCCCGTACAGAATATATTTTTTAGTGTACATTCAACGTGAACTTATTATCACACGGGCTCCGTTCGTCAAGCGTCGGTTAAGGTGCGTATTCCGCAAACGGTAACAATTGGCCGTGAACGGTAGAATGTCGAGGTTACGGGCTTATATGACATCGGCAAACTACAAGTTGCCAGGCAACGAACAGCTGCGACATGTAATGGACGTAAGCAGATGAGCTCTCTCCAGCCGGTGAACCCCGGCTATCACATCTCTCAATTTGGACACATCATCCCAACAAGCAAATGAGCCCGCCACGGGAGAACGCCCAATGGGTAACATCAGGCATTTCGTTTCGTCCGCAGAAAGGGCCTCATGCTTGTCGAGGCACAGGCAACGGTACTTGAGCTGCCCTTTGCGCTCGAGATGCTGGGCGTGGTCGTGGGTGCCGTGGGCGGGGCCCTCACCGCGTGCGAGCGCAAGCTCGACATCGTGGGCGGCGTGGCGCTGGGCATGGTCTTCTTCCACGAGCCTGTGGTGCGCCATCCCAACGCCGTGGAATGGCTCAACATCCTTGGTGTGGCCCTTTTCGCTGCGGCGGGTGCGGACAAGGCAATCGTCTTCGGCCTGTCGCCGGCGACGGTGCTGCTCATGGGCGTGCTCACGGGCAACGACGGCGGACTGCTTCGCGACATCGTCCTCGGCGACGTGCCCAAGATGTTCCAGAAGGGCAACTGGTACGCACTCTGCTCGCTGTTCGGCTCGCTCGCGTACTGGCTCTGCGTGGTGTCGCTCGGCTGGCAGAAGGGTGTGGCCGGCACGCTGGCCGACATCGCCACGATCGCGCTTCGCCGTGCGTCGCTCCACTTCAACATCCAAAGCCCGGCTGACGTGGACCTCACCCCGCGCGTACGCGAGTCCATCGAGTGCGCCAAGTCGGGACGAACTCGCGAAAACAAGTAGTCTGAGGTCCTGAAGAGGACGGGAAGGGCCTTGTTTCAGGCCAGTCAAGAAGTAGGATCACAAGCCGTGGCTTTCTATGGTCATGATTGAAAGACCAGTCTTAAGGCCAAATCCCTTCCACCTACCGCTTGCCGGAATTCAGGAACCGTTCACCTGTCAGTCAATATATACGCTGGTGTATATTCGCCCAACTCCCCACCATGGCCTCATCGTAATGAGGTGCGCACCCATTCATTTCCCACTTTAACCAATAAGACCAGGAGGACTAATGGCTACGGAAGCGAACGGGTACCCCATCACAAGCAGGCCTTTTAGTCGCAAGGCATTTGTTTCAGGAATGGCAGCTATTGGAGCGGGACTTGCCTTGAGTGCTTGCGGAGGGCAGCAAACACCCACCACCACAAGCACCCCCGCTGCAACTACAGACTCAGCCCTCCCCACGGACACTGAAAAACAAGTTGACGAGGTGTGGAACACCACATTCAACAGCGCCTATCCCCATGGAAACGAGGGCATGGGTTGCGTCGCCCTTGCAATGCACAACGGTGAAGTCGTATTTCAAAAGGCATACGGCTACGCCCACTACTACGAGCCTGACTACAGTGCCGACGGAAGCACGTATGCAAACCCAACCTACAAGAAGATCGACAATCCCGTTCCCATGGAATTGGATACGCTCTTTGACCTCGCTTCGGTAACGAAGGTAATGGCGACAACGCAGTCAATCATACTTCTCGTGGATCAGAAGAAGTTGAGCGTCGATGATAAGGTGGCCGACTATCTCCCTGGCTTTGAGCAAAACGACAAGGGCAACATCACAATCGCCCAGCTGTTGACGCACTCGAGTGGACTTCCCCAGTGGGAACCAACCTATCTCTACTGCACGACGAGGGCCGAACAGCTCGACTACATCAAACAGCTCTCTCTCATGCCTGAATTCAAGACAGACGGCTCGGAGCCCATGTACTCAGACTTCTCCTTCATGACGCTTGGCTTTGTCGTAGAGGCCATTACAAGCCAGCCCATGGAGCAATTTGTACTCGAGAATGTCTATGAGCCACTTGGTATGTCCTCCACGGGTTACAGGCCCCTTGACCGCGGAGTCGACCCATCAAAGATTGCCGCAACCTCCCTTGGCAACCCATATGAGTACCGCATGGTCGACGAGAAGGACTACCCCGGCGTTGGCTATGACTGTACGAAGGATGCCGAGGCCTTTGAGAAGTTCACCGGATGGCGTCGTCAAGCTCTCATCGGTGAGACAAATGACGGAAACGCAGCCATGGGCGGTGAGGGCGTCGCCGGACACGCCGGACTCTACTCGACTGCGGCCGACCTTGGCGTTCTCTTACAGTGCATGCTCGATGGTGGAGAGCACGATGGAACGAAGCTGTATAGCAAGGACACCATCAAACTTTTTACCGAGCGTCATACAACGTATGCGGAGAATCATGACGGCGAGGACTCGTCGGACTTTGGGTATGGCTTCAAGCTCAAGCAAAGCTGGATGGGAGAGACGGCAACCATCTCCTGCTTTGGCCACGACGGGTTTACCGGCACTACGGCATTTGCGGACCCGGACAACAACTATGTATTCGTCTGCCTGTCAAACAAGATGCAAGCCGGCTTCCGAGAGCCTGACAGCGGACTGTATTACAACACCAACAAGACCCTCTCGCTCGAGATGAACAAGGTGCTGCGTAACGCCCTGAATATATAAGGGCCAAGACTATTAGACCCGCATCGAGGCTTAACTCTGCCAATAAGACAGGGGGAGACCGCACAGACAGCTGGTCTCCCCCTGATTGACGAATATGCCCTACACCCGCATCGCGCCGTCGACGTGGAGGATGTCGCCGGTGACGAAGGAGGCCAGGTCACTTACGAGAGGCCAGGTCACTTACGAGGAAGACGAAGGCGTTGGCCGCGTCGACCGGCTCACCCACGCGGTGCAGCGGAATCTGCGCTTTGAGCGGCTTGATCGTCTCGTCGGGAAGGGCGGCAACCATGTCGGTGGCCGTGATGCCCGGGGCCACGGCGTTGACGCGAATGCCCTTGGGGCCACGCCCACCGTGCCCGCGGTCGTCCTGCCACGTCCAACGCGACCGCGAACGACGTACCCGCGTCGCGCCCACGCCCACGCAAAAGGCCCTCCATCCCGAAAAGCTTCGGGATGGAGGGCCCGCCTCGCAAGATTGCGATACCGCGAATCGAAATCCACGGCTCAGCGCGCTCGTATCACTCCTGGCAACCGGTCTATCGAATCCTCTTACTTATTCACCAGACCAGCGCGCACGGCGGCCTTCTTGCGCTCGGTGGCGTTGAGGATGCGCTTGCGCATGCGCACGTTCTTGGGCGTCACCTCGACGAGTTCGTCGTCCATGATGTACTGCAGCGCCTCCTCCAGCGTAAAGGTGCGCGGAGGCGTGAGCTGCACGGCAATGTCGGCCGTGGAGCTGCGCTGGTTGCCGAGCTGCTTGGAGCGCGCAATGTTCACGACCATGTCGCCAGGCTTGGAGCGCTCGCCCACGAGCATGCCCTCGTAGCACTCGTCGCCCGGGCCCACGAACAGGGTGCCGCGCTCCTGCAGGGTGCCGAGCGCGTAGGCCACGGCCTTCTCGGTGGTCATGGAGATCATGGCACCGTTCTTGCGCAGGTCGAGCTCGCCCACGAACGGACCGTACTCGAGGAACGTATGGTAGAAGACGCCCTCGCCGTGCGTGACGTTGAGGATGCGGTTCTTGAGGCCCATGATGCCGCGCGTGGGGATGCGGAACTCGATGTGGCAGATGGTGTCGCCCTGCTCCATGTTGGTCATGGTGCCGGAGGCGTCGCCAAAGACCTCGATGACCTTGCCGGAGTACTCGCCCGGGCACTCGACGACGGCCTGCTCGAACGGCTCGAGGCGGTTGCCGTGCTCGTCCTTCTTGATGAGGACGCGCGGGCGGCCAACCTGGAACTCAAAGCCCTCGCGACGCATGGACTCCATGAGGACGGACAGGTGCAGGATGCCGCGGCCGGCAACCTCGACGCCCGTCTTGTCGGGGAGCTCCTCGATGCGCATGGTCACGTTGTTCTCGGCCTCGGTCATGAGGCGCTCCTTGAGCTGGCGCGCGCCCACAATGTCGCCGTCGCGGCCGACGAGCGGCGAGGTAGAGGCCTCGAAGACGACCGCCAGCGTGGGCGGGTCAATCTCGATGGGCTCGAGCTCGACGGGGTTCTCGGGGTCGGTGTAGACGTCGCCGATGTCGGTGCGGTCGATGCCCACCACAGCGCCGATGTCGCCGGCCTTGACCTCGTGGCACTCCTTGCGGCCCAGGTAGTCGAAGGTGAAGAGCTGCTTGACCATGGCCGTGGCGCGACTGCCGTCGTTCTTCACGACGAGGATCTGATCGCCGTCGTGGATGGTGCCGGAGTAGACGCGGCCGATGCCGATGCGGCCCACGAAGTTGGAGTGGTCGATGGTGACGCACTGCATCGCGAGGGGGCCATCGGGGTCAACGTCGGGAGCCGGCATGTCGTCGATGATCATGTCCAGCAGCGGGTACATGTTGTCGTTGTCGTCGTTGGGGTCGAGGCGCGCGAAGCCGTTCATGGCGCTCGCGTAGACAACGTGCTCCATGGCAAACTCGAGCTGCTCGTCGGTTGCGCCGAGGTCGGCCATGAGGTCGAGGCAGTCGTTGTAGGCCTTCTCGGGGTTGGCGCCCGGGCGGTCGATCTTGTTGACAACGATCATGATGGACAGACCGGCGTCGATGGCGTGACGCAGGACGAAGCGGGTCTGCGGCATCGGACCCTCGAAGGCGTCGACGAGCAGCAGCGCGCCGTCGGCCATCTTGAGCACGCGCTCCACCTCGCCGCCGAAGTCGGCGTGGCCCGGGGTGTCGATGACGTTGATCTTGACGTCCTTGTACTCAATGGAGATGTTCTTGGCGAGGATGGTGATGCCGCGCTCGCGCTCCTGGTCGTTGGAATCCAGGACGCGGTCCTCGACCTGCTGGTTTGCGCGGAAGGCGTCCGTCGCGCGGAGAAGCTTGTCAACGAGGGTGGTCTTGCCGTGGTCGACGTGCGCGATGATGGCGATGTTGCGGAGGTTCTCCTGACGCATGGGTTCCTCTCAGTTCGTGATGCGCGCGGGTGGGGCGCGCGGTTACAGGCATAGGGGCTTGTTTCTCGGCCAACGGTATAGTTTAGCGCGGTAAGCGGCCGCTCGCCCGCTCGAGGGGCGCCGCCCACGATCGATTCCACATAACGGCTAGCTGGTGCGGGCTTCTATTTGCAATAGGGCGTTCCGGCAAGCGTTGGGTGCAGTCCGTAGCGACAAGCCATGCCGCACGACTCCGCTCCTTGGTGCGGTTATGAACCCTGCCGAGGCATTACCTCGGTCGGGCGCGCGCACGATATTGCTTGCCAGGCCACCCGCGACTGGACCCGCGCCGCACGGAAGATCGCCTGCGCGGTACGCGAGGCAGGGTAACGGACTCCGATAGATTGCATGCAGGGTTGCGGGCACGGCAAAACGACGAGGCTTTGGGAATCCCGCGGGTCAAAAGTGAGTAACTTCGCGACCCGAGGCAACAAGTTGCAAAGCCCCTGTGTGAGGTCATAGCGCTCGGCGCGAGCTGATGTTAGACGACAGCAACCACATCGGTCACATGCGAGGGTTAAGCTGAGGCCTTTGGAGGTGCGGGTAAACGGCAGGTCGTGCCAATCCTACAGCAGGCAGGGCAGCTCGCCGGCGGGCTCGGGGTCGGTGTAGCGAAAGGCGCGACCACCGCCCACGTTGTCTACCAGGACATACGCAGAGTAGGCCGTATCAGCACCGCGCTCACCAAACTCGAGGATGAGGGCATCGTGGTAGGAGCTGTCGGCCGCGCCCTCCTCGGCGGCGATGGCCCCCTCGTACGCGATGGCGTAACACTGCGCCTTGCCCACCACGGGAGAGCCAGCCTTGGACGCGGCGCCAGACGCCTTGCCGCCCGAACGCACCCACTCGCGGGCCGCGGAAAGGCACAGCTCAGGAGAGTCCTCCTCAAAGGCGCAGGTCAGACGCTGGCCGGAGGCATCCATGACACTCGCGACAGCCAGAATCTCCTTGCCGTCGGCAAGCATGTCAAGCGCCTCGCCCAGAAGCTCGCAGGAGAGCTGGTCGAGCGCCTCGGAGATGTTGCCGTCGTTCTGTGCCTCCTGGGACCGAGCCCGCTTTGCCATGCTTCCGCCAATCAACGTGGGTGTACGCACCACATGATACCCGCACGTCGCACGAAGCCACGGGGCCGGGGCAAGCCGGCCACAGGTCGGGCATCCGGGGCAAACCGGCCGCTCGCACGAGCCGGACGATGCACCGGTCACCAAGGCTACCTTCCAGTGAGGTCAGCAAGAATAACAAAAGGCTGGCAGCCCTCGCTGCCAGCCCGTCACAGACATGGTGGAGACGATGGGGATCGAACCCACGACCTCAGGCTTGCAAAGCCCGCGCTCTCCCAACTGAGCTACGTCCCCGCTTGGGCATGCCGCCCGTTGCGTCCGTCCATGATACGGCATTCCCCGCGCGCAGCACAACGGGAGCCACTCACGGCCGAGAAAGTAATAAACGCCCCAGCGGCGACTCGGCTCACGCTGGGGCGTTTATTGGTGAAAAGGTGGTGGGCCCGACAAGGTTCGAACTTGTGACCTCCCGGTTATCAGCCGGACGCTCTGACCAACTGAGCTACGGGCCCACGTGCGATGTGTTCGCCACAACGCGCTTGGCTATAATAAGCCAATGCGTTTCGAACGGTCAACACCTTTTTCAAAATTAATTTGGAGTGTTCCCGTCCGGCGGCTTTGGGTAGCATACAACACTGCAAACGGTCACACTGGCAGGCCGAGCGGCCCACGAGGTGCGCCGCGGTGCGGGCCAAGCGGCCACGCCGCGACCCAAGGCCGAGCAGAGCTCGAGAGGAGGCTGACATGATTCGCATGCGGGTAAAGGACATCGTCGTGGGAAAGGGCTCCACGCCGTCGGCGGTTGTGCTGCTTCCGGAGGACAGGCAGACGGCCAACGCGCTGCCCATCAACGTGGGCCCCGTCGAGGCGTCCTGTATCGGCGCCGGCCTCGGGCGTTGCCGGCCGCGCCGTCCCATGACGCACGACCTGCTTGCCAACGTCATCGACGTGCTGGGCGGCACACTCGAGTCGGTGAGCCTCACGCGCGTCAAGGGCGCCACGTTCTTCGCCACGCTCGACATCCGCCTCGCCTCGGGCGAGACCCACCACGTCGACGCCCGCCCGAGCGATGCCATCGCGCTCGCGGTGCGCGCCAAGGCGCCCATCCTCGCCAACGAGCAGCTCCTCGAGCAGGCCGGCTCACCCAACCTCGAGGCCATCGCCGCCGACGAGCGAGCTAAGGAGGCCAAGGCCTTCCACACCTTCGTCGAAGACCTCACCCCCGACGACTTCAAAACTAATAAATAGCTTAACTATCAGCCTCCCCTGAAGCGATAGAAGTTGAGGGCCTGGCGCGCAGTGGGATTCGCCTGCGTGACATACGTTTTGCCTCCAGGGCGGGACCGGAACGCCCGCTATCCATAATCGCATCCCAACACCAAAAAGAAGCCAGCCCGCAATCGAGTCGGCCGATACCCACCTCCGTCGCCAACAGGGCCGGCCGGCAGAAACCGGATGTGCGAGGCTAAGGGACTTCGCGAATCGAAGTGACCTCGCACGGAGGTTTCTGCCGGCCGGCCCGTCAGCCAACGTCAGCCATATCGGCCGCTACTCGTCGAGCATCGACTCGTCGAGCTCCTCGTCGCCGCCAATGTCCACCGGGTCCTCCTCGCTCGAGGCGCCGGCGGCCGCCAGGTCAAGCGTTGCCTGGTTGGGGTCGACCTTGGCCGTGTTCCTGGCAACGACCATCCTCGCAAGGGCGCAGACGCTGTCCTTGTCGGCCACGTTCATGATCTTGACACCCTGCGTGGAGCGGCCAAGCCTCGAGATGTCGTTCACCTTCACGCGGATCACGACGCCGTCCCCGGAGACGATCATGAGCTCGTGCTGCGGACCCACGACGCGGCAGGCCGCGAGCTGGCCCTTCTTGGCCGTCATCGTGATGGTGTAGACGCCCTGGCCGCCACGTTTGTGCTCGGGGTACTCGGCAACCGGCGTGCGCTTGCCGTAACCCTTCTCCGTGATGACGAAGAGGTCGCCCTTGCCGTTCGTGATCTCCATGCCCAGCATATTGGCGTCGCCCTTGAGGGTGATGCCGCGCACACCGCTCGTGTCGCGACCCATCGGGCGCACGTCGCTCTCGGGGAACATGATCGCCTTGCCGTCCGTGGAGACGAGGATGACCTTCTCGCCCGGGCGCACACGGCGCACGTTCACGAGCTCGTCGTGGTCGCGCAGGTTGATGGCGATAATACCGTCCCTGCGGGTGCGGTCGTAGGCGCTCATGGCCGTCTTCTTCACGGTGCCGTTCTTGGTGGCGAACATGAGGAAGTCGTCCTCGGGGAACGAGCGGCACGTGATGACGGCCGCGATGCGCTCGCCCTCGGTGAAGGGCACGAGGTTCACAATCGCCGAGCCGCGCGCCGTGCGCTGGCCAATCGGCAGCTCGTGCACCTTGAGACGGTACACCTTGCCCTTGTTCGAGAAGAACAGCACGTAGTCGTGCGTACTCGCCACGAACAGCTCCTCGACGAAGTCCTCGTCCTTGAGGTTCACGCCCTGGACGCCCTTGCCGCCGCGCTTCTGCGAACGGTACGTGGCCACCGGGGTGCGCTTCACGTAGCCGGCGTGCGTCACGGTCACGACCATGTCCTCGTCGGCGATGAGGTCCTCGACGTTGAGCTCCTTGGTGCCCTCGACCGAGATCTCGGTGCGGCGCTTGTCGGAGAACTTGCGCGAGATCTCCTGCATCTCTTCCTTGATGACGCCAAGGATCTTGACCGGGTTGGCCAGCAGGTCCTCGTAGTAGGCGATGGCCTTGCGCAGCCCCGCCAGCTCCTCCTCGATCTGGTCACGGGAGAGGCCGGTCAGGCGGCGCAGACGCATCTCGAGGATGGCCTGGGTCTGCTCGGGCGAGAAGCCAAAGCGCTCGATGAGGCGGGCGCTGGCCTCGGAGTCCGTGCGGCTCGAGCGGATGATGCTGATGACCTCGTCGATGTGGTCGAGGGCCATGAGATAGCCCTCGAGGATGTGGGCGCGGGCCTGGGCCTTCTTGAGGTCAAAGCGCGTGCGGCGAGTCACCACGTCTACCTGGTGGTCGATGTAGTGCTGCAACATCTCGCGCAGGGTCAGCAGCCTGGGCACGCCATTCACGAGGGCGAGGTTGATGACGCCGAACGTGGTCTGGAGCTGCGTGAACTTGTAGAGGTTGTTGAGGACGACCTGCGGTATGACGTCCTTCTTGAGCTCGATGACGAGTCGGATACCCTTCTGGTTGGACTCGTCGCGCATGTCGGAGATGCCCTCGATACGCTTCTCGTTCACGAGCTGGGCTATCTTCTCCTGCAGGGTGCCCTTGTTGACCTGGTAGGGCACCTCGGTGAAGACGAGGCGGCTGCGGCCGGTCTTGGTGGTCTCGACGTGGGCCTTGGCGCGCACCGTGATGGAGCCGCGGCCGGTGTCGTAAGCCTCGCGGATGCCATCGGCGCCCATGATGATGGCGCCCGTGGGGAAGTCGGGGCCGGGCATGACGCTCATGAGCTCGTCGGTGGTGGCGTCGGGATTGTCAATGAGCATGCAGGTGGCGTCGATGGCCTCGCCGAGGTTGTGCGGCGGGATGTTGGTGGCCATGCCCACGGCGATGCCGTTGCAGCCGTTGACGAGCAGGTTGGGGAAGCGCGCCGGCAGGACGCTCGGCTCGGAGAGCGACTCGTCGTAGTTGGGCTGCCAGTCTACCGTGTCCTTCTGCAGGTCGCGCAGAAGCTCCATGGCGGGCTTGGCGAGGCGGGACTCGGTGTAACGCATGGCTGCCGCGGAGTCGCCGTCGATGTTGCCGAAGTTGCCGTGGCCGTCGATCAGTGGCGTGCGCAGGCTGAACCACTGGGCGAGACGGACCATCGTCTCGTACACCGCGGAGTCGCCGTGCGGGTGGTACTTACCGATAACTTCGCCGACCGTCCACGCAGACTTCTTGTGCGGGCGGTTGGGGAAGATGCCGGACTCGTTCATCGCGTAGAGAATGCGGCGATGAACCGGCTTCAGGCCGTCTCGGACGTCCGGGAGGGCGCGAGCCGTGATGACCGACATCGAGTACTCGATGAAGGACTGGCGCATCTCGTGGCCGAACTCGCTCATCTGGAGGGCGCCGCCGTGCTCGTCGGTCATGCCGGCGTCGGTGCCGCGGCCGGCCTGGCCAAACTCCTCCTCGAGCTCGCCGTCGTCCTCGTCGTCATCGGCGTCGTCGTCGGACTCGACGTAGACGTCGGCGCCCTCGTCGTCGGCCTGGGCTCGGTCGAGGAGGCGCCGGAGGTCCTCCGGCAGGTCGGCCGCGTCGTCGGCACCCTGGGTGCCGGGCCGCTGCTCGTCGTCGTGCGTGTTGTTGTCGTCTGCCACAGATGGCCTTTCTCGCTATGCCGCCCAAGGCGGCAGTGTCTCACGTGAAACGTCGAAGCTGTCAATTCCCACCGGGAACTCTTGGCACCCCCGTCGCACTCCGTACCACCGAGCCCCCCCCCCGCCGACCCAACCGGGAATGTGACGAATCATACGGATGAAAATGTGACACCCCCAGGTCGACGAGGTACTAAGCGTCCAGGAAGCGGGCGTCATGCGCGTGGCGCTCGATGTACTCTCGGCGGTACTCCACCTGCGAGCCCATGAGCTCGCGCACGGCCTTGTCGGCCAGGGCAGCGTCCTCGATGGTTACGCGCTGCAGGATGCGGGTCTTGGGGTCCATCGTGGTGGACGCCAGCTGCTTGGGGTCCATCTCGCCCAGGCCCTTGTAGCGCTGCACGGTGTAGCCGCGCTTCTTCTTCTTGAGCTTGCCGGAGGCGTCCTTGTCGTCGTCCTCGCCCTCCTCGTAGACGAACCCGAGGCTGCGGACGGTGTCGCGCAGGATGTCCTCCTCGGCCTGGCGGCCGTTGGGGTAGACGTAGTGAATCTTCTTGCCCACCTTGACGCCAAAGATCGGCGGACAAGCCACATAGATGTAGCCGGCGTCGATGAGCGGGCGCATATACTTGTAGAAGAACGTCATGAGCAGGATGCGGATGTGGGCGCCGTCCACGTCGGCATCGGTCATGATGATGATCTTGTGGTAGCGGGCCTTGGAGATGTCGAAGTCCCCGCCATCGCCGGCGCTCGTGGTGACACCCGTGCCGATGGCCGTGATGAGCGACTGGATGGTGTCGGACGAGAAGGCGCGGTGGTCGCCCACGCGCTCCACGTTCAGGATCTTGCCGCGCAGGGGCAGAATGGCCTGGATGTCGCGCCTGCGTCCGTCCTTGGCCGAGCCGCCTGCGGAGTCGCCCTCGACGATGAAGAGCTCGGTGAGCTCGGCGTCGCGCACGGAGCAGTCGGCGAGCTTGCCGGGCAGGCTCGCGCTCTCGAGCAGGCTCTTGCGGCGCGTGGCCTCGCGGGCCTTGCGGGCGGCCGTTCTGGCCTTGCTGGCCTGGATGGCCTTGCTCACAATGGTGCGACCCTGCTTGGGGTGCTCCTCGAGGTACTCGGAGAGGCCATCGGCGACCACCTTCATCACGAGTGGGCGCATGAAGGAGCTGCCGAGCTTGGCCTTGGTCTGGCCCTCGAACTGCGGGTCGCCGAGCTTGACCGAGATGACCGCCGTGAGGCCCTCGCGGATGTCGTCGCCGGTGAGGTTGGCGTCCTTCTCCTTGAGGATGTTCTGTTTGCGCGCATAGTCGTTCACCACGCGGGTGAGCGCCGTGCGGAAGCCCTCGAGGTGGGTGCCGCCCTCGGGCGTGAAGATGTTGTTGGCGAAGCTCATGACGTTCTCGGAGTAGCCGGTGTTCCACTGGATGGCCACCTCGACCTCGCCCATCTTCGCGGCGTCGGAGGCGTCGTTCTCGCCCTCGAGGTAGATGGGCTTCTTGAGGCCGTCGGCAACCTCCTTGCCCTCGTTCAGGAACTTCACGAAGTCGATGATGCCGCCGGTGTAGCAGAACTCCTCCACGCGAGGCGTGAGCTCGCGCTCGTCGGTGAGGACGATCTTGAGGCCGCGGTTCAGGAAGGCCATCTCCTGGAAGCGGTCGTGGAGGGTGTCGTAGTCGAAGACCGTGGTCTCGAAGATCTCGTCGTCGGGCCAGAAGGTGATGGTGGTGCCCGTGGCCTTGGACTTGCCCACGACCTTCATCTTCTCGGTGGTCTTGCCGCGGGCGAAGGCCATCTCGTAGATGTTGCCGTCACGCTTGACCTGCACCACAAGCTTCTTGGAGAGGGCGTTCACGACGGAGCTGCCCACGCCGTGCAGGCCGCCGGAGACCTTGTAGGCGGCGTTGTCGAACTTGCCGCCCGCGTGCAGGACGGTGAGGACCACCTCGAGCGTGGGAATTTTCTTGGTGGGATGCTTGTCCACGGGAATGCCGCGGCCGTTGTCGGCGACGGTGATGGAGTTGTCGGCGTGGATGGTCACGGCAATCTTGGTGCAGAAGCCGGCAAGCGCCTCGTCGACGGAGTTGTCGACGATCTCGTAGACGAGGTGGTGGAGGCCCGCGGCACTCGTGGAGCCGATGTACATGCCCGGGCGCTTGCGCACCGGGTCGAGGCCCTCGAGGACCTTGATCTCGCTGCCGTCATAGGCATGCTCTTTGGAATTGGATGCCACCCGTGTCCTTTCCCTCGGTCGAATCGCAATCCTTCCTATTCTACGACAAACGCCGGATTGCGCAGGGACCGAACCCAGGAGACGGGGAGAAAGGAAACTGATTCCCCATCACAGGGGCCTGTGGCCCGTCTCAGGGGGCATTGTGCCCTTTTGCGTGGTTTGCAACTTCTGCCGTCTGAGCGAGAGCTCCATGGCCTTAGAGGCGCTCGGGCGAAGCCCGTCGGGGAGGTTGGCGGCCGCGGCGGACACCCGCGCGCGCTCGAGGGCGGTGAGGGGTGGCAGCTCGCAGCCGGCGTGGTCGGCCGCAGGCGCGGTGCCGTCGGCTGGTGACTCCGGCTGGGCCTGTGCCTGCTGCCCCGCCTTCCGAGAGAGGCGAAAGCGCACGCGCGCCACCTCAAGGCCCGCGTAGGCGAGGCGCTCGACGAAGAGCTCGGCGTTGGTGGTGAGGTCCTGCATGAGGGCGTTGCCGTCGAGGTAGACCACGAGCTCGGGCAGGCCGTCGCCCCTCTTGGGGCGGTTGAGCCACACGGCCACGGTGTGCTTGGCAGCCCGCTTGCCCGCGATGCGGCGCCACGTCACGAGCGCACGGCTCGCGTCAGAGGCACCCTTGAGCACTCGCCCGTCGATGTAGGACGAGACGAGCGAGCCCGCCTGCGCGGGGGCGTGCTGCTTGGCCGGGTCGAGCGGGTCGTACTCGGCGCGCTCGAGGGCGCGTCCGCGCGGCACGCGCCCGTATCCCCTAGCCATAGTCCACGACCAACATGTCGTCGAGCTGCCCGGGCGTGAAGTAGCCCAGGTTGGTGGTGGTGATGATGGTCTGGATTCCGCCCTCCACGAAGCGCGTCACGGTGGCGCGGCGGCTCTCGTCGAGCTCGCTCATCACGTCGTCGAGCAGAAGCAGCGGCCGCTCGCCGAGCAGCCCCTCGCAGAGGCGCACCTCGGCCATCTTCCAGGCGAGCGCCACCGTGCGCTGCTGGCCTTGGCTGCCGAAGGCCCGAGCGTCGCGCCCGTCGATGGTGAAGGCCACGTCGTCTCGGTGCGGCCCCACAAGCGTCTGGCCGCGCCGCAGGTCGTCGGCACGGCCGGTGCGCATCTGCTCGAGCATGAGGCGGGCGAGCTCGTCTCGGCCCATGCCCGGCTCTGCGCCCGCCACGCTCGAGACGTAGCGGCAACCCAGGCGCTCCGTGGCCACCACCTCGCCGTAGACCTCGCCCACGAGCACTGAGAGCCGCTCGAAGAGCGAGAGGCGGTGCCGCAGCAGCGTCGCCCCGCCCACGGCCACGCTCTCGTCCCACGCGTCGAGCAGCACCGGGTCGCAGCCGTCGCGCAAAAGGCGGTTTCGCTGCTCCACCGAGCGCGTGTAGGTGGCGAGCACCTTGCGGTAGCCCGCGTTGGCCTGCGCGCCGAAGGCGTCGAGCTCGCCGCGGCGGCGCGACGCCGACCCCTTCACGAGCGAGAGGTCGTCGGGGCAGAAGAGCACCGACAGCAGCGTCCCCGCGAGGTCGGCGGCGCGGCAGGGCTTGCCGTTTTTCTGGAAGCGGCGCTTCTCGGGCGTGGCCGCGAGCTCCACGTCCACGACGCGCCCGTCACCCTCGAGGCGCCCCCGCACGTGGGCCTCGGCCGCACCGGGCCCCACGAGCTCGGCCGGCGAGGGACGGCGAAACGAGGAACCCGTCGTGAGGTACTGGAGGGCCTCCACGGTGTTGGTCTTGCCCGCAGCGTTGGGCCCCACGAGCACCGTGACACCGGGCGCCGGGTCAAGCTCGCGGATGCCGAGGTTTCGGTAGTCCCTGAACGAGACGTGCGTGACGACGAGTGACACGGGCCTACATCCGGACGGGCATGAGCAGGTAGAGGTAGTTGATCTTGCCGTAGGACTTGAACACGCCCGGGCGCATGCTCTCCTGGAGCTCCAGCGTGACCTCGCTCTCGGGCGAGAGGGCGCCCACGCAGTCGCCCACGTAGCGGTAGTTCATGCAGATGGAGTTGGGCTGGCCCTCGACGTCGACCGGGACCACCTCGCGGGCATCGCCCTGGTCGGGCGAGGTGGACGAGAGCGTGATGGCGCCGCCGTCCACGTCCACGTCGAAGCGCACCGACGAGTTGGACGTGGCGATGGAGCTCACGCGCCTGAGGGCGCCGGCCAGCGCCGAGACCTTGGTCTTGACCGAGGTGAGGCAGGTGGAGGGCAGAAGCTGCTTGTAGTTGGGGAAGGTGCCCTCGATGCGGCGCGACACGTAGGTGGTGTTGCCGAAGACGAAGACCACCTGGTTGGACGTGGCGCCGATGATGATGCTCTCGGCATCGCTCGGCAGCGACAGCACGTCATGGAAGGCCGTGCCGGGAATGATCATCTCGAACATGCCGTCGAGCTTGGAGGTCTCGACGTTGGTGTCGCACACCACGAGACGGTAGGAGTCGGTGGCCACGAGGCGCACGAGGTTCTCCTCGACGTTGAGCAGCACGCCCGCGAGGATGGGGCGGCTCGTGTCGCGCGAGGTCACCTTGTAGACCTTGTCGACCATCTCGGAGAGCGCGTCGCAGGGCAGCTCCACCGAGCGCTCCATGGCCACCTCGGGGAAGCTTGGGAACTCGGAGGCGTTCAGGGTGTTCAGGTGAAACGAGCTCTTCTCGCACGTGAGGTGGATGGTGCCCTCGCCCCCGTCGAAGGTGACGGCTGCGTCGGCGAGGTTCTTGACGATGTTGTTGAGCATGCGCCCGGAGATGACCGTCTCGCCCTCCTCCTCGACGTTGGCCGCGATCTTGTGGCGGATGGAGGTGTCGAGGTCGCTCGCCTGCATCTCGAGCGTGCCGTTGGAGGCGTGCATGAGGATGCCGCCGAGGACGGGAATGGTCGAGTGGGTGGCGATGCCCTTCGAGACCACGGAGAGAGCCTTGGCGAGCGAGGACTGGCTGACGGTGAAGCGCATGCGGTCTCCTTACTTATATCTCTTATATATAGATATAAAAGGTAGTGGATGTAGTAAGCACTGTCGAAACGTTGAAAAGCTTGGATAGATGCTGGTAGACGCTCTGTCGATGACCGATTTTGGTGTGGAGAACCACCCGTGGCCGTGAACGTTCAAAGGCTGTCGAATACTTCTTCGACATGCGGGGGCCACTTTTCCACGCCCGTCTTCCGGTTTTCGACATTCGCGCGTCGAAAGCCTCGGGCCCCGTCTAGGAGCTCGACATGAGGTCCTCCTTCATGCGCGAGGTCTTGTCGTGGATGAGGCGGTCGTCGTGGCGGCGGTCCTCCACCCACTTGATGCTGTGCTTGACCGTGGCGTGCGTGCGTCCGCCGAAGCGCTCGCCTATCTGGGCGAGGGTGGAGTCGGTGAGCTCGCGGGCGAGCCACACGGCCACGTGGCGCGGCTCCATGAGGCCCTTGTTGCGCTTGTTGCTCACGAGGTCGGCGTGGGAGATGTCGTAGCGCTGCTCCACGAACTTCTGGATCTGCTCGATGGTGAAGGTGCGCTGCTCGAGGCCCCACTTGGCCACGGCGATCTGGGCGATGTCCTCGCGGGTGAACTGCTCGCCCCTATGCTGCTTGGTGGTTGCCGAGAGCAGGCACGACTGGCAGAAGGCCTTGATGGTGCGGATGTTGGTGCCCGCGCGCGAGGCCATGAACTCGAGGCTCTCCTCGTCGATCTCGCCGTCGAAGCCGGCCAGGCCGTCCTCCGCGGCGTCGGCCTTCATGCGCTGGTAGAAGGCGCGGATGAGGCCGTACTTGAGCTCGTAGTTGGGCACCTGGATCGAGAGGGTCACGCCCGAGTCGAGACGGCTCGAGACGCGCTCGGCGAGGCCCAGCTCGGCCGGGCTCTCGTCGGCGGCGAGCACGATCTGCTTGCCGTGGCTCGTGAGGTAGTTGAAGGTGTCGAAGAAGAAGTCGACGGACTTGGCCGCGCCGCGGAAGCCCTGGATGTCGTCGATGATGAGGACGTCGATGTCGTGGTAGTTCTGCTCGAGCGCCTCCTTGACCCCGCGCGAGGTGTCGAGCATGGCGCTCGTGTAGTCGCCCACGAAGTCGCGGGCCTGGCGGTAGACGCAGATGCGGTCGGGGACGTTCACGGCGAGGTAGTTCTGGATGGCCTTGAGCAGATGCGTCTTGCCGAGGCCGCTCTTGCCGTAGATGAAGAGGGGATTGTAGCCGTGGCTGCCGTTGGCGACGGCCTTGGCCGCCTGGAGGGCCAGCTGGTTCTCCTCACCTTCGACGTAGGTGTCGAAGGTGAGGCGCGAGTCGGCCGCGGTGATGCCCTCGACGAGGGGGTTCTTGCGCGGGGCCTGCGGGGCCGTGGCCGGTGTGGCCTGCGCGTGCGGGGCCGCGGGGGCGGGAGCCGGGCTTGCGGCCTGGCGGTCCTGGGCCTCCTCGGCACGCAGACGCTCGAGCTCGGCGGGCGAGATGGTCGTCTGGGTGGGCGTCACCTGGGGCGCGGCCGCCGGTGCCGCCTCGCGCTCGCGGGAGAGCTCGACGGTGAGGCCGAGGGGCTGGAAGGCGGCACGCTCGAGGCAGGCCTCGATGGCGGTGGCGTTCTTCTCGACGTTGCGGCGCACGAAGCCCGTACCGGCCGCGATGGTGAGGGAGTCGTCGGTGAGCGTGGTTGCCTGGCAGCTCTTGAGCATCGCGAGGAGCGCGGGCGCGGTGCCCTCCTCGCCGAGGAGCTCGACGACGTCGTCCCAGAGGACCTGGGCGTCGGACTCGGCTTGGTTCGTGGTGTTGTTCTCGGCCATGTGTGAGCTTTCTCGTACCCTGTCGATAACCTATCGGCAATGTTGAAAACTCAGTATATCCGAAGGTCTGCCGCGTGGGCGCGCGATGTTGAAAACTCTGGGGTCGTGCTTGTGCGGGGCGGCCTCCTCGCGTGGGTTCCCCTCGCGCGGCCACCGGTTCCTCACGCGGCTCTGGCTTCTCGCGCGGCGCCCCTAGATGAGGGTGCGCCCGGCGCTCGTGAGGTAGCGCTTCTGGCCGCGCTTACGAAGGATTCCCTGGTCCTCGAGCTCCTGGAGCTGGCGCGTCCAGGTCGAGAGCGAGCCGCCATAGGCTTTGGTGAGGTCGGTCGGGCCCACCGACTCGTGCTCGGCGAGCCACTCGAGCGCCTGCTGGGCGCGGTCGCTCAGGTCGAGGATATTGCCTGCGGCGGGCTGCGGGGCGGTGGCCGGCTGCTCGGGCGCGGGTTGCTGTGGGCCAGCTACCTGCTGGTATGCCGGCTGATAGGTGCCGTAGGGATAGGGTTGCGGGTAGCCGTAGGGGGCGTAGCCCTGTTGGGCGTAGGCGGGCTGCTGTTGATAGCCCGGCACCTGCTGGGTTGGATAGCCAACCTGCTGCGGGTAGCCCGGCATGGGGGCACCCTGCTGCGGGTAGTCCATGAGCTGGTTGTTGGCGGGCTGGGCCATGCCCCGCTGCGGTGCCATCATCTGGGAAGCGTCGGGCGCCTGCGCGCCTGGCATTGGGCCGGCGGCGTATGGCATTCCCGAGGGCTGGGCGTTTGCCATCTGCACGGCCATGCCCTCGGTTCTCGCGGCTCCCCTTTTCAACATGGTCGAGCTCTCAGTGGGCAGCGAGATGGTCACGATGGTGCCCGAGTGGATGTTGTCCTCGATCGTGAGCGAGCCGCCATGGTCCTCCATGTACTGCTGGGCGTAGGGCAGGCCAGACCCCACGCCCCTGATGTAGCGCTTCATCTCCTCAGTGGCCGAGGTGGTGCCGTACTCGAGCGCGCGCGACTTCTCGCTGATGCCCGGCCCCTGGTCGGAGAAGCGGATGGTGTTGCCGCCGTCGAGGATGGAGATGGTGGGCTCGATGAAGTAGGCGTGCACGAGGTTCTCGACAACCTCGCGGATGACGGTGAACGAGATGCGCCCGCCCTGCTCCTTGGCGAGACGGGTGACCGTCGCGGTGACTTCCTCGAGGTAGGTGCGGATGTCCTTGGGCTGCACCACCACGACGCGGGGTGCGGCCGCCGGGTCGTCGAAGACGGCGATGCGGGCCGGGTTGCTCACGACGGTGCCGAGGACGTGGGCCTTGGGGTCGGGGGTCGTTTCTTCGGGCCGCGCGTTGGCATGCGCGGGGCTGGCAGGTGGCTGTGGTGTGGCCATTGGGTCGTCTGCCTGGCTGTTCTCCTGCGTGGTAGCCTGCGTGGCTGCGGCGTCTTGCGCTGGCGTCGGCTGCGTGCCTGCTACGTTGCCCTGCTGCCCGGCAGCTGGCGTGGCCAGCCCGGGTATGTCCGCCGGCCCCTCCCCGACGAAGGGATAGAACGCGTCTGCCATCTGCCGCCCCACTCTCTCGTGCCCTTCCCTGCCACCGACTTTCGACATCTTTCCATCACGCGATGAAAACTTGCGGAAGATTTCTTCCGTGCGGTGAAAAGTTTTCAACACCTGACGAGAAGTTGTCGATAACCTGCGTCTGCATCGGTGAAAGCATCTAGAGACAATACAAGAGAATCAAGGTATCTTTCACTGCAAGCTGGCCAATCTTTCACGATTTGCCGCGCCTTGCACAACCTTTCCTTCCGGATGATTTGTCACATTTTCTTCCGTATGATTTGTCACATTCCGCTTGCGACTGTTGTCATGTCCGCGTACGGCACCTCGGGCGAGTGGGGAAATGTGACAAATCATACGGAAGGGTGCTGCGCGCGCGTGCAAGATTCGTCATGAAAACCCCATGTTGAAATTGACACCGCTAGGTACGCGCCCCTACAATCTGAGAGCTTGACTGCTTTAGCAGTGGTTCGGTTCCACTCAGGAGGATTTCACCATGAAGCGTACGTATCAGCCCAACAAGCGGAAGCGCGCCAAGTGCCACGGCTTCCGTGCCCGCATGGCCACCAAGGGCGGCCGTGACGTTCTCGCCCGCCGTCGTGCCAAGGGTCGCAAGAGGCTCACTGTCTAGGCATCCCGTGAAGACCATCAAGTCCAAGAGGGATTTCGAGAGGGTCTTCAGGGGCGGCAGACGCAACAACCATCCCCTCGTGAGGCTCTCCGTGAGCCCCGTCGAGGGAGATGCTGGCGAGAGGGTTGCCTTCGTCGCGGCAAAGAGACTTGGCAACGCGGTGTGCCGCAACAGGTGCAAGCGCGTGCTGAGGGCTGCGGCCAGGGAGGCTGGCTTCCCGCCAAAGGGGTACGAGGTGATTCTCTTCGCGACCAACGCGACCCGCACGGCCTCATCCGTGGAGGTCGCGGCCGCGCTGGGCAAACTCGCGAGGAGAATTCACGCATGACGGGGGAAGGCCGGGCCGGTATGCTCGCGCGTCCGCTCATCGCAATGGTGAGGTGGTACCAGCGGCATGTCTCGCCCCTCCTGCCCCCGTCGTGCATCTACACCCCAACCTGCTCTGAGTACGCCATAGAGGCGCTTGGTCGCTACGGAGCGTTCAGAGGAGGTTGGCTTACCCTGATGAGGCTCATCAGGTGCAACCCCTGCCATAAGGGTGGCTATGACCCCGTCCCATAGGGCGGGACATTCGGAGGTACCTCACATGTGGGAATGGTTTATCGGGTTTCTCGCCCAGGTTCTGCAAGTCCTTGCCGATTTGGTGGGTGACTGGGGCCTCGCGATCATCCTGCTGACGGCCATCATCCGTCTCGCCCTGACGCCTCTCACGGTGAGCTCCACACGCTCCACGGCGCGCATGCAGGTTCTGCAGCCCAAGATGATGGAGATCCAGGAGCGCTACGCTGACGATCCCCAGCGCATGAACGAGGAGATGCAGAAGTTCTACAGCGAGAACAAGTTCAACCCACTGGGCGGCTGCCTCCCCGTCTTCATTCAGATGCCTGTCTTCTTCGCGCTGTTCACGGTCCTTCGCGACCGCATCCCCGAGGCCGCCCACTTCTATGGCATCTTCACCTCGCTGGCCATGTCGCCTTCCGGTGCCGTCGCTGAGCTTGGTTGGCTTGGTGCCTGGGCGTTCATCCTGTTTGACCTTGCCTTTGGCGTGCTGACGCTCGTGCCGATGTTGCTCAACCAGACCACGAGCGAGGGTGCGCAGGCCAGCCAGATGAAAGTCATGGGCGCCGTCATGGCTGTCATGATGGTCTGGTTTGGCTGGAGCGTGCCTATCGGCGTGGTGCTCTACTACGTGACGTCCTCCGCGTGGGGCGTCGTGCAGCAGGTCTTCATCACGCGCAAGGTGCTGGAGAAGGCCAAGGCCGACGAGGCTGAGCGCATGAAGAACGAGCCCGTGAAGGTAGACGTGGTTCGCAAGGAGCGCAAGGCGCGTCCACGCAAGAAGGACTAGCAGTCCGCATATGAGATGCTGTGCTGTCGCGCATTCCCTCTGGGGGTGCGCGACATGGTTTATCTGGAGGTAGACATGAGCGACGAGACCCTGGAGCAGACCTCTGACCCCTTCGAGGCCATCCGAGCCGCCTACGAGGAGTCTGGGGAACTTGTCGACGAGCAGGTGGACGCCATCGCCGACGAGGCCGTTTCCATTCTGCAGTCCCTGCTGGGTTGCTTCGGTGAGAACAACTGTTCGATTGATGAGTACGATGGGGACGAGGGTGAGCTGATCCTCGACGTCAATGGTGGGGACCTTGCTATTCTCATTGGTCGCCACGGTGTGACACTGGATGCCCTGCAGGTTGTGTTCGCGTCGCTGCTCTCCAAGAAGATTGGCTTTCACTACCCCATCGTGGTGGACGTGGAAGGTTATAAGAGCCGCCGCCGTGAGAAGGTGCAGTCTCTTGCGCGTAATGCCGCTCAGCGTTCTCACAAGAACGGGAGGGCTGTGAAGCTCTCTCCGATGAACGCGTACGAGCGTCGTTTGGTGCATCTCGCGCTCCGCGGGGATGATACGGTCGCCACACATTCTGAGGGTGTAGATCCCGAGCGTTGCGTGGTCGTGACGCCGTTGAAGGTCGAGTAGGCTGGAGGCCGGTGAGAGGTCCCTGCCGGTTGGTTGTACATGAGTTATCTGGTGAGGGGAGCTTCGGCTCCCCTTTCTTTATAGATCTGTCGTATGACAAAAAATCCCGATTAGGGAATTATTGGCAAATGGTATGTATGATGGAGTCTAGGTAGCCAGAGCCAGATGAGTTAGGAACTCTCCTTCTTCCGTTCTACTCTTGAATCCCGTCGCGTTCATCTGTCTCCCAACAGCCGCCTCGTCTTGGCTGTGCAATCTGACTGTGGCTTCATTTCTAATATCTACCTTTCATGTGAAGCGGATTATCCTTTTCTCGGGACTCGGGACTCGGGACTCGGGACT
>NZ_CAAKOQ010000047.1 GCF_901212675.1 Olsenella uli
ACAAATCATACGGAAGGAAATGTGACAGCCGAGGGTAACGTGGCGGCCGGTTGCCAGCAACCGGTCGCCACCACGCCCTACGCCCGGGAGCCGCCGAACTGCATGCGGTAGTAGCTTGCGTAGGTGCCGCCCGCGGCAAGCAGCTCGTCGTGGGTGCCACGCTCCACGGCCCGGCCGCCCTCAATGGTCACGATCTCGTCGGCGTCCTTGATGGTCGAGAGACGATGCGCGATCACGAGCGTGGTGCGCCCGCGCGCCAGGCGGGCAAGCGACTCCTGCACCGCGTGCTCGCTCTCATTGTCGAGCGCGCTCGTGGCCTCGTCCAGCACGAGGATCTTGGGGTCCTTGAGGAACACGCGCGCGATGGCGATACGCTGCTTCTGGCCGCCGGAGAGACGCGCGCCGCGCTCGCCCACCTCGGTCTCGTAGCCCGCCGGCAGGCTCTCGATGAAGCCGTCGATGTTGGCGAGCCGGGCCGCCTCCACGATCTCCTCGAACGTGGCGTCGGGACGTCCGTATGCGATGTTCTCGCCGATGGTACCGTCGAAGAGGTAGACGTCCTGCTGCACGAGGCCAATCGCCTCGCGCAGGCTCTCCTGCGTGACATCGCGCACGTCCTGCCCGTCAATCTCGATCGAGCCTTCCCGCACGTCATAGAAGCGCGGCAATAAACTGCAGGTAGTCGACTTGCCGCCGCCGCTGGGACCCACGAGCGCGATGGTCTCGCCCGGGCGGATGTCAAGGTCAAGACCGCGAATCACGTCGTGCTCGCCGTCGTACGAGAAGCGCACGTCCTTGTACACCACGTGACCCTCGCTCACCTGCAGGTCGGGGGCACCGGGCGCGTCCAGCACGTCGGGCTTGGTGGCGAGGATCTCGTCGAAGCGGCGGAAGCCCGCCTCGGCCTTCTGGAACGTCTCGGTGAAGTTGAGAAGCTGCTCGATGGCGGCCGTGAACGTGGTGATGTAGAGCGCGTAGGTGGCGAGGTCGGCCGGGTTCATCTCGTCCATTGCCACGAGGTAGCCGCCGTAGACGATGACCACGGTGAACAAGAGGCCCATGAGCGCCGCGATCATGGCCTGGTAGCTGCCCATGACGTGGTACATCTTGGCCTTGCTCGCGAGGTAGGCCTCGTTGGACTTGGCGAACTTGGCGCGTTCCACGTCCTCGTTGGCGAAGCTCTTGACCACGCGCACGCCGCCCAGAGAGTCCTCGAGCTGCGAGTTTATGCCCGCGATGCGCGTGCGGTTCTCCATGAAGACGGCGCGCATGCGCTGGTTGGCGTGGGCGTTGTAGACCCACAGCACGAGCGTGATCGCGGCCAGCGCCGCCGAGAGCTTCCAGTTGATGGTGGCCAGAATCGCGAACGACCCCACGATCTTGACGCCGCAGATGATGGCGTACTCCGGGCCGTGGTGCGCGGCCTCGCAGATGTCGAAGAGGTCGGAGACCACGCGGCTCATGAGGTCGCCGGTGTTGTGGCGGTCGAAGTACGAGAAGCTGAAGCGCTCGTACTGGTCGAAGAGGTCCTGGCGCATGCGGCTCTCCATGCGCGCGCCCATGACGTGGCCCCAGTAGCCCACGAAGAAGCGGCAGAGGTAGCGCACGGCGTACATCACCACGAGGCCCACGCAGATGGTGCCGAGCGAGGCGAGGATGGCCACCGGGCCCTCGGTAAACAGGCCGCCGGCGAGCTGGCGCAGGATGATGGGAAATGCCAGGTCGACAGCCGTCATGACGAGGGCGGCCACCGAGTCGATGGCGAAGAGGTGCCACTGCGAGCGGTAGTACGAGAGGAACTCGCGGTAGAGGTGGCCGTTGAGGTGCGGGCGAGACGTGCCGCGGGTGGGCACGCCGGTGTGAGTTGCAGAGGATGCAGAGGGCATGGGCTTCGATTCTTGGTCGCTCTTCGGGCAGGGTTGGTCAGGGTTGGGGGCTGAGCTGGGCTGTCACATTTCCTTCCGTATGATTTGTCACATTTCGTCGGAGGCGATGTGACAAATCATACGGAAGGAAATGTGACAGCGGTGACGGTGGCGAGGCGGGACGTCGCGGCTAGGCCTCGGCGCTGGGGGCGTCGGGGGTGAGGCGGCGGGCAACGGCGTCGCAGGCCAAGGCGCCCACAACGGTCTTGGCGTCCTCCACACGGCCATCGAGCACGGCATCGATCAGCTCGGACAGGTCCACGAGGTCCACGTTGATGAACTCGTCCGCATCCGGGTCGGACTTGTCGAACTCCAGACCCGTGGCCATGTAGAGGTGGATGAGCTCGTCGGAGAACCCGGCCGAGCTCGCGATGGTGGTGAGATAGGCCATCTTCTTGGCGACGAAGCCCGTCTCCTCCTTGAGCTCGCGGTTCGCGCAGTGCAGCGGGTCCTCGCCCGGGTCGAGCTTGCCGGCCGGAATCTCCACCGTCACGCGGCCGAGCGCCATGCGGTACTGGCGCACGAGGCAGATGCGCCCGTCATCGGTGAGTGCCACGATGGCGACGGCACCCGGGTGGCGCACCACGTCGCGGATGGCCTCGCGGCCGTCGGGCAGCTTCACGTGCAGGCGGCTCACCGAGAAGATGCGGCCCGTCCAGGCCGTGTCCTCGGAGAGCGGGTGCTCGGCCAGGGCGGCGTCCCTCGGGTCGTCGTCGCCGCGCACGAAGTCGCGCCGCTGTGGCTCGCCACTCTCGTGGTCGTGCTGGGAGCGGTCCCCGTCAAACGTGAAGGCCGCCGTGGCGTCGAGGACATCGCCCAGCGCCCGCTCCTTCTCATCCTTTGCCATGATCGATCAACCCTCCGTAAGCATCAGCGAGGACGGGCCGTCGCCAGGTAGCCCGGGGGCACCTCCGACAGCCCGTCGCCGCAGAACCTCGTTGCAAGACTGAAGATACCCGTCTCGCGCCGTCAGCTTGGCCTGGCCGCCGCGAATGACGGCAAAGCCGGCCGGCTCTCGCTCTTCTCGGCCAGCTCGCCCTCCTCGGCCGCCAACCCTCCCCGGGCGCTAGACCTCCCAGGCCTCACGGCCGCGCAGGGCACGGGCGCCGATGTCGTGGCGCAGCGTCTTGCCCTCGAAGTCGATGAGCTCGGCGGCCTTGTAGGCCTGCTCGCGCGCGCCCTGGAAGGTGTCGGCCACCGCCGTGACGTTGAGCACGCGACCGCCGTTGGTCACGAGCTCGCCGCCCACGAGCTTGGTGCCCGCGTGGTAGACCGTGACGCCCGGGAGCCTCTCGGCGTCCTCGATGCCCGTGATGACCTTGCCCTTCTCGTAGCGACCGGGGTAGCCCGTGCTCGTGAGCACCACCGAGACGGCAAAGTCGTCCTCCCAGCGCACCTGCGCGCCGTCGAGCGTGCCGTTGTCGCAGCGCAGGAACACGTCCACGAGGTCGCAGTCCATGCGGGGGAGCACCACCTGGGTCTCGGGGTCGCCGAAGCGGGCGTTGAACTCGAGCACCTTGGGGCCGTCCTTGGTGAGCATGAAGCCGCCGTAGAGACAGCCGGAGTAGGTGATGCCGTCGGCCGCGAGCTGTGCCACCACGCGGCGCTCGATGTCGACCATGGCCTCGTGCTCCTCGGGCGTCACGAAGGGCACCGGCGAGTAGACGCCCATACCGCCCGTGTTGGGACCGAGGTCGCCCTCGAGGGCGCGCTTGTGGTCCTGGGCGCTGGCCAGCGGCAGCACCGTCTTGCCGTCGGTAAGGGCCAGCAGCGAGCACTCCGGGCCCTTGAGCATCTCCTCGACCACGACGGTCTTGCCTGCCTCGCCAAAGGTGCCCGAGAAGCACTCGCGCACGCCGGCGAGGGCCTGCTCGGTGGTCTGGGCCACGATGACGCCCTTGCCAGCGGCCAGACCGTCAGCCTTGACGACGCAGGGGCCATCGAGCTCGCGCACGTAGGCCTCGGCGGGCCCGGCCTTGGTGAAGCTCTGGTAGCAGGCCGTGGGAACGCCGGCGCGCTCCATGACCTGCTTGGCGAAGAGCTTGGAGCCCTCCATCTGCGCGGCGTCGCCGTTGGGACCAAAGCAGGCGATGCCGGCGGCGCGCACCGCGTCGCCCACGCCCTCGACGAGCGGGGCCTCCGGGCCGATGACCACGAGACCGATACCGTGCGTCGTAGCGAAGTCTGCCACGGCGACGGGGTCGTCCTGGTCGAGGCCCTCGGCGAGGGTTGCCTCGGCGAGGATGCCGCCGTTGCCGGGCGCAGCCCAGAGCTTGCCGGCGCGCGAGCTTTCGACGAGCTTGCGTAGCAGGGCGTGCTCGCGGCCGCCCGCGCCCAGAAGCAGGATGTCGACCTTCTCGGATTCGCTCATGAGAGCTCCCTTCTTGGTTGTGCAATTGGGGACGTGTTTGTTTTGCACCATTTTTCGTTCTGCACGCCCCGCTGCGGAATGGTGCAAATGGGACCCGTCCCCAATTGCACGTTCAAATGGTGCAGAACGAACACGTCCCCAACTGCACCAATTGCACCGTTAGGCGTAGAGGGCGGAGGTGGGGACGCAGCCCAGGCCGATGAGCCCGGCGCCGGTGTGGGTGGCGATGACGGGGCCGGCGTTGCAGGTGCCCATGACGTGCAGCACAAAGCCGTGCTTCTCGAGGATATTGATCATCTCGTCCACACCCGCCTGGTTGCGCACGGTGAGCAGCGTAGCCGTGAGCTCGGCACCCTTGCCATAGCGGCCCTCGACCACCTTGGTGAGCGACTCGAGAGCGCGCTCGGTGCCACGGCCCTTGCCCACCGGCTCGAGCGAGCCGTCGGGCTGGACACTCAGCACGGCCTTGATATTGAGCAGCGAACTCATGAGACCCTTGGCGCGCGAGCAGCGGCCGTTCTTCACGATGTTCTCGAGCGTGTCGGGCACGAACACGAGCGTGGACTTGCCGGAGAGCTCGTCGAGGTGCGCCACGGTGGCCTCGAGCGACTCGCCCGCGTCGCGCATGCGGCAGGCCTCCTTGACCATCATGCCATGCACCACGGTGGCCGTGCGACTGTCCCACACGTGCACCGGCACCTTGGCGTCCTTGGCCGCGATCTCGGCCGAGTTGGCCGTGCCGGAGAGCGCCGTGGCGATGTGGATGGAGAGCACCGCGGGCGCGCCATCGTCGGCCATCTTGTTGTACGCGTCGAGGAAGGCCGTGGGCGAGGGCTGCGAGCTGTGCGGTAGCTCGTCGGTCGAGGCCATCTTGTCGTAGAACTGCTCGGACGTGATGTCGACCATGTCGTGGTACGAGCCGCCCGCCACGAACACGTGGAGCGGAACCATCTCGACCTTGAGCTCGTCAAGCTCGGCGAGCGGGATGTCGCAGGTGCTGTCCGTGAGGATCTCAAATTGGTGCTGCATGGTGCCCCCTCCTGCCAGCGCGCAGCGAGCCCGCGCCGGCCTGGCTCCCAACAAGTCGAAAAAGGGCGGGCCCGGCCGCTTGGCCAGACCCGCCCGCGTCGCGCTAGTCCCAGTGACGGTTGATCGTCTGCTCGCGGTCGGGGCCCACGGCGATGAGCGACACGCGCACGCCGCTGAGCTGCTCGATGAGGTCGATGTAGTCCTTGGCCTCGCGCGGCAGGTCGTAGAAGTTGCGGCAGCCAGAGATGTCCTCCTTCCAGCCAGGCACCTCGATGAACTTGGGCTTGGCGTGGTAGAAGACGCTCTGGTGCTCGGGGACGGTGGTGTACTCGACGCCGTCGCACTCGTAGGCGGTGCAGATCTTGATGGTGTCGAGGCCGCCCAGCACGTCAAGCTTGGTGATGGCCAGGTCGGTGAGGCCGTTCACGCGGGCGGCGTAGTTGCCCCCCACGGCGTCGTACCAGCCGCAACGGCGCTTGCGGCCGGTGGTCACGCCGTACTCGTGGCCCTTCTCGAGCAGGAACTTGCCCACGCCGTCCTCCTCGGAGAGCTCCGTGGGGAACGGGCCCGAGCCCACGCGCGTGAGGTAGGCCTTGGCCACGCCAAGGACGCGCTGGATGTTAGTAGGGCCAACGCCCGAGCCGGTCACGGCGCCGCCGGCTGTGCAGTTAGAGGAGGTCACGAACGGGTAGGTGCCGTGGTCAATATCGAGCATCGTAGCCTGAGCGCCCTCGAACAGGATGTTCTTGCGCTCGGCGAGCAGCTCATTGAGCAGCTTGGAGCTCTCGACGATGTAGGGCTTAATGCGCTCGGCGTAGGGCAGGTAGGTCTCGCAGATCTGCTCGACGGTGTAGGTGGGCAGCTCGTAGACCTTCTCGAGGATGGGGTTGGTGTAGGCGAGCGCCGCCTCGAGCTTCTGGCGGAAGATCTTCTCATCGAGCATGTCCTGCACGCGCAGGCCAGTGCGGTTCATCTTGTCCATGTAGCAGGGGCCGACGCCGCGCTTGGTGGTGCCGATGAGGTTCTTGCCGAGGTGCTTCTCGTGGGCGCCGTCGAGGTCCTTGTGGTAGGGCATGACGATGTGGGCATTGCCCGAGACGCGCAGGCCCTCGCAGGTAATGCCCTGGCCCTGGAGCGTGTCGAGCTCCTCGAGCATGACGGAGGGGTCGACGATGCAGCCGTTGCCGATGACCGAGAGCGCGCCCGGGTACATGACGCCGGATGGGATCTGGTGAAGGGCCAGCTTGTGGCCATTTGCGACCACCGTGTGGCCCGCGTTGGCACCGCCCTGGTAACGGCAGACGCAGTCGAAATCGCCGGAGACGAGGTCGGTGACCTTGCCCTTACCCTCGTCGCCCCACTGGGTTCCCACCAGTACTGTTGCCGGCATGAAGACTCCCTCTCTTGGTGCTTTCTTAAGGCGTGCACGGGCTCGGCCGCGCAACTCTTAGAGTATACGGCACCGGCCGCGGCACTCACGCGCGTTGTTCTGAGGGTTTCGTAGGGCTGGACGAGGAACGGGGACGAGCAGGCCGCTGCCGGGCCACGATGCCAAAGCAACGACTGATCCGAGGCTCATCACGCTCCACATTCCTTCAGCTTGATCAGCCCAAGGCTCCGTGTCCGCGCCGCCTGCTGGCCAGATGTGACAAATCATACGGAAGGGTGTCATGGCATCTCGGCCGCGGGGGTGCATTTTGAACGGATTTGAATAGCATCTTCCCAACCCGTCGCCAGCACTGTGCGCTTTGGTCGGATTTGAATATTCAAA
>NZ_CAAKOQ010000048.1 GCF_901212675.1 Olsenella uli
GCCCCTTTTCATGCCGAGGCTACGCCGCGCCGCACGACCTCACGACGAGCGCGACCACCACGACCAGCGCCACGGCCGCGACGCCCAGGGCCAGCAGAAACGCCCGCGAGGTCGCGGCCGCCTGGGGACGGCCGGAGAGCGACGGGATGCTCCAGCCGCCGTTGCGCGCGGCCTTGTCGCGAAACTGGGGAATGTCGCCGCGGCCGACGAGGATCGTACTGGGGCTCGTGCGCCCCGCGAGCGTCGAGCGGCCAAAGAGTCCACCCTTGCCGGAGCGGCCTGAGCCGGTCAGCCGCACGTTGGGGACGCGGCCGCGCGAGCCGGTGGCCCCGCTCAGGCGGTAGCTGGGGCCCGTGCTCTCGGAGGACCTGCGACCAAAGCCGCGGCCCACGCCACGCGCACCGGCACGGCTGCGGCCGTCTCGCCTGTCTCGCATGCGGTCCCCTCCCTTGTATCCTTGTCCGACTGGGCCGGGCACGGAGCGACCCCCCCCCGGCCGGGCAACGGTGCGAATCGCAGCCCGCCGGCCGTCGCGCTGCGGCTTGCCTCCGGTCGCGCTGCGGCGGCCTCGCTCCAGCGGTCCCGCTGCGGCCCATCTTCACCTGATGCACAAGCGTAGCGCCCCTCCGCAACGGACACGCCGCGCTTCCGGTACAGTGACTGTAACAATTCGCCGAGCGGTCGGTTTTCTTCCGCATACGGCATTTCCGCAGCAAGTCCGTGCCGTGGTGCCCCAGAGACCACGACGCGGCACAGTCAGACAGGACCAGCATGACCCAGAGCACCACCCCCGCCGTGGACGAGCGCACCGCCGCCACGGCAACCACGCATGACGAGACGGTGGAGCAGGACGCGGCCACCGCGACCGCGAACGAGGCCGCCGACGCCGCGGCCGACACCCCCGCCTTCTCCGACCTCGGCCTTTCCGACGCCGTCCTCGAGGCCGTGCGCGACCTTGGCTACGAGACGCCCTCGCCCGTTCAGGCGCAGGCCATCCCCTACGCGCTCGAGGGCCGCGACCTGCTGGCCGCCGCCCAGACCGGCACCGGCAAGACGGCCGCCTTCCTCCTGCCAACCATGAGCCGCCTGCCGCGCGCGCCGCGCCACCACGGCCCGCTCATGCTCGCGGTGACGCCCACGCGCGAGCTTGCCCAGCAGATTGAGGATGTCTGCGAGACCATCGCCAAGCGCACGCATCACCGCAGCGTGACGGTAGTGGGCGGCCTGAGCTACGAGCCGCAGAAGGCCGCCTTGCACTGCGGCTGCGACATCCTCGTGGCCACGCCCGGCCGTCTCGTCGACCTCATCGAGCAGGGCGAGGCCAACCTCAGCGAGGTCCAGGTGCTCGTGCTCGACGAGGCCGACCGCATGCTTGACATGGGCTTTCTCCCCGCGATGCGCAAGATTGTGCGCCAGACGCCGGCCACGCGCCAGACGATGCTCTTCTCGGCCACGCTTGACGAGGGGGCCATCGGCGGCATCCGCGACCTCGTGAGCGACCCGGCCGTCGTGGAGATCGCCCACAAGGGCACCGTGGCCGACACGATCGACCAGTTCGTGCTGCCCGTGTCGCTCGAGGCCAAGAACGCCCTGCTTGCGGAGGTGCTCAAGGCCGAGGGCCCCAGCCACGTCATCGTCTTCACGCGCACCAAGCACCGTGCCGACTCCTGCTGCCGACGCCTGCGCCGCGCGGGCATCTCGTGCGCGCCGATTCACGGAAACCGCAGCCAGAACCAGCGCGAGCGCGCGCTGGCGAGCTTCCGCGACGGCAAGACCGACGTGCTCGTGGCCACCGACGTGCTGGCGCGCGGCATCGACGTGTCGGACGTGCGCTACGTGATCAACTTTGATGTGCCGTCCGACCCCGAGGACTACATCCACCGCATCGGACGCACGGGCCGCGCCGGCGAGACGGGGTGGGCGCTTACGTTTGTGACCTGCGACGACTTTGGCGACCTGCGCGACTGCGAGCGCCTCATGGGGCAGGTCGTGCCCACCTACGAGCGCGCCGGTGCCTTTGAGCTGGGTAGCGAGCCGCCCGAGCTCGACCCCAACCGCTCGGCCGAGAAGCCGCGTCGCGGCGAGCCCGGCTCGGGCAAGCGCAAGCGCGGTGGCAGGCACAAGAAGCAGGCGGGCGAGGCTGCGCCGAGCGGTCGCAGCGGGTCGGCGCGCGGCGAGCGCGGGGGCCGTGGCGCAGGTCAGGGGCACAAGCGCGCAGGTCAAAGTGCCAGTCGCGGTGGGCGCGAGCGCACGGGCGAGGACGTTGACGTGGAGCTCCTCTCCGAGAAGGAGCGCGCCGCCATCGAGCGCAGCCAGGGTCGCGGGGCACAGGGCACCCGTGGCGGCAGGCGCAACCGCGGCGGCGAGGCCGCGGCGCGCGACGGTCGTACGCGCCAGGGCGGCCGCAAGGCGCAGGGTGGGCGTGGCGCCCGCTCGGACCGCGGAGCGCA
>NZ_CAAKOQ010000049.1:0-30734 GCF_901212675.1 Olsenella uli
GCGGCTCGAGCCAGACGTCGGCGACCCCCCAGGCGTCGCCGAGGCCCATCGACCCCTCGAAGGGCCCGGCCGGCATCCCCGCCTGAGCGTCCGTGTCGGCACCTCCCGTCGGGCGGACCCGCGTGCCGATATCGTACCGCTCGCGGGACTCGGCCCAATCAGGCCCGGGGTGTGCCAGCCACCATAAGTGTCGAAGAGCCTCTTTATTCCGCTTCGCCCATTTCCCACGACTGGAGCGTTTTCGGACAGGTAGCTTTCTGCCAACTGCGGCTTTGTCAGAGGGTCTGTCCGAAACTGCTACATTCGCGGTTTGGGATATCGCGACTGGAGCAGTTTCAGACATGCGGCCTTTTGCCAACTGGGGTTTTGTCGGGTCGCTTGTCCGAAACTGCTACGCTCGCAGATTGAGAGCTGCTGACCGTTGCGTTTACGGACAGGTAGCTTTCTGCCATTTGCGGTTTTATGGACCGCTGTGTCGGAAACTGCTACGTTCACGGAGGGGAGGGTGGGGTAGGGCGTGCGTCTTGGGGCTGGGGTGGGGAAGCGGCGTCTTGGGGCTCTTCGGGCTGGGCTGTGGAAGCGGGCGTCCTGAGACGAAGGTGGCTTCCGTAGCGGAAATCTAGCAGCCGGGGTGCACAAATCCTTACGCCCCGGGGTGCCATATGCTTTGCGTTCCATCCCCGCAGGCTGTATAGTCATTGAACGACCGAGCCTCGCCGATTGGCGCGGGTCGGCATATCCCAGTACAGCCCGAGCGACGGTAAACGCAGACTAACCACACACCGCCGTTGTCCGATTGGCGTGCCCTTGTGGCGGCCCGTCGTCGCGCACGTGATCTGCATCCGTCGCCTTCCGTGGGAGGCGTTAGGACATGACGAGCGGGCATCTCAACCCTGCCGTATATGCCGGAGTTGCCGGAGCCCTTGCATGGGGTACCCCCGCATGCGCACAGGCGCTGACCGTGCTTGGCCAAGACCTTCCCGTGGAGAACCCGGGCGTGGCGTTCATGGCCGGCTGCGCGGTGGGTGCGCTCGTGGCGAGCGGCACCTCGCTTGCCCTCACGCACAGGGTGGCGTCGCGCGTGGCGCGCGAGGTGGCGGAGGAGCGCGTGCCTGCGTGGCACACGGCCGAGGCGGCGCCCGTGCAGGCTGACTGGTCTGCCGATGCGTGCGTGAATGCCAGTGAGTCCCAGGTAGACGAGGCACCCCATGCCCCTTGCGCGGCGCATGCGGCACATGCGCCCCAGACCTCGGGCGCGCACCAGGCGGCCCTTGCGCAGCAGACGGCAGGCGTGCACCAGGCGGTCTCCGTGCACCAGAAGAACCCTACTGGCCAGGTGCTGTCGTCCGACGACTACGCCGACGTGGCGGAGGCCTACGTGCACAGCCGCACCGTGGCCGAGCGCATGAGCTCGCGCGCCAAGGGCGTGGCCGAGGTGCTCTCGGAGCGCCTGAACGCGTCGCGCATGAGCGGCATCCCCGTGATCGAGCGTGCCGACGGGTCGGTGGGGGACGTGGGAGAGCCCTGGTGGGACGAGGCGGTCGCAGCGCACGAAGGCGTCGCGAGTGGGCCCCGCCCCGAGGCTCCGACGCCCGCGCCCGTGCCGAGCAGTCCCGCGTTGGCCGCGCAGTCCGTCGCGCCCGCATGGGTCGAGCCGCAGGAGCGCACGTATGCATCCGCTGCCCCAGCCGCTGCCGGCCCCACGCCCGCCGTGGCCTCGCAGGCCACGCGCGTCATGCCCTCCCGCGACATCATCTCCGCCCGCATCGCGAGCCCGGCCCTCGACGCGGCACCCGGGGCATCGGCCCCCGCCAACGTCACCGCAAGCGCCGCGTCCGCGGCGTGCCAGCGCTGGGACGAGGAGCACCAGGACCTCTGGGCCGTCGCGCTCGAGGCGCTCGACGAGCGCTACCAGGAGCAGATTGGCATGGGCCCCGACCCCGACCCGGAGCCGGTCTTCTCGGACGACCTGGGCGACGGGGCCACGCTCGACGAGCCGGACGGTCTCGAGCGCAGCACCAAGTTCATGACCTTCCGGCCCCAAGCGGGCCACCCTGAGGTCACCGACGCGGACAGCTACGTCAACCTGCTCATCCGCCAGGAGTTCGCCAAGAGCCGCTCGGCGCACCGCCTCGCGCGTCGCAGCTTCCGCGAGCACCTCAAGGTCATCGACGGCGGCACGGACGAGGAGCCCACGTCGCGCCTCTCCGGCCGTCACCTCGTGGCGCAGGCGTAGGGGGAGAGCGACGCCCCGCGCCCGCGCCCGCCCCGCGCCTACAGGTACTCGATCTGCGCGCCCTCGGTGTCGCAGGTGAGGATGTGCGTGTCGCACGCGGGGAACTGCTCGCGAAGGCGCACCTGCAATAACTTTGCCACGATGGTGTCATCCGTGACGGCCATGAGCGTCGACCCCGATCCCGAGATCCAAAGCGTCTTGGCCCCGCCCGTGAGGCACGTCTCGCGGATGTCGTCGTAGTCGGGGATGAGCGCGCGGCGGTAGGGCTCCTGCAGCCGGTCGTCGTTGGCGTCGGCGATGAGCGAGGTGTCGCCCGTCTCGAGCCCGCGCGTGAGTCCTGCGATGCGGCCCATCTGCCACACGGCGGTCGAGAGCGGTACCTCGGAGGGCACCACCTTGCGCGCCTCGGAGGTGCGCACCTCGTAGGGCGGGATGACGGTGAGGAAGCGCAGCCTGCCGCTCACCTCGTAGCGCAGGCACCTCGGCAGCTCGCCCGTTGGCGTGAACGAGCACACCGCGCCGCCCAGGATCGCGGGCGCCACGTTGTCGGGGTGACCTTCCACGCCGGTCGCGATGGCCACGAGCTCCTCGCGCGTCACGGTGTGGCCCGTGAGTGCGGCGGCGGCCATGATGCCGGCTACCACGCACGTCGAGCTCGAGCCAAGCCCGCGTGCGACGGGCACCTCGGTGTCGATGCCGATGGAGACCGGGAAGGCCTCCTCGCCCCACTCGCGCAGCGCGTCGACGAACGACACGTACACGAGGTTGTCCTCGTTCTGGAACTCCTCGGGACAGCCCGAGATCTCGAGCGCGTCCGAGCGCTCGAAGGTGAAGTGCGAGTAGAGCGACACGGCCATACCGAGCGTGTCGTAGCCGATGCCGAGGTTAGCGCTCGTGGCGGGAACGGTGACGCGGATCATGCGAGCAGCCCCTTGGCCGTGCGCTCGACGTAGCCGTTCATGTCGGCCACGCCCACCACGTCCGAGAAGCGCACCGGCGCCGAGCGCAGCGCCGAGAGCGTGGCCGGGGCCGTGGTGCCCGTAAGCTCGGAGAGCCGGTCCATGCAGGCGAAGCCGTCGAGGCCGGCCACATCGTGCCCAAGCGCGGCGAGCACGTCGGCCGAGAACTTGAAGGGGCTCGCCGTGGAGAGGCACACGCGCGCCACGCCGTCGGCCGGCCGCGCGTCGAGCACGTGCTTGGCCACCGCCGTGTGCGGGTCGATGAGGTAGCGCTCGCCCTCCCACGTGGCGCGGATGGTCTCGCGAGTGGCGTCGTCGTCGGCACGGCCGCAGGCAAACGTCTCGTGCAGGCGGTCGAGCAGCCCGGCCGGCACCGTGTAGTGGCCCTCCTCGGCCAGCTGGGCCATGAGCGAGGCGACGAGCTCGGTGTCCTCGCCCGACAGGTAGAAGAGCAGGCGCTCGAGGTTGGAGCTCACGAGGATGTCCATCGAGGGCGAGATGGTCTTGTGGAAGGGGCGGCGGCGGTCGTAGGTGCCCGTGGTGATGAAGCCGGTGAGCACGTCGTTTGCGTTGGAGGCCACCACGAGCGTGCGCACGGGCAGGCCCATGAGCTTGGCGTAGTAGCCGGCCAGCACGTCGCCGAAGTTGCCCGTGGGCACGCAGAAGTCGATCGGGTCGCCGGGCGTGAGGGCGCCCGCGGCCGCGAGCTGCGCGTAGGCGTCGAAGTAGTAGGTGACCTGCGGCACGAGGCGGCCCACGTTGATGGAGTTGGCGCTCGACAGCACCACGTTCTCGCGCGCGAGGCGCTCGCGCAGCGCGCCGTCGGCGAAGATGCGCTTGACCTCGGTCTGGGCGTCGTCGAAGTTGCCGCGGATGGCGCACACGGCCACGTTGGCGCCGCGCTGGGTGGCCATCTGGAGGTGCTGGACGTCGGAGACCTTGCCGTCGGGGTAGAAGACGGTGACGCCGGTGCCGGCCACGTCGGCGAAGCCCTCGAGCGCGGCCTTGCCGGTGTCGCCGCTCGTGGCGGTCACGATCATGACGCGGCGGCCGTCGCCCTCGCGGGCCACGCGCATGAGCTGCGGCAGCATCTGCAGGGCCACGTCCTTGAAGGCGCTCGTGGGGCCGTGCCAGAGCTCGAGCACCCACTCGTCGCCGCAGCGCACGGCGGGCGTCACGGCGGGGGAGTCGAAGTTCTCGCCATAGGCGGCGCTCACGCACCCGGCGATCTCGTCGGCCGAGAAGTCGTCGAGCAGGTGCCCCAGCACGAGGCGGGCGCGGTCCTGGTAGGTGCCGGACAGCAGCTCGTCGAGCGCCGGTGCCCCCGAGGCGATGTCGTCTCGCACGAACAGGCCGCCATCGGCGGCGATGCCCTCGAGAATTGCCTGTTTGCTTGTTACGGATTCGTTTCGGGAGCGCGTGCTGTGGTAGAACGTACTCACTGCTCTTCTCCTCGCGTCGTGAGCTGTCTCATTGCGCGCGTCTCCGCAGGTTCCCGGGGACGCCCCGCGTGTGACATCATAGCGTGAGGAGCCGCCGGGGCGGCCGCGCGTAACACGGTTGCCAACTAGCAAGGAGACCCATGATCAAGATCACCAAGTTCGGCGGCTCGAGCGTCGCCGACGCCGGCCAGTTCAAGAAGGTCAAGCGCATCATCGAGGCCGACGACGCGCGTCGCTTCGTGGTGGTCTCGGCCGCCGGCAAGCGCAACTCCGGGGACAACAAGATCACCGACCTGCTCTACCTCGTCGACGCGCACCGCACCTACCACGTCGACTGCACGGCCCTTCTCGAGGACATCAAGCAGCGCTTCGTGAGCATCCAGTCCGAGCTCGGCCTCACCCATCCCATGGCCCAGAAGTTCGACGAGTTCGCGGCCGGGATCAAGGGCTACTCTACCGAGTACATCGTGAGCCGCGGCGAGTACTTCACCGCCCAGCTCATGAGCGAGTACCTGGGCCTTCCGTTTGCCGACGCGGCCGACTACGTGCGCTTCCACCATGACGGAACACTCGACATGGAGCGCACCTGCGACCGCATCCACGACCTCGTGGTGCGCGAGGGCGGCTTCGTGCTGCCGGGCTTCTACGGCGCCACCTCCGAGGGCGACGTGAGGCTCTTCAGCCGCGGCGGCGGCGACATTACGGGCGCCATCGTGGCCCGTGCGCTCAACGCCGACCTCTACGAGAACTGGACCGACGTGTCCGGCTTCCTCACGGCCGACCCGCGCATCGTGCCGCGCCCGCGCGCCATCCGCCGCATCACGTTCGACGAGATGCACGAGCTCTCCTACATGGGCGCGAGCGTCCTGCACGAGGAGGCCATCTTCCCGGTCCGCGAGGCCAACATCCCCATCGCCATCCTCAACACCAACCACCCCGACGAGCCGGGCACCATCATCCGGGAGCGCGTCGAGCCGCACGAGGGCGACCCCGTCATCACCGGCATCGCCGGCAAGAAGGACTTCCTCACGGTGCACGTCTCCAAGACTAAGATGTCCAACTCGGTGGGCTTCCTGTCGCGCGCGCTCACCATCTTCGAGCGCTACGGCGTCTCGGTGGAGCACGTGCCCACGGGCATCGACTCGTTCGGCGTGGTGGTGAACGGCGCCGACGTCAAGGACAAGATCTACGCCATCGTCGCCGACATCCAGCGCGAGCTCGAGCCCGACGAGGTCAAGGTCATAGACAAGCTGGCGCTCATCAGCGTGGTGGGCCGCGGCATGTCCAACCGCCCGGGCACGTCGGGCCGTCTCTTCTACGAGCTGGGCAAGGCGGGCATCAACATCCGCCTCATCACGCAGAGCTCGCAGGAGATCAACATCATCTTCGGCGTGAACAACGAGGACTTCGAGAAGACGATCCGCGTCGTTTACGACGCCTTCCTCGACGAGACCGAGTAGCCTTCACGTGTGCGCCTGCGCCTTCCGGGACGCGGGCGCGCTGCGTTAGGGGTGCCGGCGACGGGGCCGGAAGCGGCCCGCCCGCGCGCCCACCTGACAAAGACATGGCCCCGAAGCCCGGGGCCAAGAGGGGAGACACCATGTCCGACACGAAGAACGTCGCGATCCTGGGAGCCACGGGTGCGGTGGGCACGCAGATGCTCACCTGCCTGGCCGAGCGCGACTTCCCGGTGGGCGAGCTGCGCCTGCTCGCGAGCGCCCGTTCCGCTGGCAAGAGGATCGAGTGGAACGGCCGCGAGGTCACCGTCCAGGAGGCGCGCCCCGAGGCCTTCGAGGGCATGGATATCGTGCTGGGCGCCGCCGGCGACGAGCAGGCCAAGGAGCTTCTGCCCGAGGCCGTGAGGCGCGGGGCCACGGTGGTCGACAACTCGCACGCCTTCCGCCTCGACCCTGAGGTGCCGCTCGTGGTGCCCGAGATCAACGCCGAGGACGTGGCTTGGAACAAGGGCCTCATCGCCAACCCCAACTGCGCCACGATCATCGGCCTCGTGCCCACCTGGCCGCTCCATAAGCTGGGCGGCGTCACGCGCATGGTGGTCTCCACGTACCAGGCGGCGAGCGGCGCGGGCGTGCCGGGCATGAACGAGCTCGAGAGCGAGATCGAGGCGCTGGGGACGGGCAAGCCCAGCCCCGAGCCGAAGGCGTTCGCCGACCAGCTCGCGAGTAACCTCATCCCGCAGATCGGCGGCGAGAAGTTCGAGGGCTACACCTCGGAGGAGATGAAGATGCAGAACGAGGGTCGCAAGATCATGCATCTCCCCGAGCTGCGCGTGAACTGCACCTGCGTGCGCGTGCCGGTCATGCGCTCGCACTCCGAGTCGATTACGCTCGAGTTCGAGCGCCCGGTGCCGCTCGAGGACGCGCGCGCGGCGCTGGCGGACGCGCCGGGCGTCAAGCTCGTCGACGACCTGGACGCCGAGGCCGCCCGCGACCGCTTCCCGATGCCGCTCTACACGAGCGACCAGGACCTCATCTGGGTGGGCCGCATCCGCCGCGACATCTCCAACCCCGATGTGGGGCGCGGCATCACGTTCTGGTGCTGTGGCGACCAGATTCGCAAGGGTGCCGCGACCAACGCCGTGCAGATCGCCGAGCTGCTGCTGAAGTAGGGGGCGGACCCCGCCTTTGCGGCACCGTCCGCCCTGCCTCCGCGGCACCCCGAAAATTGTCGAAATTAGTGCTTGCGTTCCTCTGGTGGGCTGTGCATAATAGACGAGCTGCTTCAAGGAGTAGCAGATGGTGGGTGTAGCTCAGTTGGCAGAGCGACGGACCGTGGCTCCGTAGGTCGAGGGTTCGAGCCCCTTCACCCACCCCATCTTCTTGGAGAGACGCATCGTTAGCTCAGCTGGTAGAGCAGGGGACTCTTAATCCCAAGGTCCAGGGTTCGAATCCCTGACGATGCACCATCGATTCACCCGCTCGCCTCGTGCGGGCAGACATAAGCATCGTTAGCTCAGCTGGTAGAGCAGGGGACTCTTAATCCCAAGGTCCAGGGTTCGAATCCCTGACGATGCACCAGACAGTTCAAGGCCGGGAGGTTCGCTTCCCGGTCTTTTTTTGTGCGCCACGCAAGAACGGGCTCGGATGGCAAGCACCGGTTGTGGGGCTCCTTGATTGCTCGGTTTTCGCCTGAGTGGTCACGAGAGGCGACTTACCCTGCCCGGCACGCCTCGGTCGCGGGGCCCCAGGTCCCCGGAGGCTGGCCATTTGGCCCTGAGAGGGTCGCCGAACGTGCCTTTCGGTGCCCGAGGCCTGAGGGGGACGGGTGATGGGCCCGAGTTTGAGGATGAGAGGCACGGTAAATCGCCCCTCGTGACCATCAATCGTAGAATCGGCGTATCTCGAGTGCCTTGAGGCGAATCCGCCTCAACCCTTGCGTGGTCCTTTACAAAAGAAAAGGCCGGGAGCACATGACCCCCGACCTGCGAATTCGCTGGTGCGCCCTGAGCGATTCGAACGCTCGACCTTCGGATTAGAAGTCCACTGCTCTATCCAGCTGAGCTAAGGGCGCAAGTGCGTTGCCGCCCCTCTCGGACGGCGTACGTGGCATTCTAGCGCAAGTACCGGCCCAAACGCATGCGGCGCGGTCGTACCCGCAAGAACCTGGCCCTCGGCTGGGTTTGCGACGTGGCTCGCGCGCGAGTAAAATACCTGCGTCATACGTATGCGGTCACGTCGCTTCCGGCGGACCGGGGCCGGGCCGCTTGCCGGCAGGTCGAGAGAGAGGAACTCCCCAATGGCAATCCTTGATGCGTCCCACGTCTTCCTTGACTGCTCTGCCGCCACGTGCGACGAGGCCCTCGAGTTTGCCGCCAACAAGGCGGTCGAGCTCGGCGCGAGCTCCGACGCCCAGTCCCTCCTCGACGGTCTCAAGGCTCGCGAGGCCGAGGGCTCCACGGGCATGATGAGCGGATTTGCCATTCCTCACTGCAAGAGCGAGTCGGTCTCCGAGCCCTTCATCATCGTCATGCGCTTCGCCGACGCGGTCGACTGGCAGACCATGGACAAGACCCCCGTCACGGCTGCCATCTGCCTGTTCATCCCGGCCGGCGAGGTGGGCACCGAGCAGCTGCGCATCCTCTCCAAGATCGCCGTCATGCTCATGCACGACGACTTCTGCCACGTGGTCAAGACGAGCACCGACGCCACGGAGATCGTAAAGGCGGTCGAGGAGGGCCTCGAGAAGTAGGTCCTTCGGTCGGCCCTTCTCGTTCGGATGCCGCGGGATGGCGAGCCCATCCGCGCCCCCTCGCGACGTCCTCGACCATGCGCGCCGGGCGGCATCTCTCGCCCCCGCGCGTGGCCCACGAGTGCCCAAATGACCACGACTGGCATGACAACCTGCACTTTCCTTACAGACTCTTTGCCACAGACGGTCCCAGGCCCGTGCGGCCAGGGGCCGTCTGTGTCATACTGGAATCTGGTAGAAATTGAGTGGAAGGGGCGACTCCGTTGATTTACACCGTTACCTTCAATCCCGCCGTCGACTACGTCATGCACCCGCTGACGCTCGACATGGGCTTCACCAACCGCTCGTCCAGCGAGGAGGTGCGCTGCGGCGGAAACGGCATCAACGTCTCCAGCATCCTAAACGAGCTCAACGTCGACACCATCTGCCTGGGCATCATCGCGGGCTTCACGGGCGACTACATCCTCGACACGCTCCAGCAGGCGGGCGTCACCTGCAACTTCGTGCGCCTGGACAAGGGCTTCACGCGCATCAACGTCAAGCTCAACGGCATCGTGATGACCATCATCAACGGCATGGGCCCCAAGATCCCCAACGACAAGGTCGACGAGCTCTTCGGCCGCCTCGACCGCATCAAGGCTGGCGACACGCTGGTGCTCACGGGCTCCATCCCCAAGTGTCTGCCCGACGACATGTACGAGATCATCATGACGCGTCTCGCCGGCCGCGGCATCCGCTTCGTGGTCGACGCCCCGGGCACGCTGCTCCTCCAGTCGCTCGCCTCCCAGCCGTTCATGATCAAGCCCAACAACCACGAGCTCGGTAAGCTCTTCGACGTCAACCCGGAGACACCGGAGGAGAGCCTGCCCTACGCCCGCATCCTGCACGAGCGCGGCGCCCAGAACGTCGTGGTCTCCTGCGGCGGCGAGGGCTCGGCCCTCATCGCGGCCGACGGCAGCGAGTACACCACCAAGTGCCCGCCCTGCCGCCTCGTGAACGCCACCGGCGCCGGCGACTCGATGGTCGCGGGCTTCCTCGCGAGCCTCGACCGCGGCTTCTCCTACCAGGACGCGCTCAACTTCGCGTCCGCCTGCGGCTCTTCCACGGCCGCGAGCAAGGGCCTCGCGCACCGCGCCACCATCGACAAGTTCTACGCGGCGCTCCAGAAGATCATGGCCGAGGACGCCGAGAAGAAGGCCACCGAGCCCAAGGCGAAGAAGGCTCCCGAGGCCAAGTCC
Organism: Olsenella uli; assembly: GCF_901212675.1. Lineage (GTDB taxonomy): Bacteria > Actinomycetota > Coriobacteriia > Coriobacteriales > Atopobiaceae > Parolsenella > Parolsenella uli_B. Next base: position 10,085 of record NZ_CAAKOQ010000049.1, read on the forward strand.
GAGAAGGACGCCCCTGTCAAGTAGCAGCCTGCCGACCGGTGAGCGGTTTGGCAAGTGGTAGGTATTCTCCGGTAAACGGCACCTGACCTCCCCTGAGGCCGGGTGCCGTTCCATTTACGTAAGAAGAGCCGCCGTATGCCGCAAACGTCGGAAGAGCGATAGGTTTCGGGTACATAAGCGCATGGTAACGCTCGTTTGTCTGCTAGACTTCAAACGGGTACTGAGGGTAGCTTCCAGGCCCGCCGCATGTGGCTGGGGTCGTTCGTTTCGGCGAGGGACGGCGGCACCCGCAAAGCCATGCACGACGGATCGGGATGCCCCCGTAGTCTGGGGAAAGGGCTCGCGAGGGCCCAAGAGAACAAGGAGTACAACATGGTTTCCGAGAAGGTCACGCTCATCAACCCGCAGGGTCTGCACATGCGTCCGGCCGGCACGTTTGCGTCCGCCATGGGCAAGTTCGCCAGCACCGTGACGGTTGTCGCCAACGGCAAGGAGACCAACGGTAAGTCGCCGATGGCCCTCATGGCTGCCGGTCTGTCCTGCGGCACCGAGATCGAGATCAAGTGCGATGGCGCCGACGAGGCCGACGCCCTGGCCGCTGCCGTCGAGCTCGTGAAGAGCGGCATCGGCGAGTAGCCTTCGTCTCCGGGCCCTGGGTCCAGATCTCAGAGTGTGGCTTCGAGGGGGCGGCGCTTCTGGCGCATGCCCCCTCGCTACGTTCTGAGCCTCCTGCCCGGGCCGATAAGCCAGTGTATCGCATCGACTCCTGGCTCCTTGGGCGCGGTCGCGCGCCCAAGGAGGCCGGGGGCCCTGTCCCGAAGCTCAACCGATCAGGGGGAATCGCATGTACAAGGGTGTCAACGCATCTGATGGCATCGGCATCGGCGTCGCCTGCGTGGCCGTCGAGCCCGACCTGTCCTACGTGCCCGCCACGCACCAGGACACCGACGAGGAGGAGAAGGCGCGCTACAAGGCCGCCCTCGACGCCTTCTGCGAGAAGACGCAGAAGCAGGCCGACCGCATGAAGGTCACGGTGGGCGAGAAGGAGGCCGAGATCATGGTGGGCCACATCACCATGGCCAACGACCCCTTCATGATCGACGAGGTCAACAACCGCATCGTCGAGGGCAAGTGCGCCGAGCAGGCCATCGACGAGGTCTGCGACATGTTCTACGCGATGTTCGACGCCTCCGACGAGCAGCTCATCCGCGAGCGCTGCGCCGACGTCCAGGACATCCGCACCGGCATCCTCGCCCAGCTCCTGGGCAAGGAGCTCGTCGACCTCTCCGTCCTGCCCAAGGACTCCATCGTCGTCGTGCATGACCTCACCCCGTCGATGACCGCTACCATCGACAAGGAGAACGTCGTGGGCGTCGTCACCGAGGTGGGCGGCCGCACGTCGCACTCCGCCATCATCGCGCGCGCCCTCGAGATTCCGGCGGTGCTCTCGCTCGAGAACGCCTGCTCGCTCATCAAGAACGGCGACACCTGCGTGGTCGACGGCACCATCGGCGAGGTCGCCATCTCGCCGACCCAGGACGAGCTGGCCGAGTTCCGCACGCTCGCCGAGAAGGCCGCTGCCGAGAAGGCCGCCCTCGAGGCCTACCGCGGCGTTCCCACGAAGACCGCCGACGGCATCGAGAAGCTGCTCGTCGCCAACATCGGCAACCCCGATGACGCCAACGTGGCCGCCGAGCGCGACGCCGAGGGCGTGGGCCTGTTCCGCTCCGAGTTCCTGTTCATGGACGCCAAGGAGCTCCCGACCGAGGACGAGCAGTTCTCGGCCTACCAGAAGGTAGCCCTGCGCATGAAGGGCAAGCCGGTCATCATCCGCACGCTCGACGTGGGCGGCGACAAGGAGATCCCGTACCTGCACCTCACGCACGACGACAACCCGTTCATGGGCTACCGTGCCATCCGCTACTGCCTGGCCAACCCCGACCAGTACAAGGTGCAGATCCGCGCCCTGCTGCGCGCGAGCGCCTTTGGCGACATCAAGATCATGCTGCCGCTCGTGACCGACCTGGACGAGGTGCGCGACGCCAAGAAGCTCGTCGAGTCCTGCAAGGCCGAGCTTGACGCCGAGGGTGTCGAGTACAACAAGGACATCGAGGTCGGCACCATGATGGAGACGCCGTCCGCGTCGCTCATCGCCGACCTGCTTGCCGACGAGTGCGACTTCTTCTCCATCGGCACCAACGACCTCATCGGCTACACGATGTGCGCCGACCGCGGCAACGACGCGGTGCGCTACCTCTACACCGTGTACCAGCCCAGCGTGCTGCGCTCCATCAAGCGCATCATTGAGGAGGGCAACAAGAAGGGCATCATGGTGGGCATGTGCGGCGAGGCCGCGGCCGACCCGCTGCTGATCCCGCTGCTCATCTCCTTCGGCCTGGGTGAGTTCTCCGTGAGCGCGCCGTCAATCCTGCGCACGCGCAAGATCATCTCCCAGTGGACAAAGGCCGAGGCCGATGCGCTGGCCGAGAGGGTCCTCCAGCTCAAGACCAAGGAGGAGGTCAAGGCCGCGCTCGAGGCTGCCCAGAAGTAGGGGAGTCGCCGATAGCGGGCTTTGGCTTTGGGCACCCACGCCACGTGCGTGGGCGCCCTTTTTTGTGGCCGTGTGCGAGTGGGGCGGCGTCGCGGTCCGCCCCACTCGGCGAGCGTGCGCATAGCCGACTTTTTTAGCTTGTCGCTCGCCAAAAAAAGTCGGTTATGCGCACGCTCACCGAAGGAGCAGGGAGCCAGGCGACGCGTCAGGGGCATCGGGATGTCTCGGTCTTGGTACCGGGCCATCCCGCGGGCCAACAGTTCCCGTGGGCACCTCGTGCAGCGTGGCCTCGTCATTTGCCGAACCCAAACCGCTCGCCTATACTTAACCGGCGGTCCCGGGGCGTGGCGCAGTTTGGTAGCGCATCTGCTTTGGGAGCAGAGGGTCGCTGGTTCGAATCCAGTCGCCCCGACCAACATGCGGGTGTGGTTCAACGGTAGAACCTCAGCCTTCCAAGCTGATGACGCGGGTTCGACTCCCGTCACCCGCTCCATTCGGGAGCGCCCGGGCAGGTGGCCACACGGCTGCCTGCCCGGTTTTTTTTCGCTCCAAGACGGGTCGCGCGCGTCCGCGCAACCTGTTGCTCGCGACTGAGGAGGCTTGCGATGGCGTTTCACCTCGGACACACGCTCATCATCGCCAACCCGGTCGCGCAGAGCGGCGCCGGTGCCGAGGGGGCCGACTTCGTGCGCGGCGCCCTCGAGCGCTATGACTCCGCGACCGACGGGTTCACGGTCCGCCTCACCACCGGTCCCGGCAACGCGACGCAGCTCGCGCGTGCTGCGAACGGCTACGACAGCGTGCTTGCCCTGGGCGGCGACGGCGTCATTCACGAGGTCGTGAACGGCCTCATGAAGATCGACGTGGGCCGCCGCCCGCGCCTCGGCATCATCCCGCTCGGCTCGGGCAACGACTACGCGCGCACGCTCGGCATGGCCGCCGACTCGCCAGCCCAGTCGCTCGGGCAGATCTTTGGCGGCGTCGCCCGCCGCGTCGACCTCGGCCTCGTCAACGGGACCTACTTTGACGAGACGCTCTCGTTTGGCGTCGACGCCGCAATCGCGCTCGACACGATGGAGCGCAGGCAGCGGGGAGGGGCCCACGGGACGCGCCTGTTCATGGCATCCGGCTTCGACGTCATCCGCCACGAGCTGCGCTCCTGGCCCTTCGTCGCCCGCTTCGACGACGAGGAGGTGCGAGGCCGCTCGCTCGTGTTCGCCGTGCAGGTGGGCCCCACCTATGGCGGCGGCTTTCCCATCTGCCCCAACGCCGACCCGCGCGACGGCCGCCTCGACGTCTGCCACTCGGCGGGCGACCCGTCCCGCGCGACGGCGCTCCTCACGTTCGTGAAGGCCCGGTTTGGGGCGCACACGCACTCGCGCTACCTCAGGTTCCGCACGGCGCGGAAGCTGGTCGTCGACTTCGAGGGGGAGCCGCCGTGCCAGGCCGACGGCGAGCGCGTGGCGGGCTCCCACTTCGAGGTCGAGTGCGTACATCGCGCACTGGAGGTCATCTGCCCCACCTGGCGGCTGTAGCGCCACGGGCGGACGGCTGGCCACCGATGCCGAGGCCCCGGTGGGCCGCTCGTCTCTGCTCGTTCAACGAACGTGCGCATAGCCGACTTTTTTGGCTTGTCGCTCGCCAAAAAAGTCGGCTATGCGCACGTTCGCTTGGGCGGACGGCGGTGGCGTCATCAGGGCCACCCCGCGAATCGTCAACCCGACGCAACAACTCCGAAGCGCTCTCGTAGCACCTTTGTTACAAGCGTGAAACGTCGGCGTTCGTAAGCGCCGGCCCGGGCTCACCTCGCTGTACCTTATCTAATAGCAGTCTTGCCGAGCATGTCTAGCCCGCTTTTTGGGCGCCGAGGTGCCCGCTCGTCCCGCGTGAGAATAACCGAGAGGAGACGGATATGTCCTATTCCCAGAGGGTCCTGGCCGAGCTGCGCGAGCGCTACGCCGACCAGCCCGAGTTCGTCCAGGCCGCCGACGAGGTGCTCGAGAGCATCGCGCCCGCCGCGGACTCCAACCCTGAATACGAGAAGGCCGCCCTGCTCGAGCGCCTCGTCGAGCCCGAGCGCGTCATCATGTTCCGTGTCCCCTGGGTTGACGACTCCGGCAAGGTCCAGGTGAACCGCGGCTACCGTGTCGAGTTCAACAGCGCCCTCGGCCCCTACAAGGGCGGCCTGCGCTTCAACCCCACGGTCACGCTCGGCATGCTCAAGTTCCTCGGGTTCGAGCAGATTCTCAAGAACTCGCTCACCACGCTGCCGATGGGTGGCGGCAAGGGCGGCTCGGACTTCGACCCCAAGGGCAAGTCGAACCGTGAGGTCATGGCCTTCTGCCAGTCCTTCATGACCGAGCTCTCCCGCCACATCGGTCCCAATACCGACGTCCCTGCCGGCGACCTGGGCGTTGGCGGCCGCGAGATCGGCTACCTGTTTGGCCAGTACAAGCGCCTGCGCAACGAGTGGAGCGGCGTGCTCACGGGCAAGGGCCTCTCCTTTGGCGGGTCGCTCGCGCGCACCGAGGCCACGGGCTACGGCCTCGTTTACTTCGTGGACGAGCTGCTCAAGAGCCAGGGCGACTCCTTCGCGGGCAAGACCGTGGTCGTGCACGGCTCGGGCAACGTGGCCATCTACGCCATCCAGAAGGTGGCGCAGCTCGGCGGCAAGACCATCGCCTGCTCCGACACCAAGGGCTGGGTCGAGGACCCCGAGGGCATCGACTACAAGGTGCTCGAGGACATCTACAACGCCAAGCGCTCCGGCCACGACAAGGGCGTGAGCCTCGCGCAGTACGTCGACGCGCGCCCGGGCGCCACCTGGCACGCCGAGGACGGTCGCGGCGTGTGGGCTCTGCCCTGTGACGTCGCGCTCCCGTGCGCACGCGAGAACACCCTGCTTCTCGAGGATGCCGAGAAGCTCGTCGCCAACGGCGTGAAGGTCGTCGGCGAGGGCGCGAACATGCCCACGACCACCGAGGCCACGAACTACTTCATCGAGCACGGCGTTGCGTTCTGCCCGGGCAAGGCGGCCAACGCCGGCGGCGTGCTGGTCTCCGGCCTCGAGATGAGTCAGAACGCCGAGCACCTGTCCTGGACCTTCGAGGAGGTCGACGGCAAGCTCGAGCAGCTCATGCGCGGCATCTACCACAACTGCGCCGACACGGCCGAGAAGTACGGCCACCCCGGCAACCTCGTGGTGGGTGCCAACATCGCCGGCTTCCTCAAGGTGGCCGACGCCATGATGGCGCAGGGCATCGTGTAGCCTTGCGGGGCATGTGACCGTCCGGGAGGCCCCGGCGTTCATCGGGTTTGACGCGGTGCCAGGCATCGTGGCAAGGTCGGTGGTCGCCGGGGCCTTTCGCCGTTTGGGCGGGGTGACCTGTCGGACCTGTTCTACCTGCATTTCGAGCGCTTCGGCGAGCATTTCTCCGTCATCACCTTCGACTTCCAGGAGCGCTTTGCCACGATCGACGACCTCGCCGACGCCGTGGCGGAGGCGCTCGGCCGGCTCGGCGTGCGGGCGCGGCTCGTCGGTCAGTCGCCCGGAGTCGTGCCGCAGGCGCCGTAGCCCCACTTTGTGACGGTCGGAGGGGTGGGGGAGGCGTATGCTATCCCTCAAGCTTGCTTTCAGACCGAAAGGCAGTTTGACGAGGGGTAACGGACGTGTCGCGCGGCTGCACCTTCGGCCTGCGTCGCGACTACGTCCCTGACGAGCGAGGAGACGCGTATGGCAGGCAATGGTTCTGGGGCTCCGGTTCCGCCGCAGGGGGTGGGGGCGCCCGCGCCTCCGCCGGGGGCACCCGTACCCCCGCAGGGAGCGGCCCCGCAGCCGCCCGCACCCGGCAAGCCCACGCTCAAGAAGAAGGCCGGTCGCGCCCTGCCCATCGCCCTCGCGGCGGTGCTTGTCCTCGTCTTCGTGGGCGTGGGCCTTTTCGCCTTCGGCCCCCTGCGCACCCCGCACGGCTCGGCAGACGTCGCGGCGATGAACTCCGACGTCTACTCCGACAACCTGAGCCCCGACAAGTACGACCTGCAGCCCCCGCAGCGCAACCTCGAGGCTGACCACGAGTTCGATTTCGACCTCGACGACGGCGTCGACCTCGGCCTCGAGAACATCGGCGACGAGGCAACCGGCGACTACTCGGTCGCCGACGCCACCGGCGCGGCGCGCGTTTTCGTCGACGGCGCGCTCACCCAGGAGATCCCCGTCGACGTCTCGCAGACCAACGACGGTGAGACGAACCGGCTCCAGGTCGAGCCCGCCCACGTCGTGTGCTGGGACACCTCGAAGGGCTACGACTACGAGGGCGACGACGTCTTCCACGCCGACACGCTCAAGGACGCCTGGGGTCGCTGGTACGGCTTCGGCGGCTACTACCTCGTGCTCTACACCGGCTCCGACGGCAAGCCCCTCGACAAGCCCCAGGTGACCTACTTCACCGTGAAGGACGACGTCACCGACGCCGACAACCAGATCGCCGCCCCGCAGAACGTGCAGTTCGCCGTGCAGGACGACGGCGGCCTCGGCATCTCGTGGGACAAGGTGGACGGCGCCAAGGAGTACAAGGTCTACATGAAGACCATCGACCCGACGCTCAAGGACCCGTCCGAGTCGGTCACGCTGTCGCTTCTCGCCACGACCTCCGACACCTCGATCAACACCCTCGACTTCGACCCGGTGACCGAGAGCAGGCGGCAGCGCGCGGCCGACGACGCCGAGAAGTGGGGCGACGCGGGCGCCTCGAGCTACAACCAGAACTCCCAGTTCGAGGACCTCGTGATCGGCGACGACGAGGACCGGGTCTACTACAACCGGGAGCAGACCAAGGAAGGTGCGCAGGGCCTCGAGGTCACCTACGCCCCGACGAAGGACAAGGTCAAGGCGACCTCCATCACCGTCGTGGCGGTGGGCGACAAGTCCGACGACCAGCAGTCGCCATTCCAGTTCCAGAGCATCAACAATGTGCTGGGGCAGATTCCCGTGGAGACGGCCTTCAACGTCAACAGCGACTGGGCGCAGCAGACCCCTGACGACCCCAAGGCCGCCTTGGGACATCGCCTCGTCACCTACGTGACGATGGCCGACGGCACCGCGGCGTCAATCGTCAACGACATCGACGTCTCCAAGATGACGAGCACGCAGAGCACGATGACCGAGGGCTCGGACGAGGGCGACCCGTCGACGTGGACGAAGCGCTCCTACACGCGCCTCGAGATTCCCTACACGGTGAGAAACACCCTGCTCTCCGGCACGTTCGTCCTCGACGGCACGAACTGGCCGGGCGGTGCCGACGAGATCAGCCAGGCGGCGACCGACCAGCTCCAGGCGATGGCCAAGACCAACCCCGCCGTTGGCACGCCGCAGCGCGTGAGCTCCTCCGACGACGTGGACTGGGAGTCCATCCAGAACGCCCAGAAGCCCGCGACCGACATGGCCGACGTGCCCTACCCGGTTTCCGGCAGCTCGGACTACGTCAAGTTCGTTGCGAGCAACATCATGGCCGGCAACATGTACCTCGACATCACGAAGTATGCCAACGAAATCGGCGCGCCGAGCATCTACGACGTCGTGGAAGAGGCCTGCGCCCAGAACCCGATGACGATGGTGTGGCCGGGCGGTATGAAGGTGAACGAGCGCACCGAGGGCGACAAGGTCACGGTGGCGCTCTACATCAACAGCTTGAACGCCGAGGGCGACGACAACGACATAGCCGCGCTCAACGAGAAGCGCGAGGAGACCTACAGGGTAATCAAGCAGATCGTGGCCGACGTCGTGCAGGACGGCATGAGCGACGCCGATAAGGTCAAGGCCCTCGACGCGGCGCTCGCCAACCGCCTCACCTACGACTGGGACAGCTACTACCTGAACACCGGCCAGGGCGACAAGGCCGACGTCGACCCGATGGACGTCTGGAAGCACCGCGGCTACGCCGCCTACGAGCTCCTCGACGACGACCGCGTCGTGTGCTCGGGCTACGCGGCGATCTTCAAGGCCTGCGCCGACGAGGCAGGGATCAAGAGCCTCTACGTGACAGGCACCGTGCCGCCGCAGCCGGGCTCCAACAACAACGGCCACGCCTGGAACCTCGTGAACGTCGACGGCTCGTGGAAGGTCGTGGACGTGACCTGGGACGACACGGACCAAGGCGACAACCAGTCCGACGGCAAGTACCTGATGCTCGACCAGAAGGACACGAAGCTCGACGGTCGCGTGTACGACTCCGACAGCCTGTTGGACTCCGTGGTGGAGGACTACGTGGATCCGAGCCGCCTGGCCGCGTAAGCGCGACCGCGGCGCGCGGCGCCCGCCCGTATGGCGGGTGCCGCGCGCGGGGAGGCGGGCGTCCACCGCCTCCCCGCGCGCACGCCCTATGCGCTACCACCGCAGCAGCGCACGAAAAGAGGCCGGGGCCACAAGGGCCCCGGCCTCGCCTGTTCGTGGTGCGGGCGACAGGAATCGAACCTGCACGAAGTTTCCCCCACTGGAACCTAAATCCAGCGCGTCTACCAGTTCCGCCACGCCCGCGTAGCCTAAGCATGATACCGTAACTCGCACGAGTTGTGACCGCGCTCTCCTTAGGCCCTCACAACCCGTCCACTCTGCTAAGATGAATCCGTTTTGTGCAAGCGCGAGGCTAGCCCTCCGCGCAAGGATGCGGGCGTGCCCACGTGCGCTCGCCGAGAGTGCCCGGGCCCCGCCCCGAGCGCAGGAACGACCCATCAGGAGGAACGTTGAAGATCTCTGTCACCGCTGCCGAGCCCAAGGACGGCAAGCTCGAGGCCAAGCTCACCGTCGCCGCTGCCGATGTCAACGCCGCCGTCAAGAAGACGTACAAGGACATCGCGAACAAGTACCGGTTCCAGGGCTTCCGCAAGGGCCACGCCCCGCGTCCGGTGATTGACGGCCTCGTGGGCCGCGAGGCCGTGCTTGCCCAGGCCTCCGAGGACCTGCTCAACGACGCCACCCCGCTCATGCTCGACGAGCTCGACGTGGTGCCGGTGGGCCAGCCCACCTACGGTGACGAGCCGGTCCTCTGCCAGGAGGGTAATGACTACGAGGTCACGGCCACCATCACCCTGCGTCCGGACGCCGAGCTCAAGAGCTATGACGCCCCCGAGATCGACATGCCGCCCGCGGAGGTCACCGAGGCCGAGATCGACGAGCAGGTCGAGGCGCTCGTGAACTACCACGCCACCTTCGAGGACGCCGGCGACGACTTCACCGCCGCCGAGGGCGACATGCTCACCATCGACATCGAGAACGTCGAGAACGGCGAGAGCCTCGCTGGCGAGGGCCGTCCGTTCATGATCGGCTCCACCCAGGTGCCCGAGGAGTTCGACAACGGCATCAAGGGCATGAAGGTCGGCGAGACCCGCGAGGTCTCCTTCACCGTCAAGGGCGGCGAGCACACCCACGCCGACGGCGAGACCCACAAGGTCGAGGACCGCGACGTCAAGGTGAAGGTCACGCTCAAGAGCGCCAAGAAGCGCGTCGTGCCCGAGCTCACCGACGAGCTGGCCAAGAAGGCCTTCGGCTTCGACACGGTGGCCGCCTTCCGCGACGCCGTGAAGGACGAGGTCGCCGAGGACAAGAAGACGCAGCTCCCCAACCTCAAGGAGAACCGCGTCATCGAGAAGGTCGCCGCCGAGCTCGACCTCGACGAGGTCCCCGAGGACTACCAGAAGCAGGTCTTCGACGAGATCGCGCAGGACTTCCTGGGCCAGCTCCAGCGCCAGGGCACCACGCTCGACGCCTGGCTCGACGCCCGCCACATCGAGGTCAACGACTTCCTGGCCGACCTCAACCAGCAGGCCGAGGAGCGCGCCCGCCAGTCGCTCGCCCTTGACGCCCTGGCCAAGCACCTCGGCCTCGAGGCCACGGCCGACGACGTGCGCGCCGAGTTCGAGAAGGCCGGCGTGAAGGACGTCGACGCCTCGATCAAGGAGTTCAAGGAGGCCGGCCGCATGCCCGCCGTGCGCGAGACCATCAAGCGCTCCAAGGCCGTGCAGTGGCTCGTCGACAACGCCAAGGTCAACGAGGTTGACGAGGTCGCCGAGCGCCGCGCCAAGCGCGAGGCCGAGAACAGCGCCGAGTAGCAGCCCGACCCGAGGCGGCCGGGCCCTGAGCCCCGGCTGCACTCCCGCACGGGTTCGACCATACCCACATGGGGTATACAACGCCGGGCGGGGACATACCCCGTCCGGCCTTTTTGCACGGGCGAGGCGGCCCGGCCGCCGCCACCAGGAGAACGAAGGAGGACCACATGGTCAACCCAGTTCGCGACATCCCGCTCATTCCCTACGTCGTGGAGCAGACGCCGCGCGGCGAGCGCAGCTACGATATCTACTCGCGCCTGCTCAACGACCGCATCGTGTTCCTTGGCGAGGAGGTCACGCGCGACTCCGCCAACCTCGTGATTGCGCAGCTCCTGCACCTCGAGAGCCAGGACCCCGACAAGGACATCATGCTCTACGTCGACTCGCCCGGCGGTGACGTCTACGCGGGCCTCGGCATCGTTGACACGATGAACTACATCAAGCCCGACGTCTCGACCATCTGCGTGGGCATGGCCGCCTCGATGGGCGCCGTCATCCTGGCGAGCGGCGCCAAGGGCAAGCGCCTCGCGCTTCCTAACTCCATGGTGCTCATCCACCAGCCGAGCTCGGGCGTCCAGGGCCAGCAGACCGACATCCAGATCGTCGCCGACGAGACCAAGTGGATTCGCGAGCACCTGAACCAGATCCTCGCCGACGCCACGGGCCAGCCTGTGGAGAAGATCCAGGTCGACACCGAGCGCGACAACTACCTGCGCGCCAGCGAGGCGGCCGCATACGGCCTCGTCGACCGCGTGATCTCGTCGCGCGCCGACGCCGCCAAGGAGGAGTAGGAGTGCCCACGTACCAAGACCCCATGAACCCGGGTGGCGTGCGCTGCTCGTTCTGCGGCAAGACGCGCGACCAGGTGAGCAAGCTCGTCCAGGGCCTGAACGGCGTCTACATCTGCGACGAGTGCGTGGCCGCCTGCGCCGACATCATCCACGACGCCGAGGCGGCGGGCGACACCGACGCCGTGGCCAGCGTGGATGCGGCGGAGGAGAACCCCATCCTGCCCATCGAGCAGCTGCCCACGCCCCATGAGATATACGACGAGCTCTCGCAGTACGTCATGGGCCAGGAGGACGCCAAGCGCGCGATGAGCGTGGCGGTCTACAACCACTACCGCCGCGTGCTCTACGGCCTCGAGGGCGACCAGGAGACCGAGGACTACGAGCGCCTCGCCAACGCCGCGCACGCCGTGGGCGCCGACGAGGTCATGGCCAAGGAGCCGGTGGAGCTCGCCAAGAGCAACATCCTGCTTCTGGGTCCCACGGGCACGGGCAAGACGCTGCTCGCCCAGACGCTCGCGCGCTTCCTGCAGGTGCCCTTCGCCATCGCCGACGCCACCACCCTCACCGAGGCGGGCTACGTGGGCGAGGACGTGGAGAACATCCTGCTCAAGCTCATCACGGCCGCCGACGGCGACGTCGAGCGCGCCCAGGTGGGCATCGTCTACATCGACGAGATCGACAAGATCGCACGTAAGGCCGAGAACCTGTCGATTACGCGCGACGTGTCGGGCGAGGGCGTGCAGCAGTCGCTGCTCAAGATCCTCGAGGGCACCGTGGCGAGCGTGCCGCCCCAGGGCGGGCGCAAGCACCCGCAGCAGGAGCTCATCAAGATCGACACGACGAACATCCTGTTCATCTGCGGCGGTGCCTTCGTGGGCCTCGACAAGATCGTGGCCGACCGCATCGGTAAGAAGGGCGTGGGCTTCAACTCCGAGCTGGCCACCAAGGTGAGCGACTCGGAGAACGAGCTCATGGGAGAGGTCACCCCGCAGGACCTGCACAAGTTTGGCATGATCCCGGAGTTCGTGGGCCGCATCCCGGTGATCTGCTCCACCAAGCAGCTGGGCGAGGACGACCTCGTGCGCATCCTCACCGAGCCGCGCAACGCCATCGTCAAGCAGTACACGCGCATGTTCGAGATCGAGGGCGTCTCGCTCGAGTTCGAGCCGGACGCGCTGCGCGAGATGGCGCACCTGGCGCTGGCCCGCAAGACCGGTGCGCGCGGCCTGCGTGCCATCTGCGAGTCGACGCTGCAGCAGACGATGTTCGACGTGCCGAGCGACCTGTCGGTCGCCAAGGTCGTCGTGACCAAGGCCGCGGTGGACGGCGAGGAGCTGCCCAAGCTCGTCCGCACGCACAAGGCCGGGCACCGCGCCGAGTAGGCGTGCCCACGGCATCGGGAGTTCGACACGGCCCGCAGGCCCCTGTGGTCTGCGGGCCGTTCTGGCGAGGGGGGGGAGGGTGGCGTGCTGAGCGTACCCTGGGGCATCGACTACGCGTCGGTGGTGGTGGGTGTGCTGACGGGCGCCCTGTTCGGGTGCCGTCGCAAGTTCGACGTCGTGGGCATCACGGCGCTCGGGTTTCTCACGGGCTACGGTGGCGGCATCGTGCGCGACCTGCTCATGGGCGCGCGCGACATCTACTTCATGCAGCACCCCGACCTCATCTGGGTCTCGTTTGGCATCTGCCTTGTGACCTTCTACTTCCGCGGGCTGTTCCTGGACCTCGACCGCTCGATCCTGTTCGCCGACACGCTCTCGATCGCACTCTTTGCGCTCGCGGGTGCCAACAAGGCGTTTGCCTACGGGCTTGACCCCATCTACGTGGTGATCATGGGGACCGTGACGGCCGTGGGCGGCGGGGCCATCCGCGAGTCGTTCGTGGGCGTGGCGCCAGCGATCTTTCGGCAGTCGAACTACTACGCGGTGGCCTGCGTGGGGGGCTCGGTGGCGTTTACGGTGTTGGCGTTCGCGAGCGTCGACCTCGTGGCGGCCGGGTTTGCCTGCGTGGGCGCGGTGGTGGCGCTGCGCTTCGCGAGCATCCGCTTTGACTGGCAGACGCGCGCCGAGGCCGACCTCACGCCGCGCGTGGAGGCGGCGGCCAGCCGCGCCGCCCGCACGATGCGTCAGCGCCTCCGCAGCCGGCGCCGCCCCCGTCCCCGCCCCTAGCCCTGTCACATTTCCTTCCGGATGATTTGTCACATTTTCGCGCTGCGCCCCAGAGCCGTCTGTTCGAGACCACCTCGCCCGCTCGGCCGAGTTCTGGCACGCCCTTGCGCCGGCGCTCGAGCGCGAGTTTCCGGCGCTTGCCCATGCGGGCGCGGACGAGCTCCTGCGCGCGACGAACCGGCCGAACCCCTGCGCAAACCGCCAGTCGGCCGACGAGCTCACCTACCCGCTTCACATCGTGGTGCGCTACGAGCTCGAGCGCGCGGTGTTCGACGGGATGATGCGCGTGGCCGACCTCGAGGACGTCTGGCGGGCCACGTACGAGGAGTACCTGGGCGTGACGCCGGCCGACTCGCGCGAGAGCGTGCTCCAGGACGTGCACTGGGCGAGCGGCTACGTGGGCTACTTCCCGAGCTACGTGCTGGGGAACATGCACGCCGCGCAGATCTTCGATGCGCTGTTTGCCGACGTGCCGGGCGCACTCGCGCGGCTGGGGGAGGGCGATCCCTCGGGTATGTGCGGGTGGCTCCGCGAGCACGTGTGGCGCTTTGGCCAGACCTGCACCGCGCCGGAGACCCTGCGCCTCGCGACGGGCGCCGACCTGGACGTGGGGCACAACCTCGCCCACCTGCGCAGGCGCTTCTGTCGGGTGTGAGGGGCGGCGCTGCGGGGGTCGAGGCGGGCGGTGTCCCGCGGCGGTAAGCTCGCCGCCCTCGCGGCACCGCCGGCCGCCGTCGCATCCTGCCCGGGCGCGGCGGCGTCTAGAATGTGACAAATCATACGGAAGGAAATGTGACAGCGATGGACGAGACGAAGACGGAGACGAGGGACGCGCGCGACGCAGACCGCGACGCGGAGCGGGAGGCGGCGCTCAGGCTGCCGGAGGCCGAGGTGAGGCGCCTGCACTGGAGCGGGAGCGCCGCCGCGGGCGGCTTCGACTACGACGCGAGCGCCGAGCCCATCGAGGTGCGCACGGACGAGGGCGAGCTCCTCGGCACGATGTTCTCCCTCGGCTACCTGCGCGTGGGCGATGACGGCCGGGTGGGTGGCCCCGAGCGGCCCGTCACCTTCTGCTACAACGGCGGTCCCGGCTCCTCGAGCGTGCCCGTGAACTTTGGCGGCATGGGCCCCGTCACCATCGAGACCGCGGGCACGCAGGCCCTCGGCATGCACCCCGGCACGCACGACAACCCCCACACGCTGCTCGTTGACACTGACCTCGTCTTCCTCGACGCGCTGGGCACGGGCTGGTCGCGCGTGGCGCCGGGCGTGGACCCCAAGCGCGTCTGGGGCGTCGATGGCGATGCGGACGCCTTCGCCCGCGCCATCGTGGCCTGGCTCGACGCGCACGACCGCTGGGCGAGCCCCGTCTACCTCTTCGGCGAGTCCTACGGCACGGTGAGAAACGCCGTGCTTATGCGTCTGCTCTCCGAGCGCGGGGTCGACCTCGCGGGCGTCACGATGCTCTCGGCCCTCTTCGACTTCGTGCAGACGCAGCCCACGAGCGACCTCTACCACATCGGCATGCTGCCCACCTTCGCCGCGTGCGCCCAGTGGTTCGACAAGGCTGGCGTGGGCGTGGGCGAGGACGAGTGGTTCGACGAGGCGGTCGAGTTCGCCCAGGGCGACTACGCGCACGCGCTTCTTCTGGGCGACGAGCTGCCCGACCGCGAGGCCACCCGCGTGGCGCGTCGCTTCGCGCGCCTCACCTCGCTGCCCGCGGAGTTCGTGCGCGAGCGCAACCTGCGCGTCGAGCTCGACGACTTCCGCCGCGAGCTCCTGCGCGCCGACGGCCTCGTGTGCGGACGTCTCGACATGCGCTTCTCCTCGCCCGCGCCCCAGGCGCTCCAGCGCTCCACCGACGCCTTTGCCGGCGAGGACGCGGCCGATGCGGCCGTCGAGAGCGCGATGCTCGCGGCCTTCCGCACGCACGTGCGTTCCACGCTGGGCTATCGCGGGCCCGCGAACTACCTGCTCTCCGACTTCGAGAAGGTCGGCGGCTCGTGGGACTGGCGCCACGCCCAGCCCGGCATGGACCAGACGCCCATCGTGAACGTGTGCGCCGACATCGCCCAGACGCTGCGCGTGAACCCCACGATGCGCCTGCTCGTCCTGGGCGGCCGCTATGACGCGGCCACCACGTGGTGGAACGTCCACCACGACGTCGCGGCGCTGCACCTCGCGCCCTCCGAGCGCGAGCGCGTGGAGTTTCGCCGCTACGGCTGCGGCCACATGGCCTACATCGACGCGCCCACGCTCAGGGCCATGGCCTCCGACCTGCACGAATTCTACGCCCGCCGCTAGCGCGACGAGGCGACGCCTGCCCCGGGTGGCATCGTCTCGCGCAGGAAGGGAGGGCCCGTGTCCTCTGCCCTCGACATCATCGGCCCGGTCATGATCGGGCCCTCGAGCTCGCATACGGCGGGCGCCTGCCGCCTGGGGCTCGTCGCCCACAGGCTTCTGGGCGAGGATGCCCGGACCGCCCGGGTCACGCTCTATGGATCGTTTGCCAAGACCTACCGCGGCCATGGCACCGACCGTGCGCTCGCCGCGGGCGTCATGGGCATGGCCACCGACGACGTGCGCCTGAGAGACGCGCTCGACATCGCCCGCGAGCGGGGGCTCGACATCGCGTTCGAGACCTCGGCCGACGACGCGGGCCATCCCAACACGGCGCGCATCGAGCTCGGGGGCGTCTCGGGCGCGCACGTCGCGGTGCAGGGGAGCTCGGTGGGCGGCGGCTCGATCCTCGTGACCGAGATCGACGGCATGGCCGTGAGCGTCACGGGGCGCCGGCCCACCTTCGTGGTGCTGCACCGCGACGTGCCCGGCCTCATCGCCGCCGTGACCGACGTCCTCGCCGAGGGTGGGGCCAACATCTGCGACTTCCGCCTCGCGCGCGTGCGCAAGGGCGGCGACGCCGTCATGTGCATCGAGGTGGAGGGGCCGGTGGGCCCGCTCGCGAACAAGCGGATCCGCCGCCTGCGCGACGTCACGACCTCGATCGTGCTGAGTCCGGTGTAGGGGGAGACATGGGCTACGACCTTTCGTATGACACGCTCGCCGAGGTGGTCGCCGCGGCCGAGGCGGCCTGCGCGCGGCTCTCTGACGTGGTGCTGGCCCACGAGGCCGAGGCGCTGGAGATGGGCAAAGACGAGCTCTTCTCCGAGATGGCGGGCAGGCTCAGGGTCATGGACGAGTGCATCGATCCGGGCTGCGCGGAGGGGCTTCGCTCGCCGAGCGGCCTCACCGGTGGCGACGCGCACCGCGAGCGCGAGGCCGTGCGCTCGGGCCGCTCGCTCGTGGGCGGCGTCGTGGGCGGGGCGCTCTATCGGGCGCTCGCGGTCTCGGAGCTCAACGCCGCCATGGGCCGCATCGTGGCGGCGCCCACGGCCGGCTCGTGCGGCATCCTGCCGGCGGCCGTGCTCACCATGCGAGACGAGCTGGGCGCGAGCGAGCGCGACTGCGTGATGAGCCTGTTCGCGGCGGCGGGCGTGGGCCTCGTCATCGAGCGCAACGCGAGCCTGGCCGGGGCCGAGGGCGGGTGCCAGGCCGAGTGCGGCAGCGCCGCCGCGATGGCCGCCGCGGCCGTGGTGGAGCTTGCGGGCGGAACTCCCGCGCAGACGGCCGACGCCGTGTCCATCGCCATCCAGAGCATGCTCGGCCTCGTGTGCGACCCGGTGGCGGGCCTCGTTGAGGTGCCCTGCGTCAAGCGCAACGCCTCGGGCGTGGCGATGGCACTCGTGGCCGCCGAGCTGGCGCTTGCCGGCTGCGGGGCCACCATCCCGGCCGACGAGGCCATCGGCGCCATGCGGCGCGTGGGCCGGGCCATGCCGGAGGCCCTGCGAGAGACGGCCGAGGGCGGGCTCGCGACGACGCCCACGGCGCTCAGGCTCGCGGAGGAGATCTTCGGGCCGGGGGCGGGTGGCTCCGCCGCCGGTGCGGCAGGGGCCACCGGCGCGTGCCCGGGCGCGTCAGGCCCTGGGGCCGCCGGCTGCGCCGCGTGCGGCGCCCTCCGCTAGCCACCGCACAAGCCACCGCATAGAGGAGGGTTCGTGACGCCTGCCACCAACACACCCGCGCCCGCACGTTCGCGGGCGCTCCGTCTCGCCCGTGACCTGGGGCTCGTTGCCGTGGGGTCGGCGCTTTTCGCCGTCGGCCTCAACTGCTTCATGGAGCCGAACGGCCTCGCGCCCGGCGGCGTCTCGGGACTTGCCATCACCATCCGCGCCGCCGTGCTGGCCGCAGGAGGCCCCGACCTGCCGGTGGGCGTGCAGACGCTCGTCATGAACGCCCTGCTCATGGTGCTTGCCTGGCGCGTGGGAGGGCCTCGCTACGTGTTGCGCTCGCTGGCCGGCATCGTGCTCTCGGCCCTCTTCATCGACGCGCTGCGCCCGGTGCTGCCGGTGCTGGGCGGCGGGGACCTCCTGCTTTGCAGCCTGTGGGGCGGCGTGGTGTGCGGCGCGGGGTTGGGCCTCGTGTTCCGTACGGGCGGCAACACCGGCGGCACCGACATCATCTGCCAGGTCCTCGCCCGCCATACCTCGCTGCCGGTGGGCACCTGGGTCATCCTCACCGACCTCATGGTGGTGGCGCTCTCGGCCCCGGTCTTCTCGGTCGAGAACGCGCTCTACGCCACGGTGGCGATGTTTCTCGTGGGATGGGTGCTCGACCAGGTGGTCGACGGCCTGCGCGCCGAGCGCGTGGCCTGGGTCATATCGACCGAGCACGAGGCCATCGCCCGGGCCATCCTCGACGAGCTCGACCGCGGCTGCACCGAGCTCACGGCCCGCGGCAAGTGGACGGGGGAGAGCCGACCGGTGCTCTTCGTGATCCTGGGCCGCGCCGACATCGCGCCGCTCAAGGCCATCGTGGCCGAGCTCGACCCCAACGCCATCGTGGTCATCTCGGAGGCCCACGAGGCCTTTGGCGAGGGGTTCCGCAAGCTCGAGCCGTGAGGCGTGGTGGCGCGCCTCGACCCGTCTGCCCGCCCATCTCCCGCGTCTCGGCGACGCACCGCGGCCCCTCCGACTGCCCGCCCATCTCCCGCGCCCCGACGACACCTCCAGTTAATCGTTTCGAAATCGGGGGTTCACAGCCCGCTCACATGGGTCTAGGGTTGACTGAACCTGATTTCTCAGACCGGTTTCGTCGATTGGAGCGCTGTGGCTGACGATTCGAACGCACGGGGCGGCATGGCCCAGGGAGCCGCCGCCAGGGGAGCCGCCGCGCCCCTTGCCGGGGGCCTCGGCCCTCGTCAGAGCCTGCTCGTGGGCGTGACCCTCTTCTCGATGTTCTTCGGGGCGGGCAACCTCATCCTGCCGCCGCTCTTGGGACTGCAGGCCGGTGTCGACGCGGTGCCCGCCATGGTGGGATTCCTCGTCGCGGGCATCGGCCTTCCCGTGCTCGGCATCATCGCGGTGGCGCTCTCGGGCACCATCCGCCAGCTCGCCGACCGCGTGCACCCGCTCTTCTCCACCATCTTCGTGGCCGCCGTCTACCTCGCCATCGGCCCCTGCCTGGCGATTCCGCGCACCTCGTCCACCTCGTTCGAGATGCTCGCGCCGCTTCTGCCCCAGGGCGCCGACGTCGCCACCATCCAGGTCGCGTTCTCCGTGGTCTTTTTCGTGGTGGCCTACCTGCTGGCGCTTCACCCCGGCCAGCTCACGCGCCTGCTCGGCAAGCTGACCGGCCCCGCGCTCGTCGTCCTCATCGTGGTGGTGACCGTGTCGTCGATCGTGGCGCCCACGGGCGGCGCCACTGCGGCGCAGGCCCCCTATAACGACGTGCCGCTTGCCGAGGGCTTCCTCACTGGCTATCAGACGATGGATCTGCTCGCGTCGCTTACCTTCGGCATCGTCATCGCGCAGAACATCCGCGGCCTCGGCGTCACCGACGACGCGGGCCTCACGCGCGAGATCTCCAAGGCCGGTGTCTTCATGGCCGTGCTCATGGGGCTCATCTACTGCGGCTTTGCCTACGTGGGCGTGACGATGGGCTCTGTCATGCCCGGCGCCACCAACGGCGCTGAGATCCTCACCGCCTCCGCCACGGCGCACTTTGGCCTCGCGGGCACGGTGGTGGTGGCGCTCATCTTCCTGCTCGCGTGCCTGAACGTCTGCATCGGCCTCATCAGCTGCTGCGGCACCTACTTCGCCGAGCAGCTCCACGCGCCCTATCGCTGGGTGGCCCTGGCGTTCGCCGCGTTCAGCGGCGTGGTCTCCAACTTTGGCCTCGACGCGATCCTGGCGTTCTCGGTGCCCTTGCTGTCGGCGCTCTACCCGATGGCCATCGTGCTCGTGGCGATGGGTCTCGCGCACCGCGCGCTCGAGGGTCGCGGCGCCGTGTGGCCGTGCGTGGTGGCGCTCACCGGCATCGTGAGCGTGTGCGAGGCCGTGCGCTCGGCCGTGGCGCCCGACGCGTGGCTGCCAACGGACGTCCTGCCGCTCGCCGGCTTTGGCCTTGCGTGGGTGATTCCCGCGGTCGTGGGCCTCGTGCTGGGGCTCGTGGTCTCCCGGGTGCGCGCGGGCAGGGAGTAGGGAAGCGCGGAAACGTGCACCCCGTCGCGGGGGAATCCCTGCACCGCGAGCGTCACGGCCTCCACGGCCAACACGGGCTCAGTCACGGGCGCCGGCACAGACGTCGTGACGGGCCTGGGAGGCTCGGGCTCTGACTCCGATTCCGGAAGTGGCTCCGACTCCTCCAAGGGCGAGTCCCAGACCGGCTCGTCCAGCTCCGGCGGCAGCAGCTCCGGTGATGAGGCCGAGACCGGCAAGTGGACCAGCGTCTACTAGGTGTGCATTTGGGGACGGGTTCGCTTTTCTCTCCCTGACCCTTTCCAACCTCGTCAAATGAGCGTGCTTGGAGAGCCGTTTTCTCCGCCCTGTGGCATCAGAAACGGCTATCCGGGCACGCTCAATCTGTTGGAGGGATGACGGCCGCCCGGGGTACTTGTCGTCTCACTTCTCCCTGGCAAGCGCCATCATCGCTGCACCTTTTGCCGCTATCACGGATTCACGTGTTTGCTCGCCGCAAAT
>NZ_CAAKOQ010000049.1:30744-30815 GCF_901212675.1 Olsenella uli
AATCGAGTTTGCTGCAGTCGACGCGTGGATCGCCGAGTAGCCAGGCGCCTCTGTCCGCCGCCACGAACAAA
>NZ_CAAKOQ010000049.1:30825-50560 GCF_901212675.1 Olsenella uli
CTCGTGGTAGCTGTTGGTGCTGGTCCTGCACCTGCCACGGTTTGACGCATTTGCCGCCCGCAAACACGTAAATCCGTGGTGTCTGTAAAACTGTCGCGTCGAACCCTTGCAACAGAGGCGCCGCGGCGGGCGGAATCCGACGGGACAGGCGCCTCTGTCCGCCGCCACGAACAAAACTATCGAGTTTGCTGCAGTCGACGCGAGGATCGCCGAGTAGACAGGCAAATGGCTCTCGCAAACCTGCAGGTAGCGGAGGTGCGCATGCAACGTCTACTTTCGGTTTCCTCCATGAACTGCAGCAAACTCGATTGTTTTGTTCCGGCACGCCCGGTCTTGTCTTGCAAGCATCGAACTCGTTGTGGGTTAGGTGTGGAGTCGCTTGGCGGACGGCACTGATTACCTCGGGTTTCTTGGTACGTTACTGTAACGCCCCTGCGAGGGCGCGCGTCTGTTGCCCACGCCCGACCATCGCCCACACCCCAGGATTCGGAGCCGCCCCATGCTTGCAAACCTCGCTATCATCATCGTCGGGTTCGCCCTCCTCATTGGCGGGGCCAACCTGCTCGTCGACGGGGCCTCCGACATCGCCCGCCGCTTCGGCCTGCCCGAGCGTGTGGTGGGCCTCACCATCGTCGCCATCGGCACGAGCCTCCCCGAGCTCGTCGTGGGCGTCGCGTCCGCGCTCGAGGGCCACGCCGACATGGCCTATGGCAACGTCGTGGGCAGCTGCATGGCAAACCTGCTGCTCATCCTGGGCCTCACGGCCGTCATCCGGCCGGTGGGCCTCTCGCGCTGCACGCAGCGCTTCGAAATCCCGGTGAGCGTCGCCGCCGTGCTCGCGCTTCTCGCGTTCTCCAACCTAGGACAGAGCCTGAACGCGCTCGAGGGCGTGGCGATGCTCGTGGCCTTCGCGCTCTTCCTGCTGCGCACGGCGCAGGTGGGCCTTCGCGAGGGCGAGAGCGGCCAGGACGACGCCGATCCGCTGGGTACGCCGGAGGAGGAGGCCGAGGCCGGGCTCATGGCGCGGCTCACGGCGCATCCGCTCGTGAACGCGCTGCTCATCATCGTGGGCATCGCCCTGCTCAAGGTTGGCGCCGACTTCGTGGTCGAGAACTCCGTGCTGGTGGCGGGGTCGCTGGGCGTGAGCGAGCGCGTCATCGGCATCACGGTGGTGGCGCTGGGCACGTGCCTGCCCGAGCTCGTGACCGGCGTTGTCGCGGCGATGCGTGGCAACACCGACATTGCGGTGGGCAATGTCGTTGGGTCAAACATCTCCAACGTGCTGCTCGTGATGGGCGTGCCGGCCATGATCGCCCCGATCCCGTACGACGCGGCCTACAACGTCGACCTGGGACTGCTCGCGGTGTTCTCCGTGGTGCTCGTCGGGTTCTGCTACGTGGGGCGGCGCCACACCATCACGCGAGGCCAGGGCCTCGTGTTCGTAATGGCGTACCTGGTGTACATCGTCTTCTCGACGCTGCGCTAGGCTGGGAGGGCGGCGCCGTGCCAGGCCGCATGACGATTGCCGCGCGGCCGTCGGGCGACGCCGTGCGGGCATGGCCGCGCCGCCGACCGTCTGTCCCGAGGAGGCCCCATGCTTCGCGTCATCGTGTCGCCCGCCAAGAAGATGCTGGCCGGCGTCGAGTCGTCCTTCCCGCTCACGGTGCCTGCGCTTGCGGGGCGCACGCGCGAGCTGCTCGACGGTCTCCTCGGCATGACGGCCGCCGAGCTCCAGGCGCTCTGGCGCGTGAGCGACCGGCTGCTGGGGCCGTGCCTCGACGACCTTGCTCGCCTGCGCGAGACCGGCGTGCCCTCGTGCGCGGACGACCTCGCCAGGCCCCCGCTTGTCGCGAGCCTCTCGCCGGCGGTGCTTGCCTACAGCGGCATCCAGTACCAGGCGATGGCTCCGGCCGTCATGGACGAGCGGTCGCTTGCCTGGCTGGCCGACCATCTGCGGATTATGAGCGGCTTTCATGGGTGCCTGCGCCCGTTCGATGCCGTGGTGCCGTATCGGCTTGAGATGGGCGCACGGCTACCCGCAGGTTCGTGCTGGCCGGGCGGCGCGCGCGACCTCTACGGCTTCTGGGGCGACGCGATTGCGCGCGAGGTGTGCGCGGGGGAGGCACCATGCGATGCCGGCGGTGCCGCGGCGGCTGTGGCCGCGGGGCCCGTCCACGTCGTCAACCTTGCGAGCGTCGAGTACGCCAAGGCGGCCCTCCCTCGGCTTTCGCCTGACGTACCTATCACCACCTGCATCTTTGGCGAGGAGCTACGAGACGGCAGGCCCGTGCAGCGCTCGACGGCGAGCAAGGCCGCGCGCGGCTCCATGGTGCGCTGGATGGCCGAGCGCGGCGCGAGCGACGCAGCCGAGCTCGAGGTGTTCGACATCGGCTATCGCCTCGCGCCCGAGCTCTGCCACGAGGACGGGCCCCGTCGCACCCTCGTCTTCATGCGCGCGTCCTAGGGGATGGCTTGTGGGATGGTCCGAGGGCTGCGTGGGATGGTCCGAGGGCCCCCGGCCCGGTCGGCAACGGCCGACCGGATGCCCGAGAAACTCCGTCGCCCCTGGCGAGAAACGAGCGGCCCTCCACCCTCGCGTGCTATGCTCATGAGCTAGTTTGTTCCAGCGAGAGGACGGATACTCGTGAGCGATACCACCGAGAACGAAACGGCCGGCGCACAGCGCAACGCCGCCGGCACGGCCGGGTTCGAGATGCCCAAGACCTACGACCCCGCCGAGGCCGAGCCCCGGCTCATCGATGGCTGGATTGGCGCCGGCTGCTACCAGCGCTCAAAGGGCGTGGGCGACTGCACCGTCGTCATCCCGCCGCCCAACGTCACGGGCGTGCTGCACATGGGCCATGCCATGGACGACACCATCCAGGACTCCATCATCCGCTACAACCGCATGCGCGGCCGCTCCACGCGCTGGATCGTGGGCACCGACCACGCCGGCATCGCCACGCAGACCAAGGTGGACAAGAAGCTCAAGAGCGAGGGCATCAGCCGCCTCGAGATCGGCCGCGAGAAGTTCATCGACGCGTGCTGGGACTGGCGCCGCGAGTACGGCGGAACCATCATCAAGCAGATCCGCCGCATGGGCTGCTCGGTGGACTTCTCCGACGAGCGCTTCACCATGGACCCTGCCTACGCCAAGGCCGTGCGCAAGGTCTTCTGCGACTGGTACCACGACGGCCTCATCTACCGCGGCAAGCGCATCGTGAACTGGTGCCCGGACTGCACCACGGCCATCTCCGACGACGAGGCCGAGTACAAGGACGAGAAGGGCCATCTCTGGCACCTGCGCTACCCGCTTAGCGAGCCGGTGAACGGCCAGGACTACATCGTCGTGGCCACCACGCGCCCCGAGACGATGCTCGGCGACACGGGCGTGGCCGTCTCCCCGAAGGACCCCTCCAAGGCCGCCTTCGTGGGCAAGACCGTCATGCTGCCCATCGTGAACCGCGAGATCCCCATCTTCTCCGACTACCACGTGGACGCCAACTTCGGCTCCGGCTTCGTGAAGGTCACGCCGGCGCACGACCCCAACGACTACGCCATGGGCCAGGCCCACGACCTGCCGCAGATCAACATCTTCGACGAGCACGCCGTGGTGGTCCCGGGCTACGGCGAGTTCAGCGGCATGAACCGCGACGAGTGCCGCGAGGCCGTCGTGAGGTGGTTCGACGAGCACGGCCTGCTCGACCACGTGGACGAGCTCGACCACTCCGTCATGCACTGCTACCGCTGCGGCGCGGCGCTCGAGCCCTGGCTCTCCGAGCAGTGGTTCGTGGCGGTCGACAAGCTCAAGGGCCCGGCGCTCGAGGCCGTGACCTCGGGAGACATCAAGTTCCACCCGGCCCGCTGGACCGACACCTACACCACCTGGATGGAGAACCTCAAGGACTGGTGCATCAGCCGCCAGCTGTGGTGGGGCCACCGCATCCCCGTGTTCTACTGCGAGGACTGCGGCTGGGAGGACGCGTGCATGGACGACGTGCACGAGTGCCCGAAGTGCCACGGCCACCACATCCACCAGGACGAGAACGTGCTCGACACCTGGTTCTCGAGCCAGCTGTGGACCTTCGCCACGCAGGGCTGGCCCGACCACCCCGAGCAGATGGGGGGCCACCACCCCACGACGGCGCTCGTCACCGCGCGCGACATCATCGCCCTGTGGGTGGCGCGCATGATCATGAGCTCGCTCTACTTCACGCACGAGATCCCGTTCAAGGACGTGGTGATCTACGCCACCATCCTCGCCAAGGATGGCAGCCGCATGTCCAAGTCCAAGGGCAACGGCGTGAACCCGATGGACCTCATCGCCAAGTACGGCGCGGACGCCATGCGCTTCAACCTGCTCACGCTCATCACCAACAACCAGGACGTCAAGTTCGACGCCGACATCGACAAGAAGACGCACGAGCTCATCGCCAGCCCCCGCACCGAGCAGGCCAAGGGCTTCGTCACCAAGATCTGGAACGCGAGCCGCTTCGTGCTCATGAACATGGGCGGCTACACGCCGGGCCCGGCCAAGGCCGACACGCCCGAGGATGCCTGGATGCTCAGCCGCCTCGCCAAGATGGTGAGGGCCACCACGGATCGCCTCGAGGCCTTTGAGCTGGGCGACTTCGCCCGCGACCTCCAGAGCTTCTTCTGGGGCGAGGTCTGCGACTGGTACATCGAGCTCTGCAAGGGCCGCCTGCTCGACGGCACGCCCGAGGAGCGCCTGCAGGTGCAGCGCAACCTCGTCTACGTCATCGACGCCTCGCTGCGCATGCTGCACCCGGTGATGCCGTTCGTGACCGAGAGCGTGTGGGACGCCATGCCCGCGAGCGAGCTCGATGCCGACGACACGGGTGGCTACACCGAGCACGCAGGGCGCTTCCTCATGATGGCCCCGTGGCCCGAGCCCGAGGCCGTTGCCGGCTTCGTAAACGACGAGGCCGAGTCCACGTTCGACATCGCGCGCAGGCTCGTCGCCGGCGTGCGCTCGAGCCGCGCGCGCTACAAGCTCTCGCCCAAGACCGATCTCGAGGTGGTCGTGCGTGCGAGCGGAGATGCGGTGGAGAAGCTGCGCGGCCAGGCCGAGTTCGTGAAGAGCGTCGGCCGCGTGAGCTCGCTTGCGGTGGCCGCCGACGCCGAGAAGCCCGCCGCGTCGGTGAGCTTCATCGAGCCGGACTTCGAGGCCTTCGTCGTGATGGGCGACCTCGTGGACTTCGCCGCCGAGGGCAAGAAGCTCGAGAAGGACCTCGCCAAGGCCGAGAAGGAGCTGGCCGGCACCGAGAAGACGCTGGGCAGCCCGGGCTTCCTCGCGAAGGCCGCGCCCGAGGTGGTCGCGACGAAGCGCGAGCGCGTGGCCGAGCTCACGGCCACCATCGAGCGCCTGCGTGCCCAGCTGGCGGACCTTGCCTAGCGGCCCGCCTGGCCTGCCCAACCTCACGGGATTCGACGCGCCCGCCCGCAAGCGTGAGCTTCGCGGGTGGGCGCGGCGCGTTCGCGACGCCGAGCCGGCCCGTGAGCGCGCGGCCGCCGACGCTCGGGTCGCCACGCGCGTGCGGGAGACTTTCGCGTGGCGGCGTGCGGGTCTCGTGCTCGCGTACCTCTCGTTTGGCTCGGAGGTGCAGACGCGCGGCCTCGTGCGGGACGCGTGGGCGGCGGGCAAGCGCGTGGCGGTGCCTCGCTGCGATGCGGCCGCGCGCCGCATGGCGTGGGTCGAGCTCGACTCGCTCGAGGGACTCGTCCCGGGCGCCTTCGGCATCGAGGAGCCTCCGGCGGACGCGCCCGCGCTTGACGACGGGCGGCTGGGGGAGGATACGGTCGCGCTCGTTCCGGGCCTGCTCTTTGACCGTGCGGGCATGCGGCTCGGCTATGGCGGCGGCTACTACGACCGCTTCCTCGCCGGGTTTGCCGGCACGTCGCTCGGCATCTGTAGGGCCAGCCAGCTCGTCGGCTCGCTTGCGGGCCTTGGCGCCCTGGGTCCGCGCGACATGCCGGTCGACGTCGTCTGTGCGGGTTAGGGGCGGGCGAGAGCGGCTAGGATAGGACGGCGTATCCACTATCGGGAGGTTTGCATGACGCTCCAGAACCACGAGGCCTGGGTGGCGCCCTTCTCGGCGCCCGGGCTTGGCTATGACGAGGCCGAGGCGATGGCTCACGACACCGGCTTCTTCGGCAACACCGGCGACCCCCTGCTCGAGACGGTCGTCGAGATGCTCGACGAGCTGGGCCGGCCCGACGCCGCCTTCGACGTCATCCAGGTCGCCGGCACCAACGGCAAGACGTCCACCTCGCGGTACACGGTGGCGGTGCTCGCGGGCGAGGGTCTGCGGACGGCGCTCTACACCTCGCCCGAGCTCGTGGAGATGCGCGAGCGCATGGAGGTCGCCGGCGCCCCCGTCTCGCGCGAGGCCTTCGCGCGCGGCATCTCGCTCGCGGCCGAGGCGGGCCGGCGCGTGAACGGTCGGCGCGCGGCGGCTGGGGAGCGACCCTTCCGCGTCACGGAGTTCGACCTGCTCACGGTGGCCGCCTGCGTCACCTTTGCCGAGGCCGGCGTGGACGTGGCCGTGCTCGAGGTGGGCCTGGGCGGGCGCTGGGACGCCACCACGGCGACGCACCCGGTCGTGACCTGCGTCACGGGCATCGGCCTCGACCACATGCGCATCCTTGGCGACACGCTCGAGGCCATCGCGGGCGAGAAGGCGGCCGTCATCAAGCGCGGCCAGCGCTGCGTGCTGGGTGCGGGCACGGCGACCCCGGCAAGCGTGGAGGACGTCTTCCTCGCGCGCTGCGCAGACCAGGGCGTGCGCCCGGTGCTGCTTCGTCCCGAGAGCCCCGAGGACGCCCCCGGCGAGCTCGAGGCGGGCGAGATGCGCGAGCACCCCGAGCTGCCGCGCGCGAGCTATCGCGTGACGCGCCGGCCCGAGCGCATCGGCGGCGGCCTCGTGCTCGACGTCACCACGCCGCGCACCACCTACCTGGACCTCTGTGCGGCCAAGCCCGTCTACCAGGCGGCCAACATCGCCTGCGCCGTCGTGGTGGCCGAGACCTACCTCGACCGCGAGCTCGACCAGTACCACCTCTCCGACCACGTGAGCGAGTGCCCCACGCCCGGGCGCTTCAACGTGGTGGAGGGCTCGCCCATGCACCTCATCGACGCCGCTCACAACCCGCAGTCGGTCCGTGCGTTCCTCGACTCGCTCGAGGAGATGGAGCCTGAGGTCGCCGACCGCCCGCAGCTTCTGTGCGCCGTGCTCGCCGATAAGGACGTCGACGGCATCGTGGCCCTTCTGGCCCCGGCCTTCCCGCGCGTCTGCGTGACGGCCACGAGCTCGCCTCGCGCGCTCGCACCGGACGAGCTCGCGCGGGCCTTCCGCGCCCATGGCGTGGAGCCCGCCGCTGTCTATCCCGACGTCGCCTCGGCCTGCGACGCCCTCTCGCACGAGCCCTACGTCGCCGTGGGCTCCATCACGCTTGCCGGGGAGGTCGCCGCCTGGCACCGCTAGGACCCAGGTGCGGCATGCCGCGCCGGCGCGGGTCTCCGCAGGCGCGTACCATGTCGCCAGGCGGGTCGTGCCCGCAACCTAGACCAGGAGGAGAAGCCCGTGCGCTACGTGCGATTTGCCCAGGACGAAGCCGCGCCGCAGCTTGGCGTGCTCGTGGGGACCGATGCCGTGCTGCCCGTCTCGGAGCTTGACGCCAGCCTGCCCGCGTTCGACCTGCTTGCCCTCATTGACGAGCTCGCCTGCCGCGATGACGCCCCCGCGCTCCCCGATGACGCAGCTGCTCGCGCGCTGTCGCTTGCGTCGGTGCGCCTGCTCGCTCCCATCGAGCGCCCCCGCCACGACATCCTGTGCCTGGGCGTCAACTATGCAGACCACCTCGAGGAGACCAAGCGCAGCGTCATCGGCGGCGGCTTCTCCGAGCCCGCGAAGGCCGTCTACTTTGCCAAGCGAGCCGTGCGCGTCCTCGGCCCCGGCGAGGCCATCGAGGGCTGCTTCGACGTCGATCCGTGCCTCGACTACGAGGTCGAGCTTGCCGTCATCCTCGGCCGTGGCGGCCGCAACATCTCCGCCGAGGACGCCGAAAGCCACATCTTCGGCTACTCGGTCTTCAACGACGTGTCGTCGCGCGGCCTGCAGAAGAGCCACCAGCAGTGGTTCCTTGGCAAGTCGGTCGACACCTACACGGCCATGGGCCCCGTTATCGTCACGGCCGACGAGCTGCCCATGCCGCTTCAGCTGGGCGTGCACAGCTTCGTGAACGGCGAGGCGCGCCAGAGCTCCAATACGGCGAACCTCATCCATGGGGTGGCCCAGGTCATCGTCGAGATGTCGAGCGTCATGACGCTCGACGCGGGCGACATCATCGCCACGGGTACGCCCTCCGGCGTGGGCATGGGCTTCAACCCGCCGCGCTGGCTCGTGCCCGGAGACGTCGTGCGCTGCGAGATTGACGGCGTCGGCGTCCTCGAGAACCCGGTGGCGTAGGCGCTTCCACACGTTCGCTCCATGCGGGGCGCCGATCCGCGTCGCTACGAGATCAGGCGCTCGACGCGCTCGCGGGTGAAGGTGAGCTCGCGGCGGATGAGCTCGGCCTTCTCGTCGGTGAGCCGGTAGGAGGGCGTCGTCACGCTGATGCCGTAGGCGATGTGGCCGTGCTGGCGCACGGGAACGGCGATGCACTGCACGCCCTCAGTCGTCTCCTCGCGGTCGTAGGCGAACCCCGTCCGGCGCACCTCGGCGAGCTCGGCCAGGAACTCGTCCATCGTCGCGAGCGCGTGGTCCGTCGGCCGCTCGAGCGGCTCGCCCACGAGCGCGCACACCTCGTTTTCGGGCAGCTCGCTCACGAGCGCCTTGCCGATCGCCGTGTACGTGAGCCCGAGCGTCTTGCCGATGCTGCTCCTGAGCTGCACGGGCTGCGCCGAGTCGACCTTGGCGACGTAGAGCACCCGGCCGTGGTCGAGCACCCCGAGCTGGCTCGTCTCCTGGCAGGCGCTGACGGCTTCGCGCATCGCCGCCTTGAAGACGCCGAGCACGCCGCCCTTGCGCTCGTACGACGAGCCGAGGATGTAGGAGCGCAGGCCCAGCGAGTAGCGCGCCGTCGCCTCGTCGCAGGTGATGAAGTCAGAGGCGGCCATCGTGTGCAGGATGGGGAAGAGGCTGCTCTTCGGCGCGCCGAGCGCGCGACAGATGTCGGCCATTGACAGGCCGTCGTCGGCCTCCGAGAGCGTCGAGAGGATGTCGAGCACACGCTGAGTCGAGCGGTGCGTCGTCCTCTGGTCCTGCTGTTCCGCGCGTTCCTTCGTCGCCACGGCCGGTCTCCTTCTCCCCCGGGGGGCTGATGATATCGCGCGCCCCCTCCTGTGACGCCTAGTATCCCCTTGATTACATGCGTTCGCAAATACGAATACCGTTCGCAGACGAATACCAGCCGTTCGCCTCCGCGCGCGCCCCGTGCGCCCCACTGGCTGTATAGTTCCAATCGATTACTAAGGCAGACCAACGTTCGCAATCACAAACACCCGGCACCACCGGGAGGCGAAGGAAGGGATTCCGACAACGCCACGGCACGCGCCGGGAACGATGCTTCGGCGCGTTGGTCTGCGAGGGCACGTGAGGCTGCGCATGGGGATGCGCACGCGTGCACAGGCGCGAGAGGAGAGGCACATGAGGAATGGCGTCATCATCGACGAAAAGGACAACGTCGTCGTTGCCATTCACGAGCTTGAGGCTGGTACTGACGTCGCCTATCCGCTGCCTGGCGGAGGCGAGGGCCATGTCGTGACTCGCGAGCACATTCCACTGTTCCACAAGATTGCTCGCACGGATATCAAGCGTGGCGAGAAGGTCATGAAGTACGGTGAGTACATCGGCGTCGCCACCGCCGATATCGCGGCGGGCGAGCATGTGCACACGCACAACTGTGCCAGCTCCGATGAGCTCAAGGACACGGACGCCAACGATGTGGCCTCCGCCGCCTCCGATGTCATTTCTCCCGCGGCCGCGCCTACGTCCACCCGCACCTTCCGCGGCTACCGTCGTGCGGACGGCCAGGTGGGCATCCGCAACCACGTGCTCGTCCTTCCCACGAGCATCTGCGCCTCCGACACCACGGAGCGCATCGCCCGCGCCGTCACCGGCTGCGTGACGTTCCACAACCAGAATGGCTGCAGCCAGGTCAACGTCGACCAACAGCTCACGATCGACACGCTCGCCGGCCTTGCCGCCAACCCCAACGTCAACGCGGTACTGGCCGTGTCTCTTGGCTGCGAGGGCTGCCAGAACGACCTGGTCGTCGATGCCATTCGCAAGCGTACCAACAAGTCCATTCGCTCGCTGATCATCCAGGAGGTCGGCGGCTCCATCAAGGCCGTTGACGAGGGTACGCGCATCGCCCGCGAGCTCGTCCGCGAGGCAAGCCTGTGCGAACGCGAGGACGTGCCGGTCTCCGAGCTCATCTTCGGCACCAACTGCGGCGGCTCCGACACCTCCAGCGGCCTGGGGTCCAACCCGCTGATCGGTGAGGTCTCCGACTGGCTGGTCGCCCAGGGTGCCACGACGGTGCTGTGCGAGACCCCGGAGCTCTTCGGCGGCGAGCACATCCTGGCTCGTCGCGCCGCCACGCCCGAGGTGGGCGAGCAGGTCCTCAAGATCGTGCGCGACTACGAGAAGTACGTGCAGTCCTTTGGCGCCGAGATGCGCGAGGGTAACCCCAGCCCCGGCAACATGGCGGGCGGGCTCACGACCCTCGAGGAGAAGTCCCTCGGCTGCATCCACAAGGCGGGTCACAGCCCCATCAACGCCGTCTATCCCTATGCGGCGAAGCTCAAGAGCCACGAGGGCCTCGTTGTCATGGACACGCCGGGCAACGATCCCTCCAGCGTGGGCGGCATCATCGCCGGTGGCTGCCAGCTCGTAATCTTCTCCACCGGTCTGGGCACGCCCACGGGCAACGCCATCGCGCCGGTGCTGCGCATCACGGCCAACGGTCGCACGGCCCAGACCATGGCCGACAACATCGATGTCGATGTTCAGGCGACGATCTATGGCCCCGAGACGATGGAGCAGCTGCGCGACAGGCTCATCGACCATATCATCCGAGTCTGCAACGGCGAGCCCACATGTGCCGAGGCGCTCGGCTACACCGAGACGGCTCTTCCACACCTCTGCAACTACATGTAGCGGACGCTCTCCAAGGTCCTGGGATTCACGTCGCCCCTCATGGGACGGGTCTCGGGCGAGGGCTGTGAGGCCTGGCATCCGGCGTCAGGCGCAAGGAATCACCGCGGAGCCATCCGCGTGATGGATACGGCGCGACTTCCGATCGCGCTATCGGCAAACCCGGGGGCGAGACACCCGGAACAGGAAAGGGAGTACATCATGGATCTGCATCTCGAGGGCAAGGTCGTTTTCGTCACCGGCGGCTTCAAGGGCATCGGCAAGGGCATCGCCCTTCAGCTCGCTCGTGAGGGCGCCATTCCCGTGGTCCTGAACCGCAAGGACGGTGTCGAGGACGAGTTCCGTGCCGAGATCTCCGAGATCACCGACACGTTCGAGACCTACTACATCGACCTCAACAACACCGACGAAATCAAGCCCATCGTCGAGGACGTCTACAAGAAGTACGGCCACATCGACGGTGTCGTGAACAACGCCGGTCGCAACGACAACCTCGACCTCGAGACCACGAGCTGGCAGGACTTCGAGAAGTCCATTCACGGCAACCTCACGCACTACTTCGAGCTCGTTCACGTCACCTGCCCCTACCTCAAGGAGAGCAAGGGCGCGATTGTGAACATCGCCTCCAAGGTCGCCCTCACCGGCCAGGGCAAGACGACGGCTTACGCCGCCGCCAAGGGCGCTATCCTCGGCCTCACCCGCGAGTGGGCCGCCGCCCTCGTCCACGACTCCGTGCGCGTCAATGCCATCGTCGTCGCCGAGGCCTGGACGCCGCTGTACGCCAACTGGATCAAGACCTTCGGTGACGAGGAGGCCCAGCAGAAGCGCCTCTCCCTCATCACGGACCGCATCCCGCTGGAGCACCGCATGACCTCCACCGAGGAGATCGCGGACACTGCGTGCTTCCTGCTCTCCGACCGCTCCAGCCACACCACCGGCCAGTGGTGCAACGTCGACGGCGGTTACGTCAACCTCGACCGCGCGCTTGACTAGACGGCGGTTTGAGAAGGGGAGCTTCGAATGTCTGATTCCACCAAGAAGACAAGCACCAAGGGAGCTGCGGCCACCGTTGCCATCGTCCTCGTGACGTCGCTGTTCTTCGTCTGGGGCCTGGCCATGAACCTGGTCAGCGCGCTGAACGCCCCGCTCGCGAACTACCTCGAGTTGACGACGACCCAGACCTCGCTCATGCAGGTCGCCTACTACGGCGCTTACTTCGTCATGGCCATTCCGGCCGGCGCGATTGCCAAGAAGTATGGCTACAAGGGAGGCGTCATCGCCGGCCTTGCCCTGTTCGTGATTGGCTCCATCATCACGGTGCCCGCCACCAACGCCGCCTCGTTCGGCCTGTTCCTCGTCTCCACGTTCGTCGTCGCCGCTGGCGCCACCACGCTCGAGGCCAACTGCAACCCCTACATCACCAAGCTCGGTGACGAGAAGCACGAGTCCATGCGACTGAACCTCGCCCAGTCCTTCAACGGCGTTGGCTCCATCGTCGGACCGCTCATCATGGCCCAGATTCTGAGCACGACGGTCGCCGTTGGCCAGCCGGGCTTCGCTGAGGCCAAGGCCGCCTTCCTTGGCAGCACCCGTGGCATCTACATCGTCATCGCCATCGCGCTTGCCATCATGACTGCCGTGTTCGTGTTCGTGAAGCTGCCCACGCCGCCGAGCGACATCGAGGAGGCGGGTTCCGAGAAGGCCGCAAAGGGTGGTGCCCTCAAGAAGCCCTACTTCAAGCTTGGCGTGCTCGCCGAGTTCTTCTACGTGGGCATTCAGACGGTTGGCTTCTCCCTGTTCGCGACCTATGCAACCAAGGTTGCCGGTCTTGAGATGAGCCTGGCTACGGGTCTCGTGAGCGCCCTGTCGCTGCTGTTCACCATCGGCCGCTTTGGCTCCACGCCGCTTTTGGCCAAGAAGGACCCGGGCAAGCTGCTCGGCATCTATATGTCGGGTGCTGCCATCTGCTTCTTCCTGGTCTTCCTGAACCTCGGCGTCGTGTCTGTCGCCGCCTTCGTCATCGCATACCTGTTCATGTCCATCGGCTATCCGACGATCTTCTCGCTGTCGCTGCGTGGCATGAGCGGCAACGAGACCAAGACGGGTTCGTCCATCATCACGATGTCCATCGTGGGCGGCGCCATCATCCCGGTCATCGTCAGCGCCATCGGCGACGCCTGCGGCCTGCCGATCGCCATGCTCGTCACCGTTCCCTGCCTTGCCTACTGCGCCTGGTACGGCTTCGCGGGCTCCAAGATCGGTTTTGAGAGGGAGTAAGCATCATGTCTGATCTCAAGGTTGTTGATTCCCACTTCCACGTGTGGAACCTCGATACGCAGGAGCTCCCGTGGCTTGACGGCACCGACGGCACCATCACGAACACCTACACGGTGCCCGACCTCGTGGCCGAGTATGCCCGTCAGGCCGGCGTGGAGTTCGTCGGTGGCGTGTACGTCGAGGTGGACTGCGCCGACCACGAGGCCGAGGACAAGATTGCCTACGACCTCAAGGCCGCCCATCCCAAGATGCTCGCGTGCATGCTTCGAAGCGACGTCTCGCCCTGGATGCGCATCCCGGCGTTTGCCGCCGGCATCCGCGAGCCGCTCCACATCGACTCCGAGCCCAAGGGTCGCTGCCTCGAACCCACGTTCGTCGAGGGCCTTCACACGCTGGCCGCCAAGGGCCTGCCGTTTGAGTCCTGCAACCGCGTGAACGAGCTCGAGGACGCCTACGAGGCATTCGCCCAGGCACCCGAGGAAACTGTCATCCTGAACCACCTCGGCAATGTCGAGGCGCTCACGCCGGAGTGGTGCGCGGTCATGAAGAAGTTCGCGACCCTGCCGAACCTCTACGTGAAGGTCTCTGGCTTCGCCACGGCCGACAAGCAGTTCGTCTCCGAGCTGCTCAAGTTCACGCGCGACACGTTCGATCCCAAGAAGCTGCTGTACGCCTCCAACTGGCCCGTCGTGAAGCTCTACAGCTCCTTCGACGAGCACTTCCAGACGCTGCGTGACGCCTTTGGCGACGACGAGGACTTCTTCATGAACAACGCCGTGCGCGCGTACGGTCTCAGGTTCTAGGCGACCGCCTGGCCCGGACGCCCCTCGGCGCCCGGGCCATTTTCACCATCCGTTTTAGAAAGGGAGCACATCATGCTGAAGGGTATTTCTCCGGTCCTGCCTCCAGAGCTTCTCTCGATTCTGTGCGAGATGGGACATGGTGACACGCTCGTGATCGCTGACGGCAACTTCCCGGCAGCCTCCATTGCTAAGGACTCCAAGCTCGTTCGCTGTGACGGCCATGGCGTTCCTGAGATTCTCGAGGCCATCCTCAAGCTCGTCCCGCTCGACCAGTACGTCGAGAAGCCGGTCACGCTCATGGACGTCGTCCCCGGTGACGACTGCGAAACCCCGATTTGGGACACCTACAAGGACCTCGTCGCCAAGGTCGACGAGCGTGGCGCGGGCGTCATCGGCACCATTGACCGCTTCCCGTTCTACGACGAGGCCAAGAAGGCCTACGTCGTGATCGCCACGAGCGAGCGCGCCCAGTATGCTAACGTCATCCTGCAGAAGGGCGTCGTCTACGAGAGCGAGAAGATAGACTAAGGGCCTGGTTAGAGCTGGTAGTTGTTCGTGGGGCCGGCGTTTCGTACGCTCGTCCCCGGGTCTATTTTGGAATGTAGTACTGGGGCAGCAGAGATAGCCTTCGCCCCCAGAAAACCAGAAAAAAGGGTTGCATGATGTTCGAGGGTATATTCTGTCCGTCCATCACCATTACCGATGATGAGGGCAACATCGATTTCGATTCGTGGGGCAAGCACCTTGATCACCTTGCCGACGCCGGTCTCGACGGTGTTCTGATCTTTGGCAGCATCGGCGAGTTCTACAGCGTCTCGCTCGAGGACAAGAAGGCAGTGTGCGACTTTGTCGCGAAGCGCGTGGGCGGCCGCATGAAGGTCTTCATCGGCGTGGGCGACACGAACTACGCCAACGTCCTGGAGCTCACGCGCTATGCCGAGAAGGCAGGTGTGGACGCGGTGCTCGCCGTGTCCCCGTACTATTTTGGCCCGAGCGCTCCCACGGCCGAGAAGTACTTCGGCGGCATCGCCGAGGCCACGAAGCTCCCGGTCATTCTCTACAACTTCCCGGCGCGTACCGGCACCGACCTCACGCCCGAGCTCGTTGCCTCCCTCGCCTCCAAGTACCCCAACATCTGTGGCATTAAGGACACCGTGGACACGATCAGCCACACGCGCAAGGTCATTCACGCCGCGCGTGCCGTGAACCCCGAGTTCTCCGTGTTCTCCGGCTTTGACGAGTACTACCTGGTCAACCGCGTGAGCGGTGGCAACGGCGTTGTGTGCGGCCTCACGAACGTGGAGCCCGAGCTGTTTGCCAAGATGCACGCCGCCTACCAGGCCGGCGACTTTGCCACCGCCGTGTCGTGCGCCGAGCGCATCTCCAAGCTCATGGCCGTCTATGACGTGTGCGACCTGTTCGTCTCGGCCATCAAGGCTGCCGTGAAGGTCAATGGCCTGCCCATCTCCACGAAGGTCTTCGAACCGGCCATCCAGGCCACCGAAGCCGACGAGGCTGCCATAGCGGAGTTGCTGGCGTAGTAGCGTCGCCTCCATGTCTGGGGTGCGCCCCGGCTTCAAGGTCTTCATCGGGTTCGACAACAACCCCGTCCCCGTCGTGATGGCTGGGGTACCGGCGTTATCGTCGCCATCTCAAACATGTCGCCCGAGCTGTGTGCCGCATGGGTGCACAGCTCGGGCGCGTGTAGTACTTTGCGAAGGTCGCGCGCATCTACAAGAAGGTCTGCGAGCTCATGGGCATATACTCCGCGACCACGTCGTTCATGCCCGCAATGAAGCACGTTCATGGCCTGCGGGGGAGGGGCATGACAGACGTCGTGCGCCTGCCGGCCGTAAGGGTTGGCGAGCGCGAGGCCGCGCTCGCCAAGGAATTTGCCGACGTAGCAGAAGGGGAGTGCCATGTCTAACGTCGCCGGAGCTAAGGCGCAGCAGAACGTGTTCCAAAGGGCCGTCAACGCGGTCATCGATTTGCTGTCCTCGTTCTTTTTGCCCATCATCAACCTGCTCGTCTCCACGGGAATCCTCAAGGGCATCCTCGAGCTCCTGAAGGTTGCCGGGGTGGTTACCACCGACTCGAGCACCTATGCGATCCTGAACGCCATGGCCGACGCCCTGTTCTACTTCATTCCGGTATTCCTCGCCTATACCGCCTCCAAGCGCTTTGGGGTCGACATGGTCACGGGCATGCTGATTGGCTGCATCCTGCTCTACCCGTCGATTGCCGCGGTCATGGCCGGCGACGAGCCCGTTCTGTTCTTTGGCTTCGAGCTCTCCAAGGTCACCTATTCTTCCTCGGTCATCCCGATCCTTTTGGCCATATATGCCACGAGCTGGGTTCAGAAGGCCTGCTACAAGCTCATTCCCGAGACGTTTCGCGGGTTGTTCACGCCACCTTTCTGCGTCATCGTGGTCGTCCCGCTCACGCTTGCCGTCTTTGGTCCGCTGAGCAATGTCGTGGGCGGGTGGCTCGCCGCTGGTTACGAGTGGGTCTACGGGCTGTCCCCGCTTGTTGCGGGCGTCCTCGTTGGCGCCTTCCAGCCGTTCCTGGTCATCCTGGGCCTGCACTGGGCACTGTTCACCATCGCCCTCAACAACATCGCGGTGACGGGTGCCGACACCATCATGGCCTTGTTCGGCGGTGCGATCTTTGCACAGGGCGGGGCGGCCCTTGCCATCGCGTTGCGCACCAAGAACAAGAAGTTCCGCTCCCAGGCGGTCTCGGCGTCGCTGACCACGCTCCTGGGAATCACCGAGCCCGCCATGTACGGCGTGAACCTGCGTCTCAAGGCCCCCATGGTGTGCGCCTGCGTGGCGGGCGGCATCGGCAGCGCAATCGCGGGGTTCTTTGGGTGCGCCGGCACCTCCTTCGCCCTTCCGGCCCTCACCACGCTGCCGGTGTTCATGAACCACGCGTTTGTCCCCTTTGTAGTATCGCTGGGCGCCTCGTTCGGCCTTGCCTTCCTCTTTGCCTTGTTCGTTCCCTTTAACGACGTCACTGAGGAAGAGATGGAGCACGCAGAGCAGGAGGCCTAGGCGCACGACCTGGCACGAGCCGCGCCCTCGCGCGGTGGCACATACACAAGTAGGTACTGCGATTGGAGAGCACCATGAAAATGGTCGACGGGCACGCGCACATCTTCGACCACATCGGCTCTATGGGAAAGGCTGGTGAGTTGCGCCCGCTCGGCAACGGCAACTGCCGCTGGGCGACGGGCGAGGAGTTCCGCATTATCCCCGAGGGCTACGGCGACAAGGAGTTCCTCGGCGAGACCCTGCTCCGCGTCATGGACGAGAACGGCATCGAGCAGGCCATCCTTCTCCAGGGTGTCCTCTACGGCCTGCAGAACGAGTATGCCATGGAGGTCGCGGCCAAGTACCCCGACCGCTTCAAGGCCGCCGTCATGCTCGACCCGTTCTGCCGCTGCGCGCAGCAGATTCTCGACCGCTTCATCGGCGAGCTCGGCGCCAAGGTCTTCAAGTTCGAGGTCTCCGTGGGCGGCGGGCTGTCCGGTTACCATGCGGACTTCTCCCTCGACGGTCCGGTCATGATGCCGCTTTACGAGAAGATCGCGCAGGTCGAGGACGCCACCCTCGTGCTCGACATCGGCAGCCCTTCCATGTCGAGCTGCCAGCCCGAGGCGGTTGCCCGTCTCGCCGAGCGCTTCCCCGACCTCAACATCGTCGTCTGCCACTTGCTGGCGCCTTCGCTCTCCGACCGCCACAACTTGGAGTGCGCGTTGCCATATCTGGCCCACGACAACGTCTGGGTCGACCTCTCAGCCCTACCGTGGAACGTGGCCCCCGAGGCCTACCCCTACCCGACGGCGCTCGACTACATCGCGCTGGCCAAGCGCGTGCTCGGCACCAAGAAGATCGTCTGGGGCACTGACGCGCCCTGCGTCATGACCAAGTTCAAATACGCGGACCTTTACACCTACATCACCGAGTCCGACGTCTTCACCCAGGACGAGCTCAGGGACGTTTTCTACAATAACGCGGTTGAGGCGTACCACCTCTAGGCCGCAGCTGCGACGGCGTTATTTTAGGCGCACGGCGGGGCCCAAGGGCCCTGGCGTGCGCCTTTCGCGCGCTTTCGGACCCTCCGGCCCCCCCGGGGGCCTTCTCGGAGGTCCACAGGGAAACTGAACACGAATAATGAAGTTCTGGACGCACCCGTCGAGTAGCCCGGAAAACAGCAGGTCGTCTACCTCGGTTCTTCTGCCGGCAGTGCCTCGGCTACTCGGCGCGGGGGCACGGACGAAATGTTGGACACTCCACTAGTGTCCGGTTTGGAGTCCGGAGCCCCTTCGGAGTGCATTTTTCCAGCGTTTCGGGCAAGGAAAGGGGTTAAGGGCCGTGCGACTCTTAACCCCTCTTCCCAGTCTGGTTTTCTGCTCGACCGCCGCGTCATCTACGCAATCGGATTCCCGTTGCGAATCCCCCACTCCATGCTTTTTGAGCCAAGCTGTCAAGCTATGCAATAGCCATGAGCGAATCGGCCAGCACCCCGCGCACGTACGCGCTCGTGGTCTTCCCCTCGTTCCTGGCCTCGCTGTCGATGACCCGCTTCATGGGGGTTGGAATCTTCACCGACAGCGTCACCGAATCGGCCATTGAGCTGGGCAGGCGACCCTCGTAGACCTCACCCACATTCTCCCATCCAGAAGGCCACTCATCGCGCTCCAGTGCGGTTTCCCAGCCCGCAATCATCTCGTCTGTCACCAGCATGCCGTTCTCGGCAACGATACCGTTCATCTCTACCTCCATCCCAGCTCGCGCTTGAACTTCTTCGTCGGCGGCACGAACGCGTGGAACACGCACCACGCCCCGTCCATGTCCATGAACCCAATCAGCTCCGCGAACCTGCCGTCAGGCAGCGAACCGACCGAAATCCAGAGCGGAGGGTCGTCCGTGCCGTTCCTCTGCCGGCACCTGATTGGGTTCTCCCATGCGTACGCCACCTCCTCCTTGGTCAGCCCTTGCTTCAGCGCGTTCCCGTGAACTCTCACCATGTCGGAACTCCTTACTTACAGATAGGTATACCACTTCGTAAGAACGTTCCAACCGCATGAAAACGGGGGTGGGTAGCGTCCTACCTGCCCATTCGTCGTCCCCAGTCTCGTGCGCCCCTGCTCTCCAAGCTGCGTATGCCCAGGCTACTGTGTGCCATGACATTGTTTACGCCAACTATGCGCGACACCGGCGGCAGGCCCCGCAGGCGCCGTGCGGCCTGTCCCAATCGTAGTGGTCCATGTGGGCCTCCAGGGCCTCCGCCCTGGAGGCATCGCACTCCCACGCCCGCGCGTACCGCCACTCCTGCGCGAGCGTCCCGTCCATGCGCTCGACCCTGCCGTTCTGCCAGGGGCTGAACGGCCTCGTGTGCTTGTGCCCGGCGCCGCGGGCCTCCAGGGACTCGTTGAAGAGGCGGCTGCGGTAGCCGGGCCCGTTGTCGGTC
>NZ_CAAKOQ010000049.1:50570-54592 GCF_901212675.1 Olsenella uli
AAGCTGCGAGGGGTAGGAACCCTCCTTGCCTTCGAGGCCCACGAGCTTGAGCAGGTGGCGCGCCCGCTCGGCGGCCTCGGCGCGCGAGACGCGGTTGCCGGCGCTGGCGAGCGTGGAGGGGAAGATGACGTTGTCGAGCACGGTGCGCTGCTGGAACAGGCTGAAGCCCTGGAAGATCATGCCCACGTCGGCGCGGAGCTCGCGCAGGTCGCGGCCGGTGAGGCGTGTGACGTCACGGCCGTCGATGGAAACGGTGCCGGAGGTGGGGCGCTCGAGCAGGTTGATGCAGCGCACGAGGGTGGACTTGCCAGCGCCGGACTCGCCGATGATGCCGAAGACCTCGCCGGAGCCGATGGTCAGCGAGACGTCGTCGAGGGCGGTGAAGCTCCCGGACGACGTTGAGAAGACCTTTGATATGTTCGTCAGTTCAATCATGGTGGTTGCGAGTATAGCAGGGCTCTGCGTGCGGGCTGAAACAAAAACCTACAAACCCAGGAGTAATTTGCGATCGCCAGCTATAGGGTGAGACTATGGTCTGGATGAGCCGGTGGGATGTGGACAAGACAGAGCGGGTGGCGCCGTCGTGCGGCCGCGCGGGTACAGCCTCCCCCGCGCGGCACTGTGCAAAACGAACACGTCCCCAAATGACCCACTTACGAGCGCAGGGCCCGCTCGAGGTCTCCGCGGTTCTTGGCCTCCTCGAAGAGGCGCTTGAAGACGGCGCTGCCGTGCAGGCCGTCGTGCTCGAACTCGTTGGTGACCCAGGCGTGTGTGTGCGGCATCCGCGAGAGCGTGTCGAGCTGCAGCCCGGAGTCGACGTAGGCGTCGTCGAAGTAGACGGCCGCCTGCAGCGGCACCTCGTTGGCGGCCAGCCGGGCCGGGTCGTACAGCCGGTCGAACTTGGTGTCCTCCATGAGCAGGTCCATCGTCGGCTTGAAGGGCACGAGCAGCGGGTCGTCCTCGAACATCCACGGCAGGCAGGCCTCGGCCACGAGCATGAGCGGGCGCGCGTCGGCCGAGAATTCGGGGCGGCTCGCGTACTCGCGCGCGGCTGACCAGCGAATCGGCTGCTCAAGCGTGCCGTCGGCGTAGATGAGCTCCTGCAGCACCCAGTAGAGCGGGTCGCCGGCCGTGGTGAGGCTCTGCAGCGCGCCCATGAGGAACCCATCCGTGAGCTGCGGCTTTGCGCCGGCGGCTGCGAGCGTGCCCGCGCCCGCCTCGAAGGCCGTGTCGAACAGGTTGTGCAGGCGCTCGGGCGCCGGCTTCATGCCAAGGCCCTGACCCAGCTGCTGGAGGCGGCGCGGCGTGAGCGGGCTGCCGTCGGGCAGGCGCACGTCGCCCGCGGCGAGGTGGTCGGCGACGGCGGCCACGCGCTCTGCGTCCTCGGGATAGCGCTCGTAGTAGGCGCGCGTCTTGGCAGCCATGCGCGGAAACGTGTGCGCGTAGACCTCGTCGGCGCTGGCCGGCAGGTGCGGAATGGCCCCGCAGGTGAGGCTCGCGGCGATGCCTGCGGGATAAAAGCTCAGGTAGGTGAGGGTGAGCCAGCCGCCGTAGCTCTGGCCCAGCGTGGTCCAGGGGCGGCCGGCAAACTCGGTGAGGCGCAGGTACTCGAAGTCGCGCACGATCGAGGGCGCGAGGAAGCGCTTGAGGAACTCGGCCTGGGAGCGGGCGTCGCCGCGGGCCTCGAGGGCGTGGCGGCTCACGTGGCTGCTGCGGCCGGTGCCGCGCTGGTCGGGTAGCACCACGCGGAAGTGCCTGGTGGCCTCCTCGATCCAGCCATCCGAGGTGGGCGAGAGCGGCCGCGGGCCAGCCCCGCCGGGGCCACCCTGCAGAAACACGAGGAACGGCAGGTCACGGCCGACGTTCTCGGGCGTGCAGACGGTGCGGTAGAAGAGCTGGATGCGCTCGCTGTCCGGCAGGCCGTCGGCCGCGAGCTGCGCGGGCTCGTGGCCGCGCCAGTCGAGCGGCACGTCGACGGCGTGGTCCTCGACGTAGAGGCCGGGCAGGTAGTAGCTGGCAAGCTTGGGCATGGTGCCTCCTGGGTGGGTTGCAAGTTTTGGCGGGGTGGTGCGCGGCGGAGTGGCCGCGGCGGGCGGCTGCGGCGGGAGCCGGTGCACGAACGACCGCACCCGCGCAGCGGGACCGCCGCTGCCCCCACTACCTCACGAACGTGACGCGGCCCTCCTTGCGAGGCTTTGTGGCGGCCTCCCCGTCAGGCGCGGCGTAGCCCAGGATGCAGTGGCCAACGCCGCGCCACGTACCCTCGACACCCCACTTGGCCAGCAGCTTCTTGCCCTCGTCGCTCTCGAACTCCTCGTAGGCGCGGTGAATCCAGCACGAGGCCACGCCCAGTGCGTGCGCCGCGTTCATGAGGTTGCCGATGACGAGCGAGCCATCCTCCACGCAGGTGCCGCGCGCGGGGTCGGAGAGCACGACCACCACGGTGGGCGCGCCGTAGAACGGGTCGCCGCTCGTGCCCATGATCTGGGCGTTCATGCGGATCAGCGTGGCGATGTCGGCCGGGTCCTGCACCACGACGAGGTGCGTGGCCTGCTGGCCCATGCCACTCGCGGCCCAGAGGCCCGTCTCGACGATCTGCTCGAGCTTTTCGGGCTCCACCTGGCGGTTCTCGAACTTCCTGCAGCTCCGGCGCGTCTCGAGCGCCTGCACGACCTCGTTCATGGGGTCTCCCTTCGTCTTGTCTGCCTGCGCCATTATCGCGCCAACCGGGGGCGGCGGCCCGGGTGCACGCAAGTAGTTTTGGGTCGCGTGCTTCTCGCCCCGCCGCACGCCCCAGCTCCGCACTTGCCAGCCACCGCGCGCCAGCCCCGTACCACCGACCGCTCGCCCGAAAGCGTCGTCTCGCTCCTCTCCGGCTGCGCTACCATACTGCCCTGTCAGCTCGTTGCCGGCGGCAGACCGTCCGGCGCGTCGGCACCCGCGGGGTTCCATCCGCCGCGCGCGGCGCCAAGAAGGGTCCCACTGCAATGCCCATCAACATCCCCGACGGCCTGCCGGCCAAGGAAATCCTCCAGCAGGAGCGCATCTATGCGCTCGAGGAGGACGTGGCCAGAAAGCAGCAGATTCGCCCGCTCAACGTGGCGCTGCTCAACCTCATGCCCACCAAGGTCGAGACCGAGACGCAGATCCTGCGCCTCATCTCCAAGAGCCCGCTGCAGGTCAGTGTCGACTTCATGCGCGTCTCGACCCACGAGGCCACGCACGCCGCCGACCACCTCGTGAAGTTCTACGACACGTTCGAGTCCCTGCGCGACAACGTGTACGACGGTCTCATCATCACGGGCGCGCCGGTGGAGCA
This sequence comes from Olsenella uli, assembly GCF_901212675.1. GTDB lineage: Bacteria > Actinomycetota > Coriobacteriia > Coriobacteriales > Atopobiaceae > Parolsenella > Parolsenella uli_B. Next base: position 53,890 of record NZ_CAAKOQ010000049.1, read on the forward strand.
GATGCCATTCGAGGACGTTGACTACTGGGACGAGCTCGTGGAGATCATGGACTGGGCCAAGACCCACGTGCTCTCGACGATGTTCCTGTGCTGGGGTGCGTTTGCCGGCCTTTACCACCTGCATGGCATCCGCAAGCGCCTCTTGGGCAGCAAGCTGTTCGGCATCTTCCCGCAGCGCCTGTGCGACGAGTACAACTTTCTCACCAACGGCTTCGACGAGGTGCACAACATGCCGCACAGCCGGCACGCCGCGCCCGACGCCAACCAGGTCGACGCCGACCCCACGCTGCAGGTTCTCTCGCGCGGGTTCGAGACCGGCCCGGCGCTCATCGCCACGCACGACTTCCGCGAGGTCTACGTGCTGGGGCACTTCGAGTATGGCCGCGACACGCTGGCGCAGGAGTACTGGCGCGACTTCCACGCCGGGCTGCCCATCCAGCTGCCGGTGAACTACTTCCCGGATGACAACCCCGAGAAGCAGCCCATCTTCACCTGGCGTGCGCACGCCAACCTGCTGTATCGCAACTGGCTCAACTACCTGTACCAGACGTCGAGCTACGAGCGCGAGGACATCCCCGAGGTCATCGCCGAGCTGCGCGACAACGCCGGCAGCCTGCTCAACGAGGACGGCGCGCCGAGCAAGTTCTAGCTGTTGCGTGCCAAGACGTTGTTGACGCCGACGATGCGCGACATGGGCGGCAGG